>JBBQTD010000040.1:0-29619 GCA_038234715.1 Lysobacterales bacterium | reverse complement strand
AGAAACACCTCGCGGCGCGTCGTCTTCTTCTTGGCGGCGTATTCCGCATCGCCGAAGCTCATCTGGTCCATGCAATGCAGCCCTTGTTCGCCCGATCCAATTTCAACACACTTCGGGCGACTTGTTCAGACCTTCCCTAGGATGGATGCCTTCCGTCATTGATGAGCGCCGGATGTCACCCATCATCTCGATAAAGAACATCAGCAAGACCTACGCCTCCGGCTTCCAGGCGTTGAAGTCGGTCGATCTGGACATCCGGCGCGGAGAGATCTTCGCCTTGCTGGGTCCGAACGGTGCAGGCAAGACCACTCTGATCAACATCGTCTGCGGCATCGTCAATGCCAGCAGCGGCACGGTGCTCGCCGACGGCCACGACATTGTCTCGGAATTCCGTGCGGCGCGTGCGTTGATAGGGATGGTGCCGCAGGAGTTGTCGACAGACGCGTTCGAAACGGTGTGGGCCACGATCAACTTCAGTCGCGGGCTGTTCGGGAAGCCGCCCGATAGCGCACACCTGGAGAAGGTGCTGCGGGAACTGTCGCTGTGGGACAAGAAGGACAGCAAGATCATGACGCTGTCGGGTGGCATGAAGCGGCGCGTGCTGATCGCCAAGGCGCTGTCGCACGAGCCGAAGATCCTGTTCCTCGACGAGCCGACCGCTGGCGTTGACGTCGAGTTGCGCCGCGACATGTGGCGCATGGTGCGCGACCTGCGTGCGAGCGGGGTGACCATCATCCTGACCACGCACTACATCGAGGAGGCCGAGGAAATGGCCGATCGCATCGGCGTGATCAGCAAGGGTGAGCTGATCCTGGTCGAAGACAAGGCCGTGCTGATGCGCAAGCTGGGGAAGAAGCAACTCACGCTGCAGTTGCAGCATCCGCTCGAGCGCATTCCGAAAGCATTGACATCCTTGCCGCTCCAACTCATCGACGATGGCCACAGCCTTGTCTACACCTTCGATGCCCAGGGCGAGGACACCGGCATCGCCGCGTTGCTGGGCGCGCTGGCGGGGCAGGGCATCGTGTTCAAGGATCTGCATTCGAGCGAGAGTTCGCTCGAGGACATTTTCGTCAGCCTGGTGCATGCGAACGCGAAAGGAGTGGCGGCATGAACTGGCATGCGGTGCGCGCGATCTACCGCTTCGAGATGGCGCGCACGTTTCGAACCATCACCCAGTCCATCGCGTCGCCGGTGCTGTCGACGTCGTTGTATTTCGTCGTGTTCGGCGCGGCAATCGGCTCGCGCATGGGCATGGTCGACGGCATCAGCTATGGCGCCTTCATCATCCCCGGCCTGGTCATGCTCGCGTTGTTGAACGAGAGCATTTCCAACGCGTCGTTCGGCATTTACCTGCCGAAATGGTCCGGCACGATCTACGAGCTGCTCTCGGCGCCGGTATCATATTTCGAGGTCGTGCTCGGTTACGTCGGCGCCGCCGCCAGCAAGTCGGTGATGCTCGGCTTCCTGATCCTGGGCACCGCGCGCGTGTTCGTTCCCTACGAGATTGCGCATCCGTTATGGATGCTGTGCTTCCTGCTGCTGACCGCGGTCACCTTCAGCCTGTTCGGTTTCATCATCGGGCTATGGGCTGACGACTTCCAGAAGGTGCAGGTGATCCCGCTGATGGTCGTCACGCCGCTGACCTTCCTTGGCGGCGCGTTTTATTCGATCAGCATGCTGCCTCCGGCGTGGCAGAAGATCGCGTTGTTCAATCCCGTGGTGTACCTGATCAGCGGATTCCGCTGGAGCTTCTACGGCCTGGCCGATGTCAATGTGATGGTGAGCGCGATGGCGATTGTCGGCTTCATGGCGGCCTGCCTGATTGCGGTGTGGTGGATCTTCAGGACTGGGTGGAAGATGAAGGCGTAGCGAATCGTCGGCGAGGAAGGTGGAAGTGATTGGATCCCTCTGTTCCATTGCAATCGTGCGCACGCGGCGCAATGCCGGCCCCCGGATGATAGACCTTGGCGATCTGCGCAAATGGTTCCTTCGACCGGATCGGGGCAAGCTGGTCACCACGGACGGCACATCTCCTGGAGCTCGATGGTCCAGGAGCGGTGGTCCCAGAATGAGATCGAAACGCGTATCCATTGCAGGATGAGAACATGAAAAAGCCAGGCGCGAATGAAAGCGGGTCCGCATCGGAACTCATCTCGAAAAGAATTGCCGATCTTGGCGATTGGCGCGGGGAAGCCCTCGACAGGATGCGCAAGCTCATCGCCGAGGCAGACCCGGAAGTGGTCGAGGAGTGGAAGTGGATGGGCACTCCGGTCTGGTCGCACGACGGCATCATCTGCACTGGCGAGTCCTACAAGAAGATCGTGAAGCTGACCTTCGCCAAAGGCGCGTCCCTGAAAGATCCGACTGGTCTGTTCAACTCGAGTCTGGACGGAAATGCTCGCCGCGCTATCGACATCCACGAAGAGGAGGAAATCGACGCGTCCGCCTTCAAGGCGCTGATCCGCGAGGCGCTCGCCCTCAACAGTTCCGGAAAGTCGAAAGTTTCGAGGAAGGCGAAGTCCTGAGCGAGTGCAGACTCACCGCCGCATGGAGCATCGTGACGGCTCACAGCGCGCGCCTGGCAGGGCGTTTCTCAGGCGTCATCGGCACACACCAGGCGGTTGATGCCAAGGGAAAGTGACTCGGCAGTCCGACGCGCAGCCACTGCCTGGGCGTCGCCGATCCGCGTACTGCCGTCAGCTGTCGTGGCGACGCGCCCAGCGCGTGCAATGGTGGTGCCAGTAGTGTGTGCAGACGTGGTAGCGGCGCCAGTGGGCAGTGCGGTGCATGGCATTGCCGACGTGGTGGGCGCCATTGTCGATTGCATGGCCGACGCTGTGCGCACCTTCCTTGATCTCCTGCCCCGCCGCATGCGCGTCCTGATGCAGCGCGACATGGTCTTGCGCATCGTCATCGCGCGGCGATGGCTGGCTTGCAGGGGCCGGTTGGGTGCTGTCCTGGAATGCCAGGACGGAGGGTGAGAAACAAATGGCCGCCCAGGAGACGGCCAGTGCGAGCAGGGGGATACGCAGGTTCATGGTGCAGGACTCCTTTCCTTCGAATGGCGGCGCGCCATCGGCGTCTAACCGTCGAATCTTGCAGGATGGAACTTCGCCCTGCGCTGAACAGGGATCCAGTGCACGCGGCGACTCTGGCGACCCCTCAAAGGGAGCGAGCACTGCGGTTTCGATGCAACGCGAGGGCTGCAACAATCGCCACAGCGACCAGCAAGCTGTCGTAGATCATTTCAACCGTGGCGAAATCGGCATCCTCGATGCGGAACGACTTGATGAGTAGGAACTGTGCGTAGTTGGTTGCGTTGTGGAAGAAGATCGCCATGGCGGTGCTTCCGCCGGACTTCAGAAAGAACCAGGTCGTGATAACCGAGAGGCTCACCACTTCGACGAAGAAGCTGAGCGGATGCAAATCCTTTCCGTCGGCCAGATACAACGGGATGTGCCAGGCAAACCACACGCAGCCCACCAACAGGCTCGCCCTGATTGCGTCGACTTGCTTGAGCAGTTGCGGCAACAGCACTCCGCGCCAACCAACCTCTTCACCCAGCGGACCGTCGAAGACCAGCATCATCGGAAAGAAAATCAGCAGGCGCGAAGGATGGATGAGTTCAGGCAGCAGCTTGAGCAGCCCCAGTGGCCATGCGACAGCGACGACCAGACTGATGGCGACGACAGGCCCGAAGAATGCAAGTGCGTACATGCGGCCCGGCAATCTCCAGCGTGTCACTGACTGCCACAGCTCGGACAGTCCGGGGCGACCTTGCAGGTAACCCAACGCCATGACCGCAGCCAGTGCTGGGCCGAATACGCGCAAGACAAGCGCCAGGCACATGCCCGGCACGGAGCTGTGATCGAGCGAGAAGTCGAAGGGCCCGAATGCGAATGGCAACATGGCGTGTTGCGCCAGCGCGATCAGCAGCCAATAGAGCGCCGCGAATCCGAGCGACAACGCTGTGAACAGCACGACGATCCGGGAACTCACGGCGGCCGACCCCTGTTGCCCGATGGAATCGCGCGAAGCCATGGCGTCTTCCGATCGAGTTGCAACGAGTATGGCGGCCATGGCGTTGGGGTGCAGTGCCATTCGGCAGGGGCCGATCTGGCACGCAGCAGCAAAGTGATGCACGTGCGGCTTGCGTTGAACCTCGGCGAAAGACAGCGGACTGACTTCCGGCATCCGCATGACTGTCGCCCAGGTGAGCGGGTTTGCCGGGAATGAGTTCGTGCCTCTGGCAGAATGCTCCCAGGTGAAGCGGTATCGCGTGTCACAACGGATGTCGAATTGATGAAGAAGCTGATTGTTTTTCTGCTCGTGGTGGGTGCGTTGTACTACGTGGGAAAGTCTGGGCAGTTCAACCTCGGTGTAGGCGGCGCTCCGCGTGTGATCGCGAATCCGGTGTATGCCGTGATTCGCTTCAGGACGCAGTTCCACGACAGGACCATCGATATGGTGACCTACGCCAAGACGTTTGATCTGGCGGATTGCCGAAGCGCGTCCACGAAGCTGGAGGACAACGTCGAGAACAACCAGCGCGATGACGCACCAGAATGGAAGCTGGTGTCTTCCGAGTGCAAGTCGGATCTGGATGCACGCAACGCAAAGCTGTTCGACAACAAGCCCACGTTCGCGAACTACGTGAGCGCTACCCCGGGCACGTCGTCCGAACGGGAGGTCCGCTTGATCTTCTGGGGCGTGACCGCGCAGGAAGGTGAGTTGATGTGTGGCGAGGTGCCCCGGATACAGCAAAGGTGGAAGGGTGCGGTGACGTGCATCCACGCGCTGTCGAGTCAGTAGTGGAAGTTGTGCGAACCACGCCTTTTGCCTTAAGCCCCACAGGTCAACCCGGCGTTCCCGTTTTGATACGACAGACGCCCCGGCCAACGAATAGAGCTGGATTGGCCAGCACGATCCCGACGTCTCCGGTGCCCCGCCAGGCGAAAATGTCCGGCGGATTTCGGAAATTGCTGTATGGATCCTCTGCTTTGTTCTACAGCTCTCCACGAAATCCATACAGCTACGCAAGACTTCCGTCGGATGGCTCCGTTTGTCCGGCGGATCTCGCGGCGATCCCATGAGATTTCGTCGGGTGTTGTACGTTTCCCGTGGGGAGCCGGGTGACTCCGCGAAATCTCTCATCAACGAGCCAGCAAACCCAGCGGATTTCGGAAATTGCTGTATGAATCCTCAGCCTTGTTCTACCGATCTCCACGAAAACCTACAGCAACGCAAGATTTCCGTATGGACTGCGAAAATTGTCGGCGGGTCTCGCGGCGATCCCATGAGATTTCATCGGCTGTTGTGCGTTTCCAGCGAGAATCCATATGGCTCCCCAAAATTTCTCATCAGCGAGCTAGCAAGTCCACCCGGCTTCTGGGAGCAACCGGCGGATCCGCTCGGGAAAAGGGTAGATCCGCCTGAAAAACACACGGAAATTATCGCGATCCATGTGGAAATCCTGCGCTGTTGCATGGATCCGACGGGGATCTGTTGGATCCGCACGGCTCCCAGGTGGTCTTTGGGCGATTCACATCGCAGAGCGGGCGCATCTCGCATGCACCGCTGGAGATCGCCCCGGAACTGCGGCGCTTCCATACGCAATCGCCGGACAACACGTTCGCTTGTTCGGCTGGCAATTCGACGGAGCAGATCACGGATCGGCCGGAACCCGCGGCCGCAGTCTCACTTCCCGGCGGCGATCGCCATGCGCAACGTGGCGGCTGTTGCGTTTTCGTCGTCCAGCTGGTCCGGATACTTCTTCAGCATCGCGTCGATGCGATCGAGCGCCGCAGCTGCTTCGGCATCGCGATGCTGGCGGTGCAGGACGTCGGCATAAAAGATCACGAGTTGGGCAAAGTCGGGATAACGCAGGTCCAGCCCGTGGTTGATCGGCGCGAGCAGTCGCTCGGCTTCGTCCAGGCGGCCCTGCAGGGTACGGATGTGCCCGACCTCCCCACGCATCTTCAGCGCATCGTTGCTGTTCTCGCCATCGAGGGCCGCTGCGACGTTCGCGGCTTCGGTGTAGGTGCCCGCGGCCAGATCGAGCTTGCCGCCCTTCAACTCATAAAGATTGCCGAGGGTCGACAGGCATCTCAATAGAGACTGGTGGGGTCGGGTGTGCACCTCGTGCAGGATGTCGCATCCGGCCTTCGTCACAGCCACCGCCTCGTCCAGCTGATGCATCTGCATGTAGGCCATCCCGAGGGTAATCTGGGAATCGGCAACCGAGCTTGAACGCTCGCCAAACACGCGCTTCTGGCGCGCGATCACGTCCTTCATGATGGTCGCGCCCTCTGCTGGGCGATTGAGATTGAAGTTCATCAGGTCTGCCAGCGACCTGCGGGCATTGAGGACATCGGGATGGTCGGAGGGCAGCTTTGCCTCCAGGGTTTTCAGGCCCTGTCGCACCATCGGCTCGGCCTTCGCGGTCGCATTCGCGATTGCATAGCCTTGCCCAAGTTGCACCTGCTCTCGGGCGTAGTCGACGGGCCTGACATCGGGGTCGTGCGCAAGTTCGCGCAACAGGGTTTCCATCGCATCGAGCGACACGCTCATGCCCCGATCCGCCAGTGAATCGGCCAGCAGGACGCGGGCCTCCCACTGTTTGCCGGGGCTGTCGCCGAGTGCGCGCTGCAAGGCGAGCGCCCGGTTCGCGAAGTCGCGTTGCGCCTTGCGTTCGCCGCGATCGCCCAGCAACCGCGCGCGTTGCATCTCGTAGGCAAGCACGATCCGTGGAGCGAGAGTAGGTGTGTGACCGATGATCCCTTGCGCTTCGTCGAGCAAGGCCAGCGCGGTGTTGCGGTCGTCCAGGCTGGCATAGACGCCGGCGAGCACGCCAAGTATGCGCACGCGCTGGCCCGGCTCTTCGCCCAGTTGTCCGGCGAGGCGCTTGCGGGCGTTGTCGAGCACGGTGCCGATCGGCTGGTCGCGCGAGAGTGCTTCGGCTGGATCAGCCGCCTTGAACACATCGGTCAGGAACTGCGCAACGTGCTCGGCGTGGTCGCGTTCGTGTCGGGCAAGATCGCGTTCGCGCGCAATCCGCTGCGCCTGGATCCACAGTGTGGTGACAAACGCGGCGACCAGCAGGACTGCTGCGGCGGCGGCGCCCACGGCCAGCACATGCCGTCGCAGGTACTTGCGCACGCGATACCAGCGCCGGCCGCGCAGGGCCGCCACCGGGCGTCCATCGAGGTAGCGTTGCAGGTCGTCCGCGAGTTGCTCGACCGAGCCATAGCGCTCGCTTGGCACCTTGCGCAGTGCGTGGGCGACGATCGCGTCGAGGTCGCCGCGCAGCTCGCGTGCAATTGCAGCCGGTGTCGCAGCACCATGCGCGTGCGCGACCGCGTCGCTTGCGCGCGCCGCACGCGCGCTGGGCGCTTCGGGGGAGGCACCGAGGATCCGCAGTTCCAGCTGTCCAGCCGTGAGCCCTGATGCATCGAATATCGTGGAGCCGCACAGCAGTTCGTGCAGCAGGGTGCCGAGCTGGTAGACGTCGCAGGCCACCCCGACGCGCTCGCCGCGCAGTTGTTCGGGAGCCACGTTGCTTGGCGAAAAGAAGCGGTGCGCAGTAGCGGTTTGCTGGTGCTCGTCGTCCGCGAGCAGCGTCAGCGGCTTGGCGATCCCGAAGTCGATGAGCTTCGGGTTGCCATCGTCGCCGACCAGCACGTTGTTTGGCTTCAGGTCGCGGTGTAGCACCAGGTTTGCGTGCGCGTGCTGCACCGCCTCGCACACGCGCACAAACACCGCGATGCGCTCGCGCGCACCGAGACGGCGCGCGTCGCACGCGTCGGTGATGGGCAGGCCGCGGATCAGCTCCATCGCCAGATAAGGCGATCCATCCGCGGTCTCACCGACATCGAGCATGCGCGCTATGGACGGGTGCGCGAATGCGGCGACGATCTCGCGCTCACGCAGGAAGCGTTCGCGTCCATTCGCACCGAGCAGAGCACGCCGCACGATCTTCAGCGCGACTTCCTGGCGCACCTGGCCGTCGGCTCGCTCGGCGCGGAACACCACGCCCATGCCGCCGTGCCCGAGTTTTTCGCGCAGCACGTATGGACCGACGCGATCGCCGATGGCCACGCCCGGCGCGTCGATGGCGGCCAGCGAATCCTTGAGCACGCGCGCGCGGTGCTCGAACGTGTGGGCGTGGTGGCTGGCGTCCGCCGCGAGCAGCGCCGCGAGCGCCTGCGCGAGATCGGCGTCCCCGCATGCGGTGGTTTGCAACAGCTCGGCCTGATCGGCCGCATCCAGGCCGATCGCGTTGTCGAACAGCGCATTCAGTCGCTGCCATTGCCCGGTGTCCATGGGATCGCTCATGCAGTTGCGCAATGGGGCGCGATCACAGACGCGAGTGCAGCCACGCGCGCCCGAACCGCCAATGCCGCACGACCGTGGCCACGCCGATACCGATCACTTCCGCCACCTCGTCGTTGTTGAGGCCGGAGAAATAGCGCAGCTCGACCACTTCCGCGGCCACCGAATCGCGTTTGGCAAGGGCTTCGAGCGCAGTGTCAAGCGCGAGTAAGTCCACGGTGTCCGCACTGGACGGATGGCCCCTCTCGTCGTGCCAGTCGAACGTCACGAAATCGATAAGCGCGCCGCGCTTCTCTGCTTGGCGCTGGCGAACCAGATCGACCGCCACGCGCCGGATCGTGCGCCCGGCAATGGCCAGGAAATGCGCGCGGCTCTGCCATGGAGAACGCTGGTCGAGCAGGCGCAAATAGGCTTCATGGGCCAGTTCGGTGGCGCGCATGGTCAGTTTGCCCGAACCGGCTGCACCTACTTCGCGTTGCGCCATCGCCCGCAATGCCGGATAGATGTGTTCCATCAGGTCCGATTCGGCGGCGCGATCTCCGGCCCGCCAGCGATCCAGCAGATCGGTCACCTGATCCGCGGCCGTTATCGACATGTCAGCACCCCGTACTTCCCCATGGTCATTGTAACTGTTGCCACGGAAAGCCGACCGAAGGCCGCATTCCATATGACGGCGTGCCTGTGCGACCGAAGAGGATGCGATTTGATCTTCGAGGAATTCGGGTGCGTCCAGGAGGGATCGAATGCTATGGTCGCGGACGACCTGAGCTGGAGATCGTTACATGGGCGACAAAGACTACATCGAAGAGGCTTACTCCGATTCGATCAAGCAAGTCTTCAAGGTGTTTTTCCAGGGATTCGCGAACGCCAGCGGCGACACGCAGAAGGAAGAGGTCGCGGATAGAGCGTTCAAGGTTGGTGTTGTGCTTGCCAGGAAAGTCCGGGATCGGGCGACGGCGATCCTGCCTCCCTGAGCGGTGGGAGGCGGGTTGTTACAGGCATGCATGGTGTACGTGGGCCTGGATCCGGCCTGTCAGCTCTGCTGTTAGTTAGGCCAGCTATATCGAATTTGTACAGCAGCGCTAAGGATGCAATTGCCATTAGCAGTGCGACACTGGCATGACGCAGTATGTTAGCAGGGCTTTAAGCACGACTGCGGCCAGGTAATTGCACTGCGCACTACTGGCGTGATTTAAGTCGTGCGGGGCGCCTGCGACCGACAGCCATGCTGCCCCGATGGCCATTCTTGCCCGACGATGTTGCCCTGGAGAACGTCTTGACCACCCCGAGCACGGCCCTTCTTTCGAAGCAGTTGAAGCGCCTGCGTCGAACCGGCTTCTATGACAAGCTCGATGCTCAGGCGATCGCACGGGGCTTCCCGACATCGCTTTACTGCGCGATCGCGAGTCGCGAGACAAATTGCGTGAACGAACTTGGCGACTTCAAGGACGGCGAGGCCCACGGTGTCGGCATCGTCCAGATCGATATCCAGCACGCGATTGCGCAACAGGCGCGCGACAACGGAAGCTGGACGACCAATCCTGACCCGCTGATCGCGTTCGGCGCGCAACTGCTCGCCGACAACATCGCGCAGGCGCAGCGGGCATTCCCGGATTGGACCAGCGACCAGCAATTGCAGGTTTCGGCAAGCGGCTACAACTGCGGCATTGCCCGCGCGATCGCTGCTGCCCATGCAGGCGACAGCGATGCCCATACGACCGGGAAAAACTATGGCAAGGACGTCATCGCCCGCAAAGCGGTCTTCGACACGCTGATCGCGGGCAACTGATCCCGATCGAACGGTACGTGAAGCACTTCTGTGCGCCCCAGCAGCAGTCACTGGCAGCTTCTTCGGCCCATCGCTATTCTACCCATTGCGCTTGCCGCACAGCATGCTCGCCAAGGTTGCAGCACCGGGTATGAGCACAAGCGCCGCGATCCAGAACCACGGCGGATGTGCAAACGATGTCAGGTCCACGAGTGCGGCAGCTGTCAATGCCAGTGCGACCATCCACGCAGGCCGGTTGCCAGCAACGATTGCGAGGCGCAAAGCAACGCAGCCGCCAACCAGCGTCGCGACGAACTAACCGAACAAGACGACCAGCAGCGCGGTGACGGGCAGCGATGCAATGAAGGCATTGACTGCGGCGGTGTTGTGCATATCCAGGGTTGTCGGCACCGGAAAGACGCGCGATCCCACGTATTCATTGCCAGCGACAATGGCCACTGCCACCGCCACACCCGCCAGAGACGCAAGCAGGCGCCTGAGCGGCGACTCGCGTCCAGGCGGTCGCTGTTGATCGGAAGGTTCAATCCCTCGTGCTGACATCCCGGCCACGTCCGTGGAAGCCTGCGCCGACGCCGCCACGGGCAACGCCTTAGCGATGTTCAAGACGTCTTCTTCGACGACGCCGCACATGGCCAGGTGGAAGTCCCACAAGGTCTTCGAATCCATGCGAAGCTGCCGCGCCAAGCCGGTCACGAGCGCGTGCGAGTCTTCTTCCCCGGCTGCGCTGTGTTGCGTAGTCCACTGCACGTAAGGCTCCACCGGCGTGTCGGAAGCCTCGAGCAGCCGCACCGTGAACATCTCCACCCATTCCCAGTCGTATATGCCGTTGGCAACGATTCCATCGGCATGCAGGCGATCGCGGTAGCGGCGCAGGAAATCGCGGATCAGCAGGATCACAGCTCCCTTCACTTCATCGGGAGACAGCGCCTGCAGGTCCTGTAGCGAGAGGTCCTTGTGCATCACGCGGGGCAGGCCCGACCCGATCAGCTTGTCGAAGTAGCACATGAGTGCATCCGGGCGCAGTCCCGCGAAGTCGGCAGTGCGAAGCAGCTCGCCCATCGCTGACTTGACCTGTGCCGCGGGAGCGCCGTAATTCTGCTGCCCCAATCGGATTTTTTCGAGATCACGTGGCAACGGGTTGCTCCTGTGGAGTTGGTGTGGCGCGGATGGCGAAAGCGGTCCAGGATTTCCAATCGACGACGCCTGTGGCGACTGTGGACCGTGATCAAACGTGGCCCGCGAATCCGCGACTATCGATTGCCCGCGGCAAGGGCGCAAGCCTCAAGCCGACACGAATCTGACTGCCCGCATGACGGCAGTTGAACGGGACATGCGTTGTCCCTTGAAGCGGTCCGCCAATACGCGCAGTGTGGACATTGCCGCGTTGCCGAGCATTGGCTTTTCCGAATCCCGCAGCGCGCCGCCTATCACCTGCAACGGGAGGAAGGGACCATGCGCGCGCTATTGCTGTGTGCTGCTGTATCCGGACTGGTTGTGTGTGCGCAAGCGGACGCCGGTGGCAACATGCCGGGCGCGCAGTTCGCGTCGCAGACAAGCATGGGCTCGAATGCGCAGCTTGTCCCGCGGTCATCGCTGCCAAGGACCGGACCCGACAACGGCTGGAGATTCGGCATGAGTGGCGGCGACCGCGATCGGGATCGGGATCGGGATCGGGACATGTTTCCTCACTTGCATCGGGTGCCCGTTGTGTACGCCCTGCCGTTGTACGGCCAGCAGGCGTACGTCGACCAGGAAGACGCTGGTTTCGCCGACGACCAATCCGACTATGTGCAGACGCGGTATATCCAGGTGCCGGCCATGCTGCCTGCGGCCCCGGCGGTCGCGGCGAAGCCACCGAGCCCGGCGCAGGTTGTCCAATACGCGACGTCTGGGCAGCAGATCACGATCCCGGCGGGCGCACATGTGACCAAGGGCTCCGTGTACAAGTACACCAGGAACGGCATCAACACCTATACCAACGTGCCGCCTCCGCAAAGCGCAGGGGCCAAGTTGCTGTTCGGATACACCGAGGCGGTCTCCACCGCGTCGGACCGCACCATGTACCGATGCAGCGGAAGCAAGCCAGGGAACGTCGGCTATTCCGAAACGCCGATTCCGAACCAGGACTGCAAGGCCATCAGATATTCCGAGGCGTCTGCGAACTGAAACGCAGGGAATCTGCAAGACACTCTTGACGCCTGCGTGGGTCCATCAAGGACTTCTCTTGGCGTTCCTGGTCCTTCCTGCCGATCAGTCCCACGATGATCATCGCCACGCAGCCGCCGCAATTGGCTCCGGCAACGGCTCCCACGGCCAGAATCAATGCCGCCGGATCGCTCGACTTCGATGCGATCGAAAGCATATAGAAGAAAAATGCGATCGCGCTGACCAGCAAAACGAAGCTGACCGTGAGGGCTCGCCAATTCTGGCGTCGCCTTGTTGCCACTCCCGATGGGGAATCGCCCGGCCGGACTCATCGCATGGCCAGTTCGGGCGGGCGATACCGGGCGACGTTTGCACGAACCCTTGACAGGCGCGTCCTGCTTTCCTATTGTTAGTTGAACAATCAATCAACTCTCATGACAGACCCATCCACGACGCGCGATCGCCTGCTCCTGACGGCCATGCAACTGTTTTGGGAAAAAGGCTATGGCTCGACCAGCATCGCCGATGTACTGAATGTGGCGAAGGTGAACAGCGGCAGCCTGTATCACTATTTTCCGGGCAAGCAGGACCTGCTACTCGCGGTGTTGCAGATGTATCGGGAAGGCATCGGCCCGATGCTGCTTGCGCCTGCGTGGCTGGGTATCGACGATCCGATCGAACGGATCTTTGCACTGCTGGCGCGCTATCGCGCCAGCATCGTGCAGACCGACTGCGTGTATGGATGTCCGATCGGATCGCTGGCACTGGAGATCCACGAGCCCGATCCGCCGATTCGCCTCGCCATGGCGGAAAACTTCAACGCCTGGGTGGATGCGGTCGAACAGTGTCTGGCATCCGCGGGTGAGCGCCTGCCGAAGAAGACAGCAAAGCGCCAACTCGCGGAATTCGTGTTGACCACGATGGAAGGTGGCGTGATGCAGGCGCGCACCCATCGTGACGTGGTGTTCTTCGACAATGCGGTGCGGCAACTGCGTCGCTACTTCGACTACCTGTTGCAGGACGCACGCTGCGCTGCCCCGACGAAACGCGCGGCGTCGAGCAAGCGAAAAGCGCCACGGAACAAACGCAATGCGTAGCGGGTATCGATTGCGCGGACCCCAGCAGGACATTTTCCAACCCCGAGGAGGTGCACCATGCGTAACCTGGTCTGCTGTGTGTTGTTGCTGCCCGCCGCGGCCTTCGCTGCGCCGATCGATGCGCTCAAGCCGATGGCCTTCCTCGCAGGTCATTGCTGGAAGGGCGACTTCCCCGATGGCAAGCGGACAGACGAGCACTGCTTCGTGTGGCTTTATGATGGAAAGGCATTGCGCGATACACACACCGTGCACGCTGCGGGCGTGCCGGACTATATCGGAGAGGCAACCTACTACTGGGACTCGGCAGCCAAGCGCGTCGAATTCCTTTATTTCGAAAACCACGGCGGCATCAGCCGCGGGACGGTCGAGAGCACGCCGCAGGCGCTGGTATTCCCAGCGACCCAATACGTAGCCGATGGTGATGCGATGACCTATCGGGTGCGCTGGACCCTGATCGACGCTACTTCGTACGAGGCCTGGAGCGAGATGCAGGGTCCGAAAGGCTGGGCAACGATGTTCAAGCTGAAAATGAAGCGAAGTTCATGACGACTTCGAGGATTTCGCACGGTGCTGTCGCGTCCACGACATAGTCGATGCCTGGGGGAAGCGTACAGGCATCGTCCGCTTGCAGAGTGTGCAAGCCGAAGGCTTCGCAGCGCAACTGCAACTGGCCGCCGAGGACGAACATGAAAACGACATCCTTGTCACGATCGCGCGCCGCAGAATAGGCCGCGTGCGGGTTGGTGGATGATGTCGCACGCAACACGCGTACGCTCGCACGGCCATCGGTGGCATCGGCAATCCCGCTGTCGCTGAATTCGAAGCCGGACGCGCCGGCCCGGTGCCATGCTGCATTGCTGGCGCGGTGGCGAACGAAGCGTTGTCCGCCGAATGTACGCTCGGATGCGAGCTGCGACGTGGGCAGTTCCATCGCGTGATCGTGCCAGGTCTCGTGTACGGCAGGACTGCCCACTTCGATGACTTCCAGGCCCGCCGACGATTCGAGCACGCGATGGCGAATGGTCGGTGGCTGAAGCACGCAATCGCCGGCATGCATTACAAAGGCAGGGCCCTGGTCTTCGTACACGACGCGCACCCAGCCACGGCGGCAATGGATCATCTGGAAGCCGACCTTGTGGTAGTGCACATAGTCGGACACGGGGCCGCCAGCGGGAATGCGGATGTGCGACGCGATGACCCCTCCGCCAACGCGCCCGGGAATCAGGTCGCGGTATTGCATGCCAGCGCGGCCTTCGGGCCATGCGCAATTGTCGGCGGCACGACGCAGTACCAATGCCGGCCAGTTCGCGGGCAATGCAGCAGGCACGTCGTGGCCGCGAGGAGCTTGGAGCCGCAGGGTGATTGCGCCGCGCGAAACAAGCGCGGTGTGCGGAGCATCCGCCGGCATGATCATGTCGAGGCGGAAGCCGCGTTCGTGCGTGTAGAACGCAATCGCCGCGTCGAGGTTCGCGCAGGGCAGGGTGACTGGCTCGGAATCGGTCGATGCATCGGTCACGCTGCTTCGCCTCGCGATGGTTCCGTCCCAGTATTGCCGACACGGTACCCCGAGGCGAGTGGAGAATGGCAAGCGATTTCAATCCGCGACGGAATTCGTCGGGTGCTCCCGATGCAATAGCGTGGACACTCTCCGGAGCTGCGCCGGCCAGAAGTCACCCTTCACAAAGGCACACGCCCCAGGACACGCTGCGCCACATACTGACTGTGTGATGCCACGTCGGGCATGCGACAAATGGGGACAACATGGCCTGCCAGCTGACCGTCGAGTCGGTCCATTTCCGCTATCCCAAGGGCCATGAGGCCGTTGCCGGGATCGACCTGCAGTTGGGTCCTGGCATCCTTGGTTTGCTCGGCCCGAACGGCGCTGGCAAGTCCACGCTGATGCGCATCCTTGCGACGCTGTCGCATCCGACCAGCGGGCGCGTGCTGTGGAATGGAACCGACATCGCGCGCGAGCCGGATGCGTTGCGCGTGGAGCTTGGCTACCTGCCGCAGGATTTCGGCGTGTACCAGGCATTGAGTGCGCGCGAGTTTCTCGCCTACCTCGCAGCGGTGAAAGGCCTGCCGTCGACGCGGGCGAAGGTGCGCATCGAAGAGTGTCTCGGCCTCGTTGGCTTGGCGGATTCATCCGATCGCCGGCTGGGCGATTTTTCCGGTGGCATGCGCCAGCGCGTCGGCATCGCGCAGGCGCTGCTCAACGATCCACGATTGCTGATCGTCGACGAACCAACGGTCGGCCTTGATCCTGAGGAACGCCTGCGCTTCCGGCACCTGATCACCGACCTCGCGGGGCAGCGGCTGGTGATTCTCTCGACCCATATCGTTTCGGATGTCGAGGCGAGCGCGACCGCCCTGGTGGTGATGGCCAAGGGCAGGCTGCTGTTCAACGGCGCGCCCGAATCGCTCGTTGCGAAGGCACAAGGCCATGTCTGGGAATGGCTTGTGCCGGAAGAGCGCGTCGCTGATGCACACGCGAAGCTCACGGTCAGCAGTTCGCTGCGCCGTCCGGATGGCGTGCGGCTGCGCATCGTTGGTGCGGATCCTCCGTCAGTTGATGCACGTGCAGTCGCGCCGGACCTGGAAGACGCCTATCTGTGGCTGCTCGCACGCGAAGGCGCGAAATGAAATGAGTGCGCTTCGGCGGTTTTCCGCAATCCTGGTCGCCGACTTGCGCGAACGCACGCGTTCGACGCGGTTCTGGGTTGTGCTCGGTCTGGTCGGGTTGACGGCGTGGTGGTGTTTTCCGCCGTCCGACGCCGGTTACATCACGGTGGGATTTGGCGAAAATATCCGCGGCATCTACTCGAGCGCCTGGATCGGCATGGTGCTCGCATTGATGTCATCGACGATGCTTTCGCTGTTCGGCTTCTATGTCGTGCGCGGCACGCTGGCGCGCGATTTCGATACGCGCGTCTGGCAATTGCTGGTCGCGACGCCGATGACGCGCGGTGGATACCTGCTTGCAAAGTGGGCGAGCCATTTCGCAGTCTTCTCGCTGATCATGCTGGTCGGACTGGTCGTTGGCGGCATCGCGCAATGGGTGCGCGCCGAGGACCGGGCGTTCGACGTCGTCGAATTGATCAAGCCCGTGGTCGTGATCGGGCTGCCTGCGTTGGCGGTGACCGCGTTCTTCGCCGTGCTGTTCGACTTGCTGCCCTGGCTGCGCCGCACCGGCGGAAATGTCCTGTATTTCTTCATGTGGACGTTCCTGTTCGTCCTGTCCGTCACCGCCATCGACCCCGAAAAGGTCGCGTGGGCGCGGCATATCTGGTTCAGCGATCCGAACGGCGTGACCTTGGCAATGCGCGACCTGCACCAGCAACTTGCGGCTACGGCTCCCTGGATCAAGACATCCGGCATCGCAATTGGCGCGAACATGATCACCGGCAAGCCCATCGTGTTCGCATGGAACCATTGGGACCTGCGCCCACTCGACGCCCTGGGACGCGTGCTGTGGGTGGTGCTGGCAATGCTGGGCGTGCTCGCACTTGCACCCGCGCTGGACTGGGCTGCCAGTCGTGCGCACGCTACGGGCGGCAGCACCGGCACGCATCCTGGACGTCGACTGCGCTGGCTCGATCCATTGCTGCGACCGTTGGAGTCCGCCGCAACGGGCGTGGTGCTTGCCGCGGAACTCAAACTCGTGCTGCGCCAGCGCCGCGCGTGGTGGTGGCTTGCGCTGATCGGGCTGGCAATTGGCCAATGCGTCGGCAACCGCGAGGTGATCGGAGTTGCGGTGATTGGTGCCTGGTTGATCAGCGTCGATGTGTTTTCGCGCGCGGTACTGCGCGAGCGCGAAGCCGGGACGGGCCAGTTGCTTTTCACGGCCGCGGGGGCGCTACGGCGCCTGCTGATTGCGCGTCTGGGCGTCGCCTTGCTGTTCGCAGTCGGCCCGGTCATGCCCGCGCTGCTCCATCTTGCGACCATCGATGCGATCGCGGCGCTGGCCTTGCTTGCGGCCGCTGTGGGTGTCGCGCTCGGTGGACTCGCCATCGGCGTCCTCTGCCGCAATCCGCGACCGTTCGAACTGCTGCTGGTGATGCTCGCGTATGCCGGTGTGCAGAATGTCGGACCACTCGCAGCCGTCATGCGGGCAGGCGAGGTGCTGCAGCTGGATGCAATCGTGCTGCCGGTTTTCCTGATTCTCCTGCTGGCGCTTTGGCCGCGATTCACCCGCTCGCGCTAGTTGCGAACAGATGCGGACGAGCACCAGCCGCGGCGTCCTATCGGCGTGGCAACAGGCGGAGGCTTTGCAGGCGTGTACGCCAGGCCGAGGGCTGCTGCGGGAGATCTCGGATGTTGGTGATTTCGCGAAGCGCCTGATAGCTCCAGTCGATGTTCTGGTGGTCCGAGCCAGGGTCTTGGGCAATCGCGAGCAGGCCCGGAATCGCTCGATAGCGCTCAGCGAGCTGAAGGGTAGCCGATTGCGCGAGGGCGCAGAACGCGCTTTCGCGTATCGATGGAACGCGATCGTTCGCTGCCGTCGAGAGGAGTGGGTCGATCACCCCCACGCCGCCAAACATGCCAAGAGCCACCACCGCCCAGCGGCGCAGTTCGTCGCTGTCGTCACGGGTTTTTGCGACGAGGACAGAGAAAATGCGTTCGCGATCGATTCCGCGCGCGCCAAGGACCGCAAGGTGCCACAACTCCCAGGGACCGACTCCGCGCGGATCTTCGCGCAGGCGCTGGATGAGGTGCTCAACTTCCTGCGGAGTCTTCGCGAGGCCGTCCACTGCCAGTTGTACCTCGAAGCCGGCCATGCGTACCTCCAGCCGCGGGGAGTTCATCGCCGCCAGGGTGATCGCGGCGGGCCTTTCATCTGGCTTGAGCTGGCCGCGCCAGTTCTGTGCGTTCAGGATCACGTAGTCTGCGGCGCCATCGGAGCGATTGATTGCCAGCTGCAGCGCATGCTCGGCGCGTTCCTGCGCCGGCATCGCTTCCACCATGTCGGCGTAGAACGCATCGAAACGCGGGTCGGTCGATAGACCTGTCTGCATGGGCAATGGAACGCCGTTGCTGATCTGCCGTATTGCCGTGACGTGCAGCTCATTGCCGGCCGCAAATAAACGGGCTATTGACAAGCCGAGAATGAGCACGATGAGCCGTGTACGTTTCATGGAGATCCAGCGCTGGATGTGTTGGTCAGTGCAACGCGGCGGGCGGACGATTGGGGTTATCGGCACGATGCGGCGGTCGCTGGTAGTAAAATGTCCGCAGGCAAGCAGAGACAAGGAAATAGCAGATGAAGAACAAATTTCGCCCCATCGTCTTTGTGGCAATTGCGAGCGGCCTTGTGGGGTGTTCGCTGGGGAGCGGCAGTGCTCCAACGACTGCATCGCCTTCAGCAGCACCAGCTTCCTCCGCCGCGTCGACTGCGGCGTCAGCGGGATCAGCAGCCGCTGCCCCAGCGTCGGCCGCCGCAACATCGCCGTCCCCGGTGTCGGCCGGTCCAGGCGTCGCGATCGAGCAGGCGTCCGCGGGTACGGTCGGGACCCCCGTCAGTGGCGAGATCGCGACATCCGAGCAGAAGGATTTCTACCGCTACGACGTGACAGCGAAGTTGCGCGATCTCGCCGTGGTTCGCCTGGAAAACAGATCCAGCACGCTCAAGCCGGACTTCAAGCTCTACAGCGCCGATCGCGTGCAGCTCAACGACAACTACGACGGTACCGCCGGCGCCAGCATCGAGCGGACGATCGCGATCGAGCCGGGCAAGTCGTTCTACGTGTCGGTGCTGGCCTTCAACAGCTCGACGGGCAAGTACACGCTATCGGTGACGCCGAAAAAAGCCTACGACGCACACGAACCGAACGACGACGTCTTGTCCGCAACTCCCACCGCCATTGGCACGCCAATTGAGGGGAACATCATGGACGACAAGGACGCGGACTGGTTCCGCATCAGCGGCGCGACGCAGAAGACCATCCACGTGGTATTCGACAACCAGTCCGCCACGCTCAAGCCGGAGGTGAAGATCTATTCGGCGACCAAGTCGCAGATCGGCGACAAGTACGACGGTACCGGTGGCGCCAACCTCGACTTCAGCATCGATGTCGAGCCGGGCAAGGATTTCTACTTGCAGGTTGTGCCGTATGGAAATACCGGGAAGTACACACTGACTGCGACCGAGCAACCTGGCTCACCGGCGTCGCCTGCATCGCCGGCGAAATAATCGACAGGCTTGCCGCCGACTATGCGCACCGGATCACGGCGCATGCCGTCAGATCGGCCGCGCGCCCTTGCATGCCGGATACTTTGTGCAACTCCAGAACATCTGGTTCGTCTGGCGGTTGAAGCGTTTGAACATGGCTGCGCTGCAGCTTGGGCAGTCTGGCACAGAAGGTTCACGCGCTGCAGCAGGCAGATTCGCTCCAGCAGTCGACGACGCGGCCCCCACGCCGCTCACGAGTTGCAGCAGGCGCTCGCCATCGATCAGATCAATCGCCTTGTCCCTGGCGAATTGACTGGCGTCGAAATCAAACGAGCCCGCGCACACGATCTTTACTGCATTCGCATTGTGGTGGGCCACGAGACCCCATACTTCTCGAACGGTCGCGATGTGCATCTGTCGGGTCTTCCAGAGCTTGCACTGCACGAGCTCGGTGCGGCCTTCCTTGCGCAGGATCAGGTCGATGTCGCCGTCCAGGCCACCATGTCCGGTCTTCTCGACGGAATAGCCCCGCTGGCGAAAAGCCTCGGCAATGAGCCCTTCGAACTCGGGCCATCGCATCGCCCTGATGTCATCGAGACTGGCCTGGCCCGCAGGCTGCTGTCTTGTCTTGTTGCTGAACCATCCCATCGTCTTCCCCGAACCCTCGCATTGACGGGGATGATGCCAAATCGGCGTGCCCTTGTGCTGCTGCCCGGCATGACCAACCAGATAGTCCGTCGAATGCAGCCGATGGCAAGACGGGGCGAGCCGACCACTCAATCGAGCAGGTCGAGCACCATCAATGCTGCGGTTTCCGACGATGCCGGATTCTGCCCGGTCACGAGGTTGCGGTCGGCGACAGCGTAAGGCTGCCAGTCCTCCTTCTTCGAATACTTGCCGCCGTTGTGAACGAGCATGTCCTCGACCAGGAAGGGCACCACATCGGTGAGCCCGACGGCGGCTTCCTCGGTATTGGCGAAGCCGGTCACCGACTTGCCACTCACCAGCGGCGTGCCATCGGCGGCCTTGGCGTGGCGCAATACGCCCGGCGCATGGCATACGGCAGCCAGGGGTTTGCCGGCAGCGTGGGTTGTTTCGATCAGGCGAATCGAGTCGCTGTCCTCCGCAAGGTCCCACAACGGGCCGTGTCCACCGGGGTAGAACACAGCGTCGAACTCCTCGTCGACCACGTCGGCAAGCTTGCGCGTGTTGGCGAGCGCGGTATTGGCAGCCAAGTCAGAGCGGAACTGTGCGGTTGCAGGCGTTTGCGCATCAGGCGCATCGCTCTTGGGGTCCAGCGGCGGCTGGCCGCCCTTGGGCGAGGCCAGCACGACTTCTGCTCCCGCGTCCTTGAACACGTAGTAGGGCGCCGCGAATTCCTCGAGCCAAAACCCTGTTTTCTTGCCGGTGTCACCGAGCTGGCCATGCGAGGTCAGCACCATCAGGATATTCATCGTCGACTCCTTTCGAGCGGACGGGCAGGGTAACAGCTGCAACGGTAGGCGCATGTTATGCCCCAGATCGAATGGAACGCACGGGCGTTGCAACGGGTTTGGGTAAGATGGGACGGGTAGACAGGCTATACATCCGTCACTCGCATGGGGATGCGCCATGAACGATCCCGAAGGCATCGTCTTCGATCTGGTTGAAGGTATTGCGGTGATGCGCCTGGCTGGCACATTCGCGCTGCGCGACGGCGTTCACCGCATCCGCGATGCGATCGCAAGTGCGCACCAGCGCCGCCTGTCCAGGCTGATGATCGTGATCACCGAAACCAGCGGATACGGAGTCCCAAGCCTGTCGATGCGCCTGGCGATGATGCGCGAATGGGCCGATGCCGCCGATGGGTTCGTCAGGGCCGTGATCGTTTGCCGACCCGAGTTGATCGATCCGCACAAATTTGGCATCACCATGGCCGCCAACTTCGGCATGCAGGCCGAGGTGTTCGCAAACGAGCACGACGCGATGTGCTGGCTACGGCAATTCGACGACGTGCCTTGAGATCCCGGACTCCCCGCAGCATGAACCAACGCCGGTCAGCCTCCTGCGCTGTCGCACTTCGGTAACCGGATTGCCATACAGTGGCAGCATGAACCTGCTCATGCTGTCCGACGTTTACTTCCCGCGCGTCAATGGCGTCTCGACGTCAATCCGGACGTTTGCGGAGTCCTTGTCGCAGCTCGGACACTACGTCACCATCGTCGCGCCCGAATACGGCGCGAACAGCGGGGAGGACAAGTACGGCAGCAACGGCGCGTACGACATCATCCGTCTGCCATCGCGGAAGATCTTCTTCGATCCCGAGGATTTCCTGATCCGCTCCTCCGCGTTGCGCACCGTGCTGCCGCAGTTGGCACAATCTCACTGGGATGTGATCCACATCCACACTCCGTTTCGCGCGCATCAACTTGGAGTGCGCCTGGCGAAGCTCACTGGGCGGCCCACCGTCGAGACCTACCACACGTTTTTCGAGGAGTACGTTGCGAACTACCTGCCGTGGGCGCCGAAGTCCTGGCTGAGGATGTTTGCGCGGCGTGCCTCGCGAAAGCTGTGCCACGACGTCGACCACCTGGTCGTCCCGTCGCAACAGATGGTCACCGTTCTCGAAGGTTACGGGATCAACATGCCGCATACGGTGCTGCCGACGGGCATCGACCTGCGCGAGTTCGCGGGCGGCTCCGGGGCTGCCTTTCGACAGTTGCACGGTATCGCTGCGGATCGTCCGACTCTGGTCACCGTCAGCCGTCTCGCGATGGAGAAAAACATTGGCTTCCTGCTGGAAGTGGTGAAGCGCCTGGTGACAGATTTCCCCGCATTGCTCTTCATCATCGCCGGCGAGGGGCCCGACTCCGGACGCTTGAAGAAACTCAGCGCAAGCCTCGGCCTGCAGGAGAATGTGTACTTCGTCGGCAATCTCGACCGCCGCACGACTTTGCTCGATTGTTATCGCGCGGGCGACGTCTTCGTCTTCGCTTCGCCGACTGAAACGCTAGGCCTGGTGCTGATCGAAGCGATGGCCCTGGGTGTGCCGATCGTCTCGACTGCGGTGATGGGAACCGCGACGGTCCTGCGCGACGCGCATAGCGCCCGCATCAGCACGGAGCAAGTGGACACCTTCGTCGCGCACGTCGCGCAGTTGCTGCGCTCGCCAGCCGAACGCGCCACGTTGTCCAAGGCCGGCCTGCAGGATGCGCGAGCCTGGAGCACCGAAGGATTGATGAAACGTGCGGTCGAACTCTATGCGGACCTGGCGGCAAAGGGCACGACGGAAAAGGGGCTAGCCGAGGTCGCTTTCCCAAGCGGATGAATCAGTTTGACCCGGGCGCGTCGCCCTGTTCCATCGCTGCCGCGAACAATCGATCAGCACGGCCGAGTGATTCTGTGTCGTTGAGCACGTCCCCCGGTCGGTTACCCTGGCCCAGCAGCATTCCTCCCCAGTGCATGCCCATGTAGTCGGCAGTCATTCGCAAGGTACCAAACAGCGGTTCGGCCAGCTTTGGATCCTCGTCGCTGTAGACGCAGATCGTCCACATCGTCTTGCCGGCCATGCGCGCCTTGAAGTCGACGCCGGCCACGCGCATCCAGCCAGACCAGTGGTCCAGGTACAGCTTGGCACTCGCGGGCAGGCCGTACCAATAGAGCGGCGCGACGAACACGATGTCCGTTGCCGCCAGGGTTTCATCCAGCAACGTGCGTGCATACCCGACTGGCATTGCATAGGAACCGTCGCCCGAATGCCGCACGTCGTCAAACGGCGATAGCGGCAAGGCGGCAAGGCGGAGCCAGCATTGTGCGATGTTGCCAGGCAATGCAGATGCGGCGCGACGGGCGAGGGACTCCGCGTTGCCATCGCGCCGACTGCTGGCGAGCAGGAACAGGAAACGGCGATTGGACGCAGCGATCAGTGCAGACAAGGTCATGGGATCCGTCGATGAGCGCGCATGCCGGTCCCGCATGCACGCTCATCATGCAGCCTGCGATCGAACGCGTCCTGTTCCAGTCCATCGCGGAGCAGGTCGGCGCAGGTGCCGGGCGTGCAGGGGTCTATTTCGAAGCCCGCTGGCTCAACGCCACGCTGCCGAGGATCATGGCGCCCGCGATGGCCATCGTGAGCGTCAGCGGCTCGCCCAGCAGCAACCACGCCCACGCCACCCCAAACAGCGGTACGAGATACGTCACCGTCACTGCGCGCGCGCCTCCAATGCGTGCGATCAGGCGGTAATACATCACAAAGGCCAGGCCCGTACAGAGCACGCCGAGCAGCGCCACCGAGAGCCACGAATGCATCGGGATCGCTTGCTGCGGCCATTGCACGATCGCGAATGGCAGCACCAGCAATGCCGCGCAACTGAGCGTGGCCGCGGCAACCGCGGCGGGAGGCAAACCAATCAGGTTACGACGCACCAGGTTGACGCCGATGCCATACAGGAACGCGGCGGACGCGCCTGCTGCGACCGCACCTCCGATGTTGGACCCTGCAGCCCTTCCGCTGGCCAGCACGACCACGCCGACGAAACCAGCAAGCATGGCGACCGCGCGCTGCGCACCGATCTTCTCGCCGAAGAACAGGAAACCAACCAGCGCGGTGAACAACACTGCCATCGAGTTGGTGATCGCGCCGATTCCGGCCGGCGCGCGCTGCGCAGCCCACGCGAACAATACGAATGGGATCGCCGAATTGATTGCGCCAATCAATGCGAGTTTTGGCCATGCCCGAGACGGGAACGAAGCGCGTGCACGCCACAGGAACGGCAGCAGCACCACGGCACCGAGTGCAAGTCGCACCTCGACCAGTGCGGTTGCGCCAAAGTCCGCGGCAGCGATGCGCATGAACAGGAACGATGCACCCCAGATCGCGCCGAGCAAGCCGATTTCCAGCGGTGTAAGCCATACGCCTAAGCGCCGCGTGGACACGGGCAGGGCGATACAATCAATTGAACTCATGGGGCACCAGATCTGTTGAGGGACGCCTGCATTGGGAAATCGCGGAATGAATCGAAGGCGCCCTGCCCGCTAGCTGGCAGGGACGTCCGGTAAGTTGAAGATCAACAACGTGCCATGGCTGCCCTCTGCCACCCCGTGCGCCACACCGGCTGCGATACGAACCATCTCGCCCGTACCCACGGCTACGGCGACCCCGTCGATGAGGAGATTCATCTGCCCGTTCAGGACCACCAGCACTTCTGGATGGGTGTGACGCTCTTCCGGATACGTCGCGCCATCCATCCGCGACAACTTCACCTGCGCAGCGCCGACGTTGGCGAGAACCTGCGATCTCCATGCTTCCGGTAACCGTTCCGCTGCTGCCACAAGGTCGATCGCGTTCATCGGACTATCCCGTGCCAGTCAACAATCTGGCTCTTGCCTAGTGGCTATTCTCCGTCCATGATGCCCCTTGGCAAGCGCATACTTTTCAGGTCAGACACAAATCCTGTTTGAGGCAAGGCCCGGCAATGGCGTTACGCGCTGATTGGCTCCCATCGCTGGCGGCGTTCGAATCCGCTGCCCGCCACCAGAACTTCGCCCACGCAGGCGAAGAGCTGCATCTCACCGCAAGTGCGGTCAGCCACCACGTACGCAAGCTGGAAGCCTGGCTCGGCGTCGCGCTGTTTCAGCGACATGCGCGCGGCGTTGCATTGACTGCCGAAGGCCGCAAGCTCGCCGATTCCGCAGGCAGTGCGCTGGCTGATATCGATGGCGTGCTCGGCAACCTGCGCGCGATGCGCGATGGACAGCAGCGCGTGCGCATCTCGACCCTGCATTCCCTGACGTACACGTGGCTATTGCCGCGGCTGCCAGGCTTCAGTGCGGCGCATCCGCTCATACGGCTCGGCATCGACACGACCGAAGTCATCGCCCGTTTCGATGAAGGCGGGCCTGACATCGCGATTCGCCACGGTCCCGGTCATTGGCCGGGTCTTGCCGCGCATCTGCTGATGGATGAGAAACTCTTTCCAGTCGCGGCGCCGACGTTGCCTGGAATCGATGCCGTCACCTGCGCGATGGAGGTTGCCGGGTTGCCATTGGTATCGGATTTGACGCGCCAGGGCTGGCACGACTGGTTCCGCGCAGCGGGTGTGCATGGAGTCGGCCTCGACGAGCGCTATCACTTCAGCGATACCACCGATGCGCTCAATGCGGCTGTATTCGGCCTTGGCGCAGCGCTGGCCCGCGAACGCATCGTCACGCCCTACCTCGCCAACGGCCGCCTGCTGCGCTTGCCCGGTCCCGAACTGGTAGCGCGCTGGGGCTACTTCGTGGTGTATCCCGCGCACCGCAAGCTGCGCCCGGCTGCGCAGGCCTTTGTCGACTGGATTCTGGCGCTGCCAAAAGACTGAAACGAAACACGCGCTTGTGGAATCGACGGATTGGGGCGGATGGCCGTCGTCCTCAAGGACGCTGCGTCGCTTCTGGCGACATCACCACGCGATTGCGTCCACTGCGCTTGGCTGCAAGCAGCGACTGGTCTGCGCGCTCGCTGATCTCGTCGAGCGACTCGGCAGGGCTCGCGGACAATGCAGCGCCAATGCTGATCGTGACAGGAATGGGGCCGACACGGGTAGGGAATGGATCGCGTTCCACCGCAGCGCGATGGCGTTCGGCAAGCACGCGAAGTTCTTCAGCAGACCCGGCTTCGACAATCATCCCGAACTCCTCGCCGCCCTGACGCACCGCGGTGTCGTGCGCTCGCGAGTTTTCGCGGAGCATCTGGCCGATTCCGCGCAGGACATCGTCGCCTACGCCATGGCCATGCAGGTCGTTGATTGCCTTGAAGTGGTCCAGGTCCATGCACAACATCCCCATGCGCATCGATCCGGTGGTGCCGGACGGTACGCGTCGGCGCTTCATGCGACGTGACAAGCCACGTCGGTTGAGCAGGCCGGTCAACGAATCGAAGTCCGCCATGTTCTGCAATTCGTCCAGCAGGGTCTGGTTGATCAGGAACAACAGGCTGCCGGCCTGCAGGACAATCAGCGCGATGTACGCAAGTAGCCAGAATGTGTTGGAAGGCAAGAGGCCTGGTTGCACATGCCATGTGGGCACCACCGCGACCGCGCGCGTCAGCGAGGTCGCAGTGGAGATCGCAAAGATCGCAGCTGCACCGATGCGGACCAGCCCGCGCTCGCTTCTCCATGTGTTCCAGAACACGTTTGCCGTCAGTGCCTGGAACAGGGCCGTGATGCACGCGGTCAGCGCGAGCGATGTGTAGTTCATGCCCTGCGCAATCGTCGCGATCGACATCAGCGCCGCAACAACCACCGCGCCCACCGCAAAGACGGATTGCGGCAACAAGCCAAGATAGCGCCGGACGCCGATGTACAGCACCGCATACGCGAGCGGACCGCCGACGTGGCCGATCGGAAGGCCGACCTGGTGTCCCCACGTAGCCTCAACCACCTCGCGAAGCGTTTGCGACAGCGCCTGGATCGCGAAGACCGCGACCCACAGCCAGACTCCATTGCGATGGCGCTCCTGCCGTGCCGCGACGGCCATCAGTAGCGTGAGGATCCAGCTGATGACCTGCAGCACGGCCAGCAAGGTGTTTTCAGGCGTATCCAAGGTTCCACTCTCTGGCAAGCGGTGGGTCGAAGAAAGGGCGCTGCGTTGCATGGGCGCGTCTAAATGTTGCAGCCTACACGAGGCCGACTAGCGCTCGCGGTAGGATGTGCCATCCGTAACCCTGGGGAAAACCATGACCATCACCATGCACGCAGCATCCGTACCCGTTTTCCAGCAGATGCTGGGCGCCCTTGGCAACGTCCTGGCCCGGGCCGAAGCCCACGCCGCTGAAAAGAAGATTGATCCGAACGCGTTCCTGCAGTCGCGTCTGTTCCCAGACATGTTCACGTTCACGCGCCAGGTGCAGATCGCCTGCGACTTCGCCAAGGGCGTATCGGCGCGCCTGGCTGGCGCAGACGTGCCGGTGTACGAGGACAAGGAGCAATCCTTTGAGGAACTGCGCGCGCTCGTCGCCAGGACGGTCGCGTTCATCGGAAGCCTTGATGCATCGCGCTTCGAAGGCAGCGAAGATCGCCAGATCGTCACCCGCCCGGGTACCCCGCGCGAAAAGACATTCACGGGACAGGCCTACCTGTTGACCTACGGCCTGCCGCAATTCTTCTTCCACGTCACCACCGCATACGCGCTGTTGCGCCACAACGGCGTTGAGGTCGGCAAGAAGGACTACATGGGAGCGTTCTGAAGGACACCCGATGCTGATCGCCATTACCCGCGATGTGAGTGCGAGCCTCGCCGACTGCCAGCTATCGTTCGTCGCGCGCGATGCGATCGACATCGCGCGCGCGCATGCGCAACACCAAGCCTATCGGCAGGCGCTCGAGTCGCTGGGTTGCAGAGTGATCGCGTTGCCCGCTCAGGACGCAATGCCCGATGCGGTATTCGTGGAGGATGTCGCGATCGTGCTCGACGAGGTAGCGATCATGACGCGCCCCGGCGCACCCTCGCGACACGGCGAAGGCGCATCGGTTGCCGAAGCCCTGGGCAACTATCGCGCATTGCGAACGATCGAAGCGCCCGGGACGATCGACGGCGGCGACGTGATGCGCGTCGGTCACCGCATCTACGTGGGCCAGTCCGATCGCAGCAATCCCGAAGGCATCGAACAACTCGCAGCGCTGGTCGCGGAATTCGGATACACCGTGCGCCCAGTTCCCACTTGCGACTGCCTGCACCTGAAATCAGCGGTCACCCAGGTCGCCGAGGACACCTTGCTGATCCAGCCGGAGTGGGTCGATCGCGACTTCTTCGACGAGTACCGCCTGATCGAAGTCGACCCGGCCGAAGAACATGCCGCGAATGCACTGCGCATCGGTGACGCGGTGATCCATCCAGCATGCTTCCCGCGCACCCATGCACGCATGCGCGATGCCGGCATCACCGTCGTGGCGGTCGACCTTTCGGAACTCCAGAAGGCCGAAGGCGCGACGACCTGCTGCAGCATCGTGTTCACCGGCGCAGTGTAGGCGGCTTGGCGGAAGGCCGAACCAGTCGGCATGCGCGCGGCAAAGCCGAAGTGCATGTCAGGCCGGGTAAGCACGCGAACGTCCAGCAACCGGCTTAGTCGAACCGCCGTCGCCTTGAATTCATCGCTGTATCGATACGTTGTTCTGGCGCCTGGAATTGGCATCTTGAATACTCCTGATTGGTTAGGTCAGGGTGTCCACTAAACCGTAGGAACCGCCACGTCCGCTTGAATGAATTGTTAGCGCCCAGCGAGCTTGAGCGCTTTAAGTTGAAGAATACGTTCCGATTTGACTGCTTTGTATTCAGGGAGGAAGCCTTCAGTTGATTCCCAACGTGCGAGCATGTCGTCGAAGTCTTCTGGTCTCCGTTCGGCCAAAAACTCCGCAATTGGCTTGACCTCAAAATCTATGCCCTCGCTTGAACAGTCAGAGCAGAATGGGTGGTTGCTAGAAATTGTGCCGGGAGCAAAGCGATCTAGGCAACGCGGGCAGACTGCCTCCGTATCAATGGGGTTCTGAACTGGCGATGGCTTAGGTGGCACATAGGTGCGCAGGAAGTCCTGAAAAGATTGTCCGGTGCCAATTCCGGCAGGCTGAAGGAGATCACCGATGTTGGTGCGGCCAATGAGACCTTTTATTTTCGGATCCACGTGCATTCCCCGGGGCGCTAACGCCTTACGTCTTGCTATTTCCGTAGTCTAGCGATCGAGAGCCCGGTGTGCTGCCCGATAACGCCTGGGTGTCAGCCACCGTAGCTTAGCCTGGGCCGCACACCGGATCTCACGTCTTACGCCCGAACAGTTGCGCGAGCAAGCGCTCGCACCGGTAAGGATGGGCTTGGACGTGAGTTGCTCTCGACCTGTCCATACTCTAACGGAGTTCATCATGCCTGGGATCGGAATCGACGTGAGCAAGGTGTCCACTAAACCGTAGGAACCGCCAGTTCGCTGGATTGATTGGTTAGGGAAGGTCTGAATAAGTCACCGGGAAAGATTTGACCGGCGAATTTTCGTGTTCTCGACGCGCGTGATTCATTCCAGACCCGCTGAGTTGCTGGAATCGCGTTCAAAGCATCATTTAGCGTCGCTTTCTGCGGCTTTT
>JBBQTD010000039.1:0-31263 GCA_038234715.1 Lysobacterales bacterium | reverse complement strand
CCCATTTCCAGCATCACATGCTCGTCGACAGCCACTGTCATCTCGACGCATCCGAGTTCGACGTCGATCGCAACGCCGTGATCGCGCGGGCGCGCGCAGCAGGCGTCACGGACCAGATCATCCCCGCAGTTGGATGCAGCGGTTGGGCGAAACTTCTTGGGATCTGCGATCGGCACCCCGGGTTGCATCCGGCGATTGGACTCCATCCGATGTTTCTGCCTGAGCACCGCGACGGCCACCTCTCTGAATTGCGAGAGTCCGTGTCGAACTCCAAGCCTGTGGCCATTGGCGAATGCGGCCTGGATTTCCATGTCGAAGGCCTCGACGCGCAGCGCCAGCAGTTCTTCTTTACGGAGCAGCTGAAGATTGCGAGCGACTTCCAGCTGCCTGTGATCGTCCACGCGCGCAGGGCAGTCGATGCGGTCATCGCGATCCTGCGTCGCTTTCCGGGACTCAACGGCGTGGTGCACAGCTTCTCGGGCAGCCAACAACAAGCCGAGCAGCTCTGGAATCTCGGATTTCGCCTCGGCATCGGTGGCCCGGTGACTTACGAGCGCGCGAAACGTCTGCGCCGGGTCGTCGCGGCGATGCCAATTGAATTCCTGCTGTTGGAAACCGATGCTCCGGACCAGCCCGACGCAAACCATCGCGGCGCCCGCAACGAGCCGTCTCGGCTAACAGTCGTACGCGATTGCATCGCGGAACTGCGCGGTATGACCTGTGATGCGCTCGATGCCGCGACGAGCTGCAATGCGGAGCGGTTGTTCGCGTTGCCGAGCGAAAGGGGGCAGGCTTCGGGCTAGGCATTGTCCACGTCTCGCAACGAAGCAACTTTCAGTCTTACTTGGCAGAGAAGGATCTTCCTAATTAGGGAAACCCTTGTAAGGTCTATACTCGTCGGCATTCGTCTTTACCATGCCATGGCTCACCCGCCCGACACGCCGCCCTTGCCACCAACTGAACGGATCAAACGACTTCGTCAGCAGCCAGGTCTGCGACGCGGCTTGGCTTGTTTGCTTCTGCTTCAGCCGATCGGGTTCGGATCCTTTTTGCGCGTTATGACGCACACGGCCTTGGTCGTTGACGATTGCGCGCAGCTGCGCGAACAACGGACATGAAAGAGAATCCATGAGACTGACCGAAGGCACTCTGGCCTTGACCCCCAGCCCGCGCGAGCAGGCGCTCGGCGAACTTCTTGAGGTCTCCGGCGCCGGTAATGTTTACGCCGTACCCAAGACGCGACCGCAGCTTGCCAAGATCTACAGCGACAGCATCGACGTGGCGCATTACGAGCGCAAGATCGCCGCGATGCTTGATGGACCGCCGAACCTGCCGGACGTTGAGGACGGCGACAAGCGTCTCGTGCAGATCGCGTGGCCAGAAGCCGCGCTGCGCGACGGACAGGGAAGATTCGTCGGCTTTCTGATGCCGGCTATCGACCTGGAAGCCACCCACCCGCTGGAGTGGATCCTGCAGGAGCGCCAGGCGCGCGCCGCGGGGCTGATGCTTGGACTAGCGGCCAGGATGCGGTTGGCTGCAAACATTGCCGCGACACTGGACGCGCTGCACGACAAGGGCCACCGCGTCGTCGATCTCACCCCGGGCAAACTGCGTTTTCATGCGCAGTCACTCACCAGCGCACTCCTCGCGTGCGACAGTTTCAGCATCCAGGGGACGCACGCGCGCTTTCCTGCCCAATACGCATCGACGGGGCATCCGACCGCCGACTACCTGGCGCCGGAGTTCCACGAGCAGCCGATCCCGCCCGAAGGCGAACAGGCACAGGACTTCTTCGCCCTCGCCGTGCTGGTGTTCCAGCTGCTGAACTTCGGCATCCATCCCTTTACCGGGATTCCGGCCCACGATGCGGTCCCGACCGACATTCAGGGTCGCATTGCGGCCCGGTGCTATGCGTACGGCGCCATCGCACACCCGGCCATGCAACCGAGCCCGGTGAGCGGACACCTTGCCATGCCCGAAGCATTGCGATCGATGTTCGACCGCGCTTTCAGTTACGACGGCAGAGTCGGCGAAGGCAGCACGCGTCCGTCCGCGGACGAATGGGCGATGCTGCTCACAACGTATGCGATGCCGTGGAACAAACTGCTGCAGCCATGCAGCTCCACCGCCGGGCACCAGCATTTCGTGGACCTGCCCTGCGCCGAATGTGCACGGGCGGGACTGATCGTCAGCATCGCAAACGCATCCGACATGTCGTTGGTGCACGTGCGGGATCCGATGGCCCCCGGCGTGCACCCTTTTGTCGCGCCGCAATCGGTGGAAGACATCCTGCCCGTGGCCACCGAATGGCATGCCACCATGCCGATCAACATGCCATTACCACTCGAGGACCAACCACCCCGGGGGCTGCCGAAGCGCGTCGTCATCGGGATCCAGATCGCCGCGGTCCTCGCGCTGGTTGCCCTCGGGCTCAAGCTGGGATTTGCGTACAAGGACCGATTTGCAGCCCAGACACCGCTGAGCCAGCGGTATCTGGCGGAGCCGGCAGACGCTCCGGGCGCGCCCCGTCCGGATCCGGACATGCTGGGATTCCCGTCCATGGAAAAGGAAGAGGCGCTCACCGAGAGCTATGCAAGGCCTGCGGCGCTGGCTATTGCTAGGGGCGATCGGGTTACGTGGGAGAATGCAATGTCGGTCCTGCGCAGCAAGATTCCGCCGCACCAAGGGTCCCGGCCGAATGCACACCAGGCTGAATTCGCCACGTTTGCCGCGAGCGTCACGCCTCAGAGCTACAACGAGAGAGAGCGGCAAATCCTGATTGACGATCTGCACCAGTCGCTTCTGGACGATCCTTTCGATGACGAGGCGGCTTTTGAACTCGGTTGGCTGAGCCTGATCGGCGCCCAACGCGGCGAGGCAAGGCAGTACTACCTGCATGCGCTCTGGGTGAATCCCGATCGCGCAAACGCGTGGTACGGTTATGGCGTCGTCGCTCGCGACGACGCGCAGGCGGCGGGCGCGTTGGCCACAGCGGAAGTGCTAGAGACCGACCCCACCCAAGCCCAACGAATGAGGGATGCGTTTCCGCCTCTCTTGCTACGTCTGTGCTCGATCAAGCCGGAAAGGTTCGCTATCCTGCAAAGGAAGGCCAGACGGATCGCAGAACAGGTCCGCGCCGCGACACCCCCCCCCGCCAGCGTCTCCGAGCAACGATCGTGCGGCTGCTGCCGCACTGCCGCCCAGATAAGCGATTTGCACAGTGCATGGCACATGGCACCCGTGCGCATGGCCCCGGTTTTCGGTCGACGCTGTCAGTGGATGCGCTTGAAGTAGACCCGGATGCGCGGGTCGGCCACCCGCATGTCGTCGCCACCGGCACGCACCCACATCGTGTCGTGGTCTTCAAAATTGAACACCATCTGTGTCGTCAAGCCGCTTGTGTCGTCGCGCGTCGACACCGTAATCGAGTGCTCGTCGCCGGAGACGATGGAATAGGGGAAATCGAATTCGTGCGCTGCCCGGTGTTCGGCCATGCCGTCGATCTGGATGTCCTGGGTGGCACCGGTGGACTGCAAGCGATCGGGCGAAAAAGTAAGGATCATATGCCCAGTCTTCAAATCGACGGCGTCGACCATGTTCTTGTTCACCTTGTCGATTATCTTGTTGTAATTCGTGGTACGCGCCCGGTCCGACTTCCAGGTTCCCAGCAGCAGGGGGTTGTTCGACCCGGCAAACGCAGCGCCTGCGCAGATTGCAAACACCAGCAAGACGATTGCGACGATCTCCTTCATGGATGAGCTGCCTTTTGCCTGCGTCCTGATCCCGAGGAACCCCGAGACACCCGGGACTAAGAGCATGCGCTGGGGACTTCGAATGGCCACACGGGGTCAATACCCAACGCGCCGCATGGCTCGAACGATGCCATGTGCATCCTGAATGGTAACGATGTCGATGGCCAAAGCTGAGTCCTGTGGAAGGTCTGAACTAGCTGTCGGTGCTGCCGCAGCGCGCGGCTGCAATCACGCTTCGAAAGTGATCTTGAAGATCGCCGATATTTTGGCGGAACTCCTGCGTTCTTGTCGCGGATTGGACTGCTCAGCCATTCGATTCGCTTTCGACGGGCGCAACCATCCTGTCATCGCAGATAGCTTAAACCTCCCCCCCTGCCGGCAGATGCTACCGATCGCCAGACTTCGGGCGGCGCAGCCGAGACATCCCGTCTGCTCTGCCTCGCTCTTTCTTGTAGCCACCGTATCGAGTCCGGGGGCTACAAGCTCAGCGCTCCGCTTGACGAGGCACATTCGCGGGCGTCGCCGACCGTTGTAATGGCAAGTGCGCGCAATGCGCTCGTGCCGACCCTGGCACCGCCTATTGCGTTTTCAGGCTCACCTCGTCGACCACGAACGAGGTCGCCAGCTGCGAATCCTCGGTTCCCTTGAAGTAGACCTGCACGGCCTGTCCCTTGTAGGCACTCAGGTCGAAGCTGCGCTGCACGTAAGTACTGCCCTTGTCGAGATTGGAGTACGTATGCAGGGTCGAGAGTACGGCGTTGGAGCTGTTGCGCACCTGTACGGCGAGGGTGTCGTAGGCCTTGGTGGTGGAGGTCTCGGCGCTGTCGACGACGAGCCAGAACGTAAGCGTCGCCGAGGTCGCCGTTGCCGGGATCGTGATCGTCTGCGACAGGGTGTCGGTGTGCGTGGATCCGTAACCGTCCAGCCAGGCCTTCCAGTTGCCGGCATGCGCCGGTTCGCCGGTGGAGTTGTCGATCACGCCGCTCGATGCGGTCCACACCGTGCTGCCCGATTCGAAGCCGCCGTTGCCGATGAGCTCGCTGCCGCCGGTGCCGTTGCTGATGTTGAAGGCTGCGCCGGTCGAGGTTCCGACACTACCGGCCGCGTCGTAGCCCTTCGCGACCAGGGTGTGGCTGCCGTTCGCGAGGGTGGTCGAATCGAGGGTCATGCTGTATGGGCTGGTGGTGTCGGTGCCCTTGAGCACGCCGTCCACGTAGAACTCGACCTTCGTCACGCCGACGTTGTCGGTGGCGTTCGACAACAACGTGATCGTGCCGCCGTTGCCCGATTCGGACGCGCTCACCGTCGGCGGGGTCACGTCGCCGCCGTTGCTGATGCCGAAGCTCACTGCCGAAGAGGTGCCTATGTTGTTGGCCGCGTCGTAGGCCTTGCTGGTGAGCGAGTGGCTGCCATTGGCGAGCGTGGTCGAGTCGAAGGTCATGCTGTACGGGCTGCCGGTGTCGGTTCCCTTGAGCGCGTTGTCAACGTAGAACTCGACCTTGGTCACACCGACGTTGTCGGATGCGGCCGCCGACAGCGTGATCGTGCCGCTGCTGCCCGTCTCCGAAGCGCTCGTCGTCGGTGGTGTGGTATCGCCGCCGCTGCTGTTGCTCACGCTGAAGCTTACCGCTGACGAAGTGCCGTTGTTGTTGGCCGCGTCGTAGGCCTTCACGGTGAGGCTGTGGCTTCCATTGATGAGCGTGGTCGAGTCGAGCGTCATGCCGTACGGGCTGGTGGTGTCGGTCCCCTTGAGCACGCCGTCGACGTAGAACTCGACCTTGGTCACGCCGACGTTGTCGGTGGCGCTGGCCGACAGCGTGATCGTGGCGCTGCTGCCGGATTCCGATGCGATCGCCGTCGGCGGGGTGGTGTCGCCGCCGCCGGAGCCTTCATTGACCCAGATCGGCGCGGACCACAGCATCTTGCCGTTGCCCTGGGTCACCTGGACATAGTAGAAATGCGAGCCGACCGCCGGCGTGATGGACGTGCTGCCGCTGCCTTCGTAGGTCTGCGTGACGGTGCCGTTACTGCCCGGAACTCCTTCGAAGAACTGCACGCGCGCCGCGGTCTGGCCGCTGGTGCTTGCGTAGTTGGCGACCAGGGTCAGCGCACCGCTGTTGCTGATCGTCTGGCCCATGACGTTGTTGTTCGCGGTCAGGATGAGCTGGCTGGTATTGTCCTCGGTCGCAAACACGTGGCGCGCACGCAGCGCGTCGAGGAAGTTTGCGGTGTTCAACGTCGTGCCCGTGGGCAGCAGCACGCCATCGGCGTTCGTGGAGCTCAGGCCCCAGTTCGCGCAGTGGTTGTCCTGGTCGGTGGCGGGAGCGACGTGGTAGCCGCGTTCGAGGAAGAGGTTGAATGCGTCCTGGTACAGGTTGAGTTGCGCTTCGGTCATGGTCGTGTTGACGGAGAACGCATTGGAGTTCATCACCTCGGCAAGCACCATCACTGCATCGCCATTCGCGTCGTATGCGAGCGGTGTTCCGCCAATCGTGAACGCGGCAGTGGTCGCTGGGTGGTTGAACATGCCGATCCAGCCTTTCGTCTTCATGAGTGCGTACAGCGACGCGTAGTCGGACTTGGGCGTGAAGTAATCGCCGATCAGCTGGTTGCTGGAGTTGTATTCCCATTCCGGCAAGCCGTCGGCGTTGAAGATGTTCATGTGGCCGCCATTGCTGATCACCCCCCACTCGACCCCATACAGCGCGAGGAATCCAGGATGCGCTGCGTTGTAGTTCGCGGCGGCGGTCAAACCGGACGCGAACAGCGCCTTCGCCGTGGCAGGATTCGCGGACGTGTTGGTGCCCGTCGATCCGTCGAACATGTGGTTGTGCTCGGACGCCATCAGGAAGTCGCCGTGCGCCTGGTTCTGCATCATTGCAAAGGCATCGGTCGGGCCGAGCGCCGTCGACTGCGGATTCTGGGCACCCACGCAGGTGGCGAGCGGACCGCCGCCGTCGCTGTTGTTCGTCTGGCTGTGCAGGTTGCCGTAGTAGATCGTGTACGGCAGCGAGCCGGTCGCTGGCGTCGACTGCTTGTGCGCTCCACCCTTGCCTGACTGCGCTTGTGCTCCATGCGGCAATGCGCGGAACGCGGGCATCTTCGGTCCAGGCATGCTGCCGACCATCACATCGTAGTGCTGGTTCTCTTCCTCGCTACCGAACACTGCGAACGCGCGATGCACGCGGTCGAACAACGGGGCACCGAAGTCCGCTTGCCCATGCACGTTCGGGACGGCGCGCAGGCGCACCGTATAGAAGCCTGGAGCCAATGCGTGTCCCGACGTCTCGCGGCCGTCCCAGTTCACCACGTAGCGCGCATGCTGGTTGGGCACTGGGATCTCGCCGATCCAGCGCCGCACGATTGTGCCTTTCGCGTCCTGCACGTCCACCTGCCACGACGCCAGTGTTTCCCGTCCCGCGCCCGGATATTCGAAATAGAGCGTGAGCGGATACATGCCATGCATGTCGGGATGGAACGGCGCGTTGAGCGACGCGCTGAACTCGTAGTGATCGGGATGGTGGATCTCGATTCGTTGGGTAGCTGCAGTCTTGACCGGCCCGGCATGCACTGCGGGTGGGGCAGCGTAGATAGCGGCGATCGAAGCGGAGAGAACGGTGGCACGGCATAACCAGGCGCGAGCGGACATGCGTCTTCCTTGTTGTCAGAGATTGGAAACGACGGAATCGTCGGTACTCGCGCGCCAGCTTCCCCAACCCGCGCAGCATCAACGAAGCGTTTGATGCTAGTGCGGCATTGCGACAACGCAGTGACGAATTTACTTGTCATCCCGAAACCGAGCCCGGATGATTGAGCAGCATGGATTGCCCACGAGATCGCCGATGTCCTTTTTTGTCCGCATGGCGGCTTCCACACGCCTTACCGGGGCGCGCAACGCGGCGTAGCATGAGGTCGGACCCATCCCTTCCCTGCCTGGAACACCCCGCCATGCCCCACACAGCAACTGCGCTGATCGTCGTCGACGTGCAGGAATCGTTCCGTCATCGTCCGTACTGGAGCGATGCCGACATGCCTTTTTTTCGGGGCAAGCTGCAGGCCCTGATCGACGGTGCGCAGGCGCGTGGAATTCCGGTTCTGCAGGTATTCCATGTCGAGGACACCGGCGTGTTCTCAATGGCGTCAGGCCACGTGCGCACAATGACGGGGTTGTTGATTGATCCGACTGCCATCTTCCACAAGCGCAGCCATAGCGCGCTGGTCGGCAGCGGGCTGGATGTGTGGCTGGTCCAGCACGGCATCCGCAGGCTCATCGTATCCGGAATCCGCACCGAACAATGTTGTGAGACCACGACCCGGCACGCGGCCGACATCGGCTACGATGTGGACTATGTCGGCGATGCCACGCTGACATTCGCGATGACCGGGCGCGATGGCCGCACATGGAGCCCAGCCGAAATCAGGGCGCGCACGGAACTCGTGCTGGAGGACCGCTTCGCGCGCATCGCGACAGTCGAACAGGCGCTGGCTGGCGTGCTCGCGAGGCGCGCTGCGTGACAGCGACAGAACCGACGCGCAGCATTCCGGTCTATGTGGTGCTGCCGCCACGCACCCTGCTGCTCGACGTTGCCGGGCCCATCGAGGCCTTGCGGCGTGCCAATCTGGTGCAGGACCGCGTGCGCTTCGACGTCGGCTATTTCGGACCGACACGCTCGGTCTCGACTTCGATCGGACTGAGCCTGACCGGCATGGCCCCGCTGCCGCGCACGCTTCCCAGCGATGCGATGGTCATCGTTGCGGGCAATGTAGGCGTCGTCCTGGACCAGCGCATCGGGCCGAATACGGTGGCGCCGCGCGGCGTCGGGCCGACGCAGGTTTGTCCAGCGGACGAGCGCAGCGAAGCCGACATGCGCCATGAGGAACGCATCGTCGATTGGCTGCGCGCGACCGTGCGAGCTGGTCATCGGCTTGTCAGCATCTGTTCGGGCGCGCTGTTTGCGGCGCGCGCGGGCTTGTTCGATGGTCGCAACTGCACGACACACTATCTTTGCTATGCAGAACTCGCCGAGGCCGCTCCGGCAGCCAACGTGCTCGAGAATCGCCTGTATGTCGAAGACGGCGATCGCTATAGCAGCGCTGGCGTCACGGCGGGCGTCGACCTGATGCTGCACGTGCTCAGCCAGATCGTCGATCACGCCTGCGCCCTGGCCGTCGCACGTTACCTGGTGGTCTACCTGCGCCGCAATGGCGCCGACCCGCAGATGTCGCCTTGGCTGGAGGGGCGCAACCATATCCACCCGGCCGTGCACAGCGTGCAGGATGCGATGACGGCCAATCCGACCAGGCCGTGGACCCTCGCTGCACTGGCGAAGATCGCCGGCGCCAGTCCGCGGCATCTGTCGCGGTTGTTCAACGAACAGGTCGGCATGAATACCTCGGACTACCGCAATCGCCTGCGGGCAGCGCTTGCGAGCGAACTGATCGGCCAGACCCAGCTCGACATGGAACGCGTCGCCGAGCGCGCTGGCTTTGCTTCGACGCGGCAGTTCAGGCGGGTCTGGCACAAGCTCTACGCAAGCTCCCCGCGCCAGATGCGCAATGCCGCGCGTGGGGACGCAAAGGACGCGATCACTTGGTGAATGCGCGCGCATGATTGGAGCTTCGCGAATAAACCAGCCGCATCGCCTCAACCCGACATCTCTTCGATTCCAGCCGTCCCGAAAGGAGTCTCCCTCAGGGACTCTTCGGCGCGGGCGCGTTGCTGCCGGATACACTGGACGGAGGCCAGTTCTGTACCGCTTCCCACTTCGCCTGGGCAGCCGGCGGCAGCTTGTCCATGTGCTTGAGGAACAACGCAATCATCCAGATCTGGCGATCGTCCAGGACCTGGGCAAACGAGGGCATCGCAGTCAGCCGGATGCCGTGCTTGATCTTCCAGAAAGAATTGCCTTCCGGATCATCCTCGACGCCGTCGGTCGCGAATTGCGGGGGTTTCTGGTACAGGCCCTTTGCAATGGGCGAGGCCGCATCGGTCCCCTTCGCCGAGCCGTGGCACACCGCGCAGTTCTGCGCAAACAACCCGACCCCCTCCGACAGGTTCTGATCCGTTTCTGCAACAGGATTCGGAGATGTCGGAGCCATGCGCTTGAGCGTTGCGTCCAGGGACGTGGAAGCCATCCACGTCTCCAGCTTGCCCGGCGTCGCGTCTGCATTGGCAGGGATCGAGCCGCTGCGCACAAGGATGTAACCGGCCGTCAGGGCACCGAGTAGCGAGAGCGCGATTCCCAGCACGATTCCTTTCATCATGATCAATCCCGTTCCATCAGGCTGTAGATTGGATACGCAATGCTGGGGAAAGCCATTCGCCTTTCAGATTGCTCCCCCGCTCGCGGAACGATCGTGCTATCCGGCTGCGAGCCGCAGCAAATGACGGCGACTGCAAAGACTATGTCCGCCCAAAGATGAATTTCACGGGAACCAGCCGCACGGGCGGCCGCACACTGATCGCCGCATTGTGCGCGGCCCCGGATCTGAACCGGTCGCAGGGAAGGAGTGACCATCGCGCAGCACCACCTGCGTCGTCTCAGTTGCTCAACGCGGCTTGTGTTCCGTTCCCTCACCGGAAGTGACGAAGAGCATCGTGCATGGCTCGTGCACGTCGGCCGTGTGCCAGGCGCCGCGCGGCACGATCGCGAACGCTCCGGGCGAGCGCAGGGGCACGCAGGACTCCTCGCCGTCCGCGGACACGATGAGGTCGACCGAGCCGCCCACGAGCACGACCAGTTCTTCTCCGTGCGGATGCATTTCCCACGATGCCCAGCTTTCCGTGCATCCGAATTGGGATACAAGACGGCCGGGCCCCAGCGGATCGAATCTGCCTGAGCCCAGGTCCGCCCAGAACGATTCGGTCACCGCCAATGGAACCGAAGTGCCGTCGGGTCCAAGGTGGATGTAAGTCGATTCAATATGGTGGGGGCCCACGTTGTTGCTCATCGATGCCTCCTCTCCAGGCTTTGGACGTTTGATGCGCATATGCTGCCGTGAAAGGGAGCAGTGCGGAAGCAAGAACCTCGGGCGGGCCCTTGGCAGTTGCTCTGGCCGTTCTCATCCTCGCGATGCTGCTGCCAGGGACGGATTCCGGGCTCGTCCTGCTTGCCGCGGTTCCAGCGACGTGCTTCCTTAATGTGTTCGCGACAATCGTGATCGCGCTTCGCCGGAGGCGCACCATGCAGTCTCGGTAGCGCGCGATCCGCTCGACGTTGGATAGCCCGAGACCAGTGGCGGGTTGCGTTCCTGCTGCGTCACGGCGGATCATCAAGATCGCAGAAGGCGCCGGAGCTTGCGGGAAATCGATTTCTACAGGGCAGACTGCGCGAGCAGAAGCCCACAAGCGGACTGGCTTCGCAGTTTTGCAACATCGAATCTGGTCAAATTCCGTGTTCGATCATCTGCCGAGCGCCGACGTCGTTGGGGGCTTCGCATGACCGTGTCGGGTCAAGGCCTGTGCGAATAACGGCGTTGCCATCGTGCCAAGCGGGATCGATGAAGGAACGGGGGATGCATGAACGGTGAAGCCAGCTCTTTGACCCGAATACTGTTCGTCGACGACTCGAAGGTCATGCTCAAGACGGCATTCAAGATCCTCAGCGCCGAGTTCGATGTGATCACCGCAGTGGATGGCGTCGATGCCTGGGAAAAACTCCAACGCAATCCCGATATCCAGGTGCTGTTCACCGACATAAACATGCCCCGGTGCGACGGCTATGAACTGCTGCAAAAAGTTCGCTCGGCCGATGGGCTGGGCCTGCACGATATGCCCGTGATCCTTGTCACCGGTGTCGAGGACGACGAATCGGCACGCCAGCAGGCGCTCGAGCGGGGTGCCACGGATTTCCTCAGCAAGAAGTTCCTAAGCACGGAGCTGCTGACGCGCGCGCGCGCGCATGCCAGGTACCAGCGCGTCGCCCTGCAGATGCAGGCGCAGAGCACCCTCGACCCGCTTACAGGGATGGACAACGAATCGGGATTCATCCACCGGCTGGAACAGGACATTGCATACGCCCGCCGGCATGGGCAGGGATTGGCCCTGATGCGCGTGCGGATCGACGACCTGGCCACGATATTGCAGGATCGCGGCAACGTGGTGGTCGACGAGATCGTGGTGCACGTGGCCAATCTGATTCGAGGGCGCATCCGCGAAGAGGACAGCGCGGCGCGTATCGCCCTGGGCGGTTTCGCAATTTCTCTCCCGGGCGGTCACATGGAAGGCATCGAGGCCATGGCGGCCAAGCTGCACTCCCAGGCAAGATTCGATGTGCTGGAGGTCGCCGGGCAGAGGTTTCCGATCAGTTTGAGTACCGCCGTCGTCAGCGCCGAACAGGATGTCTGGACAAGTGCCCAGGATGCGCTGTCTCGCTGCCAGGCAGAGCTCGATCACCCGCGCCCGCGCGCTCCGGTAGTGGTGGCGCCGATTGCGGTCGAGCAGCCGCAACCGACACCAACCGAGACGACACCGCCGGTCGCTGCGCCGAGGAAATCGGAACCGCCACCCGCGAAAGCGACGCCAACAAGCGACGCATTGCCGCGCGATCCGGTTGAGGCCCAGCCCAGGCAACGCCGTATCCAGCAAGTCCCCAGCGTGGCGCCGCACGCGCTGCAACGCCTGATGTCCGCCCTGCGGGTGCTTGGCGCGAAGCTGCGCACGCGCGTGGTTCGTTTCCTGAAGAATCTGGGTGGCAAATGACCGGTGCCCATCGCGACCAACGGGTCCTGACGGGGGTTGAATACCGATGACCCCATACCCGAATTGCCGCGCGCGGCGCACATGAAGAACCAGTGGATCATTCAATGCGTTGGAACCAGCGAGGAGGACCAGGCCCACCTGCGCCTGCTGCTGCGTTCGGCACGCAAGCATGTGAGCGAAGACTGGGTCTGGGGTCCCGAGGCGGAAGCGGATCTGCTGGTCAAGGACAAGCACGGCCCGACCGGTGACGCGGCCAACGCATCCCTCTCCGACGCACTGCGTGTGTCCCGGGGTGGCGTCGCCAGCGCGCTGCTCATCGATGCGGAAGAGCCCGCACCCGTGGGTCTGTTCCTGCGCAGGCCTTTGCAGCGGGACGCGTTCGCCGCGCTGCTGAACGCGGTTGCAAGCGGCGACGTTGCCGGGCCGGCAGTGAACAGCGAGCTGGCCGAACTCGGCAAGGAGACCGTCGCGCCCGTCGCCGTGCAACCCGGTCCGACCGGGGATGCGGCGCAAGACGTCCCGCGTGCCCCGAACGATCCCCCTCCACCGTCGAGCGATGCCACTGAGCCCGGCGTCGACGAGAACATCATGCGTTCGCTCCTGCATTACCTGCCAAAAAGGGTGCTCGGCGGGGCTGCGCAGATCGCATCGCCGGGCATGCCGCCGCTGGTGATCGATCCAGACACGCGGATGTTCTGGGCGGACGGGATGCTACCCGGGCTCGAGCCCTATGTCCGCGAGCAACTGCGTTTCGGAGACTGGAAACGCCTCGGCGCTGACGAACTGGAGGAAATACGTAAGGGCATCGATGCCAGGCCTTACGCGTACCTGATCTGGATGGACGGCTACATCCACTCCAAAGGGTCCCTGTCCCGCCGCTTCGATCCCAACGGCACCTATAGCCTGACCAGGCGGCTCGACCTCTCCAGCGACTACCCCCGCGCGCTACGGATCAGCGCCCAGATGAACCGTCCGCGCACGCTGGAGCAGATCGCCCGCGCAAGCGCTGCCGAGCTTGCCGAAGTATTTGATGTGGTGAATGCCTACGACGCGATCGGCTACCTGGAATGGACCCGTCGTGGGTGATATCCGCGCACCCCACCTGGCGCGCGGACGCGTGAACGGCCGAGTCCGGCTAGTCTGCAAACTCCACGCTCAACAAGCGTGCGTGATACCCCGGGAACACCTGTCATCGTGCACCCTCGGTTACTCGCCCGAATCTCGAGCACGCGTACGCGTTTCGCTTGATCGACTGAACCGAATCTTAGCCCGCGCGGCGACAGCGGCCCCCGATTCATCTTCGAACGCTCACAGTAGCGCTACCGCAATCAACTCCGGTAGCCCCGCTACCGGCCGAATGCCTGCAACGCAATGGAGTGCCCAATGACGAACACTTTCCACAACGACTTCGACAGCGCCTCTACGGAACGCGGCGATGCTCGCGTTGAAAAGGCCGAGGCCAAGGCGATGAACCGGGATCCGATCACTGGCGACGCGGGGTCGCATCCGATCGGAACCGGCATCGGCACCACGGGAGGCGCGGTGGCCGGGGCGGCAATTGGATCCATCACCGGGCCTGTGGGCACGGCCCTCGGTGGGATCGTGGGGGCAATCGTCGGCGCTGCCGCAGGCCATGCCGTTGGCGAGGCGGTCAACCCGACGGGTGAGGAAAGCCATTGGCGCGATGCGTACAGGAAGGAACCGTTCTTCAACGACAGCCTGAGCTTCGACGATTATGCGCCCGCCTTCCGCGCCGGATACATGTACCGCAGCGCCTATCCGGAACGGCCGTGGGATGTCGCCGAGGCGGAACTCAAGTCGGTGTGGGAGCACACGAGTGACGCGTCACGCCTGTCGTGGACGGTAGCGCGTGAGGCGATGCTCGCCGCCTGGCGACACGCGAATCCGACAGCTGTCTGATCCTGGGTCTGAAACCAGCAGTGGAACCCAGCCTGGACTGGCGGCGTTACGGGTACCCGACGTGCGCAGCCAGTCATCGGATGATCGGACATTCCCCTGAATCAACCTGTTGCTTTCAGCCGCCCGCCGCGTGCTTCAACAGCAACTCCAGCGCCCGCCCCACCGAAGCGAACGCAAACGCACCGGTGACGTGCGTCGCGGCGCCCAGCCCTCCCCCACAATCCAGCTTGAGCGCCGCAGCCGGCAGCATCTTCGGTCGCACTCCACTCACGCTGCCATCCGGATGCGGGTACTTCACGTTCTCCATCGAATACACCGCCGGCACGCCGAAGTAGCGGTCGGCGTTTCGCGGAAACCCATGGTCGCTGCGGAGCTTCTTGCGCATCAGCGCAAGCAGTGCATCGTGTTCGGTGCGGCTGAGGTCGCGCACCCGCACAAGAGTGGCATCGGTGCGGCCACCGGCTGAGCCCACCGTGATCAAAGGCAACTTGCGTCGCCTGCATGCGACCACGAGGTCGAGCTTGGTGCGCACGCTGTCGCATGCGTCGATTACCAGGTCGAAGCCACGCGCAAGCATCGCTTCCAGGTTTGCGGCAACCAGGAATTCCGGTACGACGTCGATCGTCGCCGACGGGTTGATTGCCAGCGCGCGTTCGGCAAGCACCGTGCCCTTGCTGCGACCATAGTGCCCGTCGAGCGCATGCGACTGGCGGCTGGTGTTCGACAGGCACACATCGTCCGCGTCGATCAGGGTCAGCTGTCCAACGCCGCTGCGCGTGAGCGCTTCGACCGCCCACGATCCGACGCCGCCCAGTCCGACCAAGGCGACATGGCAGCGCGACAGCCGCATGCCAGCGCCGCGACCGTACAAGCGGTCGATTCCGGCGAAGCGTTCGCGATAGAGCTTTTGCTTGCCGTCCATGCGACATCCGCCCCGGTCCATCGAACGCGCATGATATCTTGCGGGCGTTCGGATGCCCCGAAACTCTCCTTCTTCGAGTCGCTTCTTGCTCGAAGCTTCTTCGAAGACACTCTGCGGAGGCTGCATGCGATACGCACTCCTGATCGTGCTGGGCCTTGTCATCGGCGTCGTCGGCACGGTGATGGCGATGAACGCGCGGAACAACAAGCCGAACTTCGCGCGCAGCGTGATGCAGATGCAGGACTTCCACCTCGACGCGCTCGATACCAACCTCAAGCAGAACCATTGCACGGTGGCGGACAACACGCCGCACCTGCAGGCGTTGCGCGCTTTGTCGAACGACATCGAGCCGATCTTCTTGCCGATCGACAAGGAACAGAATTTTCGCCAGAAGGCCAGCAACTTGCGCGCAAGCATCGATACGCTGCTTGCCGCACCCCCGGCGGACTGCCCGGCGGTGAGCGCCGCGCTGGCCAAGATGGGCCACGAATGCAAGTCCTGCCACGAAGAATTCAGACACTGATAGCGACTCAACGGTCCGGTTGACAAACGGCACGAGGGTCGTTGCATCGTGGTGGGGGCACATTCAGCCGTCTACATCTAATGTTGCCACGCGCATTGCAGGTCGATCCCCGAATTGCGGTCGCGATGAACCCCTCCTCCCAGGAATCGCTCATGAACGTCCGACTGATCTGCACTGCCGCGTTGACCCTTGCGTTGTCTGCCTGCGCCACCGGGCCTGGTTATTACGACCGGCCTCCGCCGCCCCCGGGCTATAACGGTGGTTACGCTGTGCGCTGTCCCACCTGCGGTCGCGTCGAGCGCATCGAACAGGTCCGCGGAGTTCGGCGTTCCGACGGAACTGGCGCGGTAATCGGCGGAATCGTCGGCGGTGTCCTGGGCAACACCGTTGGCAAGGGCAACGGTCGCACTGCGGCCACAGTGGTTGGGGCGGTGGGTGGCGCCGTGGTGGGCGACCAGATCGAAAAAGACAACAACGCCCAGGGGTCGTTCGACATCTACGTTCGGATGGAGGATGGCCGTCGCCTGATCTTCAACCAGCGCGACCTCGAAGGAGTCCGTGAAGGCTCCCAGGTCGACGTCTATGGCAACCACGTGCATCTGATCCGCTGATCCACGGCGGCTGGGTCTGCCGCGTAGCGGCGGTGAACGGCGCTACCGCTTGCCAACAAAAAACCCGGAGCGTCGCCGCTCCGGGTTTGCGATGATCTGCGCTGGATTGAGCTTACATCGGCTCGACTTCTTCAGCCTGCAGACCCTTCTGGCCCTGCACGACCTTGAAGCTGACTTTCTGGCCTTCCTTGAGACTCTTGAAGCCAGTGCCCTGGATCGCGCGGAAGTGAACGAACACATCCTCGCCGTTATCGCGGGCGATGAAGCCAAAACCCTTGGCGTCGTTGAACCATTTCACGGTGCCTATCTGACGATCCGACATAAATCACTCCTGATACTTTTCGGTCTTGAGAGCCGTTGCCGGCCGATGGTACTGGGTATGCAAGGAGTACATCGATGGAGACGATGGAGCGGATCGAGGATTCACACGCATCGGGTCACGATCTACAGTGACCTGCAACACCAGCGGCCGCAGTGTAGTGCAAGATTTTGCGCAATGCGAGCCACCGCCCGGTCGTTCGCGGGGTAGCTGCGAAAGCGGATGAAACTGCTGCGGCGCACCATGGTCGCGTGCGAATTGAAGCAAGGGGTTCCGGCACCATGTGCTGGAATCTGCCGCAGTTGAACTCGCCCCTTCTTGTCAGGACGAACCGCAATGGATCAGAACCTGCTCGTCTACCTGCTGGCTGCCGCGCTGATCGTCATCGGCGTTGTCGGCACCGTGCTGCCTGCCCTGCCGGGCCCGCCGCTGGTGTTCGCGGGCATGCTGCTCGGAGCGTGGGTGGACAACTTCCACCTAGTGTCGGTCGGCATGATTGTGGTTCTGGCATTGATCACCGTGGTGGCGCTGGCCATCGATGTCGTCGCCAGCCTGCTGGGAGCAAAGCGCGTTGGCGCAAGCAAGCTGGCGATCCTGGGCGCGACGCTCGGTGGCATCGTCGGATTGTTCCTGGGGCCGCCGGGTTGGTTGCTCGGTCCATTCGCCGGCGCGCTCGGTGGGGAATGGTTGCATGGCCGCGATTTGGCGAAGGCTTCGCGGGTTGGAGTTGGGACGTGGACGGGGATGGTTGTGGGGGCGGTGTGCAAGTTGGGGTTGGTGTGCGTGATGCTGGGATTGTTTGCGTTGGCGATCGTGTTTCGTTGAGACACAGCGTCTGACACGACGACCTTTTCGACTTTGGATCAAGAGCTAGTGCTTAAAAGCTCGAAAAACTCGCGCGTAAAACCAGGAAAGGTCAGCAAATCTCACCCACTCTCTAGCTCCAGCCACCGCGCAAACGCCGCTTCAAGTTCCGACTGTCGTGTAGCCAACTCCGCATTCGCAGCCAATATCTCTGTCGCCGACTTTCGATAAAACTCCGGCTGCTGGATCGCCGCCGTGCGTGTTGCGATTTCTGATTCGAGCGCTTCAATGCGCACCGGCAACTGCTCCAGTTCACGCTGCTCCTTGAATCCAAGCTTGCGTTTCGACGTGATGGCGACGGTCTTCGCCGCGACTGGGACCTGTGGGGTGAGCTGCGCTTTCGCCGGAACCGACACCGCAGGTTTCGCGCTGTGCCGCAGCCAGTCCGAATAGCCTCCCACGTAGTCGCCGATGCGACCATCGCCTTCGAATACCAGCGTGCTGGTGACCACGTGGTCGAGAAAATCGCGGTCGTGGCTGACCAGCAGCAGCGTGCCGGGATAGTCGGCCAGCAATTCCTCGAGCAGTTCGAGTGTCTCCACGTCAAGGTCGTTGGTCGGCTCATCCATGACCAGCAGGTTCGATGGCTGCGCGAACAGCTTGGCAAGTAGCAGCCGATTGCGCTCGCCACCCGACAAGCGCGTGATTGGCGCGCGTGCGCGGTCGGGCGTGAACAGGAAATCCTGCAGGTAGGCAAGCACGTGCTTGCGGCCGCCATTGGTCTCGATGAACTCCAAGCCCTCGGAGACGTTGTCGAGTGCGTTCCAGTCCTCGCGCAATGCAGTGCGATGCTGGTCGAAGTAGGCGACCTGCAGGTTGGTGCCGATGCGTACCTCTCCGCTTTGCGGGGCGAGCTGGCCCAGCAGCAGGCGGATCAGGGTGGTCTTGCCGACGCCGTTCGGACCGATCAGGCCGATGCGGTCGCCGCGCAGGATCGTGGTGTCGAAGTCGCGAACGAGCACACGGCCGTCGTAGGCAAACGACACGTTGTCTGCCTGGATGACCTTCTTGCCGGAAGCCGCCGCGGTGGTGGTGACCAGTTTGACGTTGCCGGCCTGGTTGCGCCGCTCCGCGCGCTCGACGCGCATCGCCTCGAGCCTGCGCACACGCCCCTCGTCGCGGGTGCGGCGCGCCTTGATCCCCTGCCGGATCCAGACTTCTTCCTCGGCCAGGAACTTGTCGAACCGCGCGCGTACCTGCGCTTCGGCGTGCAAGCGCTCCTCGCGACGGCGCAAATAATTGTCGTAGTCGCCGGGCCAACTGGTCACTTCACCGCGGTCGATCTCGACGATCCGCGTGGCAAGCGCACGCAGGAAGCGGCGGTCATGGGTGACGAACACGATGCTCCCGCGGAAGCCGTGCAGGAACTCTTCGAGCCAGTCGATCGATGCGATATCCAGGTGGTTGGTCGGCTCGTCGAGCAGCAGCACATCGGGCTCGGCAACCAGTGCCTGCGCAAGCAGCACGCGCCGCTTCATGCCGCCCGACAGCGACGCGAAAGGGGCATCCTCGGGAAGGTCCAGCTTGGTGATGACCTGGGTGACGCGACGCTCGAGATCCCAGCCGTTGTTGCGCTCGATCTTCGCCTGCACGGCGGCCAGCGCATCCATGTCGATCTCGGCGGCATGGCTGATGTGATGGAACTCCGCAAGCCAGTGACCGAGTTCGCCCAGGCCATCGGAAACCACGTCGAATACATCGCCATCGGTGTCCTGCGGGACTTCCTGCGCAAGCCGGCCGATGCGCGCGCCGTCCTGGATGCGGATCTCGCCTTCGTCGGGCACGATCTCGCGCGCGAGCAGCAGCAACAGGGTGGACTTGCCCGCACCGTTGCGACCGACGACGCAGATGCGTTCGCCAGCCTCGATGCCGAGCACGACATCATCAAGCAGCGCCGGGCCGCCGACGCCGTAATGTACGTTCTGGAAAGTGATCAGGGACATAGGTGCCGTGTCATTCGGCTGCGCCACGGGGAACGGCGCAGCGGTTCGGCGGTTGCGAGCGCCTATTTTACAGCACGCAGCTGCCGGTCACGCGATCCCCGGCAGAAGCGGCCAGTTTCGGGCCACAAATAACCTCAAGTCACGAAAACCTCAGTGATGATGCCCGCCCGCCCCGTGCACATGGCCGTGCTCGAGCTCCTCTTCGCTGGCGGCGCGCACCTCCGCGATCTCGACCGCGAAATGCAGGGTTTCGCCAGCGAGCGGGTGGTTGCCATCGACCGTGACATTTTCGGAATCGACGTGCGTCACCGTGACCATCTGGGGTCCGTGCCCGCCCTGCGCCTCGAACTGCATGCCGGGTTCGATCGATGCGACACCGTGGAATGCATCGCGCGGGATCACCTGGATCAGCTGCTGATGGCGCGGGCCGTAGCCCTCTTCGGCCGCGACTGCAACCTCGAAGCGATCTCCCGCTTGCCGACCTTCCAGAGCCAGTTCAAGGCCTGGCACGATGTTGCCCGCACCATGCAGATAGGTCAGCGGCTGGCCCGCGGGTGAGGCGTCGATGACCTCGCCGGCAGCATTGGTCAGGGTGTAGTGGATGCTTGCAACGGTATCGTCGGCGATCTGCATGACTGATTCTCGAAGGAACGGATTGGGTGCATTGCCAAGGCTCGACCGAGCGCATCTGGGCTTCGGACGCGTCCTCGCCACTGAGAGCTGGCGGACACGCCCAGCGAGTTGTGGGCTCGTTGCGTGAAGTTCAATGGCCATTGCGGATTGACCAGCTTCGCTGTTGAAGAGCCTCGGATGAGTTGATCGCCTGTCCGTCGCCGTTGAGTAGAGCGTGACGCCGTTGCCGTCCGTGATGTTGTTCGGATTTCTGCGTAAGGTCGCTCCCATTCGTCGCATACCACCAGATCCGCAGAAGTCCCTCAGGAACACAGTCGAAGACCCTGTCCGACGCCCGCCAAGCGAACCCCCGGTCGGCTACAGAAAGCTCCACATGGGAATGTGGAATAGCCATTGGTGCCCGGCAATCAGAGCGAACCATGCGACCAGGGCGATGACGATGCGCCAGGCGCCGATCTCGGCGATGTGGAACCGGTTGCGCCCCTGCACGATTGCGGCGAAGGGGACAATCGAGGTTGCTTGCGCATAATCAGCCCAACCAATGTAGCCGCGCCCGGAAATCTTCGCGTCCAGGCTCGGCATGCCAGCGAGGGCAACGAACAGGAAGGTACCAAAAAACACCGTTGCTCCCAGCGTGCCGAGCATCACCAGGTGCACACCGGCCCAGATTGCGAATGACCACAGCATGGGGTGGCGTGTCACGCGGAGAATGCCACGCGCCGGATTCTCCGCCTTGAGCGCGCGCTGGCCCGCTACCATGGTGGGATTAGGCGTTGTCACCGAGCCGACGAACAAGATCAGCGCCAGCAGCATCAGGAGCATGCACAGCACGATCACCCAGCGCGGGGTCACCCACAGCGACTGAAGCGGACCTGCGGCGCCGTAGCTCCAGATCAACCACGCAAGGATTGCCGCCGACGCCAGTGAAAAGGCTGCACGAAATGCACCCTCGCCGATCGCCCGTACAATCAAGGCGCGCAGTTGGGTGCCCGAAACAACCAGGTGCATTGCCATCCAGACAATGGCAGCGATGAGCAGCTGGCTCAAGCCAGGCGACATGACATAGTTCTCGTTCGTTTGTTCTGAAGACTACCACGCCAATTTGACCGGCTCTGTTGCAGCAGCTTTTTCCCTTGGCTCATTCGGATGGGCCGGTTCTTGTCCGGCATCACGACGCCTGGCGGCAATCAAGAATCAATCGACCGGCAGTGACGGGCGGTGGGACAGCATGTCCACCGATAGCACGTTGTCGACGCACGCATCGGAATACGACCGGTCAACGCCTGAACACCGCAAGAAGGATCTCGATCGCGATCAGCAGGACGATTGCGACCTCGAGCAATTCGGCTCGCCGACTTGACGCCTCGTCGTAGAGGGCCGCGTAAGTGTCACGAATGATGGCAAGCTTGCGATCGACTGCCGCACTTACATTGGGAACGCGAAATAGCTCCAATGCAGCGGCGTACACACGTGCCAAGTAGACGTCTTCGGTTACTTGCAGGGCGTTGTCGGCTTTTTCTGCCAGCTCGGTGACTTCGGCAACGAGGGTGTAGAGCTTTCGTGCCAGGTGGGCAAATCGGCGCGATGCGAGGAACGAGACCGTCCGGCGGGTTTCCTCGATGCGGTCGTACATGTGGGGCAATTCCAAGTCCAGCAATTCGTCGTAGTACCGAAATTCGACGAGTTGGGCGTTCGCCACCTCGATCACATCGGCGACGTCCGAGTCGCCACGCGGCTCGTAGATGAATGCGCGATCCCACGTGAGCACGACCAGGTCATCGGCGAAGTACGAGAAGCTGCGCTGCAGCAGGTCCTGTCGCGCGCCTGCTGACAGTGGGCGTGAATCACCCACCAGCAACCCGACCAGGTCGACCCGTTCGCGCAGCACGTCCGCATCCATCGGATGCTGCAGAGCGTGCACAATGCCGAGCAGATAGTCTTCCTCGAGGACCGATTCGGTAGGCCGATCGAGCGCTGCCGTGATGATGTTGCTGACTTGTGCCAGCAGTTTTTTCCAGAGCGAGGACGACGATGCCTCGCCGATGTCGCGATCCAGTGCGTTGAATCGATCGGAAAATACAGCCCATGACGCATTGGCGACTGATATGCGAACTGCAAGTGCTACCACGCCGAAGTCATACAGGCGTGCGCTAACCTGCGCCTGGGTCGATGTGCCATCGATGTCGAGCGTGATGGGCCCCATGGCCAGCAGGAGCGGCGGCTCACCGAAGGCGACCGCCTTGGGGGCGCCGTGGTGAGCCTGCTCCGGCTGCCTCCGCTGCCAAGGTGGCTCGACCACAGGCTTTCGGCACGACCAAGATCGATCGCATAGGCGATATCGAACAGCCGCATGGCGACCAGTTCGCCAGATCGGATCATCGGATCGGACGGTGTCATCTGCCTGCAACCCATGGAAATCAGCCAGTTGCGAATCAGTACCGGAAGTCATCGACCGCGCAAGGTTAATCGCAATGTGCCCCCTGCGTCTCACTGCCGGCGAACTGCACCTGCCCAGCATCGTCACCCAACGAGACGACCTATTGCGGCAGAACGAGGGGCTGACGTTGCGACGCCAGTTCAGCTACGTGGGCACGCAGACGCCGAGCTTCGTGATCGGCCAGTGCGCGCAGAGGCCTGCGATCTGCTGCCGGAAACGGCGAGCGCGCGCCACAGTGTTCGGCCAACAAGCTGAAGTCCTGCACTTCGCCCATGAGCACGGCGACCGCCTTGTCCTGATCCCGGATGTCCTGCGGTAGCCCGCACAGATCGTACAGCGCCCGATGTTGCTGCGAGAGGCGGCGGATACGACGGCGCCAGCGATGCCAGTCCGCGTCGCGGCCGCTCTTTGTCGCCTGTAATCCGGCACAACGCTCGCGCGATCCGCTCTCTTCCAAGGCTCGCAATACACCTGGCTCGTCCACGGCTGACCACGGCAGCGCCGGCAGTCCACCCAGAATGACCGCGATCAGGTTCCGGTGCTCGGACAGGTTCACGCTCCCGCTCGTAGCGATTCTGCCGAGCTCGGCCCTCCTTCGGATTGCGGCCTGACGGGCACTTCGCACGAGCGCGCCGTGACCCGATGACGAATCGGCCTTCACCAGGCGATCGGCTGCTTCCACCAGCGCCTGCCCGTCGCGCAGGTCCGAAAGCGACCGGTTGATCCGGCGCAACTCCCGGTCGATCAGCACCGCCCCGCGCCCGAGAACACCGTTCGTCAAGGCCAGCGTTGCGCGGACCCGACGCAACGACTTTCGGGTTTGATGGACACCCTGATGCAACCGCGCCTGTCGCCAGGACAGACACGTCATCGCATGAAGCAGCTCCTTGCACGCGTACGCCCGCAACGCCTCGCCCACGTCCTTTGACGTGCCTGAAACCGCCTTGAGATTCGCGGCTGGCATGGCTGGACCCGAACCCTCCACAACGGACAACAGGGGTGCATGACGAGCGAGCATAAAGGCAGCCTGCGATAGGTTGTGGGATTCAGCCCTTCAGGTTGCCGCCTTGGACGGCCAAATCATCTTCAGATCCTGCTCGGTAATCACGACCTCACCATCGTCGCTTGTGGTGGGGGCGGTGGGGGCGGTACGCGTTGAGATTGACCGGTGTGTAAGCTGCCGCAGCTTCGCCGCGTCGTGGCGCACGATGCCTGTGGCGATGACATATTGGCCACCGTCCTTGGCGCGCATCACGACATGGACCCGATCACCGGCAAGAAAATCGCCTGAGCAGTCGACCACCGTCGACAGTAACACCGCGCCGGTCCGTTTGCGCAGCGCCCGTCCGGCATCGCCCATGATGTAAATGGTGCCTCGCACGACAGCAAGCCTATCAGGAGCCAAGTGTCTGCCGCAGTCTCGCAGGTCAATTGCAAGCGATGTGCCACGGTCGCCATGAAATCGTTTGGCTCGGCCATGGGCCGATCCCAACGTCGTGGGCCGTGTTTCAGATACTCATTAGCCAATCGATAACCGCTGCCTGCGGTGCGCGGGCTGCACAAGTCCGTTGACCATGGCGATGGCGTTGAATCGGCATGTGGGGCAAGCGCTGACACTGGTGATCGGGGTGGAAATCGAGCAGAAACGCCCCGAACCTGTATGCCAATCTGAAACAGTGGTTTGCAGGGCACGATGCGGTTCAGCAGGCTTACAACGTCACCGGCGTCCGGATCGTCGCGATTGGCTTTCATGCTTCGATCTCCAGCACCCAGAGATCACCTTGGCCGACACACATCACGCCTGCCAGTACCCGGTTGCATTGATGGATTCCGCGCCGCCCTCACAGACTCAGACGATGTGCTGCTGGTCGCTGGATCGCGAAGAAGCTGACTATTTCTTGCGGGAAACAAACTTCATGTCAACGCAATCTGGATGGAGGCGTTTCTAGTCAGGACGCACGGCCAGCAAGCGCCAGCAGTTGCGCACTGCGCCGAGCGTCGGTGATGGTCACTCCCCCCAACGAGATCCGACGGAGATACGGCATGCAGATGAAGACTTTTCTTATCGCGACCACGTTGCTCGTCGCGAACGGCATCACCTTGAGTTCGGCCATGGCTCATGATACGCGCTGGCAGAACCACCACCCGCGGCGCGAAGAGGTCAACAATCGCCTGCATCGGCAGGATGCTCGCATCCATCAGGAAGTGAAGGAAGGCGATTTGACCAGGGCGCAAGCCGCCTCGCTGCACCACGACGATCGCCAGATCCGCCAGGAAGAGCGTGATATGGCCAGCCAGAACGGTGGTCACCTCACGAAGCAGGAAAAGAAGACGCTCAATCGGCAAGAAAACCAGGTCAGCAACCAAATCGGCCACTGACCGGCGGAAGGATGCCGGCAGGCCTTGCGGTCGATGCGTTACGATCTATCGACCGCAACGGCTGGCTGCGCTGGTTTCGGTGCAGATGCGTCGTTGGCGAGCAGTGTTCAATGGTTGCCTGAGTGTGGCAATGCGCTACCAACATAAATCGTTGCTGACGCACTGGGCCTGCGCGCAGGGATACGCAGCTAAATCCGCTCTAAGATGTCTTGCCTGCAATGGCGCAGGAATGGAGACGCACATCATGGAAAGAATCCGAAACGCAGGTGCCAAGCTCGAAGCCAAGGGCGCCGCCCGGGAAGCCGCTGGAAAGATTGCCGGAAAGCCAGTCAAGGAACTTGCCGGCAAGGTGGAAAAGCAAGCTGGCAAAGCACAGAAATCGTTGGGCAAGGCAGCGGATGCAGTGAGCACCGCAGTCCGCAAACCGCGCTAAGCGATGAGTCGCCATGCCGGTGGCCCGAGCGATCGGGCCGCCGTGTGGTGGTGCCCGCTGTGACATCTACACCGTTGACCGCAACGGCAGCGCACGCACGCCGTCCGTCAAGGCTGGGCGGCATCGGGAATTCAAGAGAGTTGCAAGTCAGGTCGACCGAGAACACGAAACGGTGCTCGATGCCACCGATGCCCAAGATGACCGCTACCGTGCGACATCGCTACTGTTCGACCTGCCAACCGGTTCGACTACCACGCGACGGAGCGCCCGCAGCCATCGTTCCCGTTACAGTTAACCGAGTTTCGGCCAGGGAGACCAACCTCGTCAGCGTGCGCAACTGGCCAGCGGCAGGCTCAGGGCCTGCAGGGTATCGCCTTTTGCCGATTGCACGAAAGCCGTCAGGCCCAGATGGTCCGCACGCGCGTCGTGCGGGCGCACAACGTGGACAACGCGCGACCACTGTGCGCCCGACAACGCAAAGGGGCCCAGCAATTGCCTCACAACACGATCGTGATGCAACAGGACACCGGAGTTCTCGCCCGCCTTGACTTGCGTGGACAGCCCATTTTCGTAAAGCGCCAGGTACAACATTCCTATTGGCAACACGCCGGCGGCCGAAGGAGCCGCCTTCAGGCTGACGTCCAGTCCGTTCGCTGAGGCAACCGCAGCCAGGTCGAGGGCGAGCGGGCTCGGCTGCGCATTGACTGCCCGCAACGCGTCGAGTCCGGCTGGCGATCCCCAAGGGAAGCCGACACGCTCACCCAGCATCACTTGCGGCGTATACACCGCGGAGCTACCGACACTGGTCACGCGCTGGTGCTGGCGCTCGCTGAATGCGCTGCTTCCAAAACGGTCTGACCAACCGATCGAGTCCCAGTAGTCGACATGGAATGCAAGCGCGCTGACGCGACCAGGATCGGCTGCCTGCGCGACCGCGGCGAACCATTTGTCTGCCGGCGGACAACTGCTGCAACCCTCCGACGTGTACAGCTCGACCAGTGCGCCGCGCTGGGCTCCGGTGATTGCATGGCAGGACGGTGCCGCAGCCGTGCCTGTGGCATCGCTGGACTGCACCGCGATGGTCAGGATGAGTGGAACGATTGCCGCGAACAGGACCCGCTGGGTCTTCGACATGAGCGATGCGCCTTGGACGTGTGCGTGCATCGAAGCACTGTCGACGCTAAGTCCAGGTGAATGTCCGTGGCAATGCCCGGCTCGTGGAGTTGTTTGCTAGGAACCTCTGAACAAGCTCTGAGGTTCCTCCGGTGCATGGATGCACCGCCGCGAACAACGACGCGAGTCGTTGATGATGCCATACATCCGTGTATCGCACCTTCGCTGCGCGAAGGCCGGCTTCGCCGTTCCGCCGCGCTCCTGCGCGGCAGGTCGCGAGCGCCGAGTCCGGACATGTGCCGGATTCGGTGCGACTGAACAAGTCCAGGACGGACTTGTTCAGACCAACCCCAGCTTCGGACCGTGCTCTTCCTTCCTCCCCTTCAAGGGGAGGACTGAGATGGGATGAGATGGGAATGGTGTTGCGGCGGACCACACACTGGACATCAGGATAGGCGCGGCAGACGATCCGGGGCGATGATGCGCACACCCGCATTTCCAATCCCATCGCAAACGACGCTGGCCGCATGACCCATCGCGTCGGCCTCGGGCCACAGGGCACACACCGCATCTGTCACGATCACATACTCGTGCGAGTCGACGTCGTTCTTCAGCAGCCTGTGCAGCAGGATCACGTCCTCCCCGGCCAGTTCGGTGAAGCCGCGCAATTGCTTGATCGCGATCTCGCCGCAGTGCATGAAGGCTTTCAGGCGCAGGTTCATCACGTTCGTGCATGCATCGCAACTGCAGCCGGTGCGCGCAATGCGTATGCGCTCGCGGGCCTCGGTGAATGCATCGAACATCGAGCCAAGCTGGGCGATCACGTCGCTCGCCGCCGCGCTGCGATCCTCACCCGACTCGGCGAACAGCAGCGCCGCATCGCCTTCGAACTTGTTCAACGTCAGCGGATGCTGGCTGCGTTCGGCAATCGCGTCGAGCAACGCGCTGACGATCTCTTCCGCATGCACCAGGCTGATCGTGCGATTTACGATGAAGTCGGTGTAGCCGCTGATATCGACGATCACCAATTGCACGTGCGCGAGACGGATCACTTGATTTGCCTGCGCATGCTCAGCCGAGCACTGCAGCAAGATCGCCTTCAATCTTCTTCGGCGTATCGGTGGGCGCATAGCGCTTCACCACTTTGCCGTCGCGACCGATCAGGAATTTGGTGAAGTTCCACTTGATGCCGTCCATGCCGAGAAACCCGCTCTTCTCGTCCTTGAGCCATTTCCACAACGGATGCGCATTGGCGCCATTGACATCGACCTTGGCGAACAACGGAAAGCTGACGTCGTAGGTCAGCGAGCAGAAATTCTTGATCTCGTCCTCGTTGCCAGGCTCCTGGTGGCCGAACTGGTCGCACGGAAAACCCAGCACCTCGAGGCCTTCGTCCTTGTGCTCGCGGTACAGCGCTTCGAGCCCGGTGTACTGCGGCGTGAATCCGCACTTCGAAGCGACATTGACGATCAACAGGGCCTTGCCGCGATACGCGTCCAGTGGCTGCTCGTCACCCTCGATGGTGCGTGCGGAGAAATCGTAGGCAGTGGTCATGGCGGGGTCCGGCGAAGGTGGATAGGTGGTCGAGGATAGTGCTGCCGCCGTGAAGGGCCGGTCAACCTGCTACGCATCCCGTGGCATGTCCGTGCCCGGGATTGGCTTGCGCGATGCCTGTTCGGCGGATGCCACCGCGCGGCGTTCGGTCCAGTCGGCAATTCCCTTCGCCATGGAGACGAATTCGCTGGGCATCATGATGATGGTGGTGGTGTTCTGTTCGGCGCCGACTTCGGTGATCATCTGCATCCGGCGCAACTCGAGGCCGGCCGGGTTTTCCATGATCAGGCCGGCGGCCTCCTTGAGTTTCACCGCCGCTTCAAGCTCCGCTTCGGCCTTGATGATGCGCGCCCTCTTCTCGCGCAGCGCTTCGGCTTCCTGCGCCATCGCACGCTGCATCGATTCGGGGATCTCGACGTTGCGCATCTCCACGCGCGTCACCTTCACGCCCCACGGCTCGGTCGCGGCGTCGATGGTCTGGCGCATTACGATGCCGAGTTGTTCCTGTTCCTTCAGCACGTCGTCCAGCGTGTGCTGCCCGATGATGTTGCGCAGCGACGTCAGGCCCACCTGGATCACCGCCCCGTCCACGTCGCGCACCTCCACGACGGATTTGATCGGATCGGTCACCGAATACCAGATGACCACGGTGATCTTTACCGGCACGTTGTCCTTGGTGATGGTTTCCTGCTTGTCCACGGACGCGGTTATCGTGCGGATGTCAATCGTCCTCTGCCATTCGATCACCGGGATCAGCCAGTACAGTCCCGGCCCCCGAATGCCCTGCAGCTTGCCAAGCCGGAACACCACGGCCCGCTGGTACTGGTTGGCGATGCGCAAGCCCAGCACGATGAACACGACAATGGCGACGAGGAACGGCATGAGAAGGATGCCCATAAGATGGTCCTGGCAGACGGCGCACCGACGAGTGTAGCGGATCGTGGCGCGGGGTCGCCCTGCAGTCGCCTGCCGTGCTGCCGCCGCATTGCGGTGTTGGAACCGGCACGAACGTCGTGATTTCGTGACGCCCTGCTGCGGTGACGGTATTCATGGGAAAATTGCGTCTGTGGCGGAGACCTGAAAGGGTCCACCAACGAGAAATCCGGTGAAAAACCCAGCCCGGACGCGGCGAGGCCCCTGCCCCATCAGCGAGGCGTCGCATAGGTGACGGTAACTGGATCAGGGCTGCGCGAAATCGTCCGCATGTTTCCAGGGACAGGCGTAAGGCATGCGAAGACCGGTCCGAGGTGGCGCTTTTGTGCTATCGATCTTGCAAATTCTCAATCCAGTCTTGCAAATTCCCTACCCAGTCTCGCAAAAACAGTACCCACTTTTTCGCCGGAATGGTCAAGGTTCGCCGTGCCGAACCAAGGCGCACAAAACTTGGGTCAAGGCACGCAAGCCTTGGGTCATGGCGCGCAATTTCAGGACCAAGGCGGGGCGTATGTGCATGCATCCGCGCAAAGACTGGGTACGGTCTTGCATCAACTGATCCAAAGCGCGGGAAGAGTGGCAACGGTCTTGCAAAAACAGGGTTCCCGGCGTGTTATCCGATGCACGTTGCGCAAAGACTGAACCATGTCTGTCAAAATGTGTACCAACGCCTTGCGCAATCGATTGCAAGAGCGCGCAGATAGATACCTGTTTTTGCGCGAATGGGATCTGTTTTTGCAAACCTTGCACCATCCTCCTGCTTTCCGAAAGCAAGGGCGCGCGATCCGGGCCAAGGCTTGTGGCGGGTGTGGCAAGAAACTTGACGACTCAACCATGCCACGCACGAGATGGCACCAGCCGTTCCGGCGATGCCATCGAATGCGCAAGCCACGTCGCGATTGCCGTGCTGCCCATGGCCAGTCCCGCGCTGTCTGCACCATGCCGGTGCGCGGAAGCGTTGTATTGCCCGGCGGGTGAATCAAGGTGTGGTGAGCGCGAACATGGCTGATCTCGGACTGCATCACCCAGACCAACCTGCAGCACGGATTCGGCTTCGGAGGGCAAAGTGTGCCGCTGGTGAACCAGCAACGCGGCATCTTCAAGCCGAGCCAGATGCTTCGTCGGGTCTCGATCCGGCTCCTGTTTCCGCGTCCCGGAGTCCCGGTTGTCGTTGCCCTGCTGCAATGAGAGGATGATTTAACCGTCTGACAGCCGTCTGGAGAGACTGCGAGATTATGCTCAAGATTGGGCCGCGCGATCGAAAGGCGTCGTTGAAAGGTGTCCACTTTTGCGTAGGAACTCCTCCGTGCGGGATGAAGCTTCCGGTGCAATCATGCGCTGCGGTCCGCACGGCCGCTTAGCTTAGGTGCTCGGCAGCATGACCGTTGTCCTTGTCTTGGCCGGATTCATCGGTGTTGTGGCGCTTGCCAGCTATGGCGCATGGGCGGCGCAACGTAGGCGACGTGAGTTCGCCAGGCAAGCCGTTCTGGCGAAGTCGCTCTTGCGGCAGTTTGTCGCTTCGCAGAGTTTGCGCGACTGGGAAGACTCTTGCGTCAATCAGGCTATGGATGAAAGGAAGGCACTGTCCGAGCGTGTCGTCAGCATCGGGGCACCGGCCGTCGATCCTTTGATCGAATTGCTTGCCCATTCGGACTGGGCTGTCCGCGATGACGCAGTGACGATGCTGGGGCAATTGCAAAGCGCGGGAGCCATCAAACCCTTGCTTGCACTTCAGAATGGAGAAGAAAGTGAAGCAGTACAGGGCAGCATACGGACTGCGCTTCAACGCATTCGCGGGGCGTCAAACTAGTCGCTCAAGCGGGGGCTGGACCGGATGCTACGAATCCTCCAACCTGCGACTGGAGCCGCTTAGCTCAACGTCCATCCTGAATTCAGGCGTCAGGCACATCAGAAAAAAGGGCCCATGCAGATGAAGACATATCTCGTCACCACCGGCATCCTCTTCGGCCTGCTGACTTTGGCGCATATTTCACGAATCGCTGCAGAAGGGCCTCAGCTCGCTGCGGAGCCCTTGTTCGTTCTCATCACCGTTGCCGCTGCGGCATTGTGTATTTGGGCTTTTTTTCTGGTTGTGTCGCGGCGGTGGTGGAAATTGCCTTTGGCGTGTCTCCAGCGATTCGATCATCCTGAAAGTTAGGCAGCGCGGTCAAGTTCGATTGCTTTCGGTTGCTCGTGCAGCGTTTGCCAGCCGTCGACTTTTCGCAA
>JBBQTD010000038.1:0-31489 GCA_038234715.1 Lysobacterales bacterium | reverse complement strand
TTGGTAGCCCGGGACAGAAGTGTCCTCGAGACTCGATCGTCCAGCATGGACGCCCAGACGGGAACGGCTTGTTGCACGGGCCTGGTAATGCAAGGATTGACAGTAGAGACCGACATGAACATGCCTAGCCGCTACTTCAGGTTTCCAGGCGTCACTGCGCACACCCAGAGCGCCAGCAGGGGATCAGTTCACCTCTTACCTTCCTACAGTTCACCTATCCGGTCGCATGCATGGTGAAATCGCGTTTCTCGCGCGCTGGCATCGGCTCGTCGCCACGCACGAGGTACCAGATGTTCTCGGCGATGTTGGTCGCGTGGTCGCCGATGCGCTCGATGTTCTTGGCCATGAACAACAGGTGCGTGCACGAGGTGATCTGGCGCGGATCTTCCATCATGTAGGTCAGCAGTTCGCGAAACATACCCGTGTACAGGGTGTCGAGTTCGGCATCGCGCGCGCGCGCGGCGACCGCGCGCTCGGCATCGCGGTCGCGGTAGGCCTCCATGACCTCGCGCATGATTTCCGCGGCGAGCTCGGCCAGCGCGTGCAATCCGTGCGCCTGCGACACCGGCGGCGCGAGGTTGAGCACCATCGAGCGCTTTGCCAGGTTCGCCGCATAGTCGCCAACGCGTTCAACATCCGAAGCGATGCGCAATGCGGCGAGAACTTCGCGCAGGTCGCGCGCGACGGGCGAGCGCATCACCAGCAACTTGACCACGTCATGGCCGACCATCGCTTCGAGGCTGTCGATCGCGTCGTCGTTGACGATCACGCGTTCGGCAGCGCGGCTGTCGCGGCGATCGAGCACGTCCATCGCGGCTTCGATCTGGGTGACTGCGATCTCGCCCATGCGCACGATTTCGCCGGTCAGGCGTACGAGTTCGGTGTCGAAGCTCTTGACGATGTGTTCGCTGGGGGTGGCGTTCATTTCTTCTCTTGGTTCCCTGTCTCATCTGGAAAGGGTGCCCATAGGGCGGGTGAGGGATGGGCGGAGCGATCCATGCCGGGTTTCGTTGCCACAAGATTCGCGCTTCCTGCGCTCCGCAAGCGGCTCTGGCCCTTGTCTCCTGCTGCGGGCGTTCGAGCGGGCGCGAACTGACGTTTGTTCAGTTCGCAAGCGCTCGCTCTCATCCAAATCGACCAGTAATGTAATCCTCGGTCTGTTTCCTGGTTGGACCGGTGAACATGGCCTGGGTGACGCCGAATTCGACCAGCTCGCCGAGGTACATGAAGGCGGTGAAGTCGGAGACGCGCGCGGCCTGCTGCATGTTGTGGGTGACGATGGCGATGGTGAACTCGCTCTTGAGCTCGGACACGAGCTGCTCGATCTTGCCGGTGGCGATCGGGTCGAGCGCCGAGGTCGGCTCGTCGAGCAGGATCACCTCGGGCCGCAATGCCACCGCGCGCGCAATGCACAGGCGCTGCTGCTGGCCGCCGGACAGACCCATCGCGCTGTGCTTGAGCTTGTCCTTGGCTTCGTCCCACAGCGCGCTCTGGCGCAGCGCATGCTCGACGCGTACATCCATCTCGGCGCGCGAGAGCTTTTCGTAATGGCGAATGCCGTAGGCGATGTTGTCGTAGATCGACATCGGGAACGGAACGGGCTTCTGGAACACCATCCCGACCTTGCTGCGCAGGCGATTCAGCGAGTAGTGCGAGTCGAGGACGTTCTCCCCGTCGAGTAGGACTTCGCCGCGCGCTTCCTGGCCCGGATAGATCGAATAGATGCGGTTGAAGATGCGCAGCAGCGTCGACTTGCCACAGCCGGAAGGGCCGATCAGCGCGGTGACGCGGCGCTCGGCGATGTCGAGGTTGATGTCGCGCAGCGCTTCCTGGCCGTTGTAGGAGAAACCCAGTGCCCGCGCGGACATCTTCGGCGCGGCGGCCGCTGCAGGGGCTTGTCTTTGGGCGGTCGAAGCAACCGCGAGCCGGGAGTCATTCATTGCTGACCTTATTGCGCAGGAGGATACCGCGGGCGAGGATCGACAGCAGCAGGACGAACAACGTGATCAGCAGTGCGCCGGCCCAGGCAAGTGCGTTCCAGCCCTCGTCCGGCGCCTGCGCATACTGGTACACCACAACCGGCAGCGAAGCGATGGGCTTGGTCGGATTGATGCTCCAGTAGAGGTTGCCGAATGCGGTGAACAGCAGCGGCGCGGTCTCGCCGGTGATGCGAGCCAACGCAAGCAGCACCCCGGTGACGATTCCGGGCAGGGCCGATCGGTACAGCACCTGGCAGGTGACTTTCCACTGCGGCACGCCAAGCGAGAGTGCGGCCTCGCGCATGGCACCGGGCACCAGCCGCAGCATCTCGTCGGATGTGCGCACGATCACCGGCAAGGCGATCAGCGCCAAGGCAACGCCGCCGGCGATTGCCGAGTATTTTCCGGTCGGCAACACGATCAGCGTGTAGACGAACATGCCGAGCACGATGGACGGAGCGGACAGCAGGATATCGTTGACAAAGCGCACGGCTTCGCCGAACGGGCGCAGCTTTGCGTATTCGGCGAGGTAAGTGCCCGCTGCGATCCCGATCGGTGTCGCGATCCCGATGCCCATGAAGCTCAGCAGCACCGTGCCCACGATTGCGTTGAGCAGACCACCCTGCTCGCCTGGTGGCGGGGTCATTTTTGTGAACAGGCCCGGATTGATTGCGCTGAAGCCCTTGCTCAGCGTGGTCCACAGGATCCATGCGAGGAAGAACAGGCCAATCAGCGTGGCGAAGCCGGAGAACAACAACGCGATCACGTTGGTGGCGCTCCGCCTCCGATACAGTCCCTGGGCAATGTGCGATGTGTCCTTGGCTGCCTGCGCGCTCATTTCGTGCCCTCACGCTTGGCGAGCTGGCGCAGCATCAGCTTGGCGATGGCGAGGACCACGAAGGTGACGAGGAACAGGACGAACGCGAGTGCGATCAACGCCGAGCGGTGCAGGTCGCCGCTCGCCTCGTTGAACTCGTTGGCGATGGTCGCGGCGATCGAGGTGCCCGGCATCAGCAGGGATTTGCCGAGGTCGTGCGAGTTTCCGATCACGAAGGTAACCGCCATCGTCTCGCCAAGCGCGCGCCCGAGGCCGAGGAAGACGCCGCCGATCACGCCAGTACGGGTATACGGCAGCACGATGTCCCACAGCACTTCCCAGCGCGTGGATCCGAGCGCATACGCCGATTCCTTGAGTCGTGATGGCACCGTCAGAAAGACCTCGCGCATCACCGAGGAAATGAACGGGATGATCATGACCGCAAGGACGATCCCCGCGGTGAGCATTCCCACGCCGATCGGCGCTCCGGAAAAGATCGACAGCCCGAGACCAGTCGCCTTGCCAGCATCATTGGTGCCGTCGCCCAGGTGATTGATGACCCACGGTTCGATCACGTTGCCCATGATCGGCACGAACACGAAAAAACCCCACATTCCGTAGATGATCGACGGGATGCCGGCGAGCAGTTCGATCGCGGTGCCGACCGGCGCGCGCATCCATTGCGGAGCGACATCGGTCAGGAACATCGCAATGCCGAAGCTGACTGGAACCGCGATCAGGATTGCAATCAGGGCCGTGACAAGGGTGCCGACGATCGGCACCAGGGCGCCAAACTGGCCCGCGTTGACGTCCCATGTCGAGGACGTGAAGAAGTGCCAGCCGAAAGTGCCTAGTGCCTGGCGCCCGCCCCACAGGGTAGCGCCCGCAGCGCCCGCCAAAGCCAGCAGCACAAGCAGCGCGCAGACCAGCATTGCGTTGCGGAACAGCTTGTCGTTGCGCGCATCGCGTGCGCTGCCAACATCGACGGCGCGTACGGACGTTGGCGCTTGGGCGGTTGGCGATGCGCTGGCGGTCATGCTCGACAGGTCGTTGTGTGCATCAGGTCGGCGAAGGAACGGGCAGGGCGCACGTCCGTGCGGCGCACTGCCGGGGGGCCGTGCGGCCCGGTCAGTTCCTGAAGTCGGACTTCCAGTAGGCCTCGACCTGGGCGACGAGTGTCGGCGGCAGCGGCACGTAGGCGAGCTGTTCTGCCTGCGGCTGGCCCTGTTCGATTGACCACTTGAAGAAGTCGAACGCGGTCTTCGAGTTTGCGGCGTTCTTCGGCTTCTTGTACATGATCACCCAGGTCGTCGCGGTGATCGGCCACGCCTGCGGACCGGGCGCATTGGTCATGATCACGTTGAAATCCTTGGCACCCTTCCAGTCCGCGGTCGCTGCGGCCGCTGCGAATGAGATCGCATTCGGTGAAACCCATTGGCCGGCCGCGTTCTGCATGATTGCGTAGCTCATGTGGTTCTGCAGCGCATAAGCATATTCGACGTAACCGATCGAATTGCGGATCTGGTGGACGTACGCGGCGACGCCGTCGTTGCCCTTGCCGCCGATTCCGGCCGGCCATGCCACGGTGGTTCCAAAATTGAGCTTGCCCTGCCATTCCTTGTTGGCCTTGGACAGATAGTTGGTGAAGTTGAACGAGGTTCCCGAACCGTCGGCGCGATGCACGACGGTGATCTGGGTTGCCGGCAGGTTCACGCCTGGATTGAGCTGCGCGATTGCAGGATCGTTCCACGTCTTGATGTTACCAAGGTAGATACCGGCGAGCACATCCCCCGTCAGCTTCAAGTCGCCCGGTTTCACGCCTGCGATGTTGACCACCGGGACGATGCCGCCGATCACGACCGGAAACTGGCCCAGTCCGAAGTGCTGCAGGTCTTCAGCCTTGAGCGGAGCATCGGATGCGCCGAAGTCAACCGTGGCCGCCTTGATCTGTGCTACGCCGCCGCCAGAGCCGATCGACTGGTAGTTGACCTCGTTGCCGGTCTTGTCGTGGAACGCAGCCGACCACTTGGACAACACCGGATAGACAAAGCTCGAACCGGCGCCGGTGATGTTGGTGGCCTGCGCTGCGGCGGTCAGCAGGACGGCGATGGCCAACGCTGCTGTGCGGATCTTGATGGACTTGTTCATGGGTTCTCCCTGGAATGGGTCGGATCGAATGCGATGCTTCAGGCCGGGGTGGCCGAGGCAGTCATGGCGACCATTACAAGGGCTTTGGATTTCAGTTGTATGACAGTTCGGCAGTTACCTCGCAAAAGCGATGCCCCAGCCAAGCCAGCTGCGAGCCACTGCGGGGCGCACCAGAACGCACGGCGAACGCGGCAATAGTGCCGATAACCGTGATTTTCCATCGATGCGCCGCAGCACTTCGCATCGCTGTGTGACCTGCAGCCCTTGCAGGGCTTAACAAGTCAGTTATTTAAATCCTATGAACGGAATATGAATTGGGTAGAGCTCAATCCGATGATTCAGGGCTTGTCACATATCAGTCACGCAAATCACATGCTGTTGTCAAAATTCCTTTGCATGCTGCCGTGGCTAACAAGGTCTTAACAACAAGTGTCCCGATCGTTGGGCTTTCCGCGCCACGCGCGCTTCAACACCATCCACAGACAGGAGCTGCAGCATGCGTTCTTCCATCTTGACGGCCGCCATTGCGGTCGCGCTCATCACCATCAGCCTTGGCGCAGTCGCGAGCGCACAGGACGCGAGCCCGCCAGCCGCAGTCCTGCAGAAGGCCACGCACCACAAGGCGCACAAGCGCGTCGTGCGGCAAGTCGTCGTACGGCAGGTTGTCGCTCCGAACAACAACATCGCGGCGGAGTTGGCTTCACGCGACCACGAGATCGCGGAGCTCAAGTCGACCGTGGCAAGCCTTGAAGGCAAGGTCGGCGAGCTCGAGCAGCGCACCGATGCGCAGTCCGAAATCAACGTCGGACAGGCCAAGACCGTCGAGACGCTGCAGGCCGAGGTGCCCAAGGTGGACAAGTTGACCAAGCTGGTCAACGACACCACGGTCGGCGGAAGGGCCTTCATCGACATCACCGATATCAACCAGAAGAAGAACGGCACCAAGACAGCGGCCAACGGCGTCGGGCTGGACGTCAAGCGCTTCTACCTGACGGTCAATCACCAGTTCGACGACATCTGGTCGGCGAACCTGACTACAGATTTCAACTACAGCGCGGTCGACAGCGAGACCCAGTTGTTCATCAAGTACGCCTATTTGCAGGGCAAGTTCAGCGATGCGTTCGTATTCCGTGCCGGTTCGGCTCCAATGCCGTGGCTTCCATATGCGGAGGGCTTCTACGGGATGCGCTACGTCGACAAGACGATGGTTGACCGGTTGGGCTTTGGCAACACTGCCGACTGGGGTGTCAACGTCAACGGCAAGATCGCCGACAACATGGTTGACTACTCGGCATCCGCGGTCGATGGCGGCGGCTTCAAGAACCCGACCCGCACCAAGCGCATGGACTTCGAAGGTCGCGTGGGCTTCGCGCCGATCCAGAATACTGTCATCGCCATCGGCGGCTACTCAGGCGACTTGGGTCAGGACGTGCAGGGCACCACTGCACTGCATACAGCGACTCGCGGCGACGTCCTGATCGCCTATGCAAAGGACAACACCCGCATCGGCGCCGAATACTTCCAGGCCAGCAACTGGAAGAACGTGCTTATGCCACTCAAGGACAAAGCCGATGGCTACTCGCTGTGGGGCAGCTGGGGATTCACCGACAAGTTCAGCGTGTTTGGACGTTACGACCATGCCAAGCTGAGCAAGGATCTCGATCCCAGCCTGACCGACAAGTATTTCAACCTTGGCCTGCAGTGGGACGTGCGCAAGGGGCTGAAAGTCGCGGCGGTCTACAAGAACGACAACCTGAAGGACACCAAGAACGAAACCAAGACCGACGAGTTCGGCATCTTTGGCGACGTCTCGTTCTGAATGACACCCGTCAATGGGTGGGCGTAGTGAAACGGCGGGCTTCGGCCCGCCGTTTTGTTATTGCGCATGGGTTTCCCTGATCAATCGATCGTCTTGTGTCGATACTCACACAAGTCGCGAATAGTGCATTGCGGGCACTGGGGTTTGCGCGCCCTGCATACGTAACGCCCGTGCAGGATCAGCCAGTGGTGCGCGTGCTGGCGAAACTCGGCGGGAACGCGCTTGAGCAACTTGTGCTCCACCGCGCCGACGGTCTTGCCAGGCGCGAGCCCGGTGCGGTTGGAGACCCGGAAGATGTGCGTGTCCACCGCGATGGTCGGGTGATGGAATGCCGTATTGAGGATCACGTTCGCCGTCTTGCGCCCGACGCCGGGCAGCGCTTCGAGTGCGGCGCGATCATCGGGCACCTCGCCCCCGTGCAGTTCGAGCAGCAGCCGGCAGGTGGCGACGATGTGCCGCGCCTTTGCATTGAACAGGCCGATGGTCGCGATGTAGCGCTTGAGGCCATCTTCTCCCAGATCGAGGATCGACTGCGGGGTATTCGCAACCAGGAACAACCGGTTTGTGGCGCGATTGACGCCAACGTCGGTTGCCTGCGCGGACAGCACCACCGCGACCAGCAGTTCGAACGGCGATGCGTACACGAGTTCGGTGCGCGGATGCGGATCGAGCTGGCGCAACCGGACGAACAGCTCGTGGCGTGCCGGGGCGTTCATTGGAGGTCGGTATCAGTGCGCAACCGAGCCGGGGCCGTTCTTCGACTAATCCGGTCGAGCCAAGGTGCAGCGGCGTTCATCAGCAGCACCGCGCCTGCAAACCCGAGCAACGCCCCGACCATCTCGCTGGACACGGCGAACGCCACGAGCATGAGCAAGCCGGTACCGATTCCGGACAACCAGCGCGCGCGCGGCAAAACGCAGCCACTGGAGGGATCGCTGGCGATGAAGAACGTCGTCAACACCAGGGCCGGCAGAAGCTGTTGAACTGCCGAAGCTGTCGATTCGGTGGACCCGCCCACCGTGGGCAACCAGGGTGACGGCAGGGCAAGCAACGCACATCCCACGATCAGCGTAGTTGCAAGGACCGTCAGCGGGACGTCCCAGCGGATGCGGCGGGCCACGACGAGGGCCAGGCCACCGCAGCCATATGCGACTGCGATCCAGGTCGACATCGCGATGTCGAATGCGGCAGGTCGTAGATGCTGCGTGAACACCAGCGCAATTGCGCATCCGGCGATCGCTGGATGAAACGGGCTTGCACCCGGACGGTCGCGAAAAACGCGCACGATGGCGACCGCCACGAAGATCGAAATCGCAAAAGTCCACCACGGCACAGTGGGAGGCAACCACAGCGCGCACAAGGCGCCCATCAGCACGGCGCTCGACTGCCGATTCCGAGGCACGGCATGCATTGCGTCCCTGGTTCCGTTGGCCGGTACTTGCAGCAGCGCCCATGCGATCGCGCAGCCGATGGCGACCAAGACCCCGGAGCTGGAAATCCAGGCGTGCAGCGCTGCTCCCGGAAGCAACGCGAGGAGTATCAAGCTGCCCTGGTCAGGCAGTAAGGCCCTGCGCCTGCCGGGTCTCGATGATCCGGTCGGATGTTGGGTGCCGATGCTCATGCCTTCGGTTCGTTGCGGCCTGTTGCGCGGCGCGCCTGCGCACGCGCGATTGCGGCGGCAACTGCGTCGGCGCTGGACATCCCCGCATTGCGTTCGGAACGCTCGACGCGATGTTCTTCTTCGCGCCCGAGACGTAGTTGGCGCATCCGATGGCGTTCGCGCGCCGCCAACGCTTCGCTGCGACGCGCGACAGCGGCGCCGATCGCTTGCTTCGCTTCACGATAGCGCTGCAATAGTGGAATGCGGCTTGGGCAAGCATCATCGCAGCGTCCGCATTCGACGCACTCCATGGCGCCGTCGCGTTGCGCTTCCATCAGCCGACCATCGCGCAACTGCAACAACAGCCGTTGCGGGTGCAGCTGCACCGGACACACCGTCGCGCACTCCCCGCAGCGGATGCACGGAAGTTCTCCTTCGGTCGGCGATGTCGCGGCAGGCATTGCTTAGTCGCCGCGAAAATTCGGCGGACGGCGTTCCAGGAATGCGGCCGTGCCCTCACGCATGTCATTGGTCGAAGTGCACAGCGCGAAGGCCTGCGTCTCGTAGTCGAGTCCGGCATCGATGCCGCATTCGCCGCCGATCAGTACTGCGTCGAGGATGCCGCGAAGTGCGTGCGGTGCAGCAGCCGCGAGCTGTGCAGCGAGCGCGTAAACCGCGTCCTCGAGCTGCTCGAGCGGCACGACCCGATGGATGATCCCCAATTCGTACGCTCGTTGTGCGTCGATCGGCTTGCCTACAAGGCATAGCTCGAGCGCCGCGCCGCGCCCGGCGAGGCGCAGCAGCCGTTGCGTCCCCCCGAAGCCCGGCAAGACGCCCAGATTGATTTCGGGCTGGCCGAACCTGGCGCTGTCGGCGGCAATCCGTAGGTGGCAGCACATCGCAAGTTCCATTCCGCCACCGAGTGCAAAGCCCCCGATCATGGCGATCACAGGTTTGCCGAGGTTCTCGATGCGCTTCATCAGTTGTTGGCCGTGCCTCGAAAAATCGCGCGCCTGGATCGGATTCAACGCTGCGAGTTCCGTAATATCTGCGCCGGCGACGAAGGCCTTCGCGCCTGCCCCGCGCAACACGACGACGCGCAAGTCCGGGTCGGCTGAAGCCTCTGCAAAAGCCGCATGCAGTTGGTCGAGCACCGCACGATTGAGTGCGTTGAGTTTGTCCGGCCGATTGATGGTGACGGTGCGAATGCCGCCGTGATCTTCGATCAACAGGTGGACAGGGGTAGCCACTTGATTGGACATGGGATTCCAGAATAAAGAAAAGAGGTCGCAGGGCGGAACTCCGTTGCCATTTGGAAGTCTATCGTTGGCGATAGAGTGCCTCGACGGCTATCCTAGCCTGCTGTCGGCTCATCGGCGATTCCACGTCGCGATCCCGCCGAAAATGCGCTTCCCCAAACAGATCGGAGATGCCCTGATGACATTGCGTTTTCTGGCCCTCGTCCTGGCTTGCGTCGGCGCGTCCATGGCGATTGCGCAGGACGTGGGTTCGGACAGGGGCAAGCTCAGCTACTCAGTCGGCTACGAATTTGGTCGCAGTCTTGTCGACGACAAGGTCGACATCGATCCGGTCACCCTGGTTCGGGCGATCCAGGATGGACTGGCACACAGGAATCCGGTGATGCCGCCACGACAGATGGCGTTGGTGGTGCGGGCGATGCAGCAACGATTGCTTGCCGTTGCGAAGGCGAACTTCGACAGGGCCGCCGCGAACAACAGGGCGGCGAGCGATCGGTTCATGGCCCAGAACAGCGTCAAGCCCGGGGTGAAGACGCTGGCGGATGGCATCCAGTATCGCGTGATCGATGAGGGCAACGGTCCTGCCGTGAGGCCCGACGGCGTGGCGCGCATCATGTACCGCGCCGCGATCTGGGACGGCAAGGAATTCGGCAGCAGTTATGGCGGTCCAGGTTCACAGGCGCAGCCGGTGATCGTAGTCGTCAAGGAATCCCCCATGGCGGGCATCAGGCAAATCCTTCCAATGATGAAGCAGGGTTCGCGCTGGGAAGTCCTGCTTCCGCCCGAACAGGCTTATGGCAACAATCCTGGTTCGCCCATTGGACCGAGCCAGGCAGTGCTGATCGACATCAAGATCGTCGACGCCGCGTATTCGGGTCCGCCGCCCCCGACGCCGCCTTCTTGAGTCACACTTCCGCCTGGCCCGCACTTGCTTGAGCGTGGCCGCAACAGCGAGCGCGACCTGCGCCATGAATCGCAATTTTCGACCTGATGCATCAACAGATACTGCGGATGGGTTGTCCTGCTGTGAATGAATTTGCGCGCGCAGTGCTGAGCCCTTGCATCGGAACCTGCCGGCTCGACGCCGCCGGCCATTGCGAAGGGTGCCATCGCACTGGCAGCGAAATCGCCGCATGGCTGTCTTACGACGATGCAATGCGGCTGCGCTACATGGACGAGTTCCTGCCGGCGCGCGCCTTGAAGCGATCGACGCGCCAGGAAGCGGAGGCCGCAAATTTCCGCCGCGCGCTGCTCGGTTTGCAATCGCCACCGAGTGGCCATGCATGGAATCGCGCGGAACATGCCGACCTGCTTCCCGACAGCCTGGAGCTTGCTCCGGCTGCAGTGCTGGTCGGACTGGTTCCGCGCGACGCGGGATGGCAGGTGATGCTGACGCTGCGTACCGACGCATTGCGCCACCACGCCGGCCAGGTCAGCTTCCCAGGCGGTCGCATCGAGACGACCGATGCCGATCCCATCGCCGCAGCCCTGCGTGAGGCGCACGAGGAGATTGGGGTCGTTCCCGGACAGGTCGAACCGCTGGGCTACCTGGATCCCTTCGACACGATCAGTGGCTTCCACGTGTATCCGGTTGTAGCGCGCATCTCTCCGCACTACATGCCAACACTCGATCCGCACGAGGTTGCCGACGTGTTCGAAGTGCCACTGGACTATCTCCTGGATGCATCCAATGTCCGTCTGGTCGCGCGCGAGTACGCGGGCAAACAGCGTCACTATCACGAATACACCTACGCGCGGCATCGTATCTGGGGGGCGACCGCGGCGATGCTGGTTAATTTGCGTGGGCGACTGGAGGCCGTGCGATGAGCATGTCGATGACAAGCGGGGCCGCAACAGCGGGATCGGGAATGGCCGGGTCGATCAATGAAGGTCCCATGCAATGGACCACCTTGGTATCCGCGGAGGAACTCGCCGCAGTGATCGGACATCGGGATCTTGTCTTGATCGATGCCCGATTCGGGATCGGCGACCCCGCCCAGGGTGAGCGCGACTACGCGGCGGCCCATTTGCCCGGCGCTGTTTACGTGCACCTGGACCGCGACCTGTCCGATCCCGCGCTTCAGGGACATGGCCGCCATCCGTTGCCGGACGCAAGCGACTTTTCCATGCGACTTGGAGCCTGGGGGGTCAGCCCTGCGCACCAGGTCGTCGTGTACGACGCGCGCGATGGAGCAATGGCCGCTTCGCGGGTCTGGTTCTTGCTAAGGTTGCTTGGGCATGCGCGAGTAGCCGTGCTCGATGGAGGTTTTGCCCGTTGGTCGGCACTCGGCCTGCCGCTGAGCGCCGACGTCGAGCAACCCGTGCCGTGCGTTTATGTCGCAGGCTACGATCTGTCGCAGCTCGCGATGGCGACGGAGCTGGCGCATCCTGGCGAGCCCGATGCGCCGCTGCTGATCGACGCGCGCGCAGCAGAGCGTTTCCACGGCGATGTCGAACCGCTCGATCGCGTCGCAGGCCATGTGCCCGGCGCGATGAACCGACCATTTGCGCAAAACCTGCAGGCCGATGGACGATTTCGTCCCGCCGCCGAACTTGCTGCGCAATACCGGGCCCTGCTCAATGGACGCAAGCCGGACCAGGCAGTTTTGATGTGTGGCTCGGGCGTCACTGCGTGCCATAACCTGCTGGCGATGGAACACGCCAACTTGCGCGGCGCCCGACTGTATGCCGATTCCTGGAGCGGATGGATCAGCGATCCATCGCGCCCAGTGGCTCTCGGCTGAATCGCGCGCTTTACTTCTTCAATCGCGCGACCAACGCCTGCAACGCACCCTGCGTATCAGGCTGGTTCCATTGGTCAAGGAAGGTGTCGAGGTCCACACGCGTGGGATCGGTCAGCGCTGCGACCAGGTCGGCGCGTGCGAGCGCGCGGGTGGCCAGCATCGGCGACGAGGGCAGCGATAGCAGGTCGTTCAGCCAGGCGACTGCGCGTGGTCGAACCTGGCCAAGATCAGCGAGTTCGTCGACTAGGCCAATCGCAAAAGCGCGCCTCGCGCTCGGCATCACGCCGCCAACCAGCATGCGTTCCGCGCGACGCGGTCCGACCACCCGGCGCAACAGGTGCTGGATGCCTTCCGGCACCGCGAGCCCGACCTGGACTTCGTTGAGTCCGATCCTGAATGGCTTGGTCGGATCCGGTGAGCGCGCCATCACCCGATAGTCGCAGCACAGCGCCAGCACGCAACCGCCTGCGGGACTGTGCCCGGCGATCGCCGCGACCACTGGAACCGGCGCTTGCGCGATTGCGATCGCGGTGTCGAAAAAGCCGCGCCAGGCGGCTTTCAGTTCGGCGGCCTCCAGTCCCATCAAGTACGGTACGTCGAGGCCACCAGAAAACACGTTTGGTCCACCTGACAGCACGATCCCGCGCGCGCCATCGCCGGGCGCCGCCTCGACCGCTTCGCGTATCGCCGTCAGCAACTCCGGGTTCAACGCGTTGACCGGCGGGCGTGCGAGGCGTATCTCGTGAATGGAACCGTGCTGGTGCTTCTCGATCATGGGGTGCTCCCGGTGGCGAAGACGCGACGATACCCCATCTGTGCTGCGCCCCGGTAAAATCCGCTGATGAAAGCCTCCCGATCCATGCGTCTTCTTGCCACGTTTATCGTCGCTACATACGCGATCTTGCCGCATGGGGACTGCACGGCCGGCCCCTTGACGACAACGAAAACTCCGCGCGACGTTCCTGTGGCGGCAGCCAAGCCGATCCGCGTGGAAGCCGCGTGGATACGCGCCGCGCCTCCTGGCGCAATGACCCTGTCGGGATACATGGTCATGCGCAACGACGGGACAAGGCCCGTGCGTTTCAAATCGGCGCAGAGCGATGGGTTTGGCATGGTCGAGTTGCATCGCAGCCTGGTGGTGAACGGAGTCAGCATGATGCGTCCTGCGGGAGCGCAGTCCATTCCGCCCGGAGGCAGCCTGCAATTCGAGCCGGGTGGACTGCACTTGATGCTGATGCAGCCGAATCGGGAGCTGAAGATCGGCGACAAAGTGCGTTTCCAACTGAATTTCGACGATGGTGTCGCTGTAGATGTTGTTGCGCAGGTCAGCGCAGACCCACCAACTGCAACAACGCACTGAGCGGTCTCAACGCATCGAGCAGGCAGTGCGCACGCACTCGGGGAGCGGCGACGATCTCGCGGTGCGACTGTCGAACCAGACCATCACCACGTGTCCGTCGCAATACACTATCGATGCGTCCTTCGCCGACAGGATCCGGTGACCTAGAGTGAAACTGCTGTTGCCGATGCGATCGACGAACAGTTCGACGATCACATCCTCCGGCCACGCAATCGGTCGTTTGAAGTTGACCAGAGCCGATGCGACGACCGGTGCGACATGCGCGTCCATCCACGCCCCGTCAAGCGTCATCAGCCAGCGCAACCGGGCTTCTTCGAGATAACCCAGGTACATCGCATTGTTGACGTGGTTGAATGCGTCGAGGTCGCGCCAGCGCACTGCAAGTTCGGTGCTGAAAAGCAGTGGTGAGCCAGTCGGGGAAACGGTCGTGCTCATGTGCCGGTCTTGCGCCGGCGCAACGGCTTCAAGGCTTCGCCGTGGCGTGGCCTGGCCTTGATCTGCTCGCCCTCATTGGCATGCACCAGGCGAGACGCGAGCAGATGCGGCGCGAGGAATCGCCCGGTATGCGACGCGGGGTTCGCAGCGATCTCTTCCGGCGTGCCGGTGGCGATGATCTGTCCGCCGCGATGTCCGCCTTCCGGGCCCAGGTCGATCACCCAGTCGGCGGTCTTGATCACGTCGAGGTTGTGTTCGATCACCACGATGGTGTTGCCGTCGTCGCGCAGGCGATGCAATACCGAAAGCAGGTGCTCGATATCGTGGAAGTGCAGGCCGGTCGTCGGCTCGTCGAGCAGATAGAGCGTGCGCCCGGTATCGCGGCGCGACAGTTCCTTCGACAGTTTCACGCGTTGCGCCTCGCCGCCGGACAGGGTGGTCGCCGACTGGCCGAGCTTGATGTAGGAAAGACCAACGTCCACCAACGTCTCGAGTTTGCGCGCGATCGACGGGACCGGTTCGAACAGCCGCAACGCGTCCTCGATGGTCATGTCGAGCACGTTCGAGATGTTGAAGCCCTTGTAGTGGATCTCGAGCGTTTCGCGGTTGTAGCGCTTGCCCTTGCAGACGTCGCACGGGACGTACACGTCGGGCAGGAAGTGCATCTCGACCTTGATCAATCCGTCGCCCTGGCATGCCTCGCAACGTCCGCCGCGAACGTTGAAGGAAAAACGACCTGGCGAATATCCGCGGGCACGCGCTTCGGGCACCTGTGCGAACAACTCGCGCAGCGGTGTGAACAGGCCCGTGTAGGTCGCCGGATTCGATCGCGGCGTGCGCCCGATCGGCGACTGGTCGATATCCACGACCTTGTCGAATAGATCCATTCCCACGACTTCGCGGTACGGCGCGATCGGATGCGATGCGCCATTGAGTTCATTCGACGCGAGTGCCTGCAGCGTGTCGTTGATCAGCGTCGACTTGCCCGAACCCGACACCCCGGTGATGCAGATGAACAGGCCGGCGGGGATCGCGAGGTCGACGTTCTTGAGGTTGTTCCCCGATGCGCCGAGAAGGTGCAGCGTCAACTTGTCATTTGGCTTGTGGCGCAGCTTCGGGATTTCGATACGGCGCTTGCCCGACAGGTAGTCGCCGGTCAGGGACTGCGGCGCGGCGAGCACGTCCGCGAGTTGTCCCTGCGCCACGATGCGGCCACCGTGCACGCCCGCTCCCGGGCCAATGTCCACAATGTAGTCGGCCATGCGGATTGCGTCCTCGTCGTGCTCGACGACGATCACGGTGTTTCCGAGGTCGCGCAACCGCGTCAAGGTGCCAAGCAGGCGCGCGTTGTCGCGCTGGTGCAGGCCGATGGATGGCTCGTCGAGGACGTACATGACGCCGACCAGGCCTGCACCGATCTGCGAGGCGAGGCGGATGCGCTGTGCCTCGCCGCCGGACAGTGAATCGGCCTTGCGGTCCAGGGTGAGGTAATCGAGACCGACATCCACGAGGAAGCGCAGGCGGTCGCGGATTTCCTTGACGATCTTCACCGCGATCTCGCCGCGCCATCCCGGCACTTTCAGTTCGGTGAAAAAGGCGAGTGTCTCGTCGACCGGCAGCTTGACCACATCCGACAGGTTGCGTTCGGCGACGAACACATTGCGCGCCGCGCGATTGAGGCGCGCGCCGTTGCATTCCGGGCACGGACGATCGCTGATGTACTTCGAGAGTTCCTCTCGCACCATCTGCGATTCGGTTTCGCGATAGCGGCGTTCGAGGTTTGGCAGGATGCCCTCGAACTTGTGCTTGCGCTGGGTGCGGCCGCCCGCTTCGGTGAGGTAGGAGAACGTGACGACATCCTTCCCGCTGCCGTTCAAGACGGCATCGCGCACGTCGTCGGACAGATCCTCCCAATGCGTGTCGACATCGAATCCATAGTGGCGTGCGAGCGATGCGATCAGCTGGAAGTAATAGGCGTTGCGGCGGTCCCACCCGCGTACTGCGCCGGCGGCGAGGCTGAGTTCTGGATGCCCGACCACGCGTGCTGGATCGAAAAACTGGGTGACGCCGAGGCCATCGCAACCCGGGCAGGCACCCGCGGGCGAATTGAACGAGAACAGCCGCGGTTCAAGCTCGGGCAGCGAGTAGTCGCAAACGGGACACGAGAACTTGCTCGAGAACAGCACTTCCGCAATTGCCGCATCATCCAGGTCCACCACGGAAGCCAGTCCATCGCCGAGCTTGAGCGCGGTCTCCACGCTTTCCGCGAGCCGTTGTTTCATGTCCTCGCGCGGACGAAAGCGATCGATAACGGCATCGATGCTGTGCTTCTGCCGCAGTGCGAGCGCCGGGACCTGATCGATTTCGAACAGCGTGCCGTCAACCCGAACGCGGACGAAGCCCTGCGCGCGCAACTGGTCGAAAATCTGCACGTGCTCGCCCTTGCGGTCGCGCACGACCGGGGCCAGCAACATGTAACGATGCTCGGGATTGAGCGCGAGCATCATGTCGACCATCTGGCTGACCGTTTGCGCCTCCAGTGGGAAGTGATGATCCGGGCAGCGTGGCGTGCCGACCCGGGCGAACAGCAGGCGCAGGTAGTCGTAGATCTCGGTGATCGTTCCGATGGTCGACCGCGGATTGTGCGAGGTGGATTTCTGCTCGATCGCGATCGCCGGGGACAGTCCTTCGATATGGTCGACGTCGGGTTTTTCCATCACGCTGAGGAACTGCCGCGCGTATGCCGACAGCGACTCGACGTAGCGGCGCTGGCCCTCAGCGTAAATCGTGTCAAAAGCGAGGGACGACTTGCCCGAACCGGACAATCCGGTGATCACGATCAACCGGTCGCGCGGCAGGTCGAGATCGATGTTCTTCAGGTTGTGGGTGCGCGCTCCGCGGATGCGGATCGTGTCCAGAGCCATGTGTTGCCCCGAAACCAATCGAATCGATCAGTTTAGACCGGCTGTCAAGGCCGAGCCAGTTGCACAACGCGGAAACCGGACGGCGGTTGGTGGTTCCTTCAGCTTGGGGTGCCGGGGCAGCGCGGGGGGAACCCGGATGTATCCGTGAACAGGAATTTTCCACGGAGGAGACACTCCGACCAGCCATGTGACGGCCTGTTGCATGGAGGAAATATCGCGTCCCATCCGTGCGCCGGAATTTTTCATGGATGAGACGTCAAGCGCCATCCATGTTCTGGAACTTTTATGGATGAAACGTCGTAAATCACCTGTGCGCCGGGATTTTTCACAGAGGAAACGCCGCGATCCTCCATGCGCTGGAGCATTTCATGGAGGAAATGGCGCGATCCATCCATGGGCCGGAACGTTTCAAGGAGGAAATGGCGCGATCCATCCATGTGCTGGAGCATTTCATGGAGGAAACGCCGCGATCCTTCCATGTGCTGGAGCGTTTCACGGAGGAAATGGCGCGCACCATCGTGCCGGCGGCTCTGCGAGCGGCATCGCACACCTCATAACGCCAATAGCGGCCTAGTGGGCCGGGCGCCCATGCCGCATGCGTCAGCATGGGGTTAGGGGTTAGGGGTTCGGGCTTCGACGGAACACGAAGTGCTGGCCTTCCCAGTCATCAAGCCTAGGATTTCCTGCCTGTTTCGACCGCGAATCCAAAGAATCGCAAGCCCCGGCCGGTTGCTGGAACGAAGGGTAATAGGGCGGAAGGGTTTGACTGCAAAGGCCTTTTCGTCCACAATTCCGCTTCTGTCGCGCCTCGATGCGCTTCAGCGTTGTCAGAATAACTACAGATAACCAATCCAGGACACCATCATGTACGCAGTTTTATTGACTGGCGGTAAGCAATACCGCGTGATGCAGGGCGAGACCCTGCGCGTCGAGAAGCTCGACGGCGACGTCGGTGCAGCGCTCAAGTTCGAGAACGAGCAGGTGCTGATGCTCGCCGACGCCGACACTATCCATCTCGGCGACGCACTCAAGGGCAGCTCGATCGCGGCGACCATCAAGGCCCACGGTCGTGCCGACAAGATCCGTATCGTGAAATTCCGCCGCCGCAAGCACCATCGCAAGCAGATGGGGCATCGGCAGAGCTACACCGAGATCGAGATCACTGGCATCCATGCCGGCAAGCATCATTCCAAGAAGGACGCCGGCGCGAAAGCCGGCGATCAGGAGTAATCAGTCATGGCACATAAAAAGGGCGTAGGTTCCAGCCGCAACGGTCGCGACTCGAACCCGAAATATCTCGGCGTGAAGGTCTACGGCGGGCAGACTGTGGAGCCGGGCAATATCATCCTCCGCCAGCGCGGCACCGAGTTCCATGCGGGCCTGGGAGTCGGCATGGGTCGCGATCACACCCTGTTCGCACTGAAGGACGGCAAGGTGGACTTTGCGATCAAGGGACCCAAGAGCCGCCGCACGGTCAGCGTCGTCAACGCGGAATAATCCTATCGCCGCAGCGATTCCGAAGCCCCGCCTTGGCGGGGCTTCGTGTTTCAGACGACCAAACCGCGCGTCGATTCAGTTGCCACCGATGGCGCCGGCGACATCTTGCCGCCCACCTGCGCTTCGATGAATCCGGCGATCTCGCCAGGTTCGACCCCACTTGCGCGGGGAGATTCGTTTTCAAGGTACTCGAAGGGGAATCGCGGAAGCGCGTCGTCCCGTACCATGTGCCATTCGCCATTCCTTTCCTGCGACGCCTGCCCCAATGAAATTTGTCGACGAAGCGCAAATCCACGTTCAGGCCGGTGCCGGCGGCAATGGCTGCGTGAGCTTCCGGCGCGAGAAATTCATTCCGCTGGGCGGGCCCGACGGTGGCGACGGCGGCGATGGCGGCAGCATCTGGATGGTCGCCGACGAAAACCTCAATACCTTGATCGATTTTCGCCATGAGCGCCGCTACAAGGCGCCGCGCGGCGAGAACGGCAGGGGCAGGCAGATGTTTGGCAAGGCGGGCGAAGATGAGTTCGTCCGCGTCCCGGTCGGGACCGCAGTGACCAACGTCGCGACCGACGAACTGATCGGCGACCTGACCGAACATGGCCAGAAGCTACTCGTCGCGCAAGGTGGACACGGCGGGCAGGGAAACGTGCACTTCAAGAGCTCGGTCACCCGCGCGCCCCGCAGGGCCGTGCCAGGTTCCGAAGGCGAGGAGCGCGAGATTCGGCTGGAGCTGCGTCTGCTGGCCGATGTCGGCCTCCTCGGTTTTCCGAACGCAGGGAAGTCCACGTTCATCCGCGCGGTCTCGGCGGCGACACCGCGCGTAGCGGACTATCCCTTCACGACATTGCATCCCAATCTCGGCGTCGTCAGCGTCGAGGCGCACCGCAGTTTCGTGATCGCCGATATCCCTGGCCTGATCGAAGGAGCGGCCGATGGTGCGGGTCTGGGCATCCAGTTCCTGCGACATCTCCAGCGCACGCGCATCCTTCTGCACCTCGTGGACCTGATGCCGTTGGACGATTCCGAACCGGCCGGCCAGGTGCGTGCGATCGAGCGTGAACTCGGCAAGTACGATCCTGCGTTGCTGGAGAAGCCGCGTTGGCTGGTCATGAACAAGATCGATCTGTTGCTGCCGGATGAGGCGCGCGGGCGGGCCGAAGCGGTGGTTGCAGCGCTCGACTGGAAAGAGCCCTGGTTCATGGTCTCGGCGATCGGGCGCGAGGGTACGCGTGAAGTCTGCCTGAAGGTCCAGCAATTCTTCGACGAACAGAAGTACAAGGCGATGCAGGATGCTGCCGAGCTGGATGCACGTTCCACTGCGATGCGCGACAAGGCTGAACGCGAGCGGGCATCGCAAGCGCAAGTATCTGCTGGAATCGAGAACTTGGCTGACGGCCCCGCCCCGTCCGATGCCAGCTGAACTGCCGCATTTTTTTAGCGCTGATGCCGCGCACGAAAAAGCCGGCTCGCGCCGGCTCGTTTCACATCGTTCCGCGTGTCGCGAATCAGGCGGCTTGAAGCGCCTTGATGCGTGCGGTCAGGCGGCTCTTGTGACGCGCGGCCTTGTTCTTGTGGATCAAGCCACGGCTGGAGAAGCGATCCAGAATCGGCTGCGCACCGTCGAAGGCGGCCTTCGCAGCGGCGTGATCCTTGGCGTCGAGTGCCTTGAGGACCTTCTTTACGGCGGTACGCAGCATCGAGCGCGCGCTGGCGTTGCGGGCGCGATGCACCTCGGCCTGTTTGGCGCGCTTTTTGGCGGACTTGATGTTGGCCAAGGTAGAACTCCTGAATTGATTCGTTGAATTAGGTGTTGAAACGAAGGATTGTTGCTTGAAAAGACTGCGAATTATGGTGGATCCATGGGCATGAGTCAAATCCCCAACCCGGCCTCGCCGGAAGGGCCGGGTGTCCCGCGGCAGCCTGCGGAGTCCGCAACGCGGCGGCCATCGATGCTGCGATCGGTCGCCTCGTTCGGCAGCATGACCTTGGTGAGCCGCGTCTTTGGGCTGTTGCGCGACGTGGTGATCAGCAGTGTATTCGGGGCGAACGCCGCCACCGACGCGTTCTGGGTGGCGTTCCGCATCCCCAACTTCATGCGCCGCTTGTTCGCAGAAGGGTCGTTCACCACGGCGTTCGTCCCGGTCTTTACCGAAATCAAGGAGACCCGCAGCCACGCCGACCTCAAGGCCCTGGTAGCGCGCACGGCTGGCGCACTCGGTGGCGTCTTGCTGGTGATCGTGGGTCTGGGTCTCGTCTTTGCGCCGCAGGTGGCGATGGTGTTTTCGCCTGGCGCAATCAACGAACCGCAGAAGTTCGAGCTCACCGTCGAATTGCTGCGGCTGACGTTCCCGTTCCTGCTGTTCGTCTCGATGACGGCGCTGGCAGGCGGCGCGCTCAACAGTTTCCATCGTTTCGGCATGCCCGCGCTGGCGCCGGTGATCCTCAATCTGTGCATGATCTCCAGCGCCCTGTGGCTGGCACCGCGGTTGCAGACGCCGATCCTGGCCCTGGGATGGGCGATCCTTGCTGGCGGCGTTGTGCAGTTGCTGTTTCTGCTCCCGCAGTTGGCGCGACTCGATTTGCTGGACTGGCCGCAGTGGGGCTTCACGAGCCCGGATGTGCGCAAGGTCATGCGCCTGATGGTGCCGACGCTGTTCGGTTCGTCCATTGCCCAGGTAAACCTGTTACTCGACACGGTGATTGCATCCTTGCTGTTCGTCGGTTCGCAAAGTTGGCTATCGCTGGCCGACCGTTTCCTCGAACTACCGTTGGGGGTATTCGGCATCGCGCTGGGCACGGTGATCCTGCCGACGCTGTCGAGGCACCATGTCAACACCGATCGCGAGGGCTTCTCGAAGGCTCTGGACTGGGGTTTGCGGACGACCTTGATGATCGCAGTGCCGGCGATGCTGGGACTCATGCTGCTGTCGGTACCGTTGGTGGCCACACTTTTCCAGCATGGGAATTTCACCGCAGTCGATACGCGCATGGCGGCGCTGTCGGTATTCGGCCTCAGCTTCGGCCTGCCTGCGTTCGCGTTGGTCAAGGTCGTGTTGCCTGCTTTTTACGCACGCCAGGACACTCGCACTCCAGTCAAGGCGGGCATCGCCTCCCTGGTCGCCAACATGGTCTTCAACGTGCTGATCCTCGCCATCCTCTACAAGCTCTGGGTACCGCCTGCGCTCCAGCAGGGGTCGCTATGGGCTGCGTTGTCGCAAGTGCGCGGGTTGCACTTCGCATTGGGGCTCGCGAGCGCGGTTGCGAGCTATTTGAACCTGGCTTTGCTGTGGCGTTGGCTGAAGCGCGCCGGGGTCTATCAGCGGCAACCGGGCTGGGGATCCTTTCTGCTGCGCTTGCTGGTCGCATGCATCGCGCTGTCCGCAGCCGTGGGATTTGGTCTGTGGATTGGGCCTGACTTCACCGTGGTTGCGTTGCTGCCGAGGATCCTGTGGCTCAGCGGCCTGGTCGGCGCGGGGGTCGGCGCGTATGCGCTGGCGATGTTGGCGCTGGGCTTCCGGATGCGCGAACTTCACGAGCATTGATTCGTGGAGCGCCAGCTATACTCAGCACTCCTATGAACCATCTCTTCCGTGACTTCGACGGCGAATCGCTGTGCCCACAGGGCAGCGTGGTCTGCATTGGCGCGTTCGACGGTCTGCACATTGGCCATCGCGCACTGGTCGGCCAGGCGGTTGCACGTGCGCGCGAACTTCGGATTGATTCTGTCGCACTGAGTTTCGAACCCCTTCCGCGCGAGTTTTTCGCGGGCGCTGGCAGGCCGGCGCGACTCTCGTTGCCGCGCGCGAAGTTTGAAGGACTGCGTGCGCTTGGCGTGGATCGGGTTGGTTTACTGCGTTTCGACGCACGCATGGCGGCGCTGTCGGCGCGCGATTTCGTCGAGCGCGTGCTGATACGCAGGCTCGCCGCGCGCGAAGTATGGGTTGGGCCTGATTTTCGCTTCGGATATCGCCGGTCAGGCGATCTTTCGCTCCTGCGCGCAATCGGTGAGCACGCCGGCTTCGTTGCAAGCGAGATTGCGCCCATGCACCTGGATGCGGGCCGCGTATCGAGTTCCGCGATCCGGGACATGCTCGCCCGCGGAGACCTCGAGGCCGCCAGGCGCCTGCTCGGAAGGCCGTATGCGATTGCTGGCAAGGTCGTACATGGACAGAAACTTGGCCGCAAGCTCGGCTATCCGACCGCGAACCTGCACCTCGGTGGCAAGACACCTGCCCTGGGCGGCGTCTTTGCGACGCGCGTGCAGGGCGTTGGCATCGATGCCTGGCCGGGAGTGGCGAGCCTTGGAACGCGGCCGACCGTGCACGGCACGGAGTGTTTGCTCGAGACGCACCTGTTCGACTTCAACGGCGACCTGTACGGTCAGCGTATCGAGATCGAGTTCGTTGCGAAGCTGCGCGATGAATTGCGATTCGACGACCTCGAGGCCCTGACTGCGCAGATGCATCGCGATGCTGCACAGGCTCGCGCGATATTGGGTATGCCGGCACAACGACGTGGAGCGATTGCGTGAGCGATTCAGACAACGGTGGCGGATCCAATCCTGGACGCGACTACAAAAGCACGATCCACCTTCCAGCGACCGAGTTCCCGATGCGTGGCGACTTGCCGAAGCGCGAGCCGGGCATGCTTGCTCGTTGGGAGTCCGAGGATCTCTACGCGCAGATTCGAAGCCATACAAAAGGCCGCAAGACCTTCGTCCTGCACGACGGGCCGCCGTATGCGAACGGCCCCATCCACATTGGCCACGCGGTCAACAAGATCCTGAAAGACATCGTCGTGAAGTCCAAGCTGTTGTCGGACTTCGATGCGCCGTACGTGCCGGGCTGGGATTGCCATGGCCTGCCGATCGAACTGGCGGTCGAGAAGAAATTCGGCAAGGTCGGAACCAAGCTCAACACGGCCGAATTCCGCGCCAAGTGCCGGGAGTACGCAAACGAACAGATCGATGGACAGCGCCGCGACTTCAAGCGCCTGGGCGTGCTTGGCGACTGGGCCAACCCCTACCGTACGATGGACTTTCGCTACGAAGCCGATACCCTGCGCTCGCTCGCGAAGATCGTTGCGAACGGTCACCTCGCGCGTGGCGTAAAACCCGTGCACTGGTGCTTCGATTGCGGCTCGGCTCTCGCCGAGGCCGAGATCGAATACGCCGACAAGCAATCGCAGGCGGTCGATGTCGCCTACGATGCGGTCGATCCGGCAACCCTGGCCCGAAAGTTCGGTGTCGATGCAGGCGATGCAGTGGTGTCGGTGCCGATATGGACCACGACGCCGTGGACACTGCCGGCCAGCCTTGCGGTGACGCTCGGCGGGGAACTCGACTATGCCCTTGTCGAGGGCCCATCGCGCCATGGTCGTCGCACGCTGCTCGTGCTTGCTTCGGCCCTCGTGGAACGCGTGTTGCATCGCTATCGCGTTGAAACCGTACGCGTACTGGGAAGTGTATCCGGTGCGACGCTTGAACACCTGCGATTGCGCCATCCGTTCTACGATCGCACCGTGCCGGTCATCCTGGGCGAACATGTGTCGGCGGAAGATGGCACTGGCGCCGTTCACACGGCGCCTGGTCACGGCCAAGAAGACTTCGCGGTTGGCCAGAAGTACGGCCTCGACGTACTCAATCCGGTTGGCGGCAACGGCGTGTACCTGCCCAGCACCGAGCAATTCGCGGGCCAATACATCTGGAAGGCCAACGATGCGATCGTCGAGGTGCTGCGCGACCACCACAAACTGCTGGCGCACGCAACGATCACGCACAGCTACCCGCACTGCTGGCGACACAAGTCGCCGGTCATCTTCCGCGTCACCCCGCAATGGTTCATCGGCATGGACCAGGCTGGCCTGCGCGCCGACGCACTTGAGGCGATCAAGGGTGTGCGCTGGGTCCCCGAGTGGGGTGAGGCGCGCATCACCGGGATGATCGCCGATCGCCCGGACTGGTGTATCTCGCGCCAGCGCACCTGGGGCGTCCCCATTGCATTGTTCGCGCACAAGGAAACCGGCGAGCCGCATCCGCGCACCGTGGAGCTGATGCACGTGGTGGCCGATCGGATCGAAAAAGACGGGGTCGATGCGTGGTACGCACTCGACCCTGCCGAGCTGATCTTCGAGGACGCGCAGCACTATGACAAGATCACCGACATCCTCGATGTGTGGTTCGAGTCCGGCGTGAGCCATGAAGCCGTGCTTGCCGCGCGACTGCAGGACGGACTGCGCAAGCCCGCCGACCTGTACCTCGAAGGTTCCGACCAGCACCGGGGCTGGTTCCACAGCGCGTTGCTCACCGGCGTCGGCATGGATCGCGCCGCGCCGTACCGGCAATGCCTCACGCATGGCTTCACCGTCGATGCGCAGGGTCGCAAGCAGTCGAAGTCGCTGGGCAACGTGGTCGCACCGCAGCAGGTGATGGACGCGCTGGGTGCGGACGTCCTGCGCCTGTGGATCGCGGGTACCGACTACCGCAACGAAATGTCGGTGTCCGACGAAATCCTCAAGCGCAGCGCCGACAGCTATCGCCGCATCCGCAACACCGCGAAATTCCTGCTCGGCAATTTGCATGGATTCGATCCGGAATTACACCTCGTCGCGCACGCTGACATGCTGCTGCTTGATCAATGGGCGGTGGACTGCGCTAGACACTTGCAGGAGCGCATCAGGTACTCGTACGATAATTATGATTTCAGTGCAGTGGTCCAGCTGATCCAGAATTACTGCACGAACGACCTCGGCGCTCTGTTTCTTGATGTCACCAAGGATCGCCTTTACACGATGCCTGAGGACAGTCGCGGCCGACGCTCAGCGCAGACGGCCATGTTTCACATCGCCGAAGCAATGGTGCGCTGGATCGCACCGATCTTGAGTTTTACCGCCGATGAGATGTGGGGCTACCTGCCAGGACAGCGCAAGGGAAATGTACTTTTCACGACTTGGTATGAAGGACTCGAAGTGCTTCCCGATGGTGCGGCACTTTCCGTTGAGTGTTTTAATCAATTGGTCGACTTGAGGCGCGCTGTCACCGGGCAACTTGAGCCGATGCGGGATTCCGGGGCAATCGGAGCATCCTTGCAGGCGGAGGTAGATCTTTTTGTCGATGAGCATGGCGAAAGTGCTCTGCGAGAGTTGTCTGAGGAGCTGAGATTCTTCTTCATCACGTCAGAACTGAGAGTGCGGCCCCTCTCCGAGAAGCCGGCAACGGCCACGCCGCTGTCCTTGGCGCAGTGGAGCGGAACCGCCTGGATGACAGGGCGACGCACTGAGAATCCCAAATGCATCCGCTGCTGGCACTACCGGGCCGACGTCGGTGCGAATCCCGAACATCCCGGGATATGCCTGCGTTGCGTGAGCAATGTCGATGGCCCTGGCGAAGACAGGAAGTGGTTCTGATGCAATCCAACCCGGCGGTTTCGAAGCCCAATGCACTCCCGTGGCTGTTGCTCTCCGCGACGATCATCGCGCTCGACCAGTGGACTAAGTCCATCGTGATGGCGACGTTGACGCTGCATCGCCCGGTCCAGGTCATTGCCAGATTCTGGAACTGGACGCTGGACTACAACAAAGGCGCGGCTTTCAGCTTGCTCGGCGACGCTGCGGGCTGGCAACGCTGGCTGTTCGCTGGTTTGGACGTCGGTGTGAGCATCGGAATGGCATTGTGGCTTGTGCGCACGCCGCGTTCCGACTGGCGCACCGCGCTGCCGTTCGCGCTTGTGATTGGTGGGGCACTTGGCAACCTGGTCGACCGCATCCGCCTCGGCCACGTCATCGATTTCATCCAGTGGTACTGGCGCGATCACTACTGGCCGACGTTCAACGTCGCCGACTCGTCAATCGTTGCGGGCGCGATTGCGCTGTTGCTGTTCAGCGCGAGCAACAAGCCACGCGCAGCGTCAAGCTGACGCATGGACGTCGTCCTCGCCAATCCGCGTGGGTTCTGTGCCGGAGTCGATCGCGCAATCGAGATCGTCAAGCGCGCAATCGAATCGCTTGGCGCGCCGATCTACGTGCGCCACGAAGTTGTGCACAACCGCTTCGTCGTCGACGACCTCAAGAAACGCGGCGCCGTGTTCGTCGAGGAACTCGACGAAGTGCCCAATGGCGCAACCGTGATTTTCTCCGCGCACGGGGTGTCGCAGGAGGTCCGTCGCGAGGCGACGCAGCGCGGCCTCAAGATCTTCGACGCCACCTGCCCCCTGGTGACCAAGGTCCACATCGAGGTCTCGCGGCATTGCCGCGCTGGCCGCGACGTCGTGCTGATCGGCCATGCCGGACATCCCGAAGTCGAAGGCACGATGGGGCAATGGGATGCGGATTGCGGCGGGGGAAAAATCTACCTCGTCGAGGACGTGGAGGATGTCGCGCGGCTGCAAGCTGCGCAGCCCGCGAACCTGGCCTACACGACGCAGACCACGTTGTCGGTGGACGACACGCGTGCGGTGATCGCAGCGCTTCAGGCCAGGTATCCGGCGATCCAGGGGCCAAGGCACGACGACATCTGCTACGCGACGCAGAACCGCCAGGATGCGGTGCGCCTGCTCGCCCAACAATGCGACCTGGTGCTGGTGGTCGGCTCGGTGAACAGTTCCAATTCCAACCGCTTGCGCGAACTAGCAGAAAAACAGGGCATCGAGGCTTACCTGATCGACGGCGCCGATGACATCGATCCGAAATGGCTGGATGGCAAGCAGCGGATCGGTGTCACCGCAGGCGCATCGGCGCCCGAGGTGTTGGTCGAAGGAGTTCAGGCGCGGCTTCGCGCACTCGGTGCCCACAACTTCAGCAGCCTGCAGGGCGAAGCCGAGGACATGGTGTTTGCGCTGCCGAAAGAGCTGCGCCTGACCCTGCTGGATTGACTCCGCAGTGCCGGTCGGATGAAGCAAAATTGACCCCAGGTTGCGTAAACCCTTACACTTTGTGGTCTTGCCGTTGTAGCTCAGTTGGTAGAGCAACTGATTCGTAATCAGTAGGTCGGAGGTTCGACTCCTCTCAACGGCACCATGCCCACGTATCGGCCCACGCTGCCGAATCGTCAGTTGGCTGCCGAAAGCCCGTGGACTACGCTTGTCCCACTCACGACGATTGGAGTCCGCATGCTGGTTACGCGCGCCAGCCTCCGCTGGAAAATATATCGGCATTTGGAGGCATGGATTGGATTGCTTGTTTGTGTCGTCCTCGCTGCAACTTGCAGCATCGTTAGGGCTGCCTCCGGCCACGCTGTCATGGCAGCGGCGTTTGGCGGGATGATTTTAGGTGCAATTCAGCGCAGGGTTTTGATCCACGTAGCGCAACGCTACTATCAATCGATCCTGTTCAAGTCCGTGCGGTGACAATCTGCAACACGTGTCGCTCCTTGCGACCAGCATCCGGTTAGAGTAAGCGCCCCTACAAAGTTTCCGGATTCCTCGTGGCCAAAGCCAAAACCGCCTACGTGTGCTCCGAGTGCGGTGCCGATTTCAACAAGTGGCAAGGCCAGTGCGGCGAGTGCGGCGCATGGAACACTTTGTCGGAGATCGTGATCGAACCGGCCGCGGCCGGCGCGAAAGCACAGGTACGCGCGAGCTATGCGGGCGTTGGCGATGCGCCACGGATCGTCGCGCTGCGCGAGGTAGGTGCGGACGAGGAAGCGCGCACGTTGACCGGCATCGGCGAGTTCGATCGCGTCTTGGGCGGTGGCCTGGTCGAGGGCTCGGTGGTGCTGGTTGGCGGCGATCCTGGGATCGGCAAGTCCACCCTGCTTCTGCAGGCGCTTGCGTCGCTGGGTTCGCGCCTGTCGGGTTTGTACGTCACTGGCGAGGAGAGCCTTGCTCAGGTCGCCGCGCGCGGTCGTCGCCTGGGCTTGTCGCTTGATGGTCTCGATGCGCTTGCCGAGACTTGCGTTGAGCGCATCCTCGCGCAGGCGCAGGCCGCGAAGCCGAACCTGATCGTCGCCGACTCAATCCAGACGCTCTGGAGCGAACAGCTCACCGCAGCGCCGGGTTCGGTCAGCCAGGTGCGTGAGAGCGCCGCGCGCCTGGTCCGTTACGCGAAGGAAACCGGCACCTCGGTTTTCCTGATCGGCCACGTCACCAAGGATGGCGGTATCGCCGGCCCGCGCGTGCTCGAGCACATGGTCGATGCGGTGCTGTATTTCGAGGGCGAATCGGGCTCGCGCTTTCGCGTGCTGCGCGCGTTCAAGAATCGCTTCGGCGCGGTCAACGAACTGGGCGTGTTCGCGATGGGCGACAAGGGGCTGCGTGAGGTGCCGAATCCATCGGCGATCTTCCTGTCCGGATCGGCGACGCCGCAATCGGGTAGTGTCGTGATGGTTACGCGCGAAGGCACGCGCCCGCTGCTGGTCGAGGTGCAGGCGCTCGTCGACCATTCGCCGCTGTCGAATCCGCGTCGCGTGACCTTGGGTCTTGAACAGAATCGTCTCGCGATGCTGCTCGCAGTGTTGCATCGTCATGGCGGCATCGGCGTCTTCGATCAGGACGTGTTCGTCAACGTCGTCGGTGGCATCCGCGTGCAGGAGACTGCGGCCGACCTGCCGGTGTTGCTCGCGGTCTTGAGTTCATTGCGCGACAAGCCATTGGCCGAAAAAACTGTTGTATTCGGCGAAGTCGGCCTGTCCGGCGAGATCCGCCCGGTGCCGAACGGTGAGGAGCGGTTGAAGGAAGCCGCGACGCACGGCTTCAGGCGGGCGATCGTGCCGAAAGCCAATGCGCCGAAAAAGGGCAGGGTCGGGGAGATGGAAGTGATCGGAGTGGAGCGGTTGGCGGAAGCGCTGGACCGTGCACCCTGAAATTTGGCTTGCTTTACGTGCAGGGCGGTCGAAGCGCGACGGCGAACACCACGCTAACCAGCGCTCCAATCGATGAAGGTGCAGGCGATTTCCCTAGCCTCGGCGTCGTCGGCGCGATACCGCCAGAATCCGCTCACCATGATGATCGAAATGCCAGGGAGACCGGGCTTGTTTGACGAAGGCCTTTGTCGTTACATGCAGTCGATAAACCTGAGTCGAGCATCGATTCCAAGCGAAGCGGAAATGTGCTTCGCCGATCAATCAGGCCTGTGCAGCACCAGTTCCAGCACGAACTTGCTCCCGAAAAACGCCAGCAACAAAAGCGCCATCGCGCTCAGCGTGAACTTCACAGCTCGCGGGCCGCGCCAGCCGTAGCGCCATCGACCGAACAGCAGCCAGCCGAATACCAGCCATGACAATGCGCTGAGCACGGTCTTGTGCCACAGGTGCTGGGTCAGCAGGTTGTGCACGAACAACAGGCCGGTCACCAGCACCAGCGTCAACAGGACGAAGCCCACGCCGATGCAGCGGAACAGCAACTGTTCAAGCGGGACGAGTGGTGGCAGCGCCCGCAGCCAGCCGTGGATCTGGCGCTGGCGTAATGCGCGTTCCTGGAACCAAAGCATCAGCGCGAGGAGAGCGGCAAGCGAAAGCGTCGCGAAGGCGAGCAGTGCCAGCCATGCATGCAACTGCAATTGCCAGTCGAGGTCTTCGGCGCGGAAGTGTCCGTAGAAGTGGTACAGCGCAGCCATCGCGGCGGCGAGCGGATATACGATCACGCCGAGTGTCTGCAGCTGCTCCCGCCATGCGGTGGCAGTGGTCAGCGCGGCCATGCCGAGCGTGACCAACGACAAGGCCGCGAAGAAGTGCATGTCCGGGCCACCGGTGACGTGCCACGCGATCGCATGCACGGCGCCGTGGCCGACGACCGCCAGCGCGGCAAACGCGATCGCGGCGCGACGATAACGCGATTGGCGTGCGGCATCGTCGCCAGCCGACACCCACTGGCAGACAGCTGCGGTTGCCAGAATGTAGGCGCCTACGACGAGCGCGAGGAGGACGATCATGCCCCGAGTGTGGCAGATCGTCGTTGACGCGAAAACTTGGCCGCGCAATGCGCCGTTGCGATGTGGCGACTCGCCCCGGCATTGCCTGCGTGGCTTCCTTGCCGCCTGTCCGGCGACACCCCTGCGGGCTGGGCGGGCCAGCCGCCGAACCACTGCGTTATAATCCGCGCCCCTTCCTGCCTTGCGCACCCGGCCATGTTCGAGTCGTTGACCCAGCGTCTTTCCAGCACGATGCAGCGCTTGCGCGGTCGCGGCCGGTTGACTGAGGAAAATATCCGCGAGTCGCTGCGCGAAGTGCGGATCGCGTTGCTGGAGGCCGATGTCGCGCTGCCCGTCGTGAAGGCGCTGATTGAACGCATCAAGGTACGCGCGGTGGGCCATGAGGTGCTCAAGAGCCTCACGCCGGGGCAGGCGCTGATCAAGGTGGTCCGCGATGAGCTGAGTGCGGTGATGGGTTCGGCTGCGCAGGACCTGCACATGAACGTGCCGGCGCCGGCGGTGATCCTGATGGCCGGCCTGCAGGGTGCTGGCAAGACGACGACGGTCGCGAAACTTGCGAAACACCTCAAGGAACGCCGCAGGAAAAAGGTGATGGTGGTCAGTTGCGACGTGTACCGTCCGGCTGCGATCAAGCAGCTCGAAACCCTCGCGCAGCAGGTCGGCGCGCTGTTCCATCCGTCAGACCTCAGCCAGAGTCCGGTTGCAATCGCGCAGTCGGCGATCGATGCCGCGCGCAAGAATTTCGCCGACGTATTGATCGTCGATACCGCCGGCCGTCTCGCGATCGATGCGGCGATGATGGAAGAGATCAAGACGCTGCACGCGGCGATCCATCCAGCCGAGACCCTGTTCGTGGTCGATGCGATGACCGGCCAGGACGCTGCCAACACGGCGAAGGCATTCAGCGAGGCGCTGCCGCTGACCGGCGTGGTGCTGACCAAGACCGACGGCGATGCGCGCGGTGGCGCGGCACTGTCCGTGCGCTACATCACCGGCAAGCCGATCAAGTTCATCGGCGTGGGCGAGAAGCCCGATGGCCTGGACG
>JBBQTD010000037.1:0-31819 GCA_038234715.1 Lysobacterales bacterium | reverse complement strand
CAGAAACACCTCGCGGCGCGTCGTCTTCTTCTTGGCGGCGTATTCCGCATCGCCGAAGCTCATCTGGTCCATGCAATGCAGCCCTTGTTCGCCCGATCCAATTTCAACACACTTCGGGCGACTTGTTCAGACCTTCCTTAGTCCTGTCCGTGTTGTTTGTTCACGATTCGCGCGACAGGCAGTTGCCATCCACGGCGGATATGCCGGACGTTGCTGGTCGAGTTGATTTGCAGCAGCTTGAGCTGGAACTTCGGCAGATCCAATTGCAGATGCAACGGATCGAATTGGAGTCGCCGTAGATCGATTGGGGTCGCAGCACATCGAGGTGGAGTTGCAGCGGATCGCGCTGGAATTGCACCAGATCGAGTTGGATTCGCAGCAGATTGAGCTTGATCTGCAACTGATTGAGTTGGATTCGCACCAGATCAAGTTGGAGTTGCAGCAGATCGAGTTGGATTCGCAGCGGATCGAGCTTGATCTGCAACGGATTGAGTTGGAGTTGCAGCGGATCGAGTTGGATTCGGAGGGAATCGAGTTGGAGTTGCAACAGATCGAGTTGGATTCGCAGCAGATCGATTTGGGATTGCAAAAGAATGAGGTGGATTCGCAGCAGATCGAGCTTGAGCTGCGACGGATCGAGTTGGAGTTGCAGTGGATCGAGTTGGATTTTCAACGGATTGAGTTCGTTTTGCAGCGGATCGCGTTGGAACCGGCTGGTGTTTTCCTGCCAAGCCGTCGCGTAGATGGTGGAACTGTTTCTCTCTGACACCGGTCGAATGCAACGGTCGCCTCCCTGTCGGTTGACCAGCGAACCAGCATGTTCGATCACGGCGCTCAGGTCATCGCGCACCGATCGACCGCAAGCCGCCATGCATGCAGCGCAATCTGTTCGTTTTCCTGTGATGTGATCACGCGTACGTCGGGTCCGTCGGGACGGCTGGACATGCCGCGCAATCCCTCGCGGATATCGGCGCGCACAAGTGTGTCGTTCTCACCGATCCCTCCGGTGAACACGAGCATGTCGATACCGCCAAGTGCCGCACCCATTGCTGCGACCTGCTTGCGCACCGAATAGCAGAACATCGCGATGGCGAGCCTGGCATCGGCGTTGGATGCGGCCGCTGCGCGCAGATTGCGCATGTCGCCGCTCAGGCCGGAGATGCCGACCATGCCCGATTGCTGGTCGATCAGCGTTTCGAGTTGCGCCGCGTCGTAGTGCAGCGCACGCACAAGGTACTCCAGCACACCCGGATCGATGTCGCCGCAACGCGTGCTCATGATCACGCCGCCGCTGGGCGTGAGTCCCATGCTGGTGTCGATCGACCGGCCGCTCGCAACCGCGGTCACGCTTGCGCCGTGGCCCAGGTGTGCTACCACCAGGCGCGCCGGCACGTCGTCGCCGAGTTGGCGCACGATCGATTCGCAGGAAAGACCATGGAAGCCGTAACGCTCGATGCCGTGCGCGCGCAACTCGCGCGGGATTGGCAAGGTGCGCGCCACGTCCGGCATGTCCGCATGGAATGCAGTGTCCAGGCATGCTGCCTGTGGCACGCCCGGGAAGCGTTCCTGCGCGCAATGCAGAAGTGCCATTGCGGCTGGCACGTGCAGTGGCGCGAATGCCTTCGCGGCCTCGAGATGCTGCATCACGGCCGGATCGATCAGCGTATGTCGGCGGCATCCCACACCGCCATGCACGATTCGATGGCCGACCGCTGCCGGCATTGGCAACCCGTGCGCAACCAGCAACGCGACGATGCGATTGAACGCTTCGCGTGGAGTGCCAACGGCGCCCGCATCGCCCGAGATCGCACCGCCTGCGAGCGCATTGCCATCGGCATCCGTTACGGTCAGTGCCCGGTGCTGGTCGCCGCTGGTTTCCGCGCTTCCGGATACCAGCATGCGCGCGCCTCGCGAATCAACCACGTACAAGCCGAACTTCAGCGACGAAGATCCCGCATTCAACGCCAATATCGGCATCGAGCCAGCACCGATTCCACCTGCCCAGCTCACCTCGGTGCACTCCACGTCCAGTTGCGGATTTCCGGCATGTCCTCGCCGTGCCGGTTGATGAATTGCCTGTGCTCGATCAGCTTGTCCTGCAATTGCTGCTTGAGGTAGATGCCCTTGTCGCCGGTTTGCGGCAGGCGGTCGATGGTGTCCATCACCAGGTGGAACCGATCCAGCTCGTTGAGCACCGTCATGTCGAAGGGCGTGGTGATGGTGCCCTCTTCCTTGTAGCCACGCACATGCAGGTTGGCGTGGTTGGTACGGCGGTACGCCAGCCGGTGGATCAGCCACGGGTATCCATGGAATGCGAAGATGATTGGCTTGTCGGTGGTGAACAGCTGGTCGAAATCGGTGTCGCTCAATCCATGCGGATGTTCGGATTGCGGTTGCAGCCGCATCAGGTCGACGACGTTGACCACGCGAATTCGCAGGTCCGGAAGACGCGCGCGCAGGATCGATACCGCAGCCAGCGTCTCGAGCGTTGGCACATCGCCGCAACACGCCATCACCACGTCGGGTTCGGCATCCTGGTCATTGCTTGCCCATTGCCAGATGCCGATGCCCTCCGCGCAATGCGTGACTGCCGCATCCATGGCCAGCCATTGCGGCGCCGGATGCTTGCCCGCTATCACCACGTTCACGTAATGGCGGCTGCGCAGGCAGTGGTCCATCACCGACAACAGGCAGTTCGCATCCGGCGGCAGGTACACCCGCACGACCCCGGCCTTCTTGTTCACCACGTGGTCGATGAAACCCGGGTCCTGGTGGGTGAATCCGTTGTGGTCCTGTCGCCACACGTGCGAAGCCAGCAGGTAGTTCAATGAAGCGATCGGCCGCCGCCATGGCAGCTTCGCGGTCACCTTCAGCCACTTCGCGTGCTGGTTGAACATCGAATCGACGATGTGGATGAATGCCTCGTAGCAGTTGAACAGCCCGTGGCGCCCGGTGAGCAGGTAGCCCTCGAGCCAGCCTTCGCACTGGTGCTCGCTGAGCATTTCCATCACGCGCCCGGTGGCGCCAAGGAATTCGTCGTTCGCCACCGTTGCGGCGTCCCACTGGCGTTGGGTGGCCTCGAACAACGCTTCGAGCCCGTTGGACATGGTTTCGTCGGGACCGAACACGCGAAAGTTGCGTTGTTCGTCGTTGCGTTTCGCCACATCGCGTAGGAATCGCCCCAACACGTGCGTATCGCCAATGCCGGGCGCGCCTGGCACTGGCACGTCTACAGCGTGGTCGCGGAAATCCGGCATCCGCAGGTCGCGCAGCAGCATGCCGCCATTCGCGTGCGGGTTCGCACCCATGCGTCGCTCGCCCCTGGGCGCAAGTTGTGCAAGTTCAGCAATCAGTCGACCCTGCGCGTCGAACAGCTCCGCGGGTCGGTAACTATTCAGCCAGTCCTCCAGCAGTTGCAGATGTCCGGGATGCGTTGCCGGATCCGAGATCGGTACCTGGTGCGCATGGAATGTCCCCTCGATCTGCACGCCGTCGACGACTTTCGGCCCGGTCCAGCCTTTTGGCGACACCAGCACGATCATCGGCCAGCGTGGTCGCGTGGTGATTCCGCGCTCGCGCGCGTCGTGCTGGATGCTGCGAATCTGTTCGATCGCGGTGTCCAGCGTCGCGGCCATCGCCTCGTGCATCAGCGCAGGCTCGTGGCCCTCGACGAAATACGGCGTCCACCCGTAGCCGCGAAACAGCTGTTCGAGCTCGTCGCGGGTGATGCGCGCAAGCACCGTCGGGTTGGCGATCTTGTAACCGTTGAGGTGCAGGATCGGCAGCACCGCACCATCGCTCGCGGCATCGAGGAACTTGTTGGAATGCCATGCCGTGGCCAGCGGCCCGGTCTCCGCCTCGCCGTCGCCGACCACGCAAGCGACCACCAGCCCGGGATTGTCGAACACCGCGCCGAATGCGTGGCTGAGCGAATAACCAAGTTCGCCGCCTTCGTGGATCGATCCAGGACATTCCGGTGATGCATGGCTCGCAATCCCGCCTGGAAACGAAAACTGCCTGAAGAGCTTCTGCAGGCCGGCCTCGTCCTGGCTGATGTCGGGATAGACCTCGCTGTACGTCCCTTCAAGATAGGTGTTGCCGACGACAGCCGGGCCGCCATGCCCGGGACCGGAAATGTAGATCATGTCGACGTCGTATTTGCATATGACGCGGTTCAAATGCGCGTAGATGAAGTTTTGCCCAGGTGTCGTTCCCCAGTGCCCGAGCAACATGCACTTGACGTCGCCGAACTGCAGCGGCCGCCGCAGCAACGGATTGTCGTACAGATAGATTTGGCCGACTGAGAGGTAGTTTGCCGCGCGCCAGTACGCATCGATGCGCTGTAGGGACTCTGGCGTGAAGGGACTGGTTCGCATCGCTGGGACGACCTCTGTAACAGGCAAGAGCAACCCAGCATGACAGGTGCCTTCGCATCGCCGGCAATTTCAGTATTGCGCCATTCAGCGAACAGGGATTAGGTTTAGCACCAGGAGTTTCAACACGGAGTTTCAACACGGTTCCGGCGCAATGCCGGACCACTCAAGGAGGAGCCAGGCATCAACCAGATGACTTCCCACATGCGGAAATCCGCTTCGTGATACTCGTGATACTTGCGTAGCCGCCGCACCTGAAGCCGTCCCGGACTCTCGGTGTGGCGTAACGCTTCCACCAGCTTCCAGATCCGAAAATCTTCACCGTTTCACCCGATCCACCAACCAAAAGGACTTGAAAATGAACAGCAACGACGTGAACAAGAGCATCGAAAAGCAGGAAGCCCACGACATGAATCGCGATCCGATCAGCGGGACCCCGGGTGCACATCCGATCGGTACCGGTCTGGGTGCGGCTGGCGGCGCAGCAGCAGGCGCCGCCGTTGGTTCAGTGGTTGGCCCGGTGGGCACCCTCGTTGGCGGCGCCGTTGGCGCGGTCGTCGGCGGCCTGGCCGGCAAGGCCGGTGGTGAAGCTGTCAATCCGACAGCGGAAGAGACCCACTGGCGCAATGCGTATACCAAGGAGTCCTATTACAACCCGACGTACAAGTACGACGACTATGCCCCGGCCTATCGCATGGGCTACGAGAATCGTTCGAAGTATGCGGGCAAGACGTTCGACCAGGCCCACGATGCGCTGCGTTCGGACTGGGATCGCACCAAGGGAACATCCCGCCTTGCGTGGGATGACGCCAAGCATGCCACCAAGGCTGCATGGCACCGTGTTGAAGACGTGATTCCGGGCGACGCCGATCACGACGGCCACTGATCCTGGCGGTATACAACTTATGTATCGAAACGGGCGCCTCCTTGGCGCCCGTTTCACAGGGGTGGAACGAACGCAAGCCCACCCAGTCGGTTCCTCGCGGGCAGCCGGTTGCACGTGGCGCTGCATCGACCCGCACCATGCGGCATTCCGCAATACCACTGAGTCAAACAAGCAGCGCCGCCGATTGGGACGCGGCGGGCAAGCCCCATGAGACAACACAACACGATTGAACCCGAGGAACTGGCGATGCCCAAGTCGAAGATGCCCAAGTCGAGCAAGACGCAAGCACAAATGCAGCAACGCAGCGCTGGCTCCGCGAGCGCAACCAACAACCATCGGAATGCGGGCGTTGTAGGGGGCGAACTGCATCAGAAAGCAGGCGGCAAGCACGCAGAGCTCACCACCAACCAAGGCACTCCGCTTGCCGATAATCAGAATTCGCTACGCGCGACCCCACGCGGGCCCACGCTGCTTGAAGATTTCATCCTTCGCGAAAAGATCACCCACTTCGATCACGAGCGCATTCCCGAGCGCATCGTGCATGCGCGCGGTTCCGCAGCGCACGGTTTCTTCGAGCTGACCAGATCGCTGAAGAAATACACCACCGCAAGGATTCTCACCGAAGTCGGTACGCGGACGCCCGTGTTTACGCGCTTCTCGACAGTCGCCGGCGGTTCGGGCTCGGTCGATACGCCGCGCGACGTGCGCGGTTTCGCGGTCAAGTTCTACACAAGCCAGGGCAACTGGGACCTGGTCGGCAACAACATCCCGGTCTTCTTCATCCAGGACGCGATGAAGTTCCCGGACCTGATCCACGCGGTGAAGATGGAACCCGATCGCGGCTTCCCTCAGGCCGCCAGTGCGCACGACACATTCTGGGATTTCATATCGCTTACGCCGGAAGCCATGCACATGGTCATGTGGGCGATGTCCGACCGCGCGATCCCACGTTCGTTGCGCATGATCGAAGGGTTCGGCATCCACAGCTTCCGGCTGGTCGATGCCTCTGGCGCCTCAACGTTCGTGAAATTCCACTGGCGGCCAAAACTTGGACTGCAATCGCTGATCTGGGACGAAGCGGTGAAGATCGCCGGCGCCGATCAGGACTTCCATCGTCGCGACCTCTTCGATGCGATCACGTCCGGCAATTTCCCCGAATGGGAACTCGCCGTGCAGCTGTTCACCGAGGAACAGGCCGACACATTCGCGTTCGACCATCTCGATCCCACCAAGCTGATCCCCGAGGAGCTCGTCCCGCTCACCGTGATCGGCCGGATGGTGCTCGATCGCTGGCCGGACAACTTTTTCGCGGAAACCGAACAGGTCGCGTTCTGTCCATCGCACATCGTTCCGGGCATCGACTTCTCGGACGACCCGCTGCTGCAGGGGCGCCTGTTCTCGTACCTCGACACCCAACTCTCGCGGCTGGGCTCGGCAAACTTTCATCAGTTGCCGATCAACGCGCCGAAGTGCCCTTTCGCGAACCAGCAGCGCGATGGACACATGCAGATGGCGGTGCCAAAGGGCCGAGTCGCCTACGAACCAAGCTCGCTCGATCCGAGATCAGCGCGCGAGACGCCGCGTGGCTTTGCGAGCTTTGCCGCACCGGCAGCCGGCGAAAAAACCCGCATCCGGGTGGCAAGCTTCGCCGACCATTACAGCCAGGCGCGGCTGTTCTATCACAGTCAGAGCGCGCCCGAACAGGCGCATATCGCGTCGGCACTGGTGTTCGAGCTCTCGAAGGTCGAACACCCGCACATTCGCGAAGCGATGGTCGGCCACCTGCGCCACATCGAACAGACCCTTGCAAGCCGCGTCGCGGATGGCCTGGGACTGTCGCCGATGCCCAGGGCACCCGATGCCGCAGCGCCGGTACGCGACATGGCGCCCTCGCCTGCGCTGCAGATCATCGGCAAGATGAAGGACACACTGCAGGGCCGCGCGATCGGCATCCTGGTTGCCGACGGATCCAACGCCACAGCGATCAAGGCAGTGCGCAAGGCTGCGATGGCCGCAGGCGCAAGCGTGAAGGTCATCGCGCCAAAAGTCGGCGGCGCAAGGCTTTCCGACAAGTCCGCGCTTGCAGCCGATGGGCAGCTTGCTGGCACACCATCGGTGTTGTTCGATGCAGTCGCGGTGGTCCTCTCCGCGGATGGCGCGAAGGCGTTGGGGTCGGAGGCGGCTGCCATCGACTTCGTGCGCGATGCGTTCGGACACCTCAAGGCCATCGCGGTGGATGCCGGAGGAAACGCCCTGCTCAAGCACGCTGGCATCGCCAGGGATGCCGGAGTCATCGATGTCGCGATCCCGGCCGACTTCATCGCTGCTGCAAAGACGCGCCAATGGAAGCGTGAACCGACGGTGCGCACGCTGGCGTGATGGGTGCCGTTCTGTGCGATGCGATGCGTTGCAGGCGATGGCGTCAGCGTACGTCTGCAGGTGTTCCCGTGGTTCCGGGACGTCCATTGCGGTAGCGGCCTTGCCAATCCGTGAATCCGCTCATGCATCGGCGTGATTGCGTGTGTTTATTGGGGTGTCTTTCAATCATTGCGCGTATCATTGGCATCGCCAACGGAGGGCATTGAATGATAACGGAGGGCATTGAATGATCAAGTCGCAAGCGGAGCTGCGCGAAGCCCTGCAGGAGCTCGAGGACGATCTGCCGCGCATGATGCTGCTGAACAATGCAGACTCCTTCATGGAGGAGTTTCTTGCGCGGGCGCGCGCCATCGAAGTGTGTGCCGGCCCCGACGACGCCAGGCATGTGCACCGGCGCATCGCGCGCATCCTTGCCTCGCGCGACCTGATCACAGCGAAAGCCCGGATGTACTCGGGCGATGACATCGGCACCGCACTCCCGTTCTAGGCAACCCTGGATGATCCCGGCGTCGGCGTTCGCTCGACCCGTCAGGAAGCAGCACGCGGAACCCGCCGCGTAGCCCGCGCATCGTCGTCGAACAACTTCCCCGGATTCATGATGCCAGCCGGATCGAGCACCGTGCGGATGCCGCGCATCACCTCGATTTCCACAGCGCCGCGCGTGCTGCCAAGTTCAGCCTTCTTGACCAGGCCGATGCCGTGCTCCGCCGAAATGCTTCCGCCGTGCGCGGCGAGCTTGTCGGCGAGCACATGGGTGACCTGCTCGCATTGGCGGATGAATGTCGCGTCGTCAAGTTCGACCGCTTTCACGATATTGATGTGCAGGTTGCCGTCGCCGATGTGCCCGAACCAGACTACATCGAACTGCGGATATTCGCGCGCGAACAACTCCTGCATCTCGCGAAGGAAGCCCGGCACCACCGAGATCCGCATCGAGATGTCGTTCTTGTAGGGCCGATGGCGCGCCAGGCTCTCGGTGATGCCCTCGCGCAGCTTCCACATCGCCGCAGCCTGTGCGTCGCTCTGGCTCAACACGCCGTCGGTCACCCAGCCAGCCTCCATGCATTGTTCGAAGACTTCCAGCGCGACGGCCTGCGCGGCTTCGTCGGCCGCATCGAACTCGGCAATCACGTAATACGGCGACTCGCTCTCGAACGGCCGCTTGCCGCCGTGCGCGACCACATGATGCAACGCCCGATCGGTGAAGAACTCGAACGCGCCCAGGGCGAGTCGCGCACGGCACACGTCGAACACCCGCATCAGCGCATCCATCTCCGGCAACGCCAGCAGCATCACCTGCGAAGGCGGTGGCGCATCGGTCAGCGCAAGCGTTGCTTCGACGACAAGGCCGAGCGTGCCTTCCGAACCAATGACCAGGTGGCGCAGGTCGTAACCGCTGGCGTTCTTTATCAGTCCGCGATTGAGATCGAGCAGGCTGCCATCGCCACTGACAAGTTTCAGCCCCGCCACCCACTGCCGCGTGCTGCCGTAACGGATGACACGGATACCGCCGGCGTTGGTCGCGATGTTGCCGCCGATCTGGCACGAGCCGCGCGCGGCGAAATCGACCGGATACAGCAGGCCGCGTTCCTTGGCCGCTTCCTGCACGGTCTGCAGCGCGACACCCGGTTGCACGGTCAGGTAGCGGTCGACCGGATCGAAACCCAGCACGCGGTTCATTCGATCGAAGCTGACAACCAGTTCGCCGTTTGCCGCGACTGCGCCACCGGAAAGCCCGGTACGACCACCGGAAGGCACTAGTGCGACCCTAGAGTCCACCGCCCAGCGCACGATCTCCTGCACGTCCTCGGTGCACGACGGAAGCGCGATCGCGAGCGGCGCCGGTGTCCAGCGCCGGGTCCAGTCGCTTCCGTAATGCTCCAGGTCGCCCGCATCGGTGCGGATCTGCACCTGCGGCGCACGCCGGGCCAGTTCTGAAAGTGCCGATACGTTCATGGCCGATGAGTTCATTGGGGATCCACCGCAGCGCATGGGAGAAGGCCCGACAAAGATGCCATGCGGCCGCGCTTCATGCACTGCCGCAATTCATTTTCGTTCTGGCATAGTCGTCGCCTCGGAGCGGCCGACCGCTGATTGTCAGCGCGCGACGCCCAAATCCTTTTCCTTGCCCGAAACCACAACCCAAACCATGAAGAGAACCTCGTTCCCGAAACAGGACATCCGCGTGCTCCTGCTCGAAGGCATCAGCCAGAGTGCGGTCGACGAGTTCACTGCCGCCGGCTATACGCAGATCGAACGCCACCAGAAATCGCTGCCCGAGGAGGAGTTGAAACGGCGCATCGCCGAGGCCCACTTCGTCGGTATCCGCTCGCGCACGCAACTAAGCGCCGAGGTCCTGGCAGAGGCGCAGCGGCTGATCGCGATCGGCTGCTTCTGCATCGGTACCAACCAGGTCGACCTGACCGCCGCCAAGCTGTCGGGCGTACCGGTGTTCAACGCGCCCTACTCCAATACGCGCAGCGTCGCCGAACTCGTCATCGCCGAAACGATCCTGCTGTTGCGGCGCATCCCGCAGAAAAACGCGCAATGCCATCGCCGCGGCTGGTCGAAGTCCGCAGAGGGAAGCTTCGAGGTGCGCGACAAGTTGCTCGGCATCGTCGGCTACGGTCACATCGGCACCCAGGTGGGACTGCTCGCTGAAAGCCTGGGCATGCGCGTGACCTACCACGACATCGAACGCCAGCTCGCACTCGGCAACGCACGCCCCGCCGCCGATCTCGACGACCTGCTCGAACGCGCCGACGTCGTGACCCTGCACGTTCCGGAAACGCCGCAGACGCGCCTGATGATCGGCGTCGAACAACTCGCACGCATGCGTCCCGGCGCGTCCCTGATCAACGCGTCACGCGGTACCGTGGTCGACATCGAGGCGCTCGCCGCGCACTTGCGGTCCGGCCATCTTTCCGGCGCCGCGGTCGACGTGTTTCCGGTCGAACCCAAGGGCAACGACGACGCATTCGAATCGCCGCTGATCGGCATGGACAACGTCATCCTGACCCCGCACGTCGGCGGCAGCACGCTCGAAGCGCAGGACAACATCGGCATCGAAGTCGCCGCGAAACTGGTCCGCTACAGCGACAACGGGTCGACCCTGTCGGCAGTGAACTTCCCCGAAGCGTCGCTACCTGAACACCCTGGCAGCCGCCGCCTGCTGCACATCCACCGCAACGTGCCGGGCATGTTGTCGCGCATCAACGACGTGTTCTCGAAGGAGAACGTGAACATCGAAGGCGAATTCCTGCAGACCGATTCGGACATCGGCTACGTGGTCATCGACGTCGCGGTGGAAGAGGATCGCGCGACGAGCCTCAAGGACGTACTGGCGGAGATTCCAGGCACCCTGCGCACGCGCGTGTTGTACTAGCGCCAGCCCGGAAAAGGGGCCAGAAGGCCCTCTCCCTGCGGGAGAGGGATTGGCGTGAGGGGCAAGTCGAAGCAGAGTCCCTGCGCTGACTCAGCCGACCGGTCCTTGATCCTCAAGGGATTCCGCGGCAAGGCCTGAAAGTGCGAAGCCATCCAAACCTGCCCCACCCACAGCCCTAAACTCACACCAGCCACCCCACAAAGACACCCCATGACCGCCCTCACCCATCGCTTCATCCAGGCCGTGGACTACGCCCGCATTGCCCACGCCAGCCAGCTCAGCAAGGGCTCCCACATCCCGTACATCCAACACCTGCTCGGCGTCGCAAGCCTGGTGCTGGCCTACGGCGGAAGCGAAGACCAGGTCATCGCCGGCCTGTTTCACGACGTCGTCGAAGACTGCGGCAGCGGCCACATCAACATCATCCGCGGCCAGTTCGGCGACGCCGTCGCGGACATCGTGATCGACTGCACCGACGGCACCGCCGAAGCCAAGGCCAAACACACCGACCCCGAAGCCAAGCGCTGCGACTGGCTCGACCGCAAGCTCAAGCACCTGCAAAACGTCCGCGGCGAATCGTTCACGTCCCTGCTGGTGACCGCATGCGACAAACTCCACAACGCAACCCAGATCGTCAACGACCTGGAGAACCCCGACGTCGGCCAGGCCATTTTCGCCCGCTTCACCGCAACCCGCGAACAGACCCTGGCGTACTACCAGTCCATGGCGGAGATCTTCACCGAGCAGAACTCGCCGGTTGCGCGGGCATTCGATGCGATGGTGGGGCGGATGCATGCGTTGGCGGGTGACGCGACACGGCTACCGCTGCAAGCTGTCGCATGAATGCTGGTGTCATCCAGGCGTGCAACATGCAGTAGTGCCGCAATTTCGTTCTACGCGCATGCGCGCTGTTACTCAGCTTCAAGCACTGTAATCGCCCGCCGATACTTTGCAACCCTTTGGTGATCCTTCTCGCTCGGTTGCGCAATCCTGCTCAGGTCGCAGTTGTCGTGCAGGTCTGCGAGCTTCACGCGTCTGCCGATGGGGTTCGCAGCTGCGCGCAGGACGAAGGCCTCGTAGTCCTCTCCATCGCGCTTGGTGACGGATGCGATGCCTTCGACGACCGCTTGGGAGAAGCCTTCCAGGCGGAGGCGGTCAAGGGACCAGCCTTCGCAGTCTTCGACGACGTCATGCAGCATGGCGACCATGCGTTCTTCGCGAGTTGCGAGTCGCAGCATCATGCGCAGAGGATGCAACACATAAGGGGCGCCGGCTTTGTCGAGTTGACCGTCGTGGGCGTTTGCGGCGATGGCGATTGCGTGTTCGAGAGTGGGCATGGCGGGTTGCTCTTGGAGGGCTAGTTAGGAGGGGAGCGCCTGAGGGCAGATTGTTCGCGTTGCTCTGGATGACTAGCCTTGGGGTTGCGCGCCAACGAGGTTTGTAAGCGCGCTTCGGTTTTTAGGAACTGTTCATCAGGGGTGCACGCGGTCTGGACATATAGTGTTCGCAATCGGCCACAGCGTCGATGTCCGGGCCGCGTGATCCAGCGTCGACTGGTACGGCCATCATCTCTCTGCGCACCTCGCGCGAAGGGCAACCACTTACACGAACTCCTGCATGCATCGGTTTCGACCCGGCGCAGAGCGCTTGTGCTCGCCCGCAATTCATCCCATACAAGGATAGTGCAATGAACGTCTCGACCCGATTGACCAGATCCGTGCTCGCCGTCGCCGCGTTCGCATTGACGCTCGCGCCGCTTGCAGCCCAGGCACAGTTCGACTCCGCGCAATCGCAATCCCAGCCCGGCAGTTATCCGCTCTGGTCGCTGCAGTACGACTCGACCTTCTTCACGGTAATCAGCGCGGCTGCGGGTACACGTGGCGCCGTGACGTGTACGGATTCGACCATCATGGGCAACGTAGGTTCGTCTGGCGCACGGCCAGCAGTGGTGCAGACACGATGTTCGATCAGCGGACGCGTCGTTGCGCCGGTGACGCCGACAGTCGTCGCGCAAGTGAACAGCGAGTTCAACTCGGTCGGTGCCCGGAAGTGCCAGAAGGCGCTCGCTGGCACGCTGGCCGGAGTGACGCTGGCGCCTGGTGTGTACTGTTTCCCAGCGGCCGCGGCGGTGACCGGCACCCTGACTCTCAACGGGCCGGCGACTGGCGTGTGGGTGATCCAGGTCAATGGTGATCTCACCGGAAAGTCGTTCTCGATGATCATGGCCGGCAACGGCAAGCCGTGCAACGTCTACATCGAGTCCGCCGGTGCGACCACGATGACGACGTCGAATGCCAAGGGCAATATCCTGGCGGGCCAGGCGATCACGATGACTGGCGGTTCGTTCGTCGGACGCGCGTTCGCGAAGAAAGCGGTCACGATGACGAACATCGCCACGACGGGTTGCGTTCAATAGCCGCAGATCCTCGCGAGAGGCTTGCGCGTTGTTTGAGAGGGGCCCTTTCGTGCGGCGCAGCGCCAACAGGCCAGCGCTGCGCCGCGTCAACCCACCGCAACGGTCCGTTTTTCGTGTGCTCAGGCTGCCGGCTTTGGGGACGCACGGCGCTTGCGCGACTTTGCCGGCGATGCCAATTTCTTCCCCGGTCTCTTTTGGGCTTTCGGTGGAGCAGAGCCTTCAACGAGTTCGATGTCCGACCCGAAGAATTCGATTGCCGTACGGGCGACGCGGCTGGTGTCGTAGTACGCGTAGGCTCCGACGCCGGCGGCGCCGATGATGGGGATCCAACGCGAGACGACGCGCGAAAGCGAGCGCTGGCTGACGTTGATGCCGACCTGGCGCGCGACCGTCTGCAATGCGCGTACGGATGCCTTCTGCACAAGGAAGCGCTCGCCCACCTGTGCGACGACTTCGCGCAACGCCTGCGCTGCGGTGTGGCGGAACAGGCAGTAGGCGACTTGTTCCCTGGTGAGGGTGGCGCTTTTGCCAAACACGGCGGCGATGTCGGCGACCATCTGCGCCTGGATGCGCCACACGGCGTGCAGTTCGGGAAGGATGGTGAGCCAGCCCCAGGGTCCGGGAGGCAGTGCAAGCGTGCCGGCGGCGGCGAGCGCCTTGGTGGAGGCCATGCGACGGATCGCCCTCGCCCTTGCCACGGGACTGGTGCTTTCCAGTTCGGTGGTGCCGGGTACGGACGAGATGAGATTGAGTACGGCATCGCCGATCTTCTGGGCGGCTGCCTTCGCCTTTTCCACGGGATTGCGTGACGCGGCCATCGTGGTGCACTCCGTTGCAGGTCTGCATTGCATGTAAACACAACGACACGCGCGGCCCAAGGGGCTGCAGGAGGTGCGTGCATGTGGCGTTTAGTCTTGGTCGTCTGGAGGAAGCCCAACCCCCTGGCGCTGCGTGGTGGGCTGCGCGCAGCCGCACGGGCGGGTCTCTTGGGCATGATCGGGCGGATTTCCATCAGCCACTTGTGGGAGGCTGGGCGCGGGTGAGCGCGTGGCGGCCGTGCGCGATCGCCGGCGTTTGTTTAGAATCGGCTGCGATCCCTCTCACACGCCGCCAGACGGCCCAGGAGTTTCCCTTGAAACGCACAACGCAAGGTTCGTTGGTCGTCGCCTTCTGCATGGCAGCAGTGGCCGAAGCGTGGGCGGCGGGAAGCGCTCCTCCGGCGACGAGCGCGTTGCCCGCAAAGTTGAACAGGTCGGACGTTTCGTACATCACCGATGCGATGGCCCAGAACCAATCGGAAATCGACGCTTCCAACTACGTGATGAAGCATGCAAGTGGCGCCAGGGCACGTGAGTTTGCGCAGCAGATCCTGCGCGACGACGCCCAGACACTGACCGACCTGCAGAAGGCAAACGACGGCTCGATTCCTGCCCCATTGCCTGGCACGCAGGCCGATCGCTTCTTCCTCAACAAGACGGGTAATGAACTCGACAAGTCTTACCTGGACTTGATGGTCGACAGCCTGGATGTGGCGGTCGGCAAGTGCCAGGCCGCGGTCGAACTGCCTGTGTACGGGGCGGCGGTCCGTGCTGTGGCGAGGAAGACACTGCCTGCGATCAGGCGGCATGACGCGACGGCGCGGTCGCTGGATGCGTCGACACCGTCGAAGTAGCTCGATCCGGCAGCATCGACGTGCACGTGCGCCCTCGCGATTTTCACCTTGCGCTGGAAACGGGTTGCAGGTGCGCACGCAGCGGAATGCTGATTTCGAACAGCACGCCGGCATCTGGTTGGCTGGTGCACCTGATGTTGCCGCCAAGGCGCTGGGTGACCAGGTTGTAGGCGATGTGCATGCCTAGGCCTGCTCCGCCCCGCCCGCGCCGGGTGGTGAAGAACGGGTCGAAGACGCGCCTGCGCACGTCCGGTGACATGCCGCTTCCGTTGTCGCGGTACTGCAGCAGCACGTTGGCGGAATCCTCGCGCACATGGATCGCGATGGCGCCCGACGCGATGCCGTCGAAGCCGTGCACGAGCGAGTTCACGACCAGGCTGGTGATCACCTTGTAGATCGCGCCGGGATAGGTTTCCATGCGGATGCTCGCGGGGCAGTCCAGCGACATGCTGTGGCCGGCGCCCCTGACGCGGGAATCGAGCGCGAGCACGATCTCGTCGAGGTAATCCTTCAGCACGATTTCGCGCGACTGTTCCGAGGATTGATCCACCGACACTTGCCTGAAGCTTTTCACCAGCTGGTCGGCGCGCTCGAGGTTGCGCAGGACCAGATCAACGCATTGGCGGATGACGACAGCGGAGTTGCGCATCTGTGCGCCCGACGGATCGACACCCGGTGACCATGCTTCCATGCGTTCGGCCTCTTCGCCGAGGTGTGACGTCGCGGTGAGGCTGATGCCGAGCGGCGTGTTGATCTCATGCGCAACGCCTGCGACGAGGGAGCCGAGTGCGGCCATCTTTTCCGATTCGACCAGTTGGGTCTGGGTTTGCGCCAGGCGTTCGAGGCTGGTGCTCAGCTCGCTGTTGGCAAGCGAAAGGTCGGCGGTGCGGCTGGCGACGCGGTCTTCAAGTTCCTCGTTGAGGCGTCGCAACGCTTCCTCGGTCTGCTTGACCGAGGTGATGTCGTGCATCGTGCCGGCCATCCGCACGGCCCAACCGTTCTGGGCCCGCTCGATGATGCGTCCGTGCGAGTACATCCAGCGCCAGTCGCCGTCGACATTGCGCAGCCGGAACCACGCCTCGAAGGCGTCCATCTTTTCCTTGGCGTGGGCAACGAATGCTTCGCTCAGGCTTGGCGCGTCCTCTGGCGCAACCGTGCTCAGCAGGTCGGCGAATGAGATGGAGTCGCCCTGCTCGTTGATGCACAGGCCCGGCAGCATGTTGCTGCGCTTGATCAGCATCGATCCCATGTCGATGTCCCACAGCTCCGCGCCGCTGCCCCACAGCACCAGTCGCAGGCGTTCCTCGCCTTCCTTGAGCGCGGTGATGTCCCGGTTGGTGCCGATCATGCGGGTGGGATGGTGGTCGTCGTCGGGATCGGTGCCGCGCCCGTGCGATTCCATCCACCGGTAGTTGCCATCCTTCCCGCGCACGCGGTAGACGACGTGCAGGCTCTCCGCGTTGCCCCAGCGCACCTCTTTGTAGGCCTGCCGCACGTGCGCGATGTCGTCCGGATGGCAGGCCTTGAAGAAGGCATCCCGCGCGGGGCGATCGGGGCCGCCGAGGTCGGTGCTGTGTTCGGCGGGGTTGTCGCGGATCAGCCGGTCGCTGCGGATGTCCAGCTCCCACAGTTCCTCACCGGCGGCCTGCAGGGCGAGGCTGAGCCGGTCTGCGCTGTGCTTGATCGCGGAGATCTCGCGCGAGGTGCCCACCACGACAGCGGGTTTGCCTTCGGCGTCGCGCGCGACGACGTGGCCGCGGGTATGCACCCACGCCCATCCGCCAGAGCGACGGTGCCAGCGATAGGAGACGTCGGATTGCTCCGCGCGCCCTGCGATGAGGGCGACCATGGCCGATCGCGCCCGTTCGTGGTCGTCGGCATGCACGTTGTCGAGGAACGTGGCCATGTTGGCGCGCGCACCGTCGGCCGCCTGGCGAAGCCCCTGCAGCTGGTTCTCGCGGGTGATGCGATCGGCGCCGACATCGTAATGCCAAAGCTCGTCGCCGCCAGCGTTCAGCGCGAGCTGCCGCCATTGTTCGCGTTCGCGCAAAGCACGAATCTCGGAGCGGATCCGCCGCCACGACACGAAAAGCACGGCAAAGCACGCCCCCACCAGCACGACGCCCAACGCAACAAGTCCGCTCACCGCCATGGATTGGCCCCGCTCGTATCACCGTATCGTAACCAGCAGCCCCTGCAGCTTGCACTGGTTCGTGGCAGACAAGTAGTCGGGGTTTGCGGGACGCTTCGGGTGCGCTGCGGACGCCAGCGGCGCTGACGCGTCAGCATGGTGGTGCAAAGGAAGTGCAAACCAACTGACACGGATTCGCAGACGGGGAGGTTCCGGCGATGCAGCAGCCGGATTTGGGAGCCAAGCCGGTGAATGCAACTACAGTCCGATACGAAGAACGACTCCTACCAGCACGACCAGCGCGATGATGTAGATGGGCACCATTGTCATGGTGACGTAGCGGCGCATGACGACGCGCGTCCAGGTTTTCGGCGGCCTGTTCGCACCGCAGCTTGGGCAGCCGCCCGCCACCATCGGCGCGTCAAGGCCGCACTGGTAACACTTTCCGTATGTCATTCGGCCTTCCCCCTGGGGCTGGTGTGGCGGGTGCAGGTTACAACACCGCTTGCGCCGTTAAGTGCGACAAGAATCACACGTTTCCCCGTGAAGCGGGCGCGAACGTAAGCGCTGCAGTGCACCAATCTGAATCGGCACGAACTTGCGGAAGATGAAGTCTCCATCCCGAACATGGCGGGCGCTATCCTCCGGCCAACGCGAACTGGAAGCTCGCGCAAGGCTCGTCACCACACAGCCATGTGGTCTCGCCGCAACGACTACAAGGGACAGTGCCATGACCAGATCCGATATTGCGATGCAACTGCGGCGCATAGGCGTCGACCGACCAGGCGAACACTGGTACGCGACCGCTATCGGGTGGGAGTACGTCGGCTGCATCTTCATCGACAGGGAGGAAGGTGCCGCGCAATGGCGTACCCGAGTCCAGTTGCAGAACATGAAATTCGTCGATGTCGGCGAAGTGATGGAACGCGGTCCGTTCGCGAACAAGGAAGACGCGTACCTCGAAGGCGTGAACATGGCCGAGCGCATGCAGTTGGTGCTCACGTCGCGCTATCAGGCGATGTTGTAACCGTTGGACGCATGTGGGCCGCGTGCCCCGCTCCCCCGCGCGACAAGGATGGTCGTTGACCGGCACTGGCCGGCTGTCGTACGAACAGTTTCCTCGAACAGCTGGGATAGTGTCTGGAACATTTGCATCCAACTTAGGAAGGATCGCGATGTCCAACCGACTAGTCCAGGTTGTGGGTGTCCTCGCGCTGCTTGTGCTGGCGATGCTGATTGATCCTGCCCATGCTACGGGGTTCCGCTGCGGCCTCGCGACTGCCGCGTTCTGCGACAGCTTCAATGTGCCGGTTGCGATCGGCAACCGCTTCGGGGATCTCGACGGAACGCTATGGGGCGTTTCGCGACAGCTCGGCAGCAGCAACTTCGGGCAGGGACCGTACTACGACGTAGCCTCCACGACGATGCAGCATTGTGGCCAGGATATCCTGGTGATCGCGCCGAACGATGTCGCCATCTGCAACGGCGAACTCGTCGAATCGGTGAACGACCAGCATGGCGTGACGTCGCTGGCGATGAATCCGAAGCAGCCATTCGATATCGTAGGCCAGACCGGCATCATCACCTTCGATGTCAGCGACGACAGCCACGGCGACCATCGCGCATGGCCCGAGCTGTGGTACACCGACCAACCCGTGCTGGCTCCGTTCACGCATTTCAGCTCGCTACAGACGGTGCCGAAGGCGGTTTCGGCGTTCGCTTCGCCGCGTACTGCCCACCGAACGTTCCGGGATGCGGTGTGCGCTTCGCAACCGATCCAAAGGCGTCATTCGCGAACGGCTGCTTTCGGCGATTCAATGGAGCTGTCCGGTGATCACCCGCAAGGTTTACTCGTTCGATTGCGCAGTGGACGATTGCCCGGAGGGGCCTACATGCAACGGTGCGCGAAGTAATTTACGCCGCTTCAGGAGAAGCGCGATTGCCCCTACCGGGATGCAGAAGGTGAGGTCCCAAGGCCCGACCCATCCGGCACGCGCATAGGCAGCACTGAATAAATTGAACGACAGCGGGGTGATATGGACTTCGCCGGATGACCAATTCAGCGTGAATGCGAATGCGCCCCACAGTGAAAAAAAAGCCCATAACCACTTACGATGGAGCCTTGGTGTACGCAGGCATTGAACGAAGGCAAAGGCCGTGAATGCGAGCGCTGCAACCGTTAGGAATAAGAAAGCGTAGTGGAGTGGCGTCTTGTTCTTGAAGGTAAAGGCGTTGACCACCGATAGCCGACCTGCAGCAGGCTGTACGCTGAATCGCAATATGCGAAAGCTGCCCGGCTCCCCAGTAAGCATGGCCGAAACAACCAACCACCTTGCAGGAAGGTACGTGTATTGCGCGACCACAATGGCAGTACGTGGTCCGTTCGAGCTCCGAACGTAGCGCCAGTCAACTGGGTCTATGAAGGTGGGCTTCTCAGCTGGGAGAAAAGAGGCCGTGCGTTCGAGAGCTCCACGCAGATTTGGTTCTGCCATTCTCGGATCAACCTGACTCTCTATCGAGGCAAAGTCATGAGCGATGAGCCGGTCAACGATGCTGTTGAGAAACCGTGCCTCGGGAGTCTTGTTGAAATCATCAGCGGTTTGCGGGGTACCACAAGCCGAAAGCAGCAACACGACTAGAACAGCAAAGCAGGAAATTCGCATTGAACGATGCCCATGGGGTAGACCCCGCGCTGGGGAACTGCATCGAATGGTCATGTGAGCAGCTGCGGCTGTCAATGAAAGCCCTAGCTGGCGGTATTCTTCCATCCACACGCTCCCCTCCCGGAATGGGCCGATTGACGCAAGATCGGCTCAGTTACATGTACCCTCTCCCGACTCCATGGAGGCGACATGATCAGTTGTTTGATCGCAATACGTGTTTTCGCCGAAGAGGAATCGGGCCGGAAAAGCCCAACGTGCCGAAACGCGAGCACTCGACGTCATTCAATCCGCAACCTCGCAGCTCCCGCAGGACCCGCGGTACGAGATGGTCCGGCCGAGACACGACAGCGTTGCGCAGTTCCTGCTGAGCGACAATATTCATGGCGGCGTTGGGGCCGGGGCGCCTTGCTTGCCGCATGGCTGACGACGACTCCGGTTTGGGCGCAGGCGACTCCGACTCCTGCCCCTGATCCGGCTATCGTCATCAACGCCGGCGCGGTGCTGGCCGATCCGGGGATGCCGCCGCTTGGCCCACAAACGATCGTTGTCCAAGACGGTCGCATCGTCGCAATGCGTTCGGGATTCGACGCGGGCAAGTCCGGCGGCGGTCCGGCACATATCATCGACCTCTCCGACAAATTCGTGATGCCCGGGGTGATCGACGCGCACATGCATATTGCGATCGACACGCATATGGACACCGCGACCGCGTCTTCCGAAGCGCGCATGGCATTGGCGGTCGCAGGTTATGCGCGCCGGCTGCTGGATGCGGGCATCACGACGCTGCGCGATATGGGCGACAACACCCGGGTGACACTCGCCGTGCGCGATGCCATCGGCAACGGTGACTTGGCAGGGCCACGCATTCTTGCAGCGGGCAGGATCATTTCCAGAACGGGCGGGCATGGCGCGAGTCTTCCTGCAGCGGGGGATCTTTCGTATGTGCCTGCGACCTGCGATGGCGTCGAATCGTGCAGGCATGTGGTGCGCGAGAACGTCGAACAAGGGTCGGATTGGATCAAGGTGACCGTATCGGGCTCCGGCCGGGAGGCCGGTGGCAAGCCCGATGCGCCGCCGAACCTGTTCGATGACGAAATGGCGGCGATCTCGCAAGCGGCGCACCAGGCCAACCGGCCGATCGCCGCGCATGCGCACAGTACCGCCGCGATCAACCTCGCCCTGAAGTACGACGTCAGGACAATTGAACATGGCACGTACTTCGATGACCAGTCGGTCAGGCTGTTCAAGCAGCATCGAGCGTTTCTGGTTCCGACCGCTTTCATCGCCGAATTCGTCAGCTTGCAAGCAGCCACGTTTGCGGACGGGCGCGATGGCATGCCCCAGTCGGAACTGCTGGCCTGGGCCAAGGCGGCGATGGCGGTTCCCGGGCGCGCCTGGCGCGCGGGAGTTCAACTCGGACTGGGTACCGACAGCGGCCCGAGCTTCGACACCACCGCGACCGCGCACGAAGTGGAACTGTATGTCGCAAGCGGCGTACCCGCTTCCGAGGCGATCAAGGCCGCCACCGTGAACAATGCCGCCATCCTCGGGTTGGATTCCGAACTCGGGCACGTGCGGCCGGGTTTTCGTGCCGATATCATTGCCGTCAACGTAGATCCCATGCGAACCCCAGCAACACTTCGCGATCCGGTCTTTGTCATGAAGGACGGCGTTGTCTACAGGAATTCGCTGCATCCTTCGCCTTCGCACTGATGCCGCCCAGCGGTCATCTCTCCCGCGTCAACGGATGACGAAAAACAATTAACAACGACGCAAGTCGTTGATTCGCGAGAACCGAGTTCGGACATGTGCCGGACTCGGTGCGTCTGAACCAGTTCAGGACGGACTTGCTCAGACCATCCTTAACTCGAAATAACTGTTCTAGTCTCCTTGCCAACGCAAGCATCCCGGTCGCGAGTGCGTCGAGCTTGCCTGTGGCTCGTAGTCGGGCCATGGAAACGAGCAGCTTTCAATCCTGTCCAGCATTCACTGCCGGCTCGGGATGAACGATGTTGCCATCAAGGGGATTCCCACAAACCTCATGCATTTTCTCAGGTCTGTCCTTGTGTTGAGACCGGACACAATCGTCATACTGTTGCTTGAACCGTCCCGACGTCATTTTTAGATTGCCTATCTCTTTTTCGTTGTCGTTGTAATCGATGTCGTTCTTCTTTGCAGCCGCATCCCAAGCCTCCGAATCAGATGTGATGTTCAGACGCATTGTCTCCAACTGAATCTTCTCTGCCTCGACAGGCTGCTCTTTTTTCCTCAACGCAGCGTGTGCTGCTTCAAGGCGCTTGGTTTCTGCATCGTATGCAGCACAACTATCGTCGGGGTTATCCAGTGAGAACGTGCAAGGACGACCGCTGTTGTGGACGTCGGCTTCGTGATTGGTTTGCGCTATCTGTGCGTTCAAATCGATCATTTCCCGGCTTATCCGCTCCTTGCGCTTGGTGTACGCATCAATGGCAAGATGCATGGTGGCCGATTGTGACTTCAAAGCGCTCCTTGCAAGGACAAGTGCAGCACGCTTGTCGTAATCCGTGCTCAATTGTTGTCTTGCGTGATTCAATTGGTCGCCAATGGTTTCGGCATCAGCGATCAAGGGGATCAATATCAGGAACAAGCAGCACACAGTGGATTTCATTTTGATCCAGAATTCGGGACGGGGGTGGCTAATCGCTCGAATGAGCGCCTCCATCCCATTTGCTGCGGTTACTTCTGCTCCGGCCCCTTCACGCCGACCACGAAAGCGTCCGGCCGCACGTGCTGCCGATACGCCTGCTGGACCTGCGCTGCGGTCATTGCGAAATAGTGACGCGCGGCGATCGTGTCCTCGTCGAGCGGCTTGTCCTGCTCGGCATAGCTGAGCAGGGTCTGGCCGATTGAATCGAAGCTCGATTCGCCGAGGGAAAGCTGGCGCAGCACAATGCTCTTGGCGCGCTGCAGATCGTCGGCCGCGACCGGTTCGTCCTGCATCTGCTTGAGGTCGCGGACCACCATCGCGGCCGCAGCCGCGACCTTGTCGGGATCGCAACCGAAGGTCACCTCATAGGTGCTCCGATGCGGGGACAGATCGAATCCGGTGCTGATGTTGTAGACCAGGCCGCTCTTGTCGCGCAGATCATGATAGAGCCGCGAAGCGTAGAAACCGCCGCCCAGCACCGTGTTGCCCAAGGTGAGCGCGAAGCGCACGTCGTCGTGGGTGAATACGTCGACGGTCTGCTTCATCTCCACCGTGTCCTGCAGCGAGGTCGCATCCGGCACATGCAGCTGGCTGGGCTTGTTCGCGGGCACCGCGACATAGTCCACGTCGGGCTTCGGGCCTTCGGCCTTCCAGTCGCCGAATGCCTGCGCGACCACGTCACGGGCCTGGGCGGGATCGACCTTGCCGACAATCACAATCGTCGCAAGGTCCGGGCGATATGTTTTCCCGTAGTACGCTTTCACCTTGTCGAGGGTCAACGCCTTGAGCGTCTCCGGCGTCGGATAGCGCAATTGCAGGTCGTTCGCGGGTAACAGTGCGCGGTTGATGCCCTGGAAGTAAAGGAAGTCGGGCGATTGCAGCTGTCCGGCCATCGCTCCGGCGATCTGCTTCTGCACCACCCCGAACGCTTCAGCCGGCAGCGCGGGATGCAGTTCGTTGTCGGCGAGCAGCTTGATGCCTTCGGCAAAATGCACCGAAGGAACCGACAGCGTGAAGCTGCTGCCCGCGTGCATCTTCGCGTTGAGCGCATCCAGCGCAGCCTGCAGCTTCAGTCGATCCAGGCTCGTGGTGCCGAATGGAAACAGGCCACCGAGGATGTCGGCGACACCCTGCTCTTCCTTGGCCGACTGCAGGTCCTGGTTGGTGCGGATGCTGCCGAAGACCTCCACCGTATCGCTGATGGATTCGGGCTGGACGATCACCCGCAGACCGTTCGGCAAGGTGTAGGAAACCGGATGCACCGTCGCGTGCGGCAGCTCGATCTTCGCAAAGGCCTTTGCCGCCCAATCCGGCAACGCGACCGGCTTGTCCGGGCTGGACGTGAAGCTCTCCGCACCCCCGAAGCCCTTGCCCTCGATCGGCTTGCCGGAACTTTCCGGGGTGAGGATCGCGGTCACCGCGTGCGCGGGATCGAAGGTGCGCTTGGCCAGGGCATTGACCGACTGCGGCGTCACCGCCTCGATCGCCTGCTTGATCGAATCGGGCGAATCGACGCCTTCAAAGGCAAGCGCTTCCGACCACGCGTTGGCGAGGCCCTCGACCGAGTTCTTCTTGAAATCGAGGTCGGCGATGGCGTTGCTCTTCGCGGTTTCGACGAGTGCCGGATCGATGCCCTTGGCCGCGGCGTCGGCGAGGATCGACCGCATCTGCTTGAGCACCGGCTGCGGATCGCCGCCGCGCGGAAAGATCGCGACGGCCTGGCCGACCCCGGCCTCGGGCATCGACTGCCCGAAGAACCCAGCGAACAGCGCCTTGCCGGTCATTCCCATGTCGAACAGCGCGGCACGATGCGAGCCAAGCGCCTTCTCCAGCACGATCGAGGTCGCGTAGTCCGCATCGTGCAGACCCGGCCAGCGGTACGCGAGGTACACCGAACCGTAAGGGCTGTCGGTGGGCAGCTGCACGGTCTTCGCCGCAGGCTGGTTGAAATGGAACGCCGGTCGCGCGGGCAGCGGCTTGCGCGGAATGTCGCCGAACTGCGCCTTCACCTTCGCGAGCGTCGCGGCCGGATCGACATCCCCGGCGATCACCAGGATCGCGTTGTTCGGTGCGTACCAGGCATCGTGGAAGTCGCGCAGCATCGCCGCGGTGGTCTTGTCGAACGACTCGCGGGTCCCGAGCGGCGTGTGCGCGTATGGCGTGCCGTCGAACAGCTGCGCCTGCATCTGCGAGTAGAACTTGTAGTTCGGACTGGACATGTCGCGCGAGACTTCCTGCTCGATTGCGCCGCGTTCCTTCGCCCATTCGGCGTCATCGATGTCCAGGCCGCGCATGCGCAGGGCCTCGGTGTGCAAGGCCACATCCAGGTCGCCGGAAGGCGCGACGAAGTAGTACTGGGTGACGCTCTGGGTCGTATCGGCGTTGAACGTGCCGCCCATGTTTGCCGCAACCGCGGCGAGCTGGTCCTTGCTCAGCCCCGGGCTGCCGCGGAACATCATGTGCTCAAGCGCGTGCGCGCTGCCCGGAAACGCGTCGGGCACCTCGTCCGAACCGACGAGGTAATTGATCTCCGAGGTCACCACCGGCGCGAGCGTGTCGCGCACGATGACCACGCGCATCCCGTTGTCGAGCGTCGCGCGAAGGACATCGCCATCGTCCTGCTTTGCCGACGCAGTGCCCGCGAGCGCACACGCAAGGGCGACGGCCAGCAGGTTCAGTTTCTTTCGCACGGTTCGGTTCCTGTGATGATGTAAAGGCGCAATGATGGATGAAACAGCGCGGGCTTGCTGGAATCCGCAGCGGCGGCAGGCGCTTTTCGCTCTGACCCAATTCTTCCATCAGGCTGCAGCATCCTGGCATTGGGCCGCGCGAGCGACGAACCGCTACTAACTGTTCTCCACGCGCTCCAGGAACAGGTGGCCGAACAGGGGTTTGCCGCCAAGAGAGGCGTGGAAGCCGTAAACCAGCACCGCGGCAATCGACAACAGTGAGACCAGCATCGAATTCGAATACCAGACGCCCACGTCGAGGGTCATGGGCGTGGCGTACAGCAAGAAGAGCACATAGATCGCGACGATGGACGCCCACAGGCCGAAGCGCAGCATGGCGGCGAACCAGATCGCGGTGAACAGCGCGGTAACCGGAGACCACAGAGAGCTGGAAGCGATGGTCGATACGAAGAACAGATAGGCGAACGCAAACTGCAGGCCCACCGCCAGCCAGCGTCTGCGCACGATCGTCAGCGCCACCAGAAGGCCGAAAAGATTGCCGAAGCCGAAGATCACCGCCGAATGCGTATCGAGCAGTAAGTAGAAAACCTGGTTTCGCGATCCATCCAGGGTGGATATCACCTGGGCAATCGGCGGACGCGACTCATGGAGGAACACGGTCGGAAACAGCACCGAAGCATGGATCACCAGAATCATGACAATGCCGGTCAGACCGCCGAACAACAGATCCCTTCCGACCATCGGATCACGCCATCGGCCGGCCAGCACGCGACTCCAGGAAATCACCATTTCCGGCCAGCGCCGCCGCGCCGCGGGTTCGAACGCGACATAGGCCACCCACATGCTGGCTGAGAAATACAGTGCCTGCGCCAGCACGTTGACCAGCAGCACCGTCTCGTCGAACAGCGAAGCCCCGTGATCGGCGCGCAGCATCAGGGCCAGGTCCAACGCGAGGAACATGAAGACCGCCAGGCGGGTGGCGCCGCTACGGTCGCCACGACCCAGCAACAGGTTGCGACGGAACATCGCCAGCATCGGCACACTCATCGCTACGCAGAATCCGATCGCTGCCCACAGGGAAATGCGATCGCTTTCGGCGATCGCGGGAGCGGTCGTCGAGACCGTCGGTTTCACCCAGGGTCCGTGCACCGTGAACCACACCGGCCTGCCGCGATAAGCCGCCGCTTCGACATGGATTGACACGTCCGGCTGGCTCGCGTAGGTGCCGTTCCACGCAACCTTGAAGTCCGAATCCACTGGCGCGGTCCAGGCAGGCGCGGTGGGCGCGAATCGACCCTGATCCATCCCCGCCGCGACGAATGCTGGCGACCAGTCGAAGCTGTGTGTTGGCTCCGCCGAATCGACTTGGCTTGGCACGCGTACGAATTGCGTCAACCAGCCGTGTCGATCAAGAACCACCGTGGCCATGCCGGGCACGATGTCGGGTGGATCGGTTTCGTTGATTCGGCCGATGTCGGTCGGTGAAAAGATCGACTTTGCATATTCCTTCGCCACCAGGTTCGTCGGGCTCTGCCGATACACGAACAACAACGGCCCGGGCCGCGCTTCGGCGATCCGGTTCCAGCGCTCGGACGTGGGCTTCTTCGACGCGACCGTGTCGAGATAGGCGTGATCGAAACGGAACAGTCGGGCGCTGTCACCCGCGCGTTCGCCATGACCGAATGACCCAAGGATTTCCCGTGCCTTGTCGCTCAAGACATCCGGCGACTTGTCGGGCTGCAACCTGCCGACCAAGGTTGTGGTCCTGGCCAGGAACGCGATCAGCAGCAAGCCTGCCAGTGACAACAACAGACAAGTCCAGGCCAGCGCCGGGCTGATGTCGCCCACTCTCCCTGCAGCGGCCACCATCGCCGGTGACGGCGTTTCCCCGGCCGCCAGGGCCGCCTGCAGCGGATCGCCTCCCGGCAATGCGGCCATCACCGCGTGCGCCGATGGCGGACGTGCGTAAGGGTCTTTCTCGAGACAACGCAGGATCGTCTGCCGGACCGCAGCCGGAATGTCGCGCGCACTGCTCGACAGGTCGGGCGTCTTGTTCTCCGAATGTAGCGCCAGCAGCTCCGGCTGCGAACGCGCCCGATACAGCGGCTTGCCAGCAAAGGTCTCGAAAAGGATCAGGCCCAGCGCGTAGATGTCGCTGCGGATCGAAGCAGGTTTCCCTTCGAGTTGTTCCGGCGCCATGTACGCGGGCGTGCCGGCGTGCTCGGCGTTGGCGATGTCGTCGGCGAGCGCCGCGATGCCAAAATCGGTGATCCGTGCGCGCCCCTTGCCGTCGATCATCACGTTGGCTGGCTTCAGGTCGCGGTGGATCACGCCCTTGTCGTGCGCCGCACCCAATCCGGCGCAGATATCGCGCGCGATCTCGGTTGCCTTGTCGGCGGGAAGCCGGCCGATCCGCTTGAGCAATGCGGACAGGTCCTCACCATCGACGTATTCCATCGCGAGGCAGTGGTGTCCGTCCGCATCGATCAAGTCGTACAGGCGGCAGACATTCGGATGCGACACCTGCCGGCCGATGCGCACCTCGGCATAGAAGCGCTCCATGCTTTCGCGGTCGTGCGCCAGGTCGTCAGGCAAAAACTTCAGTGCCACCGTCTGCCCCAGCCGGATGTCCTCGGCGCGATACACCTCGCCCATGCCACCACGACCAAGCAACGCAACAATGCGGTAACGGCCTGCGAACAGCTTGCCGGGAACGAACCGCCCTTCGATGGGCGTGGACTGATGAGAGTCCGCTCGTTTCGGCCCGGCCTTGTTCGGCGACGACTCCGATTCCGGCAACACCGACGTGTCCGCATCCGATAGCGCCAAACGCGCGCCGCACGCCGGGCAGAAGCGACTTGATGCGTCCGTTGGTGCCGAGCATGATGGGCACTGGTTCACTAGGAGCGGTGCTCCGGCGCAATCGATGATGAATCCCCAGACGCAAGGCCCGAAAGCACTTGCACGCAACTTCGCGTCCGAACAAGCCAGATCCTAACGCGTTCGGGAGTCGATAACGATTTGGCTCCGCCTTGCGTGCAGATGAAGCAACCAGCATCTCCGCCCCTCATGGGTTCCGGAAGATGTGAGCATGTGGAACGCTCGTCAGAACCGGCGACCCAACTGCTTGCTCTGCCAGTCTTGTCCTCCTGAGAGCAGCGAGGTTCTCACCCCGGTGTCCAGGTTACCCGCCATCGAAGCCGTCGACGTTGACGCGCGGCACCGACGCCCTGGCCGGTTCTTGATACCGGACAAAGATCCTGAGGTTTCACCTCACGGCGCGACCGCCGGTGGAATTTCGTGCGTTGGCGTCGAATGGGCCAGGCGCAGCAGGTTGCGCACCCGCAACAACAATTCCGCCCGGTCGATCGGCTTGGTCAGAAAAGCTTCAGCTCCGGAATCCAGACCGATCACGCGCGCACCGTGCCCATCGTGCGCCGTCACCATGATGATCGGAATGCTCGCATTCGCCGGATTGGCCTTGATCGTGGTGGCGACTTCGTAGCCGTCGATGCCGTCCATCATGACATCAAGCAGGATCAGGTCCGGCGGATGCTGCGCAACGATGGCCAGAGCCTCCTTGCCATTGGTTGCACTCAGCGTGACATAGCCCTCGTGCTGCAACACCAATTCGAGCAGTTTGCGGTTGTCGGGTGCGTCATCGACGATGAGGATGGTGGCTGCTGGGCGGGTCATTTCGTCTCCTGGGGGGAACTTCGCTTACCGGCATCGCAATAGTGCCTGACGCGACCGCTTCGCGCCCTGCATCGCAATGCGCACGACGGCCAGACCATGACACGAATGGTGTCGCCATTATGTGCGGTAGCGCCCCATGCAGGATGGTTATTCAGCAGAAATTGCATGCGGCCCCTTTTTTCGACCAAGGGCAAGCGGCGCGGTAAACGTGTCGAGGTTGCTGATGGATGGCACAGCGTACGTTTAGGTTGCTTCCCGCACACTGCAGGCTCCCAACAGTTGCGAGGACAAACATGAAAAAGCATCTTGTTGCCTTGACGCTTGCCGCCTCGCTGGTGGCGGGCTCATCCGCAGAAGCGGCGGGTTGTCTCAAGGGAGCCGCGGTTGGCGGCGTTGCGGGACATGTCGCAGGACACCATGCGGTCGCAGGGGCTCTCGTCGGGTGCGCCGTCGGGCACCACATGGCAAAGAAGGAAGCGCGAGAGCGAGCGGCAAGGGAGAAGGCAGCGAATGCAACCGACAAAGCGTCGCCCGCCAGTTCTCCGTCGCACTAGCGTTTCTGGTGGGCTGACCCGCTCGTTGCATCAACAGGTTCACCCGGTTCCGCAGGAATGCTGTCGACCGCAACGATGACCAAAGCGGCGGATCACGCCGAACCACCATAAACGTGGCTGAACACGGTGGAGTGGAGAGCAGGCTTTCGCCTGCCTTGCCTCACTTCACATTGGCACGGGGGCCGTGCATGCGGTTGTTCACCGCGAAGCAGACGGCCCTCATCCCGAAGCACACGGTCCAGGCGCCGCAGCAGAGGGCATCTTGCCTGGGAAAAGGGAGCATCTATCCTTGGCAACAGAGCATCTTGCCTTGGCCCCGAAAAGACAGTCCCGGATCGCAGATCGTCTCGCCCCGGCTGCGGAGCGATCGCATCCACGATCGCGGCAATCAGCGGACGCGGCGTGAAGTACTGCCTCGCACTTGACGTCGGAATCGAGCCAAGTCCAGTTCTCCTTGTCGATCAGATCCACGATCAGCCGGCGCAGCTTGGCCGGGTCCTGGATCTTGTTCTGTGCCTTGCGGAAAATCGTCCCTAGCATGCCGGGCGCTTGCCGAGTTCCTCCAGCTTGTGGCGGTAGTGGACTTCGAGGGGGTCGCCGTCGAGTTTGAGCAAGGCCGGCCAGCCAAGACCTTTCGGGATCGGTGAGGGCTTGTCGAACGGCGGCTTCGACTGCTCGTCGGCCCTCTTCAGGAACAGAAGGAAGGTCAGTTGCTCGACGTCGTCGCCATGGGGCCGTCGTCGCGCAGGATGTTGCAGTAGTTCCAGAGTTTCTGGACGAGGGTGACTTCATGCGCGCTTCGAATTCGCCTTCAACCATGCCGCGAAGTCTGCTTCGGAATTGTCTTCCGCCGCCAGTGCAAGCGTGCGAATCACCACATCCACCTCTGCCGCGCCGAAGCGAAGCCCGTTGAGTTCGAGAAACAGCGCCGCAATAACAAAGCCGGTCCGCTTGTTGCCATCGATGAACGGGTGGTTCTTCACCAGGCCGAAGGCGAAGCTCGCAGCCAACTCGAACAAGCTCGGCTTGCCGTAAGCGAAAAGGTTCTCCGGCCGGCCCAGTGCCGGTTCGAGCAGGCCTTCATCGCGGATGCCGGTCGCACCGCCGTGCTCGACAAGCTGGCTTTCGTGGAATGCGAGGACGACGTCCCGGCGGACCCACACTGGATCCTTCATTTCGCCAGTTCGCGCAACGCGTTGCGGTAGCGGTTGGCGATGTCCTCGGCCATGGCCATCTGGTGGGCGAAGTCATTCTTGTTGGGGGTCACACGGAAGCCGCCATCGGGCGATTCGGTGAGCACGAGCGTATCGCCCTCGCCCGCATTGAGCCGGGCCAGCGCCTCTTTCGGCAGCACCACGCCGAGCGAGTTGCCGATCTTGCGGAGTTTGAGTTCGAGGACCATGGGATCAGTGTAGCCACATGAGTTATAACGTCAAGTGGAGGTGCGCAAGAGATGGCCGGTGAAGGCCGCATCCGGCTTTGGTCCTTCCGTACGAGCTCCTGCGCAAGGAGGCAGGCGGCAAGCTGCGGTCGATCCCGGTGCGGGTGATGTTCAACGATCCGGCGTTGAGCCTGCGGGCCGACTATTCCTTGTTCGATCGAACGACAGGCAGGCCGGTTTGCGTTGGCAATGGTGAGACCTGTCGGCGCTCTGGGGCTGAGAACATTGCAGCCCTGCCCTGTCCATCACCGGATGGGTGCGCGTTTTCCAAGGGTGAATGCAAGGCCTATGCAAGGCTCAACGTCGTTGTCGGCGACGAGGACGCGCTGGGGACGTTCGTGCTCAGGACCACGTCGTTCAACACGATGCATCGGTCTGGTACCGGCTCAAGTGGAGGGTCTGTTCGGCGACAGTGATGGACAGCGCGCCTGCGGCCGACAGAGCAATGGAAAATGCTACGCCCGCACTGCCCAGCGCCGTGCCTTCCCGTGCGGCACGTCTCGCCGCCGTCGGATGGATGCCCATGCGCGCCTGCCCGCGGATGCGGAGCTTCTCTGCCATCGCGTCGGCGAGTGATGTTTCTGGGAACGTCCCCAGTGACAGCGTCGTGTTGATTCCGTTGCGCCGCACGTTGACACGCCAGTACTTGGCCCCGCTGGGCTGCACGATCAGATAGATGCCCTTGCCTGCGGATAGAGCGTGTAAGGTGTTGGCGCGCGCCCAAAGTTGACCAGCTAACGCGGTTCATTTTCGCCCAAAATTGACCAGGGTGTTCCCCCTATCCTGCTGAGTTTTTGACCAGCAGGGATGACGAGGTGATCACCATGAGCATGTACGCCAAGATCCA
>JBBQTD010000036.1:0-32472 GCA_038234715.1 Lysobacterales bacterium | reverse complement strand
CAGTCGATCAGGATGAAGTCGTAGTTGGCGCGCACCGGCGCAAGCGCGTTCTTGAGCCGTTGTTCGCGCTCTTGCTCGTCCATCAGCCGGATCTCGGCGGCGGTCAGGTCCGAATTGCCAGGCAGCAGGTCGAAGTTCTCCGGACTGTGCTGCAGGATGTCTGCAAGCGTCGCCTCGCCGAGCAGCATTTCGCAGGTCGAGCTTGCGAGTTCGCGCTTGTCGATCCCCGAGCCCATCGTGGCGTTGCCCTGCGGATCAAGATCCACCAGCAGCACGCGCGAAGAGGTGTAAGCCAGTGCCGCGGCAAGGTTGACGGCGGTCGTGGTCTTGCCAACGCCGCCTTTCTGGTTGGCGACCGCGATGACGCGGGTATGTCTCATGCCGCCCCTTCTTTCATGCCGCCATGTCCTTCTGGATGACCAGCAAATGCCGTTGCCCGGTCAGCCCCGGCACCTGCAGCACGTGCGTCGCGGTGACCTGCCAGCCCGCGGGTAATGCCGCGATTTCATCCGCGGGTTGGTGTCCCTTCATCGCGAGCAGCCGGCCGCCTTCGGCGAGCACGTGGCCACCGACGCGCACGAACTCGGCAAGACTACCGAACGCCCGCGACACAAGACAGTCGAATCGATGGGTCGCGACCATCGCTTCTGCACGCGCTTCGGTCACCCGCAGGTTGTCCAGGCGCAAATGCCGCTGTGCCTCGCGCAGGAAGCGCGCCTTCTTGCCGTTGGATTCGACGACGCACACGTCAAGGTCGGGCAGCGCGAGTGCGAGCGGAATGCCCGGCAGTCCCGCGCCCGAGCCAATATCAGCAAGGGAGCCGCGCACGAACGGCGCCACGGCGAGGGAGTCGAGCAGGTGCTTTGGCACCATTTCAGCCGGGTCGCGGATCGCAGTGAGGTTGTACGTGGAATTCCAGCGCACCAGCACCTGCAGGTAGTCCAGCAAGCGGTCGGCCAGCGGCTCGGGCGGCATCCCCAGGCTGGCAAGGCCGGCGAGGAGGCCCGGACGCAGATGATCGAGAGAGCCTGAAGCGGAAACCATGCGCAGGACAGCAGGGGCGGACCGGCGAGTATCCCGCAAAACGCGCTGAACCGTTCAGGGGAAATGCCGCGGCGCGGCGACGCTGCGAATCAGGAAGCGTGCAATGCGCAGCGGATGATGCGCAGGCCCATCCGGCCGAGGCGGGCGTTGAGTTCAGTCTTGAGTGCATCGGCCACCGCCGACGACCAGCCGGCCTGTTGTTGGGGCAGGCTTGCAGCGACGCTGGTCAGCGCATCGTCGGCCTGGCGCAGCACCATCGCGTCGACGGTTTCGAGCCCGTCGCGGGTCGCCATCGGATCGAGGATCTGGTAGTAGAGGTCGGCGCTGGCGTTGTCGGCACCGAACGCGCGGGTGGGCAACTCAATGCGATGCCCGGTGAGGGCCACATGCTGTGAGATCCAGTCGAGCAGCGGCCACACCAGGTGCGTGCCGGGCTGCAGCGTGCGCACGTAGCGGCCGAAGCGATGCACGGTCCAGGCCTGGCCTTCGGGCACCCGCCGCACCGCAGCCAGCGACAGCGTCAGCAGGGTCAATGCAGCAATGGCGACAGCAACGTTGATGGGCGACTCCAGCACAAACAGCAAGTTGAGGGCTCTTTGTTAGGTAGGGTATTAGCAGGTTAACGAAAACTTTGCAAGCGGCTAACCCAAATATAACGAGCGAGCGGCAGGACGTGCATCAGACCACAGGTCCTGTCTGCGAAAAGTGACGGGCTGCGCATTCGACCCACTGGCGCCGCATCGCGGCACCGGCGCGCCATCCGGGGATCGGTTCTAGTTCCAACGGAAGCGTTTATGGGTCCAGTTGGAGGCGTCATTCGTCCAATGGCAGGGGTTCCTGGTCCAGTGGAGGCCGCTACTGGTCCAATGCCAAGGGCTCCCGGTCCAGTGGAAGCCGCTACTGGTCCAATTGCTGGGACTATTGGTCCAATTGCAGCGCCGAAACGTCCAATGAAAGCCGCCAGTCGTCCAACCGGAGCTGCTATTCGTCCAATGCAAGCCGCTAGTCGTCCAATGCAAGCCGCTAGTCGTCCAATGGGAGCTGCTATTCGTCCAATGGAAGCCGCTAGTCGTCCAATGGGAGCTGCTATTCGTCCAATGGAAGGCGCTCATCGTCCAATGCGAGCCGCTAGTCGTCCAATTGGAGCACCGAAGCATCCTGCGGGAGGGGCTGTTCGTCCCATGGCGTGCAAGCTACGGTGAGAAGGAACATCTTTGGTTAGCCGGGAGCCTCGCGTAGTGAGCCAAGCGCCGGTGGCCGCGCTGCGAGCAGTTCCCTCGTGTAGACATGTTGTGGCGAGGACAACACGTCGGTTGCAAAACCGGTTTCGACAACGCGGCCGTCGTGCATCACCGCGATGCGATCGGCCAGCGCGCGCGCGGCATCGACGTCGTGGGTGATGAACAGCAATGCGAGACCGCGTTCGGCCTTCAGGCGTGCGAGCAGTGCCAGAATCGCGGCGCGGCTGCGGGTGTCGAGCGCGGACACCGCTTCGTCGCACACCAGCAGTTCGGGATCGGTCGCAAGCGCGCGCGCGATCGCGATGCGCTGGCATTGGCCTCCGGAGAACTGGTGCGGGAAGCGATCCATTGCGCCGCCGCCCGGCGATGGATCGAGTCCGACGATGCGCATCAATTCGGCCGCGCGCGTGCGCTGCTGCGCGGCGTCGCCGATGGCGTGGATGCGCAGCGGCTCGGCGATGATCTGCGCGGCCGTCTGGCGCGGGTCGAGCGATGCATGAGGATCCTGGAACACGACGCCGATCCTTCGCCGCAGTGGCCGCAGTGCGCGCGCGCCGTGCGTGCCGATATCGATGCCGTCGAGGACGATGCGTCCACGCGCCGGCGTGCGCAGCAAGCGCAGCACCGCGCGCGCGAGCGTGGATTTTCCCGACCCGGATTCACCCAGCAGCGCCAGGCACTCGCCGCGATGCAGGGCGATGGTGGTCGGCGCGAGCGCGTCACGGTCGGCATCCGGATAGCGCACTGCAAGGTCGTGTGCCGACAGCAGCAATGCGCCGGGCGCCGCCGGCAGTGGGCACGGCAACTGTTCGGCGGCCAGCAGTTCGCGCGTGTATGCGGCCGATGGCGCGGTGAAGATGCGGGTGGTCGCACCCGTCTCGACGCAGCGACCCTTGTGCAGCACCAGCACGCGCTGCGCGATCGTAGCGACCACGGGCAAATTGTGGCTGACCAGCAGCAACGCCAGGCCAAGGTCGCGGCGCAGGCTGTCGAGCAGTCGCAGGATGTCGCGTCCAACGCGTGGATCAAGCGCCGAGGTCGGTTCGTCGGCAAGCAGGCACCGCGATTGCGTCGCGAGCGCGAGCGCGATGCACACGCGCTGGCGCTGTCCACCCGAGAGTTCATGCGGATAGCGTGCGATCAGGTCGCCGCCCGTGCGCAGCTCGACGCGATCGAGCAGGGCCAGCGCTTCGGCGTGCAGCGTCGCGCGCGGAGCGCCGGCATGGGTGAGCGTTTCGTTGATTTGCGCACCGATGCGGCGCAATGGATGCAGCGCAGCCAGCGCATCCTGTGGCACCCACGCGATGATGCGTGCGCGCAGGGCAATGTGCTCGCGCGAACCCAGCACGATGTCACGCCCGTCCACGCACAAGCTGCCGCTCGCATGGAGCGTGGCCGGCAGCAGTCCCAGCAGCGCCAGCGTCGCCAGACTTTTTCCGGCTCCGGATTCGCCGACGATGGCAAGGCACTCGCCAGCAACGAGATCCATCGCGATCGGGCCCAGCAGGGGCTGCGCCGCGCCAACGAGCGACACGCGCAGTTCCCTCACCGCGAGCAGGAAGGCAGTAGCCATCTACGCAGTCGGTGTTGGCACAAGCGCTGGCTGGATGGATGCAGGAGCCGAAGCCGTGGTCGCGCCGCGGACATCCAGCGCATCGCGCAGCGCATCGCCGAGTTGCTGGAAGCACGCCAGCGTCGCGACCAGCAGGGTCGCGGGCGCGAGCAACGTCCACGGCGCACTGTCGAGTTCCTGGGTTCCTTCCTGGAGCAGCGTGCCGAGGCCTGCCGATGGATGGTCGATGGACAGGCCGAGGAAGCCCAGGAAGCTCTCGACCAGGATCGCCTGCGAGGCGAGCAGGCTCGCATACACCAGCGCGAGGCCGAGCAGGTTGGGGACGATGTGCCAGCGCAAGACCTGCAGCGTACTCGCGCCTTCCGCGCGCGCTGCGAGTACGAACGGTTGCTCGCGCAGCCGCGCAGCTTCGGCACGCATCACGCGCGCAAGGTCGATCCATACGTAACCACCGATCGCGACCAGCAACAACGGCAGCGAACGCTCGAACAGGGTCAGCAACAGGATCACGATCAGCAGGAACGGCAATGCCGAGAGGACGTCCAGCCCGCGCATCATCAGGCGCTCGCTGCGGCCGCCGAGGTATCCCGCACTGGCGCCGTAGGTGAGGCCGATCGCGAGGGCGATCGCCGTCGCGCCGAAACCCAGCAGCAGCGACAGCCGCAATCCATACAGCGCGCGGACAAACGTGTCGCGGCCGATCGCGTCGGTGCCCAGCCAGTGCGCGCGGGCAAACGCTGGGGCCGCCGAGAGTGCGTTCCAGTCCGGATGTTCGGGCGCATACGGCGACAGCCAGGGGCCGACGAGCGCCAGCAACGCGAGCGCGGCCAGCACGCCGAGGCAGACGTGCGCGGAGCGTGGCAGGCGATGCAGGACAGGGGGCATGGCCGCATCATCGCGCGCGGCCGTGCGGCGGCGCCAGCGCTGCGTTGCACGCGTATCATGGCGGTCCGGACCATCCGTGGACTTTCCATGCGCCACCCCATGACCCGTCCGCGTCGCATGCGTCGCGACGATTTTTCCCGCCGGCTGATGCGCGAAACCGTGCTGAGCGCCAGCGACCTGATCCTGCCGGTGTTCGTCCACGAGCCGGCCGGTCGCGCGCCGATCGCATCGATGCCGGGCGTGGACCGCGTGTCCATCGATGAACTGCTGCGCGTGGCCGATCACGCCCACACATCGGGTATCCCGGCGATCGCACTGTTTCCGGTAGTGGCGGATTCGGCGAAGTCGCTCGATGCGCACGAGGCATGGAGTCCGGTTGGCCTTGCGCAACGTGCGGTGCGCGCGCTCAAGTCGCATTTCCCCGAACTCGGGGTGATCACCGATGTCGCGCTCGATCCGTTTACCACGCATGGCCAGGACGGACTGATCGACCACACCGGGTACGTGGTCAACGATGCGACTGTCGAGGCCCTCGTCAGGCAGGCGCTGTCCCACGCCGAGGCCGGCGCGGATATCGTCGCACCATCGGACATGATGGACGGACGCATCGGCGCGATCCGGTTGGCGCTGGAGGACGAAGGTCTCGTGCACACGCGCATCCTCGCCTATGCCGCGAAGTACGCATCGAGTTTCTACGGTCCGTTCCGCGACGCGGTCGGCAGCGCGGGAAGCCTGGGCAAGGGCAACAAGTTCACCTACCAGATGGATCCGGCGAACGCCGACGAAGCGCTGCGGGAGGTCGCGCTCGACCTTGAAGAGGGCGCCGACATGGTGATGGTCAAGCCGGCACTGCCGTACCTGGACATCGTGCGCCGCGTGAAGGAGCGCTTCGGCGCGCCGACGTTCGCCTACCAGGTCAGCGGCGAATTCGCGATGCTCAAGGCTGCCGCCTTGAACGGCTGGCTCGATGAGCGCGCCTGCGTGCTCGAGACCCTCACGTCGATCAAGCGGGCAGGCGCAGACGGCATCCTCACCTATTTCGCGCTGGATGCAGCGCAGTGGCTCAAGGAATGAATGACATGCAGAACTTCGCCCTGCTCGGCCACCCTGTCTCGCACTCGCTGTCGCCGCGCATCCACGCTGCGTTCGCGAAACAAGCCGGCATCGCAATGGATTACGTGGCGATCGACGCCACTCCGGAAGCATTCGCGCAAGCGTTGCAGCAGTTCGCCGACAACGGTGGCCGCGGCGCAAACATTACCGTGCCGCACAAGCGCGAAGCGCTGGCGATGTGCCATACCCTGAGCGAACGTGCGCGCCGCGCGGGCGCGGTCAACACCCTCCTCCGCGATGGCAATGGCTGGCGCGGCGACGATACCGATGGCGTCGGCCTCGTGCGTGACCTGACCGATCGCCAAAGCCATGACCTGCGCGAGCGGCGCACCTTGCTGCTGGGCGCTGGCGGTGCCGCGTCCGGAATCGCTCCCGCGCTGCTCGACGCTGGCATCGGTGGCCTGTACATCGTCAACCGCACCCCCGAACGCGCCGACGCTCTCGCCGATGCGCTGGGAATGCCGGGTCGCGTGCATACGCGCTACTGGAAGGACCTCGGCGCGCTCGGAAACTTCGACCTGATCATCAACGCAACGTCGGCGGCCCGCGCCAGCGAGAAATTGACCTTGCCGTTTTCGCTGGCCTACCCGAACACGCTGGCCGTCGACCTTGGTTATGGCGACGCGGCAGTCGATTTCCTCGCCTGGGCACGCGGCGCGCGCTGTGCCGATGCGATCGACGGCTTGGGCATGCTGGTCGAACAGGCAGCTGAGAGTTTCGAGTTTTGGCACGGCGCGCGCCCGCAGACCGACCCGGTGTACGCGATGTTGCGCGAGCGCAACGCGGTGCTGGTCAACGCGGACTGATCCTGCGGTGTTGGCGCGGCGCTGGGTGACGGATGTCGGCTGCGGCAAGGCCCGCGGTCCGATGCTGCGCTTCAGATCGGCAACTGCAGCATCAGTAGCGGAAGGGCCATCGCGATCAATCCGATGACAATGACCAGCACCGAGGTGGCTGCCAACAGAAAATCGACAATATTCAGCAGGGTGGCTGTCGGTCCGCCCGAGCCGAGCAGCCCGCGGAGAATCTGGACAATCACCCCGACCGCGCTGATTGCGACCCAGACAGGCCATGCGTCGATGAACTTCGCCGTCAGCCACGGCATCGTGTCTGCGTACCACCTGGTGTAATGGGGCCCGAGCACTGCCACGAGCAGGGTGAAGCACAACGCTGTTCCCGGCGCGATGGCTTTGTCGACGCGCGTGCCCAGGTTTTCCGGGGGTAAGCCAAGCGTCATCGGGCGTCCACGGGATCGCCCGCAAGCGACTCAAGATAGCGATCCTTGAGCTTCACGTAGTGCGCCGCCGAGTAGTAGAGCTGTTCGATTTGTGCCGGACCAAGCATGCGCACGCGGCGCGCAGGGTTGCCCATCCACAGCTCACCCTCGCCGACGATCTTGCCCGGGGCGATCACCGCGCCAGCGGCGACGAATCCGTGTTTTCTCACGATGGCGCCATCGAGTACGGTCGCGTGCATGCCGATCAGGCAGGCGTCCTCGATCGTGCAAGCGTGGATCACGGCGGCGTGGCCGATGGTGACGTCCGCACCGATCGTGCACGGGAAGCCGTCGCCGGTGTAGGGGCCGGCATGGGTGACGTGGAGGATCGCCCCATCCTGGATATTCGTGCGCGCGCCGATGCGGATGAAATTCACATCGCCGCGAACGACTGCGGCCGGCCAGATCGAGGCGTCCTCGCCAACGACTACGTCGCCAATCACGGTTGCGTCCAGGTCGACATAGGCGCGAGCGCCGAGCACGGGCAGTTTCCCGCAATAGGATCGAACTGGATTGAAGCGGGAGGGCATTGGAGTGATTGTACTGGTCCGTGCGTCTACACTCATGGCATGGATATCGCCGCCGCCACGCCGATCTCGGAACTGCTGCCGACCCTGCTGCGCCTGCGCCTTGCACAGGGCACCGAAACGCCGAGCCATGCGCAACGCCTGAACGACCTCAATCGCCTGCGCGATGCGTTCCAGCGACGCCTCGAGGAAATGGCCGCGGCGGTCAGTGCCGACTTCGGCAACCGTTCGCGCCATGAGAGCCTGGTTGCGGACGGGATGACCGTCCTCAACGAAATCGATCACCTCCGCAAGAATCTCAAGCGCTGGATGCGCCCCCAGCGCAGGTTGGTGAACTGGGTCTTCCTGCCAGCGAGCGCCGAGGTGCGCGTGCAGCCTCTCGGGGTGGTCGGGGTGATTGCGCCGTGGAACTACCCGGTCAACCTCGCGCTGATTCCGCTCGCAACGGCGATCGCGGCGGGCAACCACGTGATGCTCAAGCCGTCCGAACACACGCCACGCACGAGCGCTTTCCTGCGCGATCTGCTCGGCGAGGTCTTTCCGGCCGATCGGGTTGCCGTCGTGCTCGGCGATGCCGACGTCGCTGCTGCGTTCTCGTCGCTTGCGTTCGACCACCTGCTGTTCACCGGTTCGACCGCGGTCGGCCGCAAGGTCATGGCCGCGGCTGCGGCGAACCTGACACCCGTCACGCTCGAACTAGGCGGTAAATCGCCTTGCGTGATCGCGCCCGGTTTTCCGCTGCCGCTTGCGGCCGCACGGATCGCATCCGGCAAGTGGCTCAACGCAGGCCAGACCTGCATCGCGCCGGACTACCTCTTGCTGCCCGAATCCTCGCGCGATGCGTTCGTCGAGGCGCTACGCGCCAACGTCCTGGAGCGGTTCCCGGTCATCGCAGGCAACCGCGATTACACGGCTGTCATCAACGACACCCAATACCGCCGCTTGCGCGGCTATCTCGACGAAGCGACCGCGCGCGGCGTGAAGGTCGTCGAGTTGGTGGCGCTCGACCGCGCAACGGCCGACGCCGAACGCCTGGTCGCGCCGACGCTCGTGATCGATCCTCCCGACGACCTGGCGGTGATGCAGGACGAAATCTTCGGGCCGATCCTGCCGGTGAAGGGCTATCGCGATCTTGACGACGCCATCGCCTACATCAACGCGCGTCCACGGCCGCTATCGCTGTATCACTTCGACAACGACCGCGCCCGCGTCGAGCGCATGCTCGATCGCACGGTTGCCGGTGGTGTCAGCATCAACGACACCGTGATGCATTTCGCGCAGGACCGCCTTCCGTTCGGCGGCATTGGGCCGAGCGGCATGGGCCATTACCACGGTCGCGACGGCTTCATGACGTTCAGCCACCAGAAATCGGTACTGCGCCAGGCACGCCTGACGTCGATGGCGCTGTTCAAGCCGCCGTACGGTGGACTTGCCGACAGGTTGGTGAAGTTTCTGACGCGATAGGTGATGCTCGTGCATGTGAAGAATGTGCTGCTCAGCTCTGGCGGCTTTCTGATGTTGCTGGCATCGCTGTCATCCAGCGCATGTCGGTACGATGTTCCTGAGCCTTTTCCCGTCCTTGTGGAACGTGCCCGTGACATCAGCATCGTGCTCGTCGTCTCGGCCGAAATTGATGCAGCAGACCCTTCCGGCGAATCAGTGATCGCGCACGTCCGGAGAATGGAAACATTGCGAGGCAAGTCGTACGAGATGCATGCAATCCGATACTACGGCGGTATCTGCGGCGGGCATCGTCTAGATGTGGGACAGTTTTTCCTGATCGTTGCCAATGATGAAAATACCGAGTTTGATCCGATTGCAGGTGGAAACGCCGTTCTGGCGCTGTGGCCGTTCGACTACCTCCCTCCTCAGGAGTGGCGTCGCACCAGACATGAGGAGAAGGACTTCAAATCTCCGATGGTTTCTCTGCGTCTGGCAATCGCGGGCAAGGGCAAGCTACCCGCGTGCGAAGTTGCCGAAGGGCTGGCACGTACCAGCTCGATCCCTGTTCCTGTTCAGCGCAAATGACGGGCGATAAGCGAGTAAAACGCAGGCGTGAATCGATGTCCTGAGCAAGCATGGAGGCGAGATCGCTGGTGAACCGGGCGATGCGCCAACAATACGTTGGGTCGCCGGTCAGTTCGGCACCGACCGTGTCCCGCAACATTCCGAGCCGTCCTGGCGCGGAGGGCAAAGCACATCACCATACGAACAGAACACGCAGCAGTCGCCCGGTTTGGGCTTGAGAAGTTCGCCACAGTCCTCGCAGTCATGGAACCAGACACACGCATTGGTGGGCATCGTGTGCACGCTGCGGCTGCCGCAGTGCGGGCAGGTGACGGTCGAAGTCAGCCGCGGAGTCAGCATGCGTTTTGATCGCCAAGGTGCCGGATCGCCGGATTCATGCAGCGAATGCCCGCAACGCATGGATTGTGCGATCCACGCCGACATCGTCGATGTCCATGTGGGTGACCTGGCGGATGCTAGGCAGGTGGCCAATCGACAGCCTGACTTGCGCCGCGTCCATGTGCACCTTGAACGCGGCGAGGCGATCGGCGGGTACCTCGATGAAGACCATGTTGGTGTGCTGGCCGACCAGCCGGATGCCCGGCGCATCGCACAACGCGTCGGCCAGGCGCCGCGCGCGCGCATGGTCGTCAGCGAGGCGCTCGACATGGTGATCAAGAGCATGCATGCATGCGGCAGCAAGGATGCCCGCCTGGCGCCAGCCGCCACCGGTGACCTTGCGCCAGCGCAGCGCCGTATGGATGAGTTCTGCGGTGCCAACCAGCACCGAACCGACTGGGGCGCCCAGCCCCTTGGAGAAGCAAACCGACACACTGTCGAAGTGTTCGGCGACCCGACGCACAGGAACCTTGCCTGCGATCGCTGCGTTGTACACGCGCGCTCCGTCCAGATGGAGCGCAAGCCCGTGGCGGTCGCAGAGCGCGCGCGCGTCGCGCAGGTAGTCCAGCGGCAACGGATGGCCGCGCCAGGTGTTTTCCAGGCACAGCATTTTCGTGCGTGCGAAATGTGGATCGATTGGCTTGATGGCGCGTTCGACCGCATCGAGCGGGATGGTTCCATCGTCGGCCTGCGGAATCGGCTGCGGCTGGATCGAGCCCAGCACCGCCGCGCCACCGCCCTCGAACTTGTAGGTGTGCGCCTCCATGCCGACGATGTATTCGTCGCCACGCCCGCAATGCGCCATCAACGCTAGCAGGTTGGATTGGGTGCCGCTGGGGACGAACAGTCCCGCCTCGAAACCGAGCTCGAGCGCGACGCGCTCCTGCAATGCATTGACGGTCGGGTCTTCTCCGTAGACATCGCCGCCGACCTCGGCGTGCAACATCGCCTCGCGCATCGCCGGCGTGGGGCGGGTCACGGTGTCGCTGCGCAGGTCGATCCAGTGCATGGCGTGGTCCTTGGTGCTCGCGGAGTTTAAGCTGTTGCATCCATCGGTACGAGAAGGCGCCTCCATGAAAATCGCGAGCTGGAACGTCAACTCGTTGAATGTTCGGATGCCACACCTTGCGCAGTGGCTGCAGTCTGCGCAACCGGATGTGGTGGCATTGCAGGAAACCAAGCTCGAGGATGCGAAGTTCCCCGATACCGCGATTGCCGAACTCGGATACCGCAGCGTTTTCTCCGGGCAGAAGACCTACAACGGCGTGGCGATCCTCGCGCGTGGCCACGCGATCACCGACGTCCAGGCCGGCATCCCCGGTTTCGACGACGAGCACAGGCGCGTACTCGCGGCAACCATCGATGGCGTGCGCATCGTCAACCTGTATGTGGTCAATGGACGGGCAGTGGGGGATGTCAAATACGTGCACAAGCTGCGCTGGCTGGCCGCCGTGGACGCCTGGCTCCGGGACGAAATCGCGCGTCACCCTGAGCTCGTCGTGCTCGGCGACTTCAACATCGCGCCGGATGACCGTGACGTCCACGATCCGAAGCGCTGGCACGAAAAAATCCTGTGTTCGACGCCCGAACGCGAAGCGCTGCGGGGTTTGCTCGAGCTTGGCCTGCACGACAGTTTCCGTCTGCACCACGAAGATGGCGGCCATTATTCATGGTGGGACTACCGGACCTTTGCGTTCGATCGTGGCCTGGGCTTGCGCATCGACCTGGTGCTGGTCAGCGATGCATTGCGCAAGCGCTGCACTGCGGCCTGGATCGACCTGGAGCCGCGTGGCTGGGAGCGCGCCTCCGACCACACACCAGTGCTGGTCGAATTGGAGCGAAGCGCCTGACGATGGAACTTGAACTCCTTCTGTTCTTCCTCGGAATGATCGGCTTCTACCGTGCGGGCGAATTCGAAGCGCGCGATGGCGGGACGAAGCACGGTTTTCTCTGGGCAGGACTGTCTGCGCTGGTTTCCGGTATCAAATACGCGATCATTGGTCTGGGATGGCCGAGCTGGCTGCTGGTGCAGGCCGGGCTGTTCATCGGCATCGCCGCCGCGCGCGTGTTGATCGAGGATCGTGAGAACCGTTGAGCGCGCGACCATTCCCGGCGCGCGCACCATGCTTTTCGAGCTGCTTCAGTTCTTCGCTTTCTGCACCGGAACGAACTGCTCGCGCACCGCCTTCGCAAGCAGATCCGGCGGCAGCAGTCCCTGGTCGATCAGGAAGTTGTTGAACGCGAAGCGGTCGAACTTGCGACCGAGCGCGACTTCGGTTTGGGCGCGCAGCTGCATGATGCGACTATATCCGTACAGGTAGCTGCCAGCCTGGCCCGGCATGCGGAACATGTAGCGATCCACCTCCTGCTGCGCGAACGGATGCGACAACCCCACGTCGTCGGTGAGCACGCGGTATGCAGTATCGCGATCGGTCAGGCCGAGGTTGAGCATTGGATCGAGCATCGCGCGCGCCGCGCGCAGCAGGCGCAATTGCAAGGCGATGAGTTGCCCGTCGTGCGGCTCGAACGGCATCATTTCCATCTCCGAATACAACGCCCAGCCTTCGACGTTGACGGAGTTGAAAGCGAACGAGCTGCGCGCAAGCGACACGCCGCGCTCGACCATCGCGCTGAACTGCAGTTCGTGCCCCGGCCTGCCTTCGTGCGCGGTCAGCGTCCAGGCTGCGGCTTTGTAGGTGAAATCGTCGAAGCGTTCGGTCGTGCCACCCGCATCCGGATTTCCAGTGGTCAGCACGAACTGGCCGCGTTCGCCGTGGTTGTTCAGCAGCGGCGGCGGCTGCATGTGCGGCGCCGGCTGCGCTGCGGTTTCGGCGTCCGACGCGATGCGCATGATCATCGGCCGCTGCGGCAGGCTGACCACCCGGTGGTCGACGATCGCTTTCCCCAGCTTCGGGATCACCGTGTCGCGGTAATAAGGTTGCACCTGGTCGCGGCCGAGCTGCTCCTTCTTCAGCGCACGGATCACGTCCCGATAGCCGGTGTCCGGCAGCCCGTGTTCCTTCGCCACCACGGGCGCGAGTTGCTCCATCTGCGCGCGCGTCTCCATGAATTCCAGTTGCGCGCGCTGGATCAGCAGCTGCGGATCGATGTCGATGCCGCGCCGCTTGAGCTCGAACGCATACAGTTCGGGCGGAAGCCGGAAATTGGAGCGTGCCCTGGCCAGCACGATGGATCGCTCCCAGGCGACGTAGTCGGCGACCTGCCTGTCGAGTTCGGCCAGCGTGGCATCGGCGCCGGCGATCTTGAAATCGCCGAATTGCTTGTGGATACCCGCGACATAGGTCGGCGCGTTGGTCAGAGCATGCTCGACTTCGTCCCGGTACGGGCCGAGCCGCTTGCCGTCGGCGAGGCTGTCGGTGAAACGGGCCTTGGATTCGGCAAACACCGAGGTGCTGCCAGGCTCCATGCCAAGGTAGCGGCGCAGGCGCACCAGCGCATGTGCGCGCTTTTCGGGCGGTGCCTGCTCCTGCAGCAGGGTTTGCTCGCCGCCGAACACCAGCGACGGGGTGTCGTTCCAGTCGAGCAGCAGGCGCTCGCTGAGCGCGCTTTCCTCGATCGCGCGATCGGCTGCATCGATCAGGATCTGCAGGTCTTCCCGGACGTTCGCATCGGCCTCCTTCGCCAACGCATCGTGCAGCCTCGCGCGTGCGGCTGTGTAGGCTGCCCGGAAGCGTTCGCCGTTATGCGGACCAAGATCGGCCACCTTGTCGTCGTAGCCGGGTAAGCCGACTTGCGATGCGCTCTCGGGAGCGAATGCAACCTGCGCCTGCAGCAGGACCTGCGCATCGGAATTGCTGCGCGCGACCCAGTCCATGGGCGCCTGTGCGAAGCAAGCGGGAGCCAGCGACAGCACAAGGGCGATGCCGAGCAATCGCGCGCGCATGTTGACCTCCAGTCGAAACGGCGACCATAGCGCGCAGGCAGTAGCCAGGCAACGCAGTGGCGCGCGTCGCAGGCTTCGCAGCACAGTGGCCTTCTCGCACCAACAAAAAGCCGCCGGGGTTGCCGGCGGCTTCGGGTTGGGTTGCTTGGCGCTACTTACTGGGTGTCCACCGACTCGTGGAGCTCGATGCCCTGCTCGCTGACCTCAACGCGGATGTCAGCGCGTTTGAACAGGTCGGCCTGCATGTCCATCATCGTTGCCTGCTGTTCCATCGTCTTCTTCGCCTCGGCATCGCCCAACGTGGATGCCGTCTTGCGCTGGAACTGCGCGATCAGGTGATAGACGTCGCCCTTGAAGCCAAGCACGAACAGCGGCTGCTGCGCGTCGTCGAGCTTCATCGCATCGGTGAGCTTCGCATCCTCGCCGGTGCCGATCGAGATGGCCAGCAGCTTGGCTGTCATCGCCGCGAACATCGGTGCGGTGATCGGCACGTTCGGAATCGGTGGCAGTGGCTTGGCGACGCCGTCGGGCTTCAGGGCAACCTTTGCGATATCCGGCGAGATGCTGCCAGCCATGGCGAGCAGCGAAGCCGGGTTGTCCGAACCGATCGCCACCACCGCGGCGATGTCGGGCACGGGTTGGCCGTCGGTGATGACGAGCTTGTCGACGATCGCATGGAAGCCGTGGAACATCGGCGCATAGCCGGCGAACGCGGGATTGGTCAACGTGGTCTTCGACTGGTCCGCGCTCTGGTTCAGGTTGACGAGCTGGGCGCACTTCCATGGCGATTTGTCGGTCGCGTCCGCATATTTCGTGGCGAGCTCCGGCAGCTTGGTCAGGTTCACGCTGAAGCCGAAATCACCCAGGCTGTCCTGGGCGAGCTTCATGCCGGGCATCGGCGCGCGCAGCGTCATCAGGTCCTTGGCGATGTCGGCGCGGGTTTCCAGCACGCCGCGGATCGCTACGTGCTTGGCGGACATGTCGGTGACGCCAAAGCTCGCGCGCGGCCAGGCGGCAGCCAGCTGGTCGTATTCAGCGGAGCAGACCGGATCGATAGCCGGCTTCTGCTTCTCGCCCATCGCATTGAGGAATGACGTTTCGAGGGGAGTCGCCGGCGCCTTGAGCACCGCGATCAGGCGTGCGCTGTCGATGTAGCCGCTGGTGTACGAGAGGTAGTTCATCTTCTTGTCGAGCGCTGTGAGGTCGCCGCTTGCTGCCAGCGATTTCGCCGGTTTGTCGAGTCCGAACAGTGTGCGCAGGTCCGCATCGGCGGGCTTTGCCGGAGCGACGGTTACGACCAGTTGCTTGCCGGATATCGCGAAGACGCCACGGACCGGGGAATTAACCTGGCCGCCATCGATGATCCAGTAATCGAGATTGCCGACCCTGGAGGTACCGAGCTTGGATCCCGATGCGGTCTCGAGGCGGCCAATCGTCGCACGCAGGTTGTCTGGCTTGGCAAGTTCAAGGCGCAACACCGGCACCAGGCCGATCCCGTAAAACGCGACATGCGCCTGCATGTCGACGCCGACCAGATCCATCAGGCCCTTGACGTCCTTGCCCGCAACTTCGGCCTTGATCGCGTCGACCAGTTTGATCGCCTTGTCGCGATCGGCAATGTTTTCCGGCGAGCAAATGCCGGTTCCGGTCACGGCGACGGCGGCTGCGTTGGCGGCCGGGCTTGCTGGCGGTGCCGCGTCGGCAGTCGCAGAAGAAGCGTCTTCCGCGGAACTCGGTGCCGCGCCATCGGCATCACCCTGGGCGCTCGCCGGATCCTGCATCGCCGCGCCACCACCACCGCTGCCTGCCGGGGAGCAATTCGCGGCCTGCTCGCGCAGCATCTTTCCGACAGCGTCCAGCTGGGTGCCGTAGACATCGCCGATCTTGCCGGTCTTGTCGATCTTGCCAATCCAGTAATTGCTGACATCGGCAGGCTGCGGGTCGATGTTCGCGAGCACGTACGGCGTGTCCGACGGCACGTAAGTCAACGGATCGTCGGCGGCTACCACGCCTGGGCCGCTGGTTCCGGACTCCCCGTGCTTGTTGCAACCCGCGATCGCGACGACGCCCACGACGAGCAGGCCAGGTATGAGTTTGCGCATGGTGTGTTGTTCCCCGATGAATGCGCGGCGATGATAACAGAGTGCGCTAGCACGGTTGCCTGGACCGCGTCCATGCCGTCCGGCACAGCCCAGGCGCGACCTGTCATGTCGTGAACCCGTCAGGCCCGCAGCACGGTTCCGCTGGCCGCGTCGCGGATCGGCGTTGGTGCTTCCAGGCCACCGGCAAGACCGTCCAGCACCCCGTCGATCTGCGCTAGCAGGACCGGGTCTAGCCCATCGATCTCGCGCGCTGGTTCGCGACCGGCAAGGTTGGCGCTGGTGGAAACGATCGGGCCGCCGAACGCGTTGCACAACGCAACGACCCGCTTGTGCGCGCTGATCCGCAACGCGATCGTCCGATGCGTGCCGCGCAGCCAGGTCGGGATCCGCACAGGGCATGGCAAGACCCAGGTATGCGGACCAGGCCAGCTCGCGCGCACTTCCTTCAGCCGTTCGATGGGCAGCGCGTCGAGATCGATGAACGCGGCAATCTGCGCCAAGTCGGCAGAAATCACGATCAGCCCCTTCGACTCGTCGCGTTGCTTGATCTTCAACAGCCGCCGCACGGCGAGCGGATCGAATGGATCGCAGCCAAGCCCCCACACCGCTTCGGTCGGATACGCGATCACCCCGCCGTGACGCAGGATGGAGACGGCTTGCGGAATGTCGAGGCGGGTGTCCATGCGCCGAGCATAACGCCACTGCGCTTGCAGCCGCCTCCCGCGCGCAACAAAGACGAACTGTTCGCGTTCGCCGACTACGTCGCGGTCTTTTTCGCCGGGACCTTCTTGGCAGCGGTCTTTATTGCGACCTTTTTCGCGCCGGCCTTCTTTGCGACGGTCTTTTTCGCAGCGACGGTCCTGGCCGGGGCATCCTTGGTCGCGGCTTTTTTCGCTGGCGCGACTTTGTTCCCAGGCGCCTTGGTCGCGGCCCCCTTGCGCGCGAATCGACCCTTGGTTGGCCGCGCCGGAGCGTTCAACAGGATCTCCTCGCACTCTTCCAGCGTCAGCGACGCGGGCTCGCGATCCTTTGGAATCTTCCCGTTCTTCTCGCCATCGGTCAGGTAAGGACCGTAGCGCCCATTGAGGATCTCGATCGGACTGCCATCGAATTTCTTGATCAGGCGATTCGCGAGAAAGGCTTCGCGTTCGCGCACGATTGCCAGCGCGCGAGCGAAATCGATCGTGTATGGATCGTCTTCCTTGCCCAGCGATGCGTAGGTCGCACCGCGTTTGGCGAATGGGCCGAAGCGGCCGACAGCGACGCTAAGCGGCTCGCCAGCGTCTTCGCCGAGCGTGCGCGGCAGCAGGAACAGCTGCAAGGCATCGTCGAGGTTGATGGTGTGCATGCTCTGCCCCGGTCGCAGGCTCGCGAACTTCGGCTTGTCGTCGTCTTCCTTGCGCCCGATCTGCGCAAATGCTCCGTAGCGACCGAGTCGCACGCTGACCGGCTTGCCCGATTTCGGATCCACGCCGAGGTCGCGCGCGCCGGTCGCATCGCTGCGATCCACGGATTCCGTCTTTTCTGCTACGAGTGCCTTGAATGGATCCCAGAAGCGCTGCATCAGCGGTACCCAGTCCTCTTCGCCGCGCGAGACCGCGTCGAGCTCGTCCTCAAGCTTCGCGGTGAAGTCGTAGTCGACGTACTGGGTGACATGGGTGGACAGGAAATTGCTGACCGCACGCCCGACATCGCTCGGCTTGAAGCGTCGGCTGTCGAGTTCGACGTACTTGCGGAAGATCAATGTCTGGATGATCGCCGCATAGGTTGAAGGCCGGCCGATGCCGTATTCCTCCAGCGCCTTCACCAGCGAGGCTTCCGAGAACCGCGGCGGCGGTTCGGTGAAATGCTGCGCGGTGCGGATCGCTCCAAGGGGCACGTTCTCGCCCACCTTCATCAGCGGCAGCTTGCGGCCCTCATCGTCGTCTGCGCTCGGCTCGGTGTCCTTGCCTTCCTCATAGACCGCCAGAAAGCCTGGATCGATGATCGTGGTGCCGCTCGCGCGGAATGCATGCGCATGGCCACAGGCCAGCTCGACGGTGACGGTGTTCATGGTCGCCGGAACCATCTGGCTCGCGACCGCGCGCTTCCAGACCAGTTCGTAAAGGCGGCGCTCGTCATCGGGCAGGAACTTCGCGACCGACGACGGCGTGCGCAAAGCCGAAGTCGGGCGGATCGCCTCGTGCGCTTCCTGCGCATTCTTCGATTTGGTCTTGTACATGTTCGGCTTGTCCGGCAACGCGCCGGTGCCGAAGTCGCGCGCAATCACGTCGCGCAGCTCGACCAACGCCTCCTCTGAGACGTGGGTCGAATCGGTACGCATGTAGCTGATCAGGCCGACCGCGCCGTCCTCGCCGATATCGAAACCCTCGTAGAGTTTCTGCGCCACACGCATCGTGCGGCTGGTGGTGAAGCCCAGCTTGCGCGCGGCTTCCTGCTGCAGGGTCGAGGTGATGAACGGCGGCGCGGGGCGGCGCTTGCGCTCCTTGCTGGTGACGTCGGTCACGTGCAATGCAGCGCCCGCGGCCTTGATCAAGCGTTCGCGCGCGGCCTCGGCGTTCTTGCGGTCGGTGATCGTGAACTGCTCGAACTTGTGGCCATCGAGTTTGACCAGGCGCGCGCTGAAAGGCTGCGCTGCGTGCGCCATGTCGGCGCCCATCGACCAGTACTCGCGCGCATTGAAGGCCTCGATCGCTTCCTCGCGCTCGACGATCATGCGCAGTGCCGGCGATTGCACCCGGCCCGCCGACAGCCCGGTCTGCACCTTGCGCCACAGCACCGGCGACAGGTTGAATCCGACCAGGAAGTCCAGCGCGCGGCGCGCCTGCTGGGCGTTCACCAGGTCGATCGCAATCGGCCTTGGATGGGCGACCGCTTCGCGGATCGCTCGCGGGGTGATCTCGGTGAACACCACCCGATGCAGGGCACGGTCCTTCAACAGGCCGCGTTCGCGCAGGATCTCCGCGATGTGCCAGCTGATCGCCTCGCCTTCGCGGTCCGGGTCGGTCGCCAGGTACAGGGCGTCAGCGGATTTGGCTGCCTTGGCGATCGCCTCGACATGCTTCTGGTTCTTGTCGATCGTTTCGTAACGCATCGCGAAATCATTGCCGGTGTCGACCGCACCCTCCTTGGGTACCAGGTCGCGGACATGGCCGTACGAGGCCAGGACGGTGAAGTCCTTGCCAAGGTATTTGTTGATCGTCTTCGCCTTCGCGGGCGATTCGACGATGAGCAGGTTTTTCGCCATGCCTTGCACGACTCCAAGTCGCGGATTCGAAGGTGCCATACGGTCGAAGCCCGCGCAAAACGCGGGCCGGCCCTTTACATTAAGGCACCAGCGCGGCGGGAACTGTCAAGCAAGGACCTGGTGTCTATTGGGTAGCGGACTGCTGGCGGCAGGCTGGACAGCTCTATGGACGACACACCAAAGGGCGGAACTTGACGTCCAGCGTGGTGCCCGCGGCCGAGTTGCAGCTCCAATGAACGTTGCGGTCGTCAGCCGTTGGCGCGAACACCAGCGTCGATGTTGCCGGAAGCATCGGGCTGGCTTTCGGGCCACCGTAGGCGACAGTGATGACGCCATTGTTGATCGTCACACTGTTCACATAGGGGCTGGAAAGGGTCCCGGGTTTTCCGACGCCAGCCGACGCGTTGTCTGCCGGGTAGTGGCCGGTGCTGAAATAGTAGTTCGCTACCGCGGTCTTGCTTCCTTCGGCCATGGCCGCACCTTCGGAAACTTGCGCGCGGATCATGTAGTCCTGGTATGCGGGGATTGCGATCGCGGCGAGGATCCCCAGCACTGCAACTCCCAGGAAAAGGCCGCCAACGATCACCGCCACGAGCACCCCGGTCTGACTGCGCTGTTGGCGTTCCGGAAACTCGGAGAAGGCCCAGCGATCCACGACCAGGGTGCCGGCGACCATGTCGTGCAGCGCGCGCTTGCGGTCGGTGAACCCGGCCATGAAAAACCCGATGTACAGCGTCAGGTGGGAAAGCGAGGCCGCGAACCAGCGTCCAAGGGCCTCGGTGAAGGTCAGCTTTGCGCCCGAAGCGTTGGTCACCTTGATGCCGAGCGCCCGCTTTCCGATCGTCCCCTGTTCCTTCGAGCTTTCCATGACCGCGAAATAGGCGCCCCGAAGGAGCAGCCCGACCACCATGCCAAACACGAATTGCGCGATGTTCCTGGTGCGCTCGTCGTAGCCGTGCATGAGGATCGCGAAGGGGATACCCAGCAGGAAGCTGAGCACGAACCCGGGCACGATCAGCACCAGTCCATCCACGAACAACGCGGCGAAACGGCGTGCAAACCCCGCATACACAATGTCGCTCCGATCGATTTCGCGCGCACGCATCGCGGCTGCCACGCTGGTTGGCCCTTCCGGCAGGGGCGGCGGTGCCGACGCATGGTCGACTGGGCCGAGCCCAAGTTCGGCTTCCAGCTGCCGCAACGGCAGCCATTGCGGCATGCCTTCGCGCCAGACCAGTCCATCGCGCAGCAGGTCGCCGCTGCGATAGGCGGTCGAGACGGCTTCCGTGGCGACGGGCCCTTGTCGCTGCCCACGGCGATCCATGAAGTACCAGCTGGTCTCCTGCACGAGCATCCCTTGTCAGTATCTGGCGCGATCGCCAGCCGAGCGCCATCCCGACAGCGCGCCGTGCGCATTGGCAACGATGCGGCCGGCCGCCAGGACGATGCGCATTGTTGTCAACGAATTGCGCGGCGGTATCTGATCTTGATCGTGACTCCCCCCGCCCAATTGCAATGCCAGTGCAACGTACGTCTCCTGGACGCGGAAAGAACGCCAGCTTCCGGCGTGGATTGGTGCGTCTGATGCTTCCCGAATGCAGGACAACTGCCTCAATGCAACGGCTCTGGCTCGTCCTCGAACATCTGGTTCTCCATCCACGCGTACGCGGCTTCGGCGCCGGGCTGGTTGAACAGAACCATCAGCACGACCCATTTCAGGTCGTCGAGGTCGATTTCTTCCTGGTCCAGCGCCATCACGCGGTCAAGCACGAGTTCGCGCTGGGCGGCATCGACGATGCGCTGCTGTTCGAGGAACATCAGGAAGCCAAGGGTCTCCTTGTCGAGCTTGGCAAGTTCGGGTTCGACATACATGCGAACCGGGCCGGGGACATCGCGCGGCGCGGACACGACCGGGCGCTGGCGCGCGAGTTCGTCGAGCCAGTCGAACGCCTTGTTGATCTCGGTGGGCGCAAAGCCCGCCTGGAGCAGGCCATTCTGCAGGGAATCGCGGTCGCGGACCGCATCGGGGTCTTCGTAGAAATAGTGTTCGAACAGGTACAGCAGCACATCCAGGATGGTTTCTTTCATTCCTCTCCGCCTGTGTGGCGACGCGGTGAGTAGGGTGTTGCCTGGTTTCCCGCGCGCTCCGTGCGTGGGACCGACCGGCTCGGCGCCTTAGGAAACCCTGCGCGCGTAGCGCCCATGGGCGGCGGTGACCAAGCCGTGCAACTCCATGACCAGCAGCATGGAGGACAGTTCCGCGACCGTCAATCCCGTGCGGGCGGCGAGCTGGTCAATGCCGACTGGATCGTCCCAGCGCCGCGATCAGCTTTTTCCCGCCGGGATCGAGCGCCAGGCCCGGTGTTTCGGCCGGGCCTTCAGGCGCCTGGGGGCCGTCGGCTTCGCGCAGCCGCGCACGCAGTGCGTCGGCAAGTTCGGCCGCGACCGGTGCGAGCGCCTCGATTACCTCGCGCGCGTTTTCCACCAGTGCTGCACCCTGCCGGATCAACCGGTGGCAGCCGCGTGCAAGCGGATTGTGGATCGAACCGGGCACCGCAAACACTTCGCGACCCGCGTCGGCGGCCAGCCTTGCGGTGATCAGCGCGCCGCTGCGCTCGGCCGCCTCAATCACCAGGGTGCCCAGAGTGAGTCCCGCGATCATGCGGTTGCGCCGCGGGAAATGCTCCGGACGCGCCTGCGTTCCGGGAAGGAATTCGCTGACGATCGCGCCGTTTGCGCGGATGCGCGCGGCAAGCCTGGCGTGACGGCGTGGATAGATCACGTCGGTGCCGGTGCCCACGACTGCGATCGTTGGCGTGTTTACGTCAAGCGCAGCCAGGTGCGCAGCCGCGTCCACGCCTTCGGCCATCCCGCTGGTGATGGTGAGGCCAGACGCAACCAGGGCACGCGCGAAACCCCGCGCATTGTCGATGCCGCCTGCGGTCGCGTTGCGGCTGCCGACCACGGCGACCTGGGCATGCCAGAGCAGGTTGGGATCGCCCGCCACGAACAAAGCGGGCGGGGGGCTGGGGATCCGCCGCAACAGCGCGGGATAGTCCGGATCGTCCCAGCCGATCAGGTGGTGGTCAGCGGAGTCCAGCCATGCGAGGTCGCTGTCAGGCACCAGGTGCGGATCGCGCAGCACAGACGATGCTTCGGCATCGGCCCCCGCAGCGCGCCACTGCGCATGCGAAAGGTCCAGGGCGGCGGCAGCGCTGCCGCAGCTTTCAATGGTTTTGCGCAGCGCGGATGCGCCAACGCCCGCGCGTAGCAATCGAAGCCAGGCGCGGGCGTTGTGTGCGGTGCGTGCGGTGGTTGAACTTGCCGGCGGCGCGTCCGGCGCCGCCGTCTCACTCATCAGCGGGTGGAGTCCGGATGTTTGAGGACATCGCCGATGTGGACTTCCTGGGTGCCGTCCATCATCAGGCCATAGCTCATCTTGTTGAATGCGCGGAAGATCATCACGTGTCCGCGGTATTCGTCGGGAAGCTTGACGTGCTCCACATACGGAGCCAGTTCATCGGTGTTGGCGACGTGATCGGCCGCATTGTCGCCGATGCGCCAGACCGAGAACACGGTGCCATTGTCGATGTCGTCCATCGTGCCGCCAGACAGCGCGATGACTTCGTGGGTACCAACCGCGCCGATGTTGTCAGGAATGCCGATCACCCGGAACTTGGTGTATTCGGACACTACGGCCTGGCGCTTCGGCGGATGCGGGAAGAACTGGAGGTCGTACGGCTGCGCCTCGACCGGCATCAGGCGGTCGCCCCTACGCACTTCGACGACGTCCTGGCCAAGCAACAGCAAGGTTGCGGTTTCGATGCCATGGCCTTCTGGACGCGTCACCTGGCCGACGGCGACTTCCTTCATCTCGGTGCCGAGGTAGTCTGGCTGGCCTTCCCGGCCGAACGAGACGTTCTGCCAGAAATTGTCAAAGTTGCGACCATTGAGCCTGTCGCCACGGAAGTCCAGATCTTCGTGGCGCAGCTCATACTCGCCGGAGCCGCGATGCGAACGGCCGAAGATGGTCATCGGACGCATGATCGAATACATGTCGCCGATCTGCGCATTCGGAATGCCGCGTGCATAGGCAAGCTGGCCGCTGGTGACCCGCTCGCGGTCGCCCTCGATGCCGACGATGTACGGCATCCCCTTGTAGGAGTCGACGACGCGGAGCTTCTTGAGGAAGTCCACGATTTCTGCCAGAGGAATCGTCTCGATCGCCGGACCCGTCTCGTTCCCGCGCGACATCTCGATCCGCGGCTGCCCGTTGAGGTAGACGAGATTGAGCACGTCACCCGGATAGATCAGATGCGGGTTGCGCACCTGCGGGTTGGCTTGCCATATCTCTGGCCACAGCCACGGCTGCTTCAGGAAACGGGCCGAGATATCCCACAACGTATCGCCCTTGCGGACGACGTAGGTATCCGGATGATCGCCGCGCAACTCCGCCGCAATGGCGTAGGTGGCAAGGCTCAACAGCATGGCGCTCACGAGCGCAAGAGTTCGTTTAAACATGGCGGCTATCTACCTGATTTCCCCGGGCAGGTTGCCCGCATATAGACCATTTTCCGAAGCCAATTGCAAGCCTCGGCGTTACAATGGGGTTTCACGACTTGCGTGTAGCCCCCTCGGCCCCATCCTACTCCCATGGCCAGACTCGACATCCTTGAATTTCCAGACCCGCGCCTGCGCACCGTGGCCAAGCCCGTTGCACAGGTCGATGACGCCCTGCGCGCGCTGATCGATGACATGTTCGAAACCATGTACGCCGCACCCGGCATTGGGCTTGCCGCGAGCCAGGTCGACGTGCACCAGCGCCTGCTGGTGCTGGATGTTTCGGAAAACTCCGATTCCCCGATGGTCTTCATCAATCCGCAGATCCTGGCCAGCGACGGCGAACAGGTCTACCAGGAAGGCTGCCTGTCGGTGCCGGGCATCTACGCAGACGTGCACCGCGCGGAGCATTTGCGCGTACGCGCCCTCGACCGTGACGGGCATTCGTTCGAATGCGACGCGCACGGCGTGCTGGCGGTGTGCATCCAGCACGAGATGGACCATCTGGCCGGCAAACTGTTCGTGGACTACCTGTCGCCACTCAAGCGCGAGATGGTGAAGAAGAAACTCGCCAAGGCGCGTCGTGAAGCCGCGGCGGAAGCTGCGGAAAAGGCCGCGACTGCCGCACAGGGACGGGCCAATGTCGCGGGCGCAGAAAGCGCAGGAGCGACGCGCAAGCCAGAGCCTGCATGAGCGAGCCGCTGCGCATCGTCTTCGCTGGAACCCCAGAATTCGCCCTGCCCGGACTGCGGGCCGCAGCGCGCCTGGGCCAGATCGTCGCGGTGTATACCCAACCCGATCGCCCCGCCGGACGAGGTCGCCTGCTGACGCCTTCTCCCATCAAGCAGGCTGCGATCAACAATGGTTGGCAGGTGCGCCAGCCGCTGACGCTGAAAACACTTGAACAGCGGCGCGCGCTGGCGGCGCTCAAACCCGACCTGCTGGTGGTGATCGCCTACGGGCTGATCCTGCCCCCGAAAATACTCGCGATCCCGCGCCACGGATGCTGGAACGTGCATGCATCGCTGCTGCCGCGCTGGCGCGGCGCGGCGCCAATCCAGCGCGCGATCGAAGCCGGCGACACCCAGGCCGGCGTGTGCCTGATGCAGATGGCCGAGGGTCTGGACACCGGACCGGTCATGCTGACGCTGAAAACCCCGATCGATTCCCACGACACCGGTGGCAGCCTGCACAACCGGCTTGCCGAACTCGGCGCGGAAGTGTTGTCCGATGGACTGACCCTGCTGCGTGCGGGCATGCGCCCCGTGGCGCGGCCGCAATCGGCAGCCGGCGTGACCTACGCGCACAAGCTGGGCAAGGCCGAGGCGCGGCTGGACTGGAACCAGTCGGCGAGCGTGCTCGAACGCAAGGTGCGCGCATTCAATCCCTGGCCGGTCGCCGAAGCGATGGTCAATGGCGAACGCCTGAGGATCCACGAATCGCATGCGCGCGCGATCGAGCACGCCGCGGAGCCCGGCAGCGTGCTCGCGCTTGGCCGCGACGGCCTCGATATCGCCTGTGGCCAGGGCGCATTGCGGCTGACTGTCGTGCAACGCGAAGGCGGCCGGCCCATGCCAGTTTCGGACTACCTCAACGCGCGACTGTCATTGCGCGCATGACCGCACCGCAGCCGATGCGCGGCAACCAGACCGGCGCCGCGGCGCGCGCTGCCGCGGCGCTCGCGATCAATGCGGTGTTGCACGAAGGACGCTCGCTCAAGGCCGTGCTCGGCGAAACCCTGGCCGAAATCCCGGATGTGCGCGATCGCGCGCTGGTCGAAGCGATCTGTTTCCATGCGCTGCGCCATCTGCGTCGCTATCGGCACGCGCTCGCGACGTGGATGGACAAACCGCTTCCCGTGCGCGAACACCTGGTCGAATCGCTGCTTCTGGCCGGGCTTGCGCAGATCGATGCGCTCGCGTTGCCCGCGCACGCCGCGGTGTCGGCGACGGCCGAAGCAGCACGTCTGCTGCGACGCCCTGGCTTCGTCGGCCTGGTCAACGCGTTGCTGCGGCGCACATCGCGCGAGCCGTGGCCGGTCAGCGACGAACCGGCGATCGTGCATTCGTGGCCCGATTGGCTGGTTGCACGCTTGCGCGCGGACTGGCCGGACGATGTCGATGAAATACTTGCCGCCGGCAATCGCATCGCGCCCTTGTGGCTGCGCGTCAACGCACGCCTCACCGATCGTGCGGCCTATGCGCAGCGACTGCAGGACGCGGATGTCGCAGCGCTTGCGCCCGACTTTCCTGCGCACGCATTGCGACTCGACCAGGGCGCGGCGCCGGAACAATTGCCCGGTTGGGCCGATGGCATGGTTTCAGTGCAGGACGCGGCCGCGCAGCTTGCTGCCGCCGCGCTTGCGCCGCGCCATGGCGAACGCGTGCTCGACGCGTGCTGCGCGCCCGGAGGCAAGTGCGCGGCCCTGCTCGAAATCGCGGACATCGCACTGGTCGCGCTCGACAACGACGCGCAGCGACTCGCGCGTGCGGAATCGACGTTGCTGCGCTTGCGCCTGCTCAATCGCGTCGCCCCGCGCCCAGTCTTGCGGGTGGCCGACGCCAGTGACCTGGACGCATGGTGGAATGGCGATCCGTTCGACGCGGTGTTGCTCGATGCACCGTGTTCTGCGACCGGCATCGTGCGCCGACAGCCCGACGTCAAGTGGAACCGACGCGAATCCGACCTGGTCGCGCTCAATGCGACCCAGGACCATTTGCTCGACGCGGCATGGCGCGTCGTGCTCCCCGGCGGACGGCTGCTGTACACGACCTGCTCGATCCTGCGCGCCGAGAACTCCGAACGCATCGCCGGCTTTCTTGCGCGTACCGCCGACGCGTCGGAAATCGCGCTCGACGCGCACTTCGGGCGCACAGCGCACCCCGGTCGCCAGCGCATGCCAGGGGAAGATGGCATGGACGGTTTTTACTACGCACTGCTGCGCAAGGCCGGTTGAGCCGTTGTCAAGGTTTTTGATTGCGATTGCTGTCAAAAAAATGTTGCATTCGCCGTTGACACGCCGGTGTGGGGTGAGTACGGTTAATGCCCGTTGCAACCCAAGATGTAGGGGTCACATCGGGGTGGCAACCCCAGCCATGGGGTAGGGTTCAAGAGGCCTCGCTGCGAGGATGGGATGCCGTCGAAAGCGAAATCGCAGCGGCACAGGCAGTACTGTCGGCCTTGAAGGCGCGCGCCATGGCGCGTGCAGGCGAAGCGTCGGCAGTTGATTTTCCAGTTGCAGGTTGTGGCACGCAGTACAGGCACGAAAACGGCGTCGCACGCGGGTGGAGCGCGACCCGGCTGAACCCGGTTGGCCAGCAAGAACACCCACACAATAAGAAACGACAAAGGAATCGCAACGCATGAGCACGGTACGTCTTGAGATCGTCAAACCCGAAGGTGCGCAGGACATCGCAATGCAACCCGCTTCGTGGGACATCTGGGACAAGAAATACCGCCTCAAGAGCAAGCGTGGCGAACCGGTCGACACCGACATCGACCACACCTACCAGCGCGTCGCGCGCGCCCTGGCCGATGCCGAGACCACGCCCGAGAAACAGGGCTACTGGTACGAGCGTTTCCTGTGGGCGTTGCGTCGCGGCGCGATTCCTGCCGGTCGCATCACCTCCAATGCCGGCGCGCTCGAGCACAAGCCCGCTACGTCGACGATCAACTGCACCGTCAGCGGCACCATCGAGGACTCGATGGACGGCATCCTCGACAAGGTCCACGAGGCGGGGCTCACGCTCAAGGCCGGGTGCGGCATCGGCTACGAATTCTCGACCCTGCGCCCGCGCGGTGCTTACGTTTCCGGCGCTGGCGCGTACACGTCCGGTCCCCTGTCCTTCATGGATATCTACGACAAGATGTGCTTCACCGTGTCGTCCGCGGGCGGTCGCCGCGGCGCGCAGATGGGCACCTTCGACGTCAGCCATCCGGACGTGCGCGAGTTCATCCGCGTCAAGCGCGAAGACGGCCGCCTGCGCCAGTTCAACCTGTCGCTGCTGATCACCGACGGTTTCATGGATACCGTCGAGAGCGACGGCGACTGGCCACTCGTGTTCCCGATCAACATCAAGGAAAAGGACGACTTCAAGCTCGACGACCCGGAAGCCGTGATCTGGCGCGAATGGCCAACCACGAAGAACTACGTGACCCGCAACGATGGGCTTGTCGCGTGCAAGATCTATTGCCTCGTCCGCGCGCGCCACCTGTGGGACATGATCATGGTCTCGACGTACGACTTCGCCGAGCCCGGCTTCATCCTGATCGATCGCGTCAACGAGATGAACAACAACTGGTGGTGCGAAACCATCCGCGCGACAAACCCATGCGTCACGGCCGATACGCGCCTTGCAACCCAGCACGGATTGGTTCGCATCGGTGACCTGCACGCCTCGCAGGCATCCTTGCAAACCACCGTGGACAAGCGCGCCCTGGGCATGACCGGCCGTGGGACCGAAACGCGATCTGCGGTGCCTGCATTCCGCACCGCTGAACGCGCACGCGTGTATCGCGTCGTCTCGGAGGACGGCTACGAAATCAAGGCAACCGAATGGCACGACTTTTATACCGACCGCGGCAAGATCAAGTTGCGCGAACTCGGGATGGGCGATCGCCTTTGGGTGCAGTCGGGCAAGGGGCAGTTCGGCAACGAAGGCTCAGAGGATCTTGGGGTGTTGTTGGGTCTGATCACCGGCGACGGCCATTTCACCAATCGCGGCAAGGACCAGCAGGCAGCAGTGATCACGCTGTGGGGTGAAGAACGCGCCTTGGCCAATCGCGTGACGGGCATTGTGAACGGCATGATTGGGGGTGGGTCGCACAACGCGCGCGAATACTCCGTAGCGCCGATTGCGGTGATCGAACGCAATCAGGTCAGCATCCGTTCGGTATTGCTGGCGCGCGCTCTCGAACCGTATTGCTTCACCAAGGACAGCAAGCTCAGCGTTCCCGAAGTGATCTGGCGCGGCAGCGAGTCCTGCGTCAAGGGATATCTGCGTGCGCTGTTTCAGACCGATGGAACGGTCAACATTTCCAGCCGCAGCCAGAGCTGTTCGATCCGACTGGCTTCCAGCGAGGACTCTCTACTCAAGGACGTGCAGGCGTTGCTGGCGAATTTCGGCGTGTTCTGCCGCATTCGCGGGCGCCGCAAGGCCGGCCAGCGCCTGCTCCCGGATGGTCACGGCCAGAGCAAGCTCTACGACTGCCAGGCCGATCTCGAGCTGATCGTCGATGGTCAGTCGCGCGAACAGTTCATGCGCGAAATTGGATTCCTGCTGCCGAACAAGAACGAGAAATACCAGGGCTGGGTGCAGGGCAAGCAATTGCTCAAGACACAGCGCTTCACCACGCGCATCGCCCGCATCGAATACGTCGGCGAGGAAGCGGTCTACGACACCACCCAGGCCGACCACAACACAGTGATCTTCAACGGACTGGTCACCGGGCAATGCGGAGAGCAACCGTTACCGCCCTACGGCGCGTGCCTGCTCGGCTCGGTGAACCTCACCACGTTCGTGCGCGATGCGTTTACCGACAAGGCGCGCTTCGACTGGGAGGAATACAAGGAAGTCGTGCGCGTGTTCACCCGCATGCTCGACAACGTGGTGGAGGTCAATGGCCTGCCGTTGCAGCAGCAGCGCGACGAGATCGTGCGCAAGCGCCGCCACGGCATGGGGTTCCTTGGCCTGGGTTCGACGATGACCATGTTGCGCCAGCAGTACGGATCGCCCGAAGCCTGTGCGTTCACCGAAGGCGTAGCGCGCGAGATGGCGGTCGCCGGTTGGGAAATGGCGCTGTCGCTGGCCAAGGAAAAAGGCCCCGCGCCGATCATGGAAGAAAACTTCGCAGTCACCGCCGAGATGCTGCGCAAGCGCCCGGAGATGGTGAAGGATGGCTGGAAGCTCGGCCAGCAGATCACCGGCAAGCTGCTGCACGCGACGTATTCGCGTTACATGCAGCGCGTCGCCGAAGTAGCGCCTGACCTCGTAAGAGAGCTGGCTGAGGTGGGTTCTCGCTTCACCCACCATTCCTCGATCGCGCCCACCGGCACGATCTCGCTCTCGCTCGCGAACAACGCAAGCAACGGCATCGAGCCATCGTTTGCCCACCACTATTCGCGCAACGTGATCCGCGAAGGCAAGAAATCCAAGGAAAAGGTCGAGGTCTTCAGCTACGAGCTGCTCGCCTACCGCACCCTGGTGAATCCGAAGGCGATGCCGTTCTCGGAAGAACCCGAAGCGAAGCTGCCCGAGTACTTCCGCTCCGCCGACGACATCAGCCCGGTGGAACACGTCGACATCCAGGCCGCCGCGCAGAAGTGGGTGGACTCGTCCATCTCCAAGACCGCAAACGTGCCCACCGATTATCCGTACGCGGATTTCAAGGACATCTACACCTATGCGTGGAAGCAGGGCCTCAAGGGCTGCACCACGTTCCGCTTCAACCCGGCCGCGTTCCAGGGCGTGCTGGTGAAGGAGGCCGACCTCGAGAACACGCTGTACCGCTTCGAGCTCGAGGACGGTTCGGTGGTCGAGGTGAAGGGCAATGAGGAAATCGAATACGACGGCGAGAAGCACACCGCCGCCAACCTGTTCGATGCGTTGAAAGAGGGCTACTACGGAAAGTTCTGAAGGATCGCGAGGCAAGAAATCAAAGGTTCACGGCAGTTCCGATCGGCAGATTCATTGCAAGTTCCGGTTTCGTGCAGCATAAGAGGACGGCGTAGCTGGCAGAAGAACGCAGTCCCGAAAGGCAGGCCCCGAAAAACCAGAAACAACCGACGAGGAGTGTTGTCATGAGCAAGACCAATGGTAATGGCGTGAAAGCAACGGTGATGGAAGCGGTAGGAGCGGCAGGCGACAAGGCGCAGACGGTGATTTCCGACGTGAAGCAGGCTGCGTCCAATGCGGCCGATGCGGTGGTCAAGCAGGCCAAGGTTGTGCGCAAGAAGGCAGTCGCCGCAGCGGAAACCGTGCGCAAGGCGGTCGACGCAAACGTCGTGCAGCCGGTCAGCGACACCGTGGCCGCGGCGCGCAAGCGCCTGGCCAAGGCCAAGAGGAAGCCCGCCAAAAAGGCTGCCGCGAAAAAGGCCGGCAAGAAGGCCGCAGCGAAGAAGGGTCCGGCGAAGAAGGCCGGCAAGAAGGTCGCGAAGAAGGCCGCCGCCCGCAAGGGCGCAACAAAGAAGGCCGTCAAGAAGGCAGCGCGCAAGGTCACCAAGGCAGTCAAGAAGGCGGCGAAGAAGGTCGACAGGGCCGTGAAGAAAGCCACCGCGAAGAAGGCGACCCGGAAGACGGCCGCGAAGAAGACCGGCGCGAGGAAGGCCGCGAAGAAGACGGCAAAGAAGGCCACGAAGAAGTCCGCTTCCAAAAAGCCGGCCGCGAAGAAGAAAGCGGCGAAGAAGGCGGTTCCCAAGAAGGCAGCAAGGAAGGCAGGCAAGAAGTCCGCGGCGAAGAAAAGGAAGTAACGCCGCACCAACGCAGCCCCTGGCGCCTTCGCTGGCGCCGGGGGCTGGCATCAATCCAACCAGCACCACAGTTGCAGGAGAGCGGTACCGATGGGCATCCGGATCGACAAGAAAATCAGCGGTTACAGCGTCGTCAAACCCGAAGACAAGAGTCCCCCCGTGTATATCGAAGTGACCGATGAGGCCGCGATCGTCGCGCCGATCGGCATTGCGATGGCCGAAGTGATCCAGATGCACGAGCGCCTCGAGCGCCCCGAAGTGCTGATCGGGTCCACCTACAAGATCAAGTCGCCGCTGGTCGAGCACGCGATGTACGTGACCATCAACGACATCGTGCTCAACCACGGCTCCGAACACGAACTGCGCAGGCCGTTCGAGGTGTTCATCAATTCCAAGTCGATGGACCACTTCCAGTGGATCGTCGCGCTCACCCGGATCATGTCGGCGGTGTTCCGCAAGGGCGGCGACGTCACCTTCCTGGTCGAGGAAATGAAGGCCGTGTTCGACCCGCGCGGCGGCTACTTCAAGGCCGGCGGCGTGTACATGCCGTCGATCGTCGCCGAGATCGGCGCGGTGGTCGAGGAACACATGAAGTCGATCGGCCTGATCGTCGGCGACGAACTCAGCGACGCCCAGAAACAGATGATCGCCGACAAGCGCGCCGCCTACGACGCACGCGCAAAAAAAAACTCTGAAATAAGCATTGGCGCCGCCGGGGAAATGGGCGGCGCGATGACCGGCTCTCGCGCCGAGCCTGCCGGACGCAGCGACGACATCTCCGTCACCGGCGAAGGCACGTCCTTCCCGCCGAGCGCGACGATGTGCCACAAATGCAGCGCGAAGGCGGTGATCATGATGGACGGGTGTGCTACTTGCTTGAACTGCGGGTATTCGAAGTGCGGTTAGCACCCGACCCATCGTGATGGGGCAAGCGATGTGGGCGGGCGAAATAGCTGCAAGTTTTAGTGGTAAAGCTGCAAGTTTTTGCGTAATCCGGTCATGTCGGTACATCATTCCGTTTCATGTCGGTACACGATTCCGGAGCATGTCGGTCCATGCGAGCGGGTGTTGCACTGTTGACCGCTTAGGCGCGGTCGTCAAGCCTTGCCAAGGCGGATCAGGCGGC
>JBBQTD010000035.1:0-32822 GCA_038234715.1 Lysobacterales bacterium | reverse complement strand
CAGCGCGGGTCTGCCGCTTGCAAAGCTGGGCAAACGCGAGGTCGTGCCACAGCGCGACGTTTTCATGGCCATCTGCAATCAGCGCCTCCAGCAGCTGGGAGGCTTCGGCATGGCGCCCGAGGACCAGCGCACAGCGGGCACGGCGGAAGCGAATGCCAGCGGCGCCTTGCGCGGCGGACGGCAATGCGGCGATTGACGCATCCGCATCGACAAAATCGCCGGCTGCAAATTGGCCGTCGACGAGGTCGCAGGCGAGCTGGATGTTGCCCGGGTCTGCAGCCAAGTAACTGCGCAAGCGGGCTACACGTTCGGTCACTTCGTTCATTCCTTAGCTCTTGCACGCGCGCGGCGACCTGCACCGGGCGACTAAACTTTTCGCTCGATGCCGGGATTGTCTGGAGGAGCCGATCGAAAGTGATTGGGTTGAGGCGCGGTCGGCCGCAGATCAGTGCCGAGCGCCAGCAACCTGTCGATCACTCCGCGCATGTCGCCTGCGAGCGCCGGGATGTCCTGCGCGCATGCGAGTCCATCCTGCAGGTGGCGAATGGCATCGCCAGGGTTCTCATCTGCCGCGGCGATCAAACCCTTCGCGTAATTGGACAGGGCCATGGTAGCTGGCAGCTCGGTCAGCGGCGCCAGAATGGCCTTCGCCCCGGCCGCGTTTCCCTGGACAAGGCACATCTGGCCGAGCTGGAAGCGCGCGATCGGGAAATCCGGAGCCATCTGCACGGTCTTGCGGAAGCCTTCCTCGGCGCGGTCCATCATCCCCAGCTGCGCGTGTTCGGCAGCCAGCAGATAGGTGGCGAACACATGCTTGGGATCGCGCTCGAGCAAGGTCTTGAGCATGCTCACGGCGTCGGCATGGTGATCGTGGTTGACCGCGTCGAGCGCGATGCGCAGCAGCTCGTCGTTGTCGAGTTTCTCGTAGGTCATGAAGGCTTCCGGGTACGGATGGGATCGATGCGATTGCGGAAGGATGCCCGCGCTCAAGGGAACAATCCCATGGAAGGGCGAAAAGTTTACCAGCTGGCGTCCCGGGCACCCCATCCGGGCCCATCGCGTCAGCGTCACTTGGGCAAAACCTTGCGACCGCTTCCTTCGCGACTGCGTTTGGCCACACGTGCCGAACAGACCCGACACCTGTTGCAGGCTGGCCAACGGCGGATGCGGGGCGGGCAACGCATCGCGCTTCAAACAGCAGCGGTGCACTCAGGGCTGACTCCGATTTGGCCGCACTAGAATTACCATGACACTAAGCGTGCGCGATGAAACCGGATACACGGCCGCCAGGGAAGAAGCGAAAGTCCGTCTAGCAAAGGATGTATTGGAATATTCAAATGAACCTGACCAGTTTGCCCCAAATCGCCACGTCCATTTAATTGACTTTCCCGCTTTCCGACATCGAACTGAATTCATAGCGCGCATCGACAAGTATCTTTATTACCAGGAGTGACCCGACCACGATAAAACCGAAGAACAGGTCAAAGCCTACTTGAAACTGCAACGCGTGGTTGCGCAGAAACATATGTGACTCACAAATTGCCCACAAACTTGCTGCACTCAAGGCCGCCGAGCTCCCAAGCAACATAAGGCGTGCCCAATTTTTTCGCTGAAGAATGCCGATGAATACGCCAAGCAACATCATCGCCAACAACGAGCTTGCCAATAGAATGGAATTGGCGTTCGCGAAAACCCAACTCGAAAAGTAATCCCCTTTCCTTACAGCGTCGTTGGCGGCCCTCATCATTTCAGATTTCGGAAATGCGGCAGTAAGAAGGGTCAGCTGACCTACGAAGGTAACGATGCAGCAACTGAATAACGCTATTCCGAGCCATGCTAGAACCGTGATGGAGGAAGACTTTTTATCGTTCATGGCTTGAATTCAATCGCAAGTTGGGCAATTGCGGGCGGAGCTAGTTGCTTCGCACTATAGTCGTTCTCCTATCGCGCAATGGGTAGGTCGCCGAGCTTCTTCGTCAAAAGGTGGCTGCAGGCTTGCCACAATGTCCAAGCCTGGTGTACTCATGCCGCGGCGCCCCCGCCTTGAACTTCCTGGAACGCCGCTGCCTGTGACGCAGCGTGGCATCGATCGGGCTGCAAAGTTCTTTGCGGTTCCGATGGTCTGGCTCTTGCGCACCATGCGCTGCTGCTCGGCTCCAGGCACGCGGACACAGGTCGTGACTGGTTTAACCGGCTTCACCGATCCGCCTTACAATCCATTCCATAGTAAGGAGATCGCGATGTCAGAAGCCACCATGACCAGCAAGGGGCAGATCACCATTCCCGCCGACATCCGCAGCGCACTGGGCCTTGCCGCGGGAGAGCGTGTGGTATTCACCCAACTTGGCGACGGCGCCACTGTCATCCGCGCCAAAACCCGGTCCATCACCCAGGTCAAGGGCTTGCTGAAATCCGCCAAGGGCAAGCTCCGCGTCACCGTGGACGAGATGAACATCGGGCGGCGTTAATGGCCGGGCTCGACACCAACATCCTGGTGCGCTGGCTGGTGGACGATGATCCAAGGCAATCGCGGCGGATTGAGGGGCTGCTCCACGCCGCCGCGCGCGGTCACGTCAGGTACCCTTGTTCGTTCCCGCCACGGTGATGCTGGAACTCGAATGGGTGCTGCGCTCCCGTTACGCCTTCCGCAAGCCCGACATCCTGCTCGCCTTCAAAGCCTTGCTCGAAACCCGCGAACTGGCGTTCCAGGACGAACCGGGCATCGAGCGCGCACTGCACGCTTACCGGCTCGGAGCCGCGGATTTCGCCGACTGCCTGCACACGGGGGCGTGCTGGGCCGAGGGTAAGGCGCCGATGCTGACACTGGATGCGAAGGCGACCAGGCTGGCGGATGCGAAGTTGCTTGACGCGTAAGCTGCCGTTGATTGTCACAAATCCAACCGGGGACCCCACCATGCGCATGTTGAGCCTGATCCTGATCGGACTGGTCGCTTTCGAACACCTGTACTTCATGTACCTGGAAATGTTCGTGTGGACCACGAAGAAGACGCGCCGGGTGTTCGGCACCACGGAAGAGTTCGCGCTGGCGAGCAAGTCGCTTGCTGCGAACCAGGGGCTGTACAACGGATTTCTTTCCGCCGGGCTGGTCTGGAGCTTGCTGCAGCCCGACGCTGCGTTTGCATGGCAGTTGAAGGTGTTCTTTCTGGCATGCGTGATCGTCGCGGCGATCTATGGTGCGCTGAGCGTGAAGCGCAGCATCCTGTTCGTGCAGGGTGGCCCGGCGATGCTAGCGCTGGCGATGACGCTCTGGGTGGGTTGATCGCGCCGCGCTTGACGGCAGCCCTACATCTCGTCGTTGGGCTCGAGTGCCGCAGCTTCGACAGGGACGTCCGGAACGCGCGCGCTGTGCTTCACGTGGCCGTTCCACAGCATCCACGCGACCGCGGTAAACGCAGACGCTGTCAGCGCCAGATACAGCCCGCTGCGATCGACCATCGGCGCCAGCGCGCCCGCAACCACGGCGTTGAGCACCAGCCCGATGAACGCCTGTGCAGACGATGCGCCGCCGCGCTGGCGCGGATACATGTCGAGCAGTGCAAGGGTGACGATCGGGAACACCAGCGCAACGCCGAACGCCGTGAGCATGATCGGCAGCACCGCGAGTGGCAGCAGCAGCGGAACGCCGAACAATGAAAACTCGAGCGGATGCAGGTTAGGGGCGACGAGGTTGAAGACGATGTTGATCGCCGCCGCCGCGCCGCTGATGGCGCAGCCGAGGTTTGCCAGGCGCATGCCACTGATGCGCCCGGCCATGCGTCCCGACATGAATGCGCCGAGCATCATGCCGCCGATGGTTGGCGCGAAGAACCACGAGAACTGCCGCTCGTTGAGGCCCATGAGGTCCATCACGAATGTGGGCGCCGATGCGATGTAGAGGAACAAGGCGTTGAAGTTCAGCGAGCCGGCAAGCGCAAGCCGCACGAAGCTTCCGCTGCCGAGCATCGCGCTATAGGTCTGCAGCAGCGTGGAGGGATGGAAGCGCGTGCGCTCAGCGAGCGGATGGGTCTCGGGCAAGGCGAAGAACGTCGTCGTCCACAACACGACGGAGAACAGCACGAGAAACCAGAAGTTCGCGTGCCATCCTTCAAGGCCAAGCAGCCATCCGCCGATGATCGGCGCGATCGCGGGCGCAATGCTGAAGATCATCGAGACGCTGCTCATCATGCGTTGCGCATCGTGCCCCTGCAGGCAGTCGCGGATGACCGCGCGGCCGACGATGAGGCCGACACCCGCGGACAGGCCTTGCAGCGCGCGGAATGCGAGCAGTTGGGCGATCGTGGTGGACAGCGCGCAACCGACTGACCCCAATGCGAACACTGCTAGCCCGCACAGGATCACGCGACGACGCCCGTACGCATCCGACAACGCGCCATGGAAAAGCGACGTGCTTGCGTACGCGATCAGGTAGACGCTGACCGTCTGCTGCATCAGCAACGGACTGACGGCAAGATCGGCGGCGATGACCCGGAACGCCGGGAAGATCGTGTCGATCGAGAACGGCCCGAACATCGCGAGGCCGCCCAGCAGCAGGGCCACCCGGGCGCGGGAAACGGAAAGATCGGGACGCATCGGGGAACCAGCGGTGCTTTGTGCCAGCATAGCAGTTGGTGCCGGCCGCCATGGAGGGCGAACGTGCTGGAAATCCCGAGACCTGTTTTCAGCCACGAACAATTCCAGCCCAGCGCCTTGAAGCGCAGCCGCGCGTCCTCCATCTCTTCGGGTTATGACCGATACGTCCCCTACGACCGGCAACGAGCCCGTTGCGCGTCCTGCAACCGCCCGCAGCGAATCGCAGGTTGTCCGCGAACTGTTGCCTTTCCTGAAGCCCTATTGGGGCCGCATCAGCCTTGCGCTGGCGATGGTGCTGGTGGGCAAGCTGGCGAACCTCGTCGTGCCGATGGTGCTCAAGGGCCTGGTGGACGGTCTTGGAGTGAGGCCGACGCCGCTGGTGTTCCCGGTTGCGTTGCTGATTGCCTATGGCGCATCGCGGTTGTCGACGACGCTGTTCACCGAGCTGCGCCAGGTGGTGTTCGCACGCGTGATGGCGCGCGTCTCACGCCGGGTGACCTTGCAGGTGTTCCGCCATCTGCATGCGTTGTCGCTGCGCTTTCATCTCGCGCGCCGCACTGGTGGGGTCGCACGCGACGTGGAGCGCGGTGGCAGCGCGATTTCCGACCTGCTGGACTGGACGCTGTACACGATCCTGCCGACGTTGATCGAGATCGCGATGGTCACCGGTGTGCTGGTGTGGAAATACGACTGGGGGTTCGCCGGCATCACCATGGCCACCCTGGTGGTGTACATCGCCTTCACGTTTTCGATCACCGAATGGCGCACGCGTTTCTACCGGGCTTCGGTCGAGGCGGATACGCGCGCGAACGAACGCGCGGTGGATTCGCTGCTCAACTACGAAACCGTGAAGTACTTCGGCAACGAAGAACACGAAGCGCGGCGCTACGACGAGAACCTGATCCACCTGGAGAACGCGAGCGTCAAGTCGCGCAAGACGCTGGCGGTGTTGAACCTGGGCCAGAGCGCGATCGTCGCGATCGGTGTCACCGCGATGATGTGGCGCGCGGCAGCTGGCGTGGTGGCAGGCACGATGACGGTCGGCGACATGGTGCTGGTCAACGCGTACCTGCTGCAGCTGTCCGCCCCATTGAACCTGCTGGGCATGATGTACCGCGAGGTGAAGGCCGCGTTCACGAATCTCGAGCGGCTGTTCGGACTGCTCGACGAACGTCAGGATGTGCAGGACCGTCCCGGATCGACGCCACTGCAGGCAAGGCGGCCGCGTGTTGCGTTCGAGAACGTGCGGTTCGGATACGACCCGCGACGCACGATCCTCAGCGACGTGAGTTTTGCGATTCCGCCGGGAGGCACGGTCGCCGTGGTCGGGCATTCGGGTTCCGGCAAGTCGACGCTCGCACGGCTGCTGTATCGTTTTTACGACGTGGATTCGGGGCGCATCGCGATCGATGACGCGTCGGGAACGACGCGCGACATCCGCGATTACACGCAGGCTTCGGTGCGCGCCGCCATCGCGATCGTTCCGCAGGACACCGTGCTGTTCAACGACACAATCTACTACAACATCCTGTATGGCCGCCCGGATGCGACGAAGGACGAAGTGGAGGACGTTGCGCGCGCAGCGCACATCCATGACCTGATTGTGTCGCTGCCAGATGGCTACGCGACCGAGGTGGGCGAACGCGGGTTGAAGTTGTCCGGCGGCGAGAAGCAACGCGTGGCGATCGCGCGTGCACTGCTCAAGAATCCCGCGATCCTGATTTTCGACGAGGCGACATCGGCCCTGGATTCCAAATCCGAACAAGCGATCCAGGCCGAACTGGACAGGATTGCGGTCGGTCGCACGACGCTGGTGATCGCACATCGCCTGTCGACGGTGATGAACGCCGACGAGATCCTGGTGATGGATGCCGGGCGCATCGTCGAACGCGGCAGCCACGTCGCACTACTCGCCCGCGAAGGCGCTTATGCGCAGATGTGGAAGCTGCAGCAACGCGATGAGGAAAGGTTGCGCGAGACGGCGGCGGCGCAGGATGGAATGCCGCTCGCGGCAGCTTCAGACCAGCAACTCGTGGCGGAGTTGACGGCGACAATCGGTGAGATCAGGGAAAGCGACTGAGGCGATTGCCGGGCGGTTTCGCTGCGCTGGCACCCTTTTACCCGCGTGCGATGGCTAGCGTGAGGACCAAACGAGGTCACGACCTTGGCATTGTTCGCCCCTCACCCCAACCCTCTCCCGCAGGGAGAGGGGCTTCAGTGCATGCCGAGCAACGGCGAGACCAAGACGTACAAGCCGCCAATAACCAGCATGACCATCGCAAGGCGTATCACCAGGCTCACGACCTTGATCGCGATCCAGATGCCCAGCACGATCATCGCAATTCCCAGCAGGCTCATGGAGCTTCCTTGCAGTGTGGTGCGTTCGTCATCAAGAGGCGGATCGACTCAGTGTCCGCCGCTCGTCGCGGCCGCAGGCCCACCACCGAACGGCGGCCGCGCGAACCAGATCAACGCGATGATCGCGAGGAACATCCAGCCGAGCACATAAAAGATTTCGTTGAAACCGATCTGCGACGCTTGCTGCGTAATGATCCGCTCGAGCGTTGCCGCGCCGCGCTGAAGGTTGCCCATGCCCAGCGCTAGCACCGAGGTTTGCGACGCTGGATCGAACATGGAGATACGCTCGGCCATCTGGGCGTGGTGCACGATGGTGCGGTTGTTCCAGACGAATGTCGTGATGGACGCGGCGAAACTGCCTCCGAGCGTGCGCAAAAATGTCGCCAGACCCGAACCCGCTGCGATCTCGCGACCATCCAGATCCGATAGCAGGATGGTGAGGATGGGCATGAAGAACAATGCCACTCCCAGACCCATCAGCAGCTGGATTCCGGCGATGGTGGCAAAGGTCACGTCGAGATTGAACCGCGAGCGCATGAAGCTTGTGAGCGCCATGAACACGAAGGCGATGCTTGCGACCAGGCGCAGGTCGAATCGTCCCGCGTACTTACCGACCAGCGGTGCCAGGAACACCGGCAGTATGCCAAGCGGCGCAGTCGCCAGGCCCGCCCAGATCGAGGTGTATCCAAGATCGCGTTGCAACCACAGCGGAATCAGCAGACCGACCGAAAAGAACGCCGCGTACGCGACGATCAATGCGATCGTACCGACCCTGAAGTTGCGATGCCGGAACAGGCTCAGGTCGACGAGCGGATGTTCGTCCGTCATTTCCCAGATCACGAAGACCGCGAGTGAAATCGCCGAGATGATCGCGAGAATGACGATGTGCGGGGAATGGAACCAGTCGGCGTCGTTGCCAAGGTCGAGCAGCACCTGCAGGCAGCCGACACCAACCACCAGGCTCGCCAGGCCGATGTAGTCCATCGGCGGCTTCTCGATCGGTTCGGGCTTTCCGGCAAGTTGTTGCTTGATCACGACACTCGCGAAGATGCCGATCGGTACGTTGATCAGGAAGATCCATTCCCAGCTGTAGTTGTCGGTGATCCACCCGCCGAGGATCGGCCCGGCGATCGGCGCGACGACAGTGACCATTGCAAGCAGCGCGAGCGCCATCCCGCGTTTGTCGCGGGGAAAGATCGCAACGAGCAGGCTCTGCGTCAGCGGGTACATCGGACCTGCGACGAAACCTTGCAGCGCACGCGCAAGGACCAGTATGCCCATGCTCTGGGCGAGCCCGCACAGCAGCGAGGCAACCGAAAACAACAGCGTCGCCCAGACGAACAGGCGCGACTCGCCGAAGCGCTTGCTGAGCCAACCGGTCAGCGGCAGTGCGATCGCGTTGCTGCACGCGAACGAGGTGATGACCCAGGTACTCTGCGACGCGCTTGCCCCGAGGTTTCCGGAAATCGTCGGCAACGATACGTTTGCTATCGTGGTGTCGAGCACCTGCATGAACGTGGCGAGCGACAACCCGATTGTCGCGAGCACCATGTTCGGCGGTCGGAATCCGCTCGCGGTCTCGGCTTGGACAGCTGCCATGTCCGGTGCTCAGCGGCTGGCTGTTGGCTGTGCGGATTGCGCGCGCGCAGCTCCCGGAAGGTTGGACTGGATGATCCTTGCCACGAGTGCGTCGGCATCGTGCATCTGGCGCTCGTAGACGTCGGTTGTCAGGATTGGCTTTTCGACCGGTCTGGTCGAGAGCAATTCGCCTTCCTGTCCATGCAGGTCCACATCCACGCTCATCGACAATCCGATGCGCAGAGGGTGCTTGTGCACCTGCTCGGAATCCAGCGCAATGCGCACGGGCAACCGCTGGACAATCTTGATCCAGTTGCCGCTCGCGTTCTGCGCGGGTAGCAGGGCGAATGCGCTGCCAGTGCCAATGCCGAGGCTCGCAATACGGCCGTTGTAGTCGACGCCCCCGCCATAGATATCCGCATGCAACTTGACCGGCTGGCCGATGCGCATCTGCTTGAGTTGGGTTTCCTTGAAATTGGCGTCGACCCACACTTGATCCAGTGGAACCACGGCCATCAACGCAGCGCCAGGCTGGACGCGCTGGCCAAGCTGCACGGAACGACGCGCGACGTAGCCTGTGACGGGAGCGACGATCTGCACGCGCGCATTGTTGATGTAGGCAAGACGCAGTTGTGCGGCGGCCGCCTGCACATCGGGCTGAGATGCGACACCCGAGTTATCCACCAGCGCACTGTCGCTCGCGACCTTCTGCGATGACACGTCGACCGCGGCCTGGGCCGCGGCGAGTTGATCGCGGGCATGCGCGAGTTCCTCGGCAGAGATTGCACCGGTGCCTGCAAGACTTTGCCGGCGTGCGTAGTCGGCACGTGCGCGCCCAAGATCGACGCGACGATTCGCGAGCGTCGCCTGCGAACTGTCGATCCCGCTGTATAGCCCACGCACCTGCCGGACAGTGCGTGCGAGGCTTGCTTCGGACTGCGCGAGCGTCGCCTGTGTATCCGCAGAGTCCAGGCGCGCCAGCATCTGTCCTTCATGCACGAGGGTCCCGTCGTCCGCGCCGATGCTCACGACAGTTCCCGCCACCATCGGCGTGATCTGCACGACATTGCCGTTGACGTAGGCGTCGTCGGTCGATTCGTACCAACGACCATCCATGAAGTACCAGACGGCCCAACCGATCAGGCCAACCACCACGATCAACAGGAGAATGCGGAGCATTGCGCCGCGGCGCCCGCCTGCCTTTTTTGGCGGCGGTACGTTGGCCGTGATGGGTGCGGGTGCGGGTTCGCTCATGACAGATGGTTCCGACGAATGCCTGGGATCGGTGATTGGGAATGCAGCAAGGTCACTGGTTGGCAGTCACGGCCGGCGCGACGGAAGCAGGCGAGTTGGATCCCGCAGAGACTGAAGCCGGAGGCGGCAGCCCAGGCCCCAACAACGAACCATCGGGCTGGAATCCTCCGCCGAGCGCCTGCACCAGCCTTACCGATGCGGCGAGGCGCTGGGCGTTCAGATCAGCCATCTGCTGTTGGGAGCGCAACAGCACCTGCTGCACGCCGAGTACGTCGAGGTAACCCGAAACGCCGCCACGATAGCGTTGCATGCCGAGGTCGTAGGCCGATTGCGCGGCATCCTGGGCCTGCTGCTGGGTCGCGATCTGTCCGTCGATTGCATGCAATGCGATGACTTGCTCAGCGACCTGGTGCAACGCATCCACCAGGGTCTGGTCGTATTGGGCAACTGCGAGGTCGTAGTTCGCATCGCGCTCAGCCAGCCCCGCGCGAAGACGACCCCCATCGAAGATCGGAAGTGAAATGCCGGGCCCGAGTTGCGCATATCGCGATGGAAGTTGGAACAGAGTGCCAAGACTCGCCGATGCAAGCCCGATCGCAGCGGTGAGATTGACGGTTGGATAGAACTGCGCCTTCGCTGCCGCGATTCCGCGCGCGGATGCTTCAACACGCCAACGCGCCGCAACAATGTCGGGGCGCCGCGCAAGCAAGTCGCTGGGCAAGTCGGAGGGCAATGCCAACGGCGCGGCGACGAGCGTCTTCGGACGAGCGATCTGCAAGCCGCGATCCGGCCCCTTTCCAAGCAACGCGGCCAGTGCAGCCCGACTGAGCGCGCTTTGTTCCTGCGCGGATTGAAGACCACGCTGGGCGGAAGCGATGGCGGCTTCGGTCTGGCGCAGTTGGAATGTGCTGTCAATGCCTGCCTTCACGCGTTGCGATGTCAGGCTCTGCGTGCCGCGCGACCGTTCGAGTTCGCGCTTCGCCACATCTTCAAGGGTGGCCGAGTGGGCTAGTTCGGCATAGGCCTGGACAACGTTGGTCGACAGGCTCAGGCGCGCCGCCTGGGCGTCGATCTGCGCGGCATGCGCCTGATCGACGGTCGCTTCCCACGCGGCACGGTGGCCCCCCCACAGATCGGGCGCGTAGCTGGCATTGATGTTGAGGATTTCGACGCCGAGGTAGTGACCGCCAAACGGTGCTGGCGCAACGGTCGCCGGAATGCGGATACCCGAGTATTCAGCCTGCGCACCCACGCGCGCCTTGCGTGCGGCATCCTGGGCATCGGCTTGCGCCAGGGCGACACGCACGCGTGCATCGGCGGCATCAAGCGTCGGATTGCCGGCCAGCGCTTCGTGCATCAAGGCATCGAGCTGTGGACCACCCAGACCCGTCCACCAGTCGGCACGCGGCCAGGCGGCTGGCGTCAGGGTTACACCGGCGAGGGTGTTATGGGTCGCGAGGTGGTCGGGCGCGGTCAATTCACCTTGTGGTTGCATGCCATGCATGCCTGCGCAACCAGCCAGCAGTACCAGGATTCCGCATGCAAGGGCAAATCCCATTTGTCCACACGGTTTTTGCGGGATCGAGCTCACGGCGCTTTGGCCGAATGTCCTGGTGTTCATCGGAATCACAGCGAGGCGTGGACGCGTTCGAGGAGGCCGACGAAGCGCTCGCGCTCATCGGGCGTCAAGGTGCGCAACGCGTAGTCCGCAATCCGATCGCCGCACGCACTGAGTTCCTGGGACAGCGCGTGTCCGGCATCGGTCAACTCGATCCGCAAGGTACGTCGGTCGCCCGCATGCGGTGTCCGGCGCAGGTAACCCATTTGTTCCAGGCGGTCCAGCAGCCGGGTCATCGCGCCGGGGTTGTGGTCGATGGCACGTGCGAGGTCAATGGCCGACATCGGGCCGAGCACATCAAGTTTGCGCAGCACCAGGAACTGGCTGAGGTTGATCGGGTACCCATTGTCCGCAAGGTCCTGCTCGATCCTTCTGGCGATGCCGTCACGAATCTGCCGGAACAACAGGCAGATGTTGGTGGCAACCGGATTGGGAGTGGTCGGGGTCGCCTGGTTCATGGGCGGGCACTTTAAGTGCCGAGCAAATCATTGTCAAGGCAATTAATAACACAGAGCTGATTGCTGCATGTGCAGTTGCCGCGACGCGTTCATTCACCTTGCTGAATTCCGCTCCCCTCCCGGCTTCCCGCCTAGGCCCGTATCATCCATGGCCTGCGTGACGGCAACTTCGAGCCCCCGATGACAGCACCGACCCGCGCCAGTTTCCACGGCTTCGAACAAGTCCCACTGCGCGAATACGCCGAGCGCGCCTATCTCGACTACTCCATGTACGTGGTCCTGGACCGCGCTCTGCCGTTCCTTGGCGATGGCCTCAAGCCGGTCCAGCGACGGATCATCTTCGCGATGAGCGAGCTCGGACTGAGCGCCGCATCCAAGCCCAAGAAGGCCGCTCGCACTGTCGGCGACGTCATAGGCAAGTACCATCCGCATGGCGATTCGGCGTGCTATGAGGCCCTCGTCCTGATGGCGCAGCCGTTCTCGTATCGCTATCCGCTGATCGAGGGCCAAGGCAATTTCGGTTCGTCGGACGATCCGAAGTCATTCGCGGCGATGCGCTATACCGAGGCCAAGCTCACCCCCATCGCGGAAGTGCTGCTCGGCGAACTTGGCCACGGCACCGTGGACTGGACGCCGAATTTCGACGGCACCCTCGAGGAACCCAGCTGGCTGCCCGCGCGCCTGCCCCACCTGCTGCTCAACGGGACCACCGGCATCGCGGTTGGCATGGCTACCGACGTTCCGCCGCACAATCTCAACGAGGTCGTCAGCGCATGCGTGCGGCTGCTCGACGATCCGGATGCATCGGTGCGCGACCTGTGCGAACACGTGCTCGGTCCGGATTACCCGACCGAAGCGGAGATCATCACACCGCGCGCCGAGTTGCGCGCAATGTACGAGACCGGAGGCGGCAGCGTCCGCGCGCGCGGCGTTTACGCCCGTGAAGCGGCCAACATCGTGATCACGGCGTTGCCGTTCCAGGTGTCGCCAAGCAAGGTGATCGAGCAGATCGCGCAGCAGATGCGCGCCAAGAAGCTGCCTTGGCTCGAGGATATCCGCGACGAGTCCGACCATGCGAATCCGACCCGCATCGTGCTGATTCCGCGATCCAACCGCGTCGATATCGATGGCTTGATGGGTCATCTGTTCGCGACCACGGACCTCGAGCGCAGTTTCCGGGTCAACCTCAACATCATCGGGCTGGATGGTCGACCCCAGGTCAGGAACCTCAAGAGCCTGCTCGGCGAGTGGCTGGAGTTCCGCACCAGGACGGTGCGTCGCAGGCTTGAACACAGGCTTGCGAAAGTCGAACGCCGGCTGCACCTGCTCGAGGGACTGCTGGTCGCGTTCCTGAATCTCGATGAGGTCATCCGCATCATCCGCCAGGAGGACGAGCCCAAGCCGGTCCTGATGCAGCGCTTCTTCCTCGACGAGGAACAGGCCGACTACATCCTGGAAACCAAGCTCAAACAGCTCGCACGCCTCGAGGAAATGAAGATCCGCGGCGAGCAGGACGAACTCGCGAAAGAACGCACCACAATCCAGAACACGCTCGGTTCGAGCGCGCGGCTCAAGAAACTCATCAAGGACGAGCTGCTTGCCGATGCGAAGAAGTTCGGCGATGCACGGCGATCGCCACTGATCGTTCGCGGCGCTGCACAGGCGATCTCGGAAAATGAACTGGTACCGAGCGAACCCGTCACGGTGGTGCTGTCGGAGAAAGGATGGGTGCGCGCGGCCAAGGGCCATGACGTGAACGCAGCCGAGCTCAGCTATCGCGATGGGGATCGACTTCTGCAGGCGATCCATGCGCGCAGCACGCAACAAATCGCATTCCTCGACTCCAGTGGGCGCAGCTTCTCGACGCTGGCGCACACGCTGCCGTCGGCACGCGGCAATGGCGAGCCTCTCACCGGCCGTTTCACCCTGACCCCGGGTGCGCAATTCCAGGCGTTGATCGGCGCAGAGCTCGACGCCCGCGTCGTGCTCGCATCCAGCCACGGCTACGGTTTCGTCACCCGCTTCGAGAACCTCACCGGTCGCCAGAAGGCAGGCAAGGCGATGATCACCATGCCCGAGAGTGCTCGGGTACTCGCACCCGCCCAGGTGCAGGACGTGGCAAGCGATCGCCTTGCGGTGATCACCACGGCCGGCCACCTGCTGGTGTTCGCGGTCGCCGAATTGCCCGAACTCGATCGCGGCAAGGGCAACAAGCTGATCGAAATCCCGCGCGCAAAACTCGGCACGGAACGGGTGGCAGCCGTCGCGGCAATTCCGTTGAATGGCGCGTTGTTCGTGCACAGCGGCCAGCGCACGCCGATGCGGCTGGCGTGGAAGGATCTCGACGACTATCTCGGCTCGCGCGCATCGCGTGGCGGCCTGCTTCCCCGCGGATGGCAGAAGGTCGACGGACTGTCGGTGGAATGATGGACGCGGACTTCTGGAAGCAACGCTGGCAAGAGGGGCGGATCGGCTTTCACCAGGATCGCGTCACGCCGCTGCTCGAAAGGCACTGGCAAGGACTCGGGCTGCGGCCCGACGCAACCGTGCTTGTCCCGCTTGCCGGCAAAAGCCTGGACATGGACTGGCTCGCCGCGCGCGGGCATCGGGTGATCGGCGTGGAGCTGTCGGAACTCGCTGTGCGCCAATACTTCAACGAACGCGGACTTGAGCCAACCATTCACGAAGAAGGCAACGGGATTCACCACCGCATCGGCGAACTGGTGTTGCTTCTGGGCGACGCATTCGCTCTCGACGATGCATTGCTCGCGTCCTGCGATGCGGTCTTCGATCGCGCGGCGCTGATCGCCCTGCCACTTGCGCTGCGCCAGCGCTATGCGGACCAGCTCTATGCGCGCATGCCAACGGGTTGCGAGTGCCTGCTGATCACGCTGGAGTATCCGCAGCACCAGAAGCAAGGGCCGCCGTTTTCCGTCGAAGGCGACGAAGTGCAGGCCCTGTTCTCGCGCAATTGGCGCATCGATGTGCTGGAGCGCAAGGACATCCTTGCCGAGCAGCCGGGGTTCGTGGCCGAAGGTGTCAGCTCGCTGCAGACGGCGGCATATCGCCTGCACAAGACTTGATTGACCTGATCACATGCGCGCCGCGTAGAACGTCGCCGCCCGGAACACATTGCCACGTTTGAGTTCGGCGAAAAACGACATGCAGCAGCCCCGTTGCCGCGCATCAAGGGCGCGGTCTGCGTGTTGCGGAGCATGCCAGAAACCCAGGTCCAACCACCGGATCCGCAGGCATGCGCAATTCAAACCGGAGCCAGCGCGTCCTGGTGTACGCCTGCGATGGATCGTCCCGACGGATCGGCCGCGTTCGCAAACGCCGCATCCCACGCGATCGCCGTCGGCGACGAGCACGCGATCGACTTGCCGCCGGGCACGGTGCGCGCACAGGCGTCGCCCGGGAACGCGCGTTCGAACAGGGAACGGTACAAATAAGCTTCCCTGGTCTGCGGGGTATTGATCGGAAACCTGCCGATGGCCGCTGCGAAATCGCGGTCGCTTACATGCTGCTCGGCATGCGCCTTGAGTCCGTCGATCCATCCGTAGCCGACGCCGTCGCTGAACTGCTCCTTCTGCCGCCACAGGATTGCGTCGGGCAGGTAGCCCGCGAATGCTTCGCGCAGCACCGCCTTCTCGATGCCGCGCGTTGGTCCCTGGTTGAGCCGGTTGGCGTCGACCATCTTGAATTGCGCATCCATGCGCATCGCCACGTCTAGGAATTCGACGTCGAGGAACGGCACGCGCGGCTCGACGCCCCAGGCCATCATCGACTTGTTCGCGCGCAGGCAATCGTAGCTGTGCAATGCATCGAGCTTGCGCACGAGTTCCTCGTGGAACGCACGTGCATTGGGTGCTTTGTGGAAGTACAGGTAGCCGCCGAAGATCTCATCGCTGCCCTCACCTGACAGCACCATCTTCACGCCCATCGCCTTGATGCGTCGTGCGAGGAGGTACATCGGCGTTGACGCGCGGATCGTGGTGACGTCGTAGGTTTCGATATGCCGGATCACTTCCGGCAATGCATCGAGTCCTTCCTCGAACGTGTACTTGAAACCATGGTGTACGGTGCCGAGCGCTTGTGCGGCGACTTCTGCGGCAGCGAGGTCCGGTGAGCCTTCCAGGCCGATCGCGAACGAATGCAGTCGCGGCCACCACGCCTCGGTCTGGTCGTCCTCCTCGATGCGCTTGCGCGCGAATCGCGCCGCGCAAGCCGCGACCAGCGAGGAATCGAGTCCACCCGAAAGCAGCACGCCATAGGGCACATCGCTCATCATCTGGCGATGCACTGCGGCCTCGAACGCCTCGCGCAACTCCTGCGCGGACACCGCGACGCCAGCGACCGCGTCGTAGTCGCGCCATGCTCGCGTGTAATAGCGCGTGCATGCACCGGTTGCGCTGTCGAACCAGTGGCCGGGCGGGAAAGCGGCAACGTCGTCGCACAGGCGCGCGATCGCCTTCATCTCCGAGGCGACCCAGAGCCGACCGTCGCTATCGTGTCCCCAGTAGAGCGGGCACACGCCCATCGGATCGCGCGCGAGCAGGACACGCTTGCGATCGCGATCCCACAACGCGAACGCGAAGATGCCATTGAGCCGGTCGAGCCACACGGAAGGACTGCCGTCGTCTTGCGCGAACAGTGCATTGATCACCTCGCAGTCCGATCCGCTCTGGAACGCGTAAGGCGTGGTGAGGCCGGATTCGAGTTCGCGGTGGTTGTAGATCTCGCCGTTGACGGCGAGCACGAGACGACGATCCGCCGAGCGCAGCGGTTGCGATCCGCCCGCGGGATCGACGATGGCAAGGCGCTCGTGCACCAGGATCGCCGAGGCGTCCGCGTGCACGCCGCTCCAGTCCGGGCCGCGATGCCGCTGCTGCGCGGACAAGGAGAGTGCCAGCGGGCGCAACGGCGTGAGATCGGTGCCGGTGCGAAGGTCAAAAACGCCGAGAATCGAACACATGGAGATTCCTTGAAGGGGTAAAATGACTGTGGTGCAAGCAGGGGTCGCCGGCTGGCTTGAAGGTATTGACCACTCGCTGCGCGACATGGCCCCGGCGCATGCGTGCACAGGTGCTGCACACGCTGACAGTGTGTCGCCAGAAGTTCACAAATCTGCTGCGTACGGGTGCAACGTTGCCGTGTACGGGAACAAAGTTGATTCGTACGGGTACGCAGGCGCGTATTACAGGAACACAGCCTCTTCGTACGGGTACGCAGGCGCGTAGTACAGGAACACAGCCTCGTCGTACGGGTGCAAAGGCGCCTTGTACGGGAACACAGCCTCTTCGGACGGTTACGCAGGCGCCTTGTTCGGGAACACAGCCTCTGCGTACGGGTACGCAGGCGTCTTGTACGGGAACACAGGCTCTGCGTACGGGTACAAAGGCGCCTTGTACGGGAACACAGGCTCTGCGTACGGGTACCAAGGCGCCTTGCACGGGAACGCTGCCGCCTCGCACGGGTACAACGCTGTTTTGCCCGGATTCCACTCCGCTTTGCATGGCCTCGACGTTGGCGCATAACCGCCGAACGCGGATGCGCAGCTGCTGCCACTGCCAACATCGGTGCAATCCTGGTGAAGACGGTGGTCGCATACGGCCCTGCTGTTTCGGTGATCGAAGGACCCAAACAAAAAGGCCTGCACTTCGCAGTGCAGGCCTTCTGGATTGAGCGGGAAGTGGATCTCTACGCGCTAATCGCCGGCCTGCTGGAAGTTGGCGTTGTTGTTCCAATTGGAATTCGACTGCGTGCGCGCGGCTGCGCCGACGAGGTCGGAAACAAGGCTGGCGGCAGCGGGTCGGGCACGTGACATGGGCCGATCGTGACGCATCCGTCGCCCCGAGGCAAGCGCCCGAAACGGTTTAGTCTTTCGCCATGAGCCAGTCCAAAACGAACGAACCCCTGCCCGGCCCCAACCTGCAGACGCAAGGCCAGAGCGTTCGGAAATCCCGCGCGATCCGCTGGCTCAGGCGCAGCGTGTTTGTATTGCTGCTGCTCATCGTCGTTGCTTTCGGGACGGGCTGGTGGCTGCTGCGCGGCAGCCTCGCCACCCTCGACGGGAGCGTTGAATTGCCTGGACTTTTATCCCCTGTCGCGATCGAGCGCGATGCGCTCGGAGTGGTCACCATCCACGCCGCCAATGAAATCGACGCAATGCGCGCGCTCGGTTACGTGCATGCCGAGGAACGCTTTTTCGAGATGGACCTGCTGCGACGTTCGGCGGCTGGCGAGCTTTCCGAACTGTTCGGCAGCATCGCGCTCGACGTCGACAAGCGGCACCGCGTGCACCGGTTCCGTGCACGCGCGCTCGGGAACCTCATCGGGATTGCTGGCGACAAGATGCCGCAGCTGCAGGCGTATACCGAAGGCGTCAATGCTGGGCTCAGCGACCTGCGTGTGCGTCCGTGGCCCTATTTGCTTTTGCAGGCGAAGCCCGAGCCATGGCAACTGTCGGACACCGCACTCGCCGGCTATGCGATGTTCTTCGACCTGCAGGGCGGCAGCAACGAACGCGAACTCGCGCTGTGGCGCATCAAGCAGGTGGTGCCCGCAGCGCTTTACAAGCTGATTGCGGCCGATGGCACCGAATGGGATGCACCGCTGGAAGGAGCACCACGCGGGAATGTCGCATTGCCCGATGTCGCGACGCTCGATCTGCGCAAACTGCCTGCGCCGGGCATTGATGGCAGCCCCGCGTACGTCGACCCGAACGCACCCGGCAGCAACAACTTCGCGGTCGCTGGCGCACTCACGAAAGACGGTCGCGCGATCGTCGCTGACGACATGCACCTGGGTTTGCGTGTGCCGGACATCTGGTTCCGTGCGCGCCTGCTGTATCCGGATGCACGCGCTGTCGAGGGCAAGGTCGATGTCAGTGGGTTTACCCTGCCCGGTGTGCCCGGCGTGATCGTCGGCAGCAATCGACACGTCGCGTGGGGGTTTACCAACAGCTATGTGAGCAATGCAGACTGGATGTGGATTCCGCACTGCGACGATTCCATCGGTCACTGTGGCGAAACAGTCAGGCACGAGACCATCCGAGTGGCCGGCGCGCCTTCGTTTGTGATGGAGATCACCGAGACCGCATGGGGTCCTGTCATCAAGACATTGCCGAACGGGGCTGCGTTGGCACTGCGCTGGGCTCCGCAGTTGCCAGGTACTTTGAACCTAAATCTTCTGGACTTGGCCACGGCAGCCCAACTCGGCCAGGCAATCGCGGTCAGCAAGACCGTTGGAATTCCAGCACAAAATCTCGTGATCGCAGACGCGTACGGTCGGATCGGATGGCATGTCACGGGCGGCACACCGGACTGGGCGGGCTGGTGTGGATGGCATCGACCGGATCCAGACCCAGAAAATGCGCCCGGTGCGGCCGGTGACGACTTGGCCGCGGAAACGCAATTCGCAGCAAGGAACCATATTCCAGTCGAACCTTGCTACTCATGGGACGTGGACAGATCGATTTCACCAGACATCGTCGATCCGCTTTCGCATCGCCTCTGGACCGCGAACAACCGCACGCTCGGTGGCGAGGCGCTCCTGCAAGTCGGCGACTCCGGCTACGCCCTTGGCGCACGCGCGAAGCAGATCCGCGACGATCTCTACGCGAAGAACATGTTCACCGAGAAAGACCTGCTCGCCATCCAGCTCGACAACCGCGCGCTGTTTCTCGAACGCTGGTGGAAGCAACTGCGCACGCTGCTGCAGGCATCGCATGATCCAGTGCTCAAGCGCCTTGAAGCCGCAACGCGGACCTGGGATGCACGCGCTTCCGCCGATGCGGTGACATATCGCATCGTGCGCACATGGCGCCTGGCCGTGCTCGATCGCATCGAGAAAGGCTTGATGGCCCCCGCACAGGTCGCGCTCGGCAAGGACTTCGTGATGCCGGACCTGGAACAACTCGAAGGCGTTGCATGGCAACTCGTCACGCAACGTCCGCAGCACCTGCTTCCACGCAACTACGCAACGTGGGACGCCTTGCTGGTCGACGCCGCACACGATGCGGATTCCAAGCTCGAGCAAACCGGCCCGCTGGACCAGCGTCGCTGGGGCGAACGCAATACCGCGGCGATCTGCCACCCGCTTGCGGGAGCCTTGCCGGGATTCCTGAAGCGATTCCTTTGCATGCCGGCCGACGCACTTCCCGGCGACTCCAACATGCCGCGCGTCGCAGCGCAGGACTTCGGCGCGTCCGAACGCATGGTGGTATCGCCCGGGCACGAAGCCGAAGGGATCATCGAGATGCCGGGCGGACAGAGCGGCAACCCGCTGTCGCCGTTCTGGGGGGCGGGTCATGCGGCCTGGGTGCGTGGCGACGCGACATCGTTCCTGCCCGGAGCAACCCGACACGTGCTGCGACTGGTGCCTGCGCGCTGATCGCCGCGCGGCAGATGCGAACGCCTGGTGTCTGCGCTAGTCTGGGGCAAGGCTTTACAGAGGAAGTTATCGCCATGGACTCGTCACGCCGCCTGCTTGGCACGATTGCCCTGGCCGCAACACTGGCGCTGACCGGGTTGCCAGGGTGTGGCGGAGGCGGTCACAGCGCAGCCGCGGCGTCACCTCCTCCGCCTCCTCCGCCCCCACCGCCGCCGCCCCCACCTCCGCCGCCTCCGATCGTCGATCCCGCGTACATGGTTTCGGCGGCTTCGCCATTCATCGCAGGCTGCGATGGAGTGGCTGCCGACGGTACGCTCTACGTCAATGCCGAAGTCGAACCGTATGTCGCGGTCAATCCGCTGAACACCAACAACATCGTTGGCGTATGGCAGCAGGATCGCTGGTCCACCGGTGGCGCGCGCGGCCTGATGAGCGGAGCGTCGTTCGATGGTGGCAAGACATGGACGCGCACGCCGCTTCCGTTCTCGCGCTGCGCGGGCGGCAATGCCGGCAATGGCGGCGACTATCCGCGTGCATCCGATCCGTGGGTGTCGTTCGGGCCCAACGGGGTCGCATACACGATCTCCATTTCGTTCAGCGGCAGCACCCAGCTCGGCGAGCCCACGAGCGCGGTGCTCGCGAGCCGATCGCTCAACGGCGGCAGGACATGGAGCAATCCGGCGACGCTGATCCTCGACGGCTCGCAGTTTTTCAACGACAAGGAGGCGATCACCGCCGACCCCAACACGGCCAACTTCGTCTACGCGGTCTGGGATCGGCTGCCGCCCGGCGGCGACGGCCCCGCGATGTTCGCGCGCAGTACCGATGGCGGTGGAACCTGGGAGCAGGCTCGCGCGATCTACGATCCGGGCACGAGTGGGCAGACCTTGGGCAACGAGATCATCGTGACTCCGAATGGAACGATGGTCGATCTTTTCACGCTGATCCTGACTGCTTCAAACGGCACCCAAAGCGCGCAAGCCGATATCATCCGCTCGACCGACCACGGTTTGACCTGGTCCACTCCAATCAAGGTCGCCGACCTGCTTGCGGTCGGGGCGAAGGACCCCGAAACCGGAACCGCGGTGCGCGACGGCGCCGACTTGCCGCAAATGACGGCCGGCCCGTCAGGCGACCTCGTCATGACCTGGGCGGATGGGCGCTTCAGTAATTTTGCACGCGATGCGATCGCATTGACGCGCTCCACCGACGGCGGCCTGACCTGGTCGACGCCGGTACGCGTGAATGGCGATCCAGCGGCGGAAGCATTCGAACCCAGCGTGCACGTTCGCAGCGATGGCACGATCAGCGTGACGTACTTCGATTTCCGCAACAACACCACCGACCCGGCGACATTGCCGACTATCCTCTGGCTCGCAAGGTCGAACGACGCCACCACCTGGCGCGAGTCCGCAGTCGCCGGGCCGTTCGACCTGGAAACAGCTCCCAATGCCGAAGGGCTTTTCGTGGGCGATTACCAGGGTTTGTCCAGCCTCGGCAGCGTGAGCGAACCCTTCTTCGTGCAGACCAACAGCGGCAATCTCACCAATCGCACCGACGTTTTCTCGGCCCCGGCCGTGTCGGTGACGGCGATGTTCAACCTGATGCTGCGCTCGCTGGCAACGACCTCACAGACGGCTCCCCGATTCGAACTGACGGCGCAATCGCGCCAGCGCGTCTCCGACAATCTTTCGCATGTCGTGGAACGCCGCGAAGTCGAATGGCGCAACCTGACCCGGCAGCGCCAAGGACTGCCACCGCAGTAGACACAGCTTGGGCTTCTGCGCCGGCAATCGTTGCGGATCGATTGCCGCAGCGGCCGGTTGCGTGGCCAAAAGGCCCCGGAACGTGGCCGGCATATCAGCTGCGCAGCAAGCGCTCGGCGATGTCCTGAAAGATCGCCGGCAGTCGCTCGAGCTCGTCCAGCGCGACACGCTCATCGACCTTGTGGATGCTTTCGTTGATCGGACCGAACTCGATCACCTCGGCGCCCAGCGGTGCGATGAAGCGCGCGTCCGACGTGCCGCCGCCCGTGCTTTCCTCTGGCACTGTTCCGCAATGCGCGCGGAGCACGTCGCGCACGACCGAGCGCAACTTCCCCTCCGTGGTCAGGAACGGTTCGCCGCCGCGTTGCCAGCGGATGGCGTAGTCGAGCCCATGCCGATCGAACAGCGCGTGCACTTCACGTTCGAGGTCCTCGGCGCGCCAGCCCGGGTTGTAGCGGAAGTTGAACACCACCTCGCAGGTTCCCGGAATCACGTTGTTCGCGCCGGTGCCGGCGTTGATGTTGGAGATCTGCATGCTGCTCGGCGGAAACGGATTCGCGCTGTTGAGCGCGTAACCATCGTCCCAACGCCGCGCAGCCAGTTCGGTCAGTGCGGGCATCGCCTGGTGGATCGGATTGCGTGCACGCTCCGGGTACGCGACGTGCCCTTGCACACCGCGCACGATCAACGTCGCCGACAAGGTGCCACGGCGCCCGACCCGAATCAGGTCACCCAGCCTTTGCATCGACGATGGCTCGCCGGTGACGCAATAATCGATGCGTTGACCATTCGCGCGGAAGTGTTCGGCAACGCGACGCACTCCATCGACGGCGTCACCCTCCTCGTCCGAGGTCAACAGCAGCGCAACAACGCCCAGGTGTTCGGGGTGGGCGGCAACGAAGGATTCCAGTGCGCAGGTCATCGCGGCGACGCCGCTCTTCATGTCGGCCGCACCACGACCGTACAGGAATCCGTCGCGGATCTCGGGCACGAATGGATCGCTTGCCCACGCTTCACGCGGTCCGGGCGGAACCACATCGGTATGGCCCAGGAAGCACAGCACGGGGCCGGCAGTGCCGTGGGTCGCCCACAGATTTTTCACCAATCCGAAATCGATCTGCTCGCAATGGAAGCCCAAATGTACGAGGCGCATGGAGATCAATGCCTGGCAACCTGCGTCGTCCGGCGTGACCGACATGCGCGAAACCAGTTCCTTCGTCAACGCGACCACATCGCTCATTTCCGAATCCCGAATCGCTGCTTGAAGACATTCTCGGTGAAGCCGACAGTGATCACGCCATCGCCGGTCACCACCACCGGGCGCTTCACCAGTTGCGGATACTCCTTGATCAGCAGGGTCCATTCCGGATCGGACTGCGGCGCCTTGCGTGCATCAGGCAAGGTGCGCCAGGTGGTCGATGCGCGATTCACGAGCTTTTCCCAACCGCTGAGTTGCCGCGCCCATTCCTTCAACGTGTCGGCCGGCACGCGCTGATCGCGATAGTCCACGAAGGAATGCGCTACGCCATAGCGTGTGAGCCAGTTGCGCGCCTTCTTGCAGGTGTCGCAGTTGGCGAGTCCATAGAGCGTCGTCATCACAGCCACGTGAAGTCTCCGGCCAATGCGCTCACTCCGCAGCCCCGCGAAGCAACTCGTTGACCGAAGTCTTCGATCGCGTCCTGTCGTCCACCTGCTTGACGATGACCGCGCAATACAGGGAATGCGATCCATCGGCGGCGGGCAACGAACCCGATACCACGACGCTGCCCGCCGGCACGCGGCCATAGGCGATGGTCTTCGTCGCGCGATCGTAGATGCGCGTGGACTGGCCGAGGAACACGCCCATGCCGATCACGCTCCCGCGCTCCACGACGACCCCTTCCACCACTTCGGAGCGCGCCCCAACGAAGCAGTCGTCCTCGATGATGGTCGGCGCGGCCTGCAAGGGTTCAAGCACGCCACCGATGCCGACGCCGCCGGAGAGATGGCAACGCGCGCCGATCTGCGCGCAGGAACCAACCGTCGCCCACGTATCCACCATCGTTCCCGCGCCGACATGCGCGCCGATGTTCACGAAACTTGGCATCAGCACGACATCCCGACCCAGGTATGCGCCCCGGCGCACGATGGCGCCAGGAACCACGCGCACGCCAAGTTCGAGAAACGCATCGGCATCAAATCCCGCGAATCGTTGCGGCACCTTGTCCCAGTAGGGTGCGGGTGATTCGCCCTGGATCGCATTCGGATTGGCGCGAAAATAGAGCAGCACGGCCTTCTTCACCCATGCGTTGACGATCCATCCCTGCGCGGACGGTTCCGCAACGCGCAGCGCGCCGGTTTCGAGTCTTCCAACGACGTCTTCGATCGCATCGCGCAACGCTGGCTCGATGGTATCGGGATTCAATTCCGCCCGACGCTCCCAACCGCCCTCGACAATTTCCCGTGGTGACGTGCTCAAGCCGTTTCTCCATCGATACGCGCGACCAGTGCGTCGCGCAATGCCTGCTGTCCAGCTGCGTCGAGCGCGCGATCCGCCGCATCGCTGATCACGAAGAAATCCTCGGCGCGCTCGCCGAATGTCGCGATCCGCGCATCATGCACGCGCAAGCTCTGGTCGCGCAGCACCTGGGCCACCCCGGCCAGCAATCCGGGGCGGTCGCCCGTGACCAAAGTCATCCGCGTGAGTTCGCCCGCAGCGGAGAACTCGACGCGCGGCACGATCGAGAAGTGACGTAGTGCGCGCGGAAGGGCGCGTCGCGTGGGGCGCACCTTGTCGGGCCGCTGGATCGCCATGCGCAGCGCCTTGATGACATCGGCATGTACCAACACGCGGTCCGGATGCGCGGGGAGCACCTGGAAGCTGTCGAACACGCGACCATTGCGGGTGGCCAGGGCTCGCGCCTCAAGCACGCCGAGGCCAAGCCGGTCGAGAGTCGCGACCGCGGCCGCAAACAGCCCATCGCGATCGCGTGCATGCACAAACAGTTCCATGAGCCCCGAGTCACCCAACGGACGCACCGCGACCAGATCGTCGGTTGGGTCCTTCTGGGCGATGATCGCAGCGGTCTGCCATGCAACCTGGGACGCGCGATAACGCAGGAACACCTCGTCCGGCAACGCGTTCCATACGTCCTCGATTGCGGCGCCGTCAAGTCCTTCGTAATGCAACAGGGCAAGCGCCTCGACGCGCGTTTCCGCGATCCGCTCGGCCGCATGCACCGGGTGCTCGAGTCCACGCCGCAACGCGAAGCGCGTCGAAGCGTAGAGATCCGCAAACAGCCGGTCTTTCCACGCGTTCCACAGCTTCGGGCTGGTGCCTGCGATATCGGCGCAGGTCAGCAGGTACAGATAGTCGAGGCGCTCGCGGTCCGCCACCCGTTCCGCGAAGCGATTGATCACATCCGGGTCGGACGTGTCCTGCTTCTGCCCGGTCACCGACATCGCCAGGTGCTCGCGCACCAACCATGCGACCAGGTCGGTATCTGCCTCCGGCAGCCCATGCGCCATGCAGAAGTCGCTGGCATCCTCCGCCCCGAGTACCGAATGGTCACCGCCGCGGCCCTTGGCGATGTCGTGGAACAATCCAGCCAGCAACAACAACTCGGGTTTGCGCAATCTGGGCCAGACCGTGCGCGCCTGCGCAAACCGCTCGCCTTCCGCCCCGCTCGCGAAACCGTCCATGTGACGCAGTACCGTAAGCGTGTGCTGGTCCACGGTGAATGCATGGAACAGGTCGTACTGCATGCGGCCAGAGACCTTGCCGAAACTCGGCAGGTAGCGCGAAAGCACGCCGAGGCGGGCCATGCGGGTCAGCGTCGAGACTGCATCGGGCTTGCGCAACATCGCCATGAACCGCACCCGCACCTGCGGCGGCGCATCCATGTAAGCAGGAAATTGCGGCAGCGCTTCGGCGAGCCGACGCGCAGATTCCGAATGCAGTCCGCGCAAACCGGGATGCGCAGCCCATGTCGCAAAAAGTCCAAAGCAACTCGCTGCGTCGGGCGGCGCAGTATCGGCGAATGCGAGATAGCCTCGCAGGGAGACGAAGGCACTCTCGGACCCGGCCGGCCCGGACCCGCCATGCGTCGATGCACCATCGGTGAGCGCCACCGGTTCAGCGCTTCCCTCGAGTTGCTCCTCAAAGCGCTGCAGAAGGCGTTCGTTGATCCGCAACACGATGGCCGCGCTGCGAAAGAAACCTTGCATCAGTTGTTCGACCGCGAGATTGTCGCGTCGCTCGTCGATGTATCCCATGCGCGTTGCAAGCGAGCGCTGGTGATCGAACAGCAGGCGCTCTTCAGGTCGGCCGGCGACCAGATGCAGCGCAAAACGCACGCGCGCGAGCGCGCGCCATTCGCGTTCGAGGGCGGCATTCTCGTCCGTACCGAGCTGGCCAAGCGGAACCAGGGCGGCAAGATCGGGTGCCCCCGACACACGCTGCGCCATCCACCTCAGGGTCTGCAGGTCGCGCAGGCCGCCGGGGCCGTCCTTGATGTTCGGCTCGAGGTTGTGCGCGGTGTCGTTGAAGCGCAGGTGACGCTGGCGCTGTTCGTTACGCTTGCCGGCGAAGTACGCCGCCGCTGGCCATACCCGCGTGGGCGCAATCGCGTCGCGCAGTTCCCGATGCGCATCATCGTGGCCCTGCAACAGGCGCGCTTCCATCATCGCAGTCAGGACGGTGATGTCGGCCGTCGACGCCTCGGTGCATTCCGCAGGCGTGCGCACCGCGTGGCCAGTCTTCAGGCCCGCGTCCCACAGCAGCGCGAAGAAGCGCGATAGCGCGGCCTGCTGTTGCTCATCGGGTGCACCGCGGGTCGCAAGCACCAGCAAGTCCACGTCCGATTGCGGAAAAAGCTCCTTCCTTGCGTAGCCGCCCGTTGCGAACAGATGCAGGCTTGCGCAGTTGCCACACGCCCGCGACCATGCTTCGAGCACGGTTACGTCGACCGCGCGCGAGCGCGCGGCCAGCAAGGAATCCACCGAATCGCCTGCGTCGAATCGCTCGGCACGCCCAGCCGCGTCCACCGTCAGGCGAATGCGCGTCGAGGATGTCCAGTCCGCGTCGTGGAGCCCGGGATGGGCCGGTTCGAGTGTCGCGGGCGGCGCGGCGTTCAAGAACTGGCGTTCACAGGATATTGTCGTCACCGGGTACGCGCGTGAGTACATCCACGCCGTCGTCGGTCACCAGCACCGTATGCTCCCATTGCGCCGACAGCGAACGGTCCCGCGTCACCACCGTCCAGCCGTCCGGCATCAACCGCGTGTGGCGTGCGCCGGCGTTCACCATCGGCTCGATCGTGAAGGTCATGTGGCGCTTGAGCACCATGCCGTCGCCCGGACGGCCGTAATGGAGCACCTGCGGATCTTCGTGGTAAATCCGACCGATGCCATGGCCACAGTATTCACGCACGACGCTGAATCGCTCGGCCTCGACATAGCTCTGGATCGCGTGGCCGACATCGCCGAGCGTCGCGCCGGGCTTTACGATGCGAATCGCGCGCCACATCGCCTCGCGGGTGACGTCGACGAGTCGCCGCGCGAGCACGGGCGGGTCCCCGACCATATACATGCGGCTGGTATCGCCGTGCAGGCCGTCCTTGATGACCGTGACATCGATGTTGACGATGTCGCCGTCCTTGAGGATCTTCGCGTCGCTGGGGATTCCGTGGCAGATCACGTTGTTGACCGATGTGCAAACGGTCGCCGGGAAGCCGCGATAACCCACGTTGGCCGGAATCGCCTGCTGCACGTTGACGATGTGATCGTGGCAGATGCGATCGAGTTCGGCGGTGCTCGCGCCCGCCTTCACATGGGGGGCTACGATCTGCAGCACTTCAGCGGCAAGTCGCCCGGCGACGCGCATCTTCGCAATTTCGTCTTCGGTCTTGATGGTGACGGGCATGGGCCGGGATTATCCGCTATCGCATCGGCGGTGCGATAGCCAGCCCTGGATCATGAGGTCAACGTCCGGAGTGGAACACCTCCAGCTGCCTGAAGCGCGGTCAAGCCAGCAGAGAGTTTGTCCGGTAAGGACGCAATGTTCGCAAGACTTAAAGATGTGGCCCATTGACATGGGAACTCTCGCGTCCTTTCCGACCTTTACGGACAGCGATGGCCTCCCTAGTTCCGCCTACCGGATCCTCGGCAGACCGACTCAGGTATCGGCCTGACGGAACAACAACTTGCCTGAGCCTGGGTTAGCGGCTATTATTCCGAGGCTCTGTGGGCTTGCCCACAATCCGCCCACGCCGTGCGACATCGGCGAATCCACACGCAGGCTGTCAACCGGCACCGGGGTCCTCCGCAAGGAGGTCGTTGCCGCTGGGCCTGCGGAAGCCCAACCCCGGAATAGTGAGTGCGATTTCCTCGCGAGAAGCCGCCGCCCTGTGCGGACTTTTCATGAATGCAATCGCATAAACATTCCACTATCAGGACTCACAACAATGCCCCAAGTCACCATGCGCCAGATGCTGGAAGCCGGCGTGCATTTCGGCCACCAGACCCGCTACTGGAACCCCAAGATGGCTCCGTACATCTTCGGCGCCCGCGGCAAGATCCACATCATCAATCTCGAAAAGACCGTCCCGCTGTTCACCGACGCGATGAACTTCCTGTCGGCGATTGCGCAGAAGCGCGGCAGCATCCTGTTCATCGGCACCAAGCGCTCGGCGCGCGACGCGGTGAAGGAAGAAGCCACCCGTTGCGGCATGCCCTACATGACCCAGCGCTGGCTCGGCGGAACCCTCACCAATTTCCGCACCGTCAAGCAGTCGGTGTCGCGCCTGAAGGAACTCGAAGCCGCCGAGACGGACGGCACGTTCGAAAAGTTGGTGAAACATGAGGTACTGCAGCGTCGCCGCGAGCGCGAGAAGCTCGACAGCTCGCTGGGCGGAATCAAGAACCTCGAACGCCTGCCCGACGCGCTGTTCGTGATCGACATCGGCCACGAAAACATCGCCGTGATGGAAGCCAAGAAGCTCGGCATCCCGGTTGTCGCCGTGGTCGATACCAATTACGACCCCAACCTCGTGGACTATGCGATCCCGGGCAACGACGATGCGATCCGCGCGGTGCAGCTGTACGCCCATGCCGCCGCCGACGCGGTGCTCGAAGGCAAGGCCGCAGCGCCAATCGTCGGTCGCAGCGAAGACGAATTCGTCGAGCTTGACGCCGAGGGCAACCCGGTGCCGAACGACGACAAGAAAAAGCGCACGGCACCGAACGAGCGGCGTCCTGGCAACGATCGCGATCGTCGTCCGCCTTCCAAGCGCCCGCCCGCGCCGCCACGCCGCCCGCAACTGGGTGACAAGCCACGCGCTGCCGAGTAAGCCTCGGCTGTACAAGCCAGTGTCATGCGGCGGAGCCACCCTGCTCCGCCGCATCCATATCCATTCCCGGACGCGCCGTGCGCATCCTTCGCAAGCATTGAGGTCGAATCGATGGAAATCACCGCCACCCTGGTGAAAGAACTGCGCGAGCGCTCTGGCGCCGGCATGATGGAATGCAAGAAGGCCCTGTCCGAGAAGGGCGGCGACATCGAAGCAGCAATGGAACACCTGCGCGTGACGGGTCTGGCCAAAGCCGACAAGAAATCCGGGCGCATCGCTGCTGAAGGTCGCGTGTTCCTCGCGCAAGGGACCGGCAAGGCCGTGCTCGTCGAGGTCAACTCCGAGACTGACTTCGTCGCCAAGGACGCCAACTTCATCGCGTTCGGGGACGAAGTCGCGAAGACCGCACTCGCAAGTGGAGCTGGCGATGTCGATGCACTCAAGGCATCGAAGACTGCCTACGACAACAGCGTCGAGGAAGCGCGCCAGTGGCTCGTCTCGAAGATCGGCGAGAATCTGCAGGTGCGTCGCATGGCGCGCATCGACAGCACGCACAACGTCGGCGCGTACGTGCACGGCGGCAGGATCGGCGTGCTGGTCGAACTCAAGGGGGGCGATATCGAACTCGCTCGCGGACTTGCGATGCATGTGGCGGCAATGAACCCGCCTTACGTGTCGCCAGACCAGGTGCCCGCCGAGATCGTCAAGAAGGAAAAGGACATCGCGCTCGCACAGGTCAAGGACACTGGCAAGCCCGCCGAGATCCTCGAGAAGATGATCAGCGGAAAGGTCAACAAGGTCTTGTCGGAAATGTGCCTGACCGGCCAGGCCTATGTGCTCGATACCAATTCGACCGTGGACGCAGTACTGAAGAAGGCCGGCGCGCAGGTCCTGGGCTTCTCGCGACTCGCCGTTGGCGAAGGCATCGACAAGCCGGCACCGGGAGATGATTTCCGTGCCGAGGTCATGAAGCAGGCGGGTCTCGCTTAGGTGTATGTGCCTGATGGTGTGTTGGTGGCGGGTGTAGTGTGTGCGGCGGTCCATCGCCGCCAGACCCAACGACCGGGATGCGGTTGTGGTGTAGGCAAGTCCCATAGGTAGTGACCGGCCATCCTTGGCCGGACTCTCAAGCAAGAGCCGCTCCGTATTAAATCGGAGCAACCAGAAAGCCGCGAGCGATTGCGGCTTTTCTTGTTCCGGGACGGGGTTCACTGGACAAAGCCGGGCGTTCGTGAAATGAATAGAGTCGTTGCTCCACTTTCCGGGCAGCGTCGCGGGGGATTCTCATGCGTATCGGACTTGTGGTTGATTCGACCTGCGAGTTGCCCCGCGACTATCTCGATGCACACCGTGTCATCGTGCAACCGATCAAGGTGCACATGGGCAACGCCACGTTCGTCGACGAACGCAACGCCGTGGAGAGCCTGCGGTTCTATCGTGAACACCTTGGCGTCCACGGCCACGCGGCCGAATCGACCCCGTTCACCGTCGAACAGATCCGCGAATTGTTCCTGACCAAGCTGGTCGTCGACTTCGACTTCGTGTTCTGCCTGACGATCATGTCCTCGCGCAGCCCGATCTACGAGAACTCGGTGATGGCCAGCCGCGAGATCCTTCGCTACTACCATCCCATCCGCAAGGAAGCCGGCCTCAAAGGCATCTTCCAGATGCGCGTGATCGACAGCCAGACCCTGTTCGCCGGCCAGGCGATCACCGTGATTGAAGGCGTGCGCATGATCGCGGAAGGCGCGGATTTCAACCCCATCTACGATCGTCTCACGGAGCTCACGAAAAACACCTACGGCTACGCAGTGGTGCGCGACGTGAAGTACCTGCGCGCCCGCGCCATGAAGCGCGGCGACCGCAGCGTGACCTGGATGAAGGCGACGCTGGGCACCCTGCTCGACATCAAGCCGATCCTGCGGGCCTACCGCAACGACACCGCCGCAGTCGGCAAGGCCAAGGGTTTCGACAATGGCGCGAAGGCTCTGTACGGCTATGTTGCTGATCGCGTCCGCAAGGGACTGATGGTGCCGAACGTCAACATCAGCTACGGCGGCGAGCTCGACAGGATGCGTGCGCTGCCCGGCTACGACGAACTCGCCCGGGCCTGCGAGGAACATGGCGTGCAGCTCGGCGAGACTGTGATGGGCCTGACCGGCATGGTCAACATCGGCGAAGGCGCATTGACCATCGGGCTTGCCGCGGAGCCCCATGAAGTAAAGTTCCCGCTCGGCTGAATCAGAGCGCCAACCGGCAAGCGTTCCTCCAGGCCGCAGCAATGCAGCAGAATTTCCAACGTCCGCAGGCCTCTGCGGTCGCCCGCGACGTTGCATGACCGCCTCCGCACCCGCGCGTCAGTACGCATCAGCGCACCGCACGATCGACGAGGTCCAGCGCGCGCAACGCGGGAAAAAGCGCATGGCCCATGGGAAAAAGAGCGTGGTCAAATGAAAAAAGACCGCGGTTTCCGGAAAAAAGACCATGTTGCGCAGGTTCGGCTTCATGGTTTCCGCCTGCGACACCACGGATATCGTGGCCAACACCATGGTCGACAGAAAAAGACCATGGTTTCCGCAACCAACACCGTGGTGTGCGCGATCATCATCGTGGTTTTCGCCGCAGCGATCGCAGACTTCGCCGCCAACACCATGGTCGGCGGAAAAAACACCGTGGTCGCCGGCGCCGGAACCATGGTCTCCGCAGAAAACACCATGCCGAGGAACCCGAAACCACGGTATTTTTCCTGGCGACCATGGTCGAGGAAACCGAAACCACCGCATTTTTCTTGGCGACCATGGTCGAGGAACCCGAAACCACGGTATTTATCTTGCCGACCATGGTCGAGGAAACCGAAACCACCGCATTTTTCTTGGCGACCACGGTCGAGGAAGCCGAAACCACGGTCTTTTTTCTGTCGAACACGATACCGGCGGCTCCCACCACGACGTTTTTCCTCGCGAACGTCATGCGCGACGCGCACCGTGTGGTGTAAGTGCCGGAAACCAGTGTACGCAGGAAAATCCAGGACAAAGGGGTCAGGTTCATTTGAAGAATCGGTCTGCGTCGGTTGCCCGATCGACTTCGATTGGCGCTCGCCTTTGGTGACCTCGGGGACGAATCATCGCACAGCGTCCGGCGAGTTCCTCGACCTGGGCCTGAAAGCGCAGGTCCCCCAACACGCGTTGCTGTTGAAGATAGTTGCGGATGCGCGCCAGTTCATCGGATGAAATCGCCTCCGCAAGAATCGCCCGATAAGCCGACTGGCGCGTTCGCTGCGAGTCTCCCAACGCCAGATAGCGCTCGTGCGGCACCACCAGCGCATCGAACTCACCGTTCGCATTGCAGCGATGGCTCGACCAGCGATACGCAGTCGGTTCCGCCACCATGGCAACCCTGACCGGATTGAGTTCGATATAGCGATGGCACGTCAGCAAGTAGCGATCCGAGTCCACGACGCAGGCTTTGTAGCGCCCTT
>JBBQTD010000034.1:0-32879 GCA_038234715.1 Lysobacterales bacterium | reverse complement strand
CGCTTGCGTGAGGCCTGCGCGGTCGGGTGCGATCACGAGATCGATGCCGTCCGCGACGATCAGGTGGGACCGGACCTCGATCGCTCCCGGCCGCGGCGGGACAACCGGCGCGTCGCGTTTCGCCTGCAACAGCCCCCCGATCGCGTCGAGCGACATCCCCGCTTCGCGCCACTGCCGGATCCGCAGCAGGTCCGCGAGGTGCGCTTCGGTGTAATACGCCGCCCGCGTCTCACCCTGCGGACGCGGCAGCAGCGCCTTCTGGATGTAGAACCGGATCGAACGTTCCGGGACATCCGCCTTCTCGGCGAGTTGCTGCAGGCTCAATTTCATTCATGCCACCAGACGTGTCGCAATCAGTGTCGTTATATTCGGCGGCGCTGTCAAGCCTCAGAAATCGCGCGCGGTGCTTATGGTTCCCGGGTGCCGTCGGTGTGGCATCCGGTCGACCATGGCGCGGTCAGCGTGGAGGCGCGCTTCGACGCCGCCGGGCCGTTCGTTGGTGGGCTCGCTGCAGAGCGACCTGCAACGCGGTCGCCTGCATCGGCGCAACCGGCAAGGTCGTGCGCCGACAACCTGCGACGAGGCGTTCGCCGTCCATGGCGGCCTCGCGGACGTCTGGGCGGGCGGCAGCGCGCCGCCCAGGGGCTCTGTCGACAGGAGCGGCCGCGCTGTCTCGCGACCGTCGAAAGAGTCGCTGTTTACGCGCAGTCGTCGCGCACGCTGATCGCGCCGGCAGCGACCGACTGCATCGGGCGCACCCGACGCGGCAGCGCCTTCATGCCGAAGCACGGCCGCAGCAGCGGAACGCGCTGCACGAACGCGGTGATCGTCCAGCAACCGAGCACGGTGCCCGCGAGCACGAGGGTCGGTTCGAGCAGCGGGCCGACGTGGTACGGAATCAGCAGGTACGCGATCCCGATCAGAAGGCTCTGGTGCAGCATGTACCACGGGTACACCGACGCATTCGCCCACGGCAGCCAGCGGAACGGCCGGTCGAGCAGCGCGTGGCCCCAGCCGAGGATCGCGAGCAGCATCGTCCACAGGTACACATTGCGCAGCACCTGCTGGAACGGATCGCGTTCGGGCCAGATCTGGTCGAGGAACACGTAGGCCGCGCCGAGCAGCAGCGCCGCCGGCAGCGTCATCCAGCGCAGGCGCTTGACCTCGGCCCAGAAGCCAGCGTCGCGCGCGACCACGAACCCGTACAGGAACACCGTGAAGTACATCGGGTGGCGATACCAGTCGTGGACGAGGTCGCCGGTGTCCGGGAAGCGCTGCTGCAGCGTCATCGTCCACGCGATCAGTGGCAGCACGGGCAGCAGCAGCAACCAGAACCCGCGCAGGCCGCAGAACCAGGCGCGCGTGGCACGGCCGATGCGGCTGTCGAGCAGCGGCAGCGTCAGCACCAGCACGCCGGTATAGACCCACAGGTACGCGAGGTACCACAGATGGTTCCAGGTGTAGCCGTGTTCCCAGCCGCTGAACGCGCCCTCGGGCCACGGCTTGTGGCTCCAGTAGGCGAGCAGGAAGCGGCCAAAGCCCGGCGCGACGAGGCCATTGCTGACGCCCTGCGCGTACGGCTGGATCGGGATCACCACCAGCATCCCGAACACCAGCGGCAGCAGCAGCCGCCAGCTGCGCATCGCGAAAAACCTGCCCGGCTTGCGATTGCCGAGCAGGAACGCGGCGGCCATCCCCGAGATCAGGAAGATCAGGTCCATGCGCCAGCGGTTGACGAAGATCATCGGCGCCTTCAGCGCCACCGCCCAGCCGGTTTCGGCGTACGGACTCTTGATGTGGAAGTGCCAGCCGGCAACGTAGAGCATGCCGAGGTGGTAGAGGATCAGCAGCGCGAACGCGAGGGCACGTAGCGCGTCGATGTCGTGGCGGCGTTGCATGGGAGCTCCTGGAAGTCGGTTCCGTCGATGCCGATGCCCAGCCCCGACCCGATCGGGCGGTTGCAGGTACTCGGCGACGCCAGCCTGCCCCCGCCCCCCGGAACGGGCCCAGCACAAGGGGTCGAGGGGCGGGCCGCAGTGACGAACCGCGGTCCGCAGGGACGAACCGGAGCCCGAAATCCGGGACGCATCCGTACACTGCGCAGATGAATGCATCGACCCTCCCGCCGGCGCCGGCGGACCGACGCCTGCTCGAGCGCTACCTGAGGATTCGGCGCTGGGTCGAGCCCGGGTTCTGGATCGCGCTGTACCTGCTGCAGGCGACGATGCGATCGGTGGTAGCGGTGATGGACGTCGAGCGCGCCCATCTCGGGCTGCCCACGTGGCAACCGGTGAGCTGGGAATGGACCAGTCACCTCGTCGGGCTCGCGCTGGTGCCCGCGGTGATTGCGTTCGACCGCAGGTTTCCCCTCGCCGTGAATTCGTTCCGCCGCAACCTGCCCTGGCATTTGCTCGCGAGCGTCGTCTACTCCCTCATCCACGTCTGCGCGATGGTGGCGCTGCGGCATGGCGTGTACGCGTGGCATGGCGAGCACTACGACTTCGGCGCCTGGCCGCGCGAACTGTTCTACGAATACCTCAAGGACGTGCGCAGCTATGCGGCGATCCTCGTCGGCGTTTACGCCTACCGGCTGCTGCTGCTGCGTTTGCAGGGTGAGGCGCGCCTGTTTGACGCGCCCGACGAGGGTCCTCCGGTGGACCCGGTCGAGCGGCCGGAACGCTTCCTGGTGCGCAAGCTCGGCAAGGAATTCCTGGTCTCGGCGAACGACGTCGAGTTCCTGCAGGCGTCGGGCAACTACGTGAACCTGCACGTGCGCGGCCGCGACTATCCGCTGCGCACGACCATGGCCGCGATCGAGCCGCGCATGGACCCGGCCCGCTTCGCGCGCGTGCACCGCAGCTGGATGGTCAACCTCGATTGCGTCGCCGAGATCGAGCCACTCGACACCGGCGATGCGCGCCTGCTGCTGCGCGACGGCACCCGCGTCCCGTGCAGCCGCACCTACCGCGCGGCGCTCAAGCGCTGAGCGCGCCCTTGTCCGAAGGGGCGGCGGCCGTTACGGTGGCGCCCTACTCCGCAGGAAGACAGCGCATGCGCAAGACCATGGTCAGGATCGCCGCGCTGCTCGCGGTGGCCGCGTCAGCGTCCTCGTTCGCGGGCTGCCCGCCCGAAGGCCAGACCGCCGAAACACTGAAAAACCTGCGCGTGGCGAAGTTCGTGGTCGACGACGCTGACGCGCGCAAGGCGCTCGCGATCGGCCTGCTCGACTGCCTCGGCGATCCCGACCCCGCCATTCGGGACGACACCGCCTACACCGCGCTGATGACCTGGATGCGCGCGGGCGTGTTCGACCCCGACACCCTGCGCGGCATGCGCGACACCCTGTACGCGCAGCTCGACGGCGATGACAGGAAAGGCTTCCGCCGTCCGTTCGCTGCGCTCGCGTTGTCGGAAGTCGCGCGCACCGACCGCTTCCAGAAGTGGATGACGCCGGAAGAACGCACCGACATGGTCGAGAAGGCCGCGACGTTCGTCGAGTCGGTCAGCGACTACCGCGGTTTCGTCGACAAGGAAGGCTGGCGCCATGGCGTCGCGCATGGATCCGACTGGCTGCTGCAGCTCGCGCTCAATCCGGCGATCGAGCGCGCGCAAGCCGACCGCATCCTCGCCGCGGTCGCGACGCAGGTCGTGCCCGATGCGGCGCCCGCCTACGTGTTCGGCGAAGGTGGCCGGCTCGCGCGACCGGTGACTGCGCTCGCGAAAACCGGCTTCTACACCGAGCTCGACTGGGACCACTGGTTCGCGACCTTGCCGCCGAAAATCGGCGATGCCGCCCTCGCCTACAACGACGTGCACTGGCTCGCGCGCCGCCACGACCTGATGTCCTTCCTGCTCAGCCTGTACATCGAGGCCGACCAGAGCGAGGACGCGAACGTGCGCCACCTCAAGCCGTCGATCGTCACCGCGGTCAAGTCCGTCCCCTGAGTGCGTCGTTGCTTGAACGCGGTCAATCACGCCAGCGAAGCGTGAGGGCGGCGAGCAACGTGCGTCCTCGCGCGGGTTCGAAGTAGCGACCGTTGCCGTCGTTGACGATCACCGAGCCGGCATGGCGTCGGTCGAGCAGGTTGTCGACGCGCACGAAGGCATCCATGTCGCAACGACCGCGCGCGAACCAGTAGCCGAGCGCAGCATCCAGCACGGCGTACGCCCCCGCGCGATCGGTGCCGGCGTTGCTGACGCCGACCGCACCGATGTAATCCGCATCGAAGCTGGCACGCGGGCCGCCCCAGTCCAGTCGCGCCGAACCGTACAGACTCGGCACGCGGCCTGCGACAGCACTGATCGCGGCGGGCACCCGTGCTGCCGATCTTGGCTGCCGCGTCGCGACAACGGTGACAGGCCCGAGCGTACGGAATTCCTCCGTCGCAGGGACCGTCGCGGCCGTGTCGTCTGCAGCACGCAGCATGCCCGGTGCAATGGCAAATGGCAGGGCGAGCAGCATCGCGATCACATGCATTCCAAGCCCATGCCAGTCGCAGGTCCGTCGCATTTCACTCCGTCGTCGCCCCGGCAGGCGACGCATTCCCTCTGGCCAGCCGAGAATGGATTCTCGCCCCATTCAGACGCCCGCGACTAGCCTCACGGCAGGCCAACGGAAGGCCTGTTCGCGGAGACACTGCCATGGATGAGCCTCGCCGCATGCCGCGCGCGATTGAAGTCGGTCGCCTGCTGTTGAAGTACCGCAACGCCGGTGTGTTCAGCGCGATCGATCGCGACAGCCCCCTGCTCCACGATGCGAAAGGGATCGACATCCCGGAGGGCAAGCCCGAGGAACTCGCGCGTGACCTCGAAGCGCTCGGGCCGACGTTCGTGAAGATCGGCCAGGGGCTGTCGACGCGTCCCGACTTCGTGCCGCAGCCGTACATTGAAGCCCTCGAGCGCATGCAGGACCAGGTGGCACCGGTTCCTGTCGAGCAGATCCGCGAGGTCATCGAATCCGAACTCGGCGTGCGCGTCAGCAAGCTGTTCGCAACGTTCGACGAAAAGCCGATTGCCGCCGCCTCGCTCGCGCAGGTGCATGCCGCGACGCTGCGCGACGGCCGCCGCGTCGCCGTGAAGGTGCAACGGCCCGACATCGCGAACGTGATTCGCAGCGACCTCGACCTGCTCGCCTCGCTGGCGGGCAAGGTCGACCGCTTCAGCGACATGGGACGCCGCGTGGGATTCACCGACTGGGTCGGCGAGTTCCGCAAGACGCTCATCGCGGAGCTCGACTACCGCGCGGAAGCCGACAACCTGGAAGCCTTCGCGAAGAACCTCACGGACTATCCCAACCTGTTCGTGCCCAAGCCGCTTCTCGATTTCACGACGTCCCGCGTCCTCGTGATGCAGATGGTCGCCGGCGCCAAGGTCACCGAGGTGTCCATCCTGCGCCGTCTGGAGCAGCCACTCGGAGGCCTCGCGAACGACCTGATGTGTGCGTACCTGGACCAGTTGTTCGTCGACGGCTTGATGCAGGCCGATCCGCATCCCGGTAATTTCCTGCTCACGCCGGACAACCGACTCGCGCTACTGGACCTCGGCATGGTTGCGCACGTGCCGCCACGGATGCGCGACCGCCTGCTCAAGCTGTTGCTCGCAACGGTCGACGGCCGCGGCGAGGAAGCCGCGGAAGCGGCGATCGCCATGGGAACCCGACTGGAGGACTTCGACGAACCCGGATTCGTCAGGGACTGCAGCCAGATGGTCGCGCAGTACGCATCGACGATCTCGACAGGGACGACGTCGGAAGGCCGGCTGCTGCTGCAGATGACCGCGCGCGGCATCAGCGCCGGATTGCGCCCGCCTCCCGAATTGAGCCTGCTCGGCAAGACATTGCTCAATCTGGAGGCAGTCTCGAACGCGCTGGATCCGGACATCGACATGCGCCGCGTGATCGAATCGCACCTCGAGAAGGTCTTGCGCCGGCGGTTGCTGCAGGCATTCTCGCCCGCGAACCTCGCAACCGAGCTCATCGAGGTGCAGAGCCTCGTCCGCGATGCGCCGAAGCGCGTGTCGCAACTGCTGCAGACGCTTTCCGAGAACCGCTTCCGCGTGCACGTCACCGGCCTCGAGGAATCGCGGCTCATGGAGAACATGCAGAAGATCGCGAACCGCATCAGCACCGGCGTGATCGCGGCGGCGCTGATCATCGGCGCGACGTTGATGATGCGCATCCACACGAACGCGATGCTGCTGGGCTATCCGGCGATTGCTTTCGTGCTGTTCCTGATGGGAGCCGGGCTCGGCATGACCCTCGTCGTGCAGTCGATGCTCAGCGACCGCAAGGCGAAACCGAAGGAGCAGCACGGGCCGACCTGACCGGCGTCGCAGCGTCCGCTCGCGATGTCACCTCGCGGGCAACCAGCTCTTGTCGAGCAGCAGGTAGCCATCGCTGAAATTGGAGACCGCGCTCAGGCCATCATGGTCGAGGCCATGGAAGCGGCCGTTGTCGAATGCGGCGAGCTTGTCGTCCGCGAGGCGCCGCAGCATCCGGTACACGTGGATCTCGGACATGCCGAGGATGTCGGCGAGCATTGGCGCGGGCATCGGTACGTCGAAGTCGGTCGTGTGGTCGTCCGACACGTGTTCGGCGCGGGCCCGCATCTCGCTGAGGAAATGGCACAGGCGCGCGTACGCGGTGCGCCGCCCGAGGTTGACGACGCGCTCGATCAGCAACGCCTCGCGGCGCATGCCCGCGAGGAACAGGATGCCGGTGAGTCGCGGATGTTCCGAGAACATCTCCGACAGGTACGCTTTTGGAAACGCGCACAGCACCGAATCGGTGAGCGCGCGCATCCCGCAGATCGCATGCTGGAAGCACACGTCGCGCATGCCGACGATATCGCCGCCGTGGCAGACGTCGAGGATTTGCCGGCTGCCGTCGGGCTGCTCGTACTTGACGTAGCACCAGCCCTTGCTGAGCACATACAGGTGATCGGACGGCAATCCCTGCGTGATGACATCCTCGCCAGCCGCGACATGTTCGGGCTTCTCCTCGAAGCGCAGCAGGAATGCGATGTCGCGCTCCGACAACTCGGCATAGCGGGAGAAATTTCGGACCAGGCAACTCGTCGACATCGCATTCCCCCGTGGCGCGCCGGCATCGCGGTGCGCGGCACCAAATGTGTGTGACAACCCGTTCAGAAACCTCGACAGTCCGCGCTGGGCGCGACCCGGCAGGCGCAGTCTGCACGATCGGCGCGTGCCCCGGAACAACTCTTCGGGGAAACGATGGCCACTGTCGTACAAGTCTGGTGTGCGCTTCGCGCGCACGACGTTCCGGGTGGAATCGCCGGGATCGGCGGCATCAACCCGCGCGGCACGCGCTGGTCGCGGACCGTCGACGAGGCTGTCGCGGACATCGAATCGGGTCGTTGGAGTTTCTCGGTGTATCGGGGCGGACGCGACATCGCGGTCGTCGTGCGCGAGATCGACGGTCGCAAGATCCTGCTGACCGAAGACGATGCCTCCGCACCCGGCCTGCTCGGCATGCTGCCGGAGTGCCCCAACTGAGATCCAGCGCGATCGAGCCGGTGAAGATGAGCGCCACTTCACCCACGACCGTCCGGATGGGTCTACGCTGCAGGCGGGGCGATTGTGACGTTCGGGGAGCCGCTGGACCCGGAACGAAGCGTTCGACATGGCCGCCGCCAACGTGCCGGAGCGGTGCGATAACGGGCTGAGGATGGCCCGTCATGGGGAAAAAAGAGACGTTGCCTTGCGCGGCGTGGTGTTCGTCTGGCGCCGATCCTTGTTCCGCCGATTCGATCAACCGAGGGGAACGCATGAACCCATCATCCTGGCGTGTGGCCGCCGCCGTTTCGCTTGCCCTGTGCGGCGTTTGTTCCGCCGCCATCCAACCCGAATACAAGCAACTCGCCGGTTCGCCGTCCGAGTTTGCAGCGATGCGGCCAGTCGGTATCGGCGCCGCCGCGATCCATTCCAGGAGCGCGCTGATCCCGTTGACGTTCTCGCCAGACGCGCAGCACGGCCGGTCGTGGAGCGGCGTGCTTCCGGTGGAAAACGGGCGCACCCGCTTCATGGTGCTTTCCGGCAACGGCGCCCCGCTGCAGGTGGCATTGCGCAGCCCGGACGGGAACGTCACGCGGCTCTCCAGGGACAGCACCAGTGCGACCGCACGCGCCGAGTTCGGCATGGGGTCCACCGCCTATCACGGCGACGTCTATACGCTCGACGCCCCGCGCTCCGGCGCGCCGTACTCCGTCGGCATCACCATCAGCGTCCGTTCCGATCTCAAGGGTTCCGGCCGCGGCTTCCTGCTGATCGAAGGCGATCCTTCGACGCGATTGGTGTCGTATCCGAGCCACAGCCGGCAATGGGTCGGCCAGCGCATGCAGATCGCCGCCGTGCTCTCGCACACGGCCGCAGATGGATCGAGCCAGCTCGGCAAGGCCGCCGGCACGATGGTGCGTGCCGTGCTGCGGGTGACCGTTCCCGACGGCACGCTGCGCGAAGTCGCGATGGTCGACGACGGCCGCCATGGCGATGCCCTCGCCAACGACGGAATCTACGGAGGCGAGTTCGACGCGCAACAGTCCGGAACCTACCTCGCGCAAGTCGAAACCGAGTCGGTGGGACGCAACGGCGAACGCCAACTGCGTTCGGCCGAGCACGTCATCCCGATCGTGGAGCCTGCATTGAAGCTCGGGTCCGGAATCGCGGCCGGAAGCGTCGACACACCGGGACGGCTCGCGATCTCCATTCCCGCATCCGAATCCGGCACGCACGTCGGCCACTACCGCGCCTACGCCGAGGTCTGGGGTACCGATGCGTCAGGCAAACCCGTGGCGGTCGCATGGATCAGCGGAATGACGATGCGCAGCGGCGCAGGCTTCCCGCTGGGTCTTGATCAGCGCTGGATTGCACGCGCGCAAGCCCGCGCACCCTTCGAACTGCGCAACGTCCGCATCGAGGACCCGGACCATTTCATCACGCTGGCCTCGGCCGACAAGCTCGCCTTGTCGCTGCCACCCCTCCCGCAGGCAACGGCGATGACGGCGATCTCCGATGAGGCCATGCGCTTCGGACCGCGCCCGCAACAGATCCATACGATGGGCACGGGCTCACGCCTGCTGCTGGTCCACGGCTACTGCTCGGGAGGCGTCTGGCCCGCATCGAATTTCTCCGGCGCCTCGGTGTTCAGCGACCCCAACGCGAATCGCAGCAACGACCAGTTCGCCCAGTTGATCCTTGCATTCGGCAGTACCTGGCACGACTACGGCATCGTCGCGCACAGCCAGGGTGGCCTCGCCTCGCTGCATTTGTACACCTACTACTGGAGCGGCCTGGACTACGTGACATCCGGCAGCCGCCTGATCCAGTCGGTCGGATCGCCATACCAGGGCACCAACGTCGCCGGCATCCTCGCGTCGATGGGCTCGTGGTTCGGCGCGGGTTGCGGCAGCAATTCCAACCTGACCTACAGCGGCGCATCGTCGTGGCTCGCCGGTATTCCGACGTCCCTGCGCGCGAAAGTGAACTACTACACGACCTCGTTCACCGACCGCGCCTGGTCCTACGACTACTGCAACATCGCCACCGACCTGGTGCTGAGCGATCCGGACGACGGCGTTACCGAGAAGGCCTACGACCAACTCCCCGGCGGCACCAACCGTGGCCACACCACCGGCCAATGCCATACCACGGGGATGCGCGATCCTGCGCAGTACCTCGACAGCGCACGCAACGCAACGATGAATGCGAATGCGGCGAGGTGAGCGCGACGCATGGTTGCGAGGCGTTCGGGTCGCGCGTGGGGTGGTCTGTCCTCACGCGCTGAACATTTTCCCCGCAAGGCCATGAGACCGTCCGCGCAACTGGCACGTGCATGGTGCCGTGCGCGGCCGGCGCTGGTCTGTCGAGACGATGCTCAGCGGAAGCGTTTCGGGAGGTCGTCGGCGAACGGATACATCGCGAACCACGGCCTCGCTTCGGCGAGCACGCGCGCGACCGACGGGCGCGCGACGAGCCGTTCGAAGTACGCCGCAAGATGCGTGGCGCCGGCGGAGAAAGGCACGATCGTCGACGCGTAGAACAGCGCTGGCGCGGCAGCACAGTCCGCGAGGCTGAAGGCGTCTGCGCACATCCAGGTGCGCGAGGCCATGTGCGCGTCGATCATCGCGTACGTCGTCACGAGTATCCCGCGTTCACGCGCCATGTCGCCCTTCGCGTCCGCCATGCGATCGGCGACGAGCGCCTGCATCGGCGCGTGCACGTAGTTGTCGCAGATGCGATCCCATAGCCGCACGTCGAGCGCCGCGTCGGGGTCGGCCGGGATCAGTCGTTGCGCGGCGGGGAAACAAGCAGTCGATGTACTCGATGATGATCGTGGCTTCCGGCACGTCACGATCACGCACGTCGTCGTGCAGCATCGGGAACTTGCACAGCGGCCAATGCACCGCGAGCTCCGCGCGGTCGGCCACATCGCCGAGATTAATCATCCGCTTGTCGAACGCGACGCCGTTTTCGTACAGCCCGATCAGCGCCTTGTGGCAGTAGGACGAGAGCGGGTGGAAGTAGAGGGTGAGGGGCATGGTTGCGATGCTGTCCTGGGGTGGAGCCTTCGCACGAGGGTGGCCAGCAACCGCGTCTGGCTTGGACGCGCGCGCTGGATCGGTGAACGATTGTAGCGGCGCTTTGCAAGGCATTCCCTCCCGCATCGCGGTGCATCTGGCGCCGCGCGTGCAAGTGACGCCGGTCCCGGACTCTTTCGAGTCCTGATGGCTGCCAGTGCGCTCGATCCGCCCGACCTTTCAGCCGGGCCCGGCGCTTCGCGCCGCGATGCAAGCATCGGTGTGGTGGTGTCGCACTGCGTGTTGCACCTGTCGTCCGAGACGGAGCGCGTGTTCGCCGGAACCTGCGCGTGCCCAAGCCCTGCGGCGCGTTGCATTGTTCCGACGCCTTCGCGGACCGGCGCATTCCCGACATGCAACATTGGCAACGCACGTTAGGGCCGCTGGCTGGGACTTCCGTTCCGCGACCAGGGTCTTCTGCTGCGGCGGCACCTGTTCGAGGAGCGCGGCGGGTTCGACACGTTGCTTGCCAGCCGCGAGGATCACGCGCCGGGATAGTGCGCCAGCACCTGCGCAGCTGTGCCGGCAGGCCTGGACCCTTTCGCCGATGGAGCTGCCCTGATGGCGGGCGGAATCGCCATTTTCGTCAAGACACCGACGCTGTCGCCGGTCGAGACGCGCCCTGCAAGCGCTGTCGGCCACGGCACCCCGAGGCGTTCTCCCTGGCATCCGCCGGGGCGGCGGCGTCGGTTGCTTTTGAAGCGCAGGCGCAAGGCGGGCCCACCGCGCAAGAGGCTGTTGCGTGTAGTCTCATTCGCGCCAGCGCAGCCATGAATCGAGTGCCATGTCCAAGCCACTGTCCCACTTGTTCGACCTCCTGCATGGACAGCAGCAGGCCGAAACCATCGACGCGTCGATCCGCAATGGCATCTTGTTCGGCGGCGCCAACCTGTGGGTGGTGTTCTTCGCGGTCCTGATCGCATCGGTCGGCCTGAACGTCAATTCGACGGCCGTGATCATCGGCGCGATGCTGATTTCGCCGTTGATGGGGCCGATCATCGGCATCGGCTACGGGGCGGGCGTGAACGACTTCGCGCTGATCAAGCACGCGTTCCGTTCGCTGGCGCTGTTCGTCCTGATCAGCCTGGCCACCGCGACGCTGTATTTCTGGCTGTCGCCGCTCAAGGACGCCCAGTCCGAACTGTTGTCCAGGACCAGCCCTTCCGTCTGGGACGTCCTGATCGCTTTCTTTGGTGGTTGTGCAGGCATCGTCGCGCTGACGCGCAAGGAAATCTCGACCGTTGTACCGGGCGTGGCGATCGCGACGGCGCTCATGCCGCCACTGTGCACGGCAGGATTCGCCCTGGCGTCCGCTAACATGGAGTACTTCGCAGGCGCCTTCTACCTGTTCACGATCAACAGCGTGTTCATCGCGTTTTCCACGTTCCTGTTTGTCAAACTGCTGAAGCTTCCGCAACACATCCAGCTCGACGTGGCGACGCAACGCAAGACCCGGATCGGCATCGCCCTGGCGGTCGTCCTGACCGTGACGCCCAGTGGGTACCTGACGTTTCACCTGCTCCAGAACGAGGTCTTCAAGCGCACCGTCAAGCACATCCTTGCCGACATGGACAAGGGTGGCGAATACATCCTGCTGAGAACGCAGGTCGACGCCGGCCAGCGTTCGGTCGAGTTGACCATCGGCGGGGAGAAGCCCAAGCAGGATGTTGCCAAGGAGCTCGGTCGCCGCCTGACATTTGCCGGGATCGCCAATGCCAACGTGATTGTTCGATTTGCCGGCTCGGAGCGAATCGATGTGTCCGAGCTGCGTCAGGAACTGCAACAGGACGTCTACAGCAATACCCTCAAGCAACTGGATGAGCGTTCCATCCAGGTCGCTTCGCTGCAGGGACAACTGGCCTCGATCGCGCGCGCGCGCGCGGACCAGGCAACCGTCGCCAAGGAGATCCGCGCCCTGTATCCGGAGCTCAGCGTCGTCACGGTGGCACGAGGGCAGTCGGTCAACGGCGCGGGCAACGACGTGCGTGAGGTCATGCTGGTGTCGGGGACCCTCGCTCCCGATGCCGGAGCGGTGGATGAGAAAAGGCTGGCCGACTGGTTGACGATCAAGTATCCAAACATGCCGGTGGTGATCGGCCTTGCTGCGGCCGTAGTGGCTGTCGATGCCAAACCAGTGCCAGCAACAGAACCGGCGAAGCAACACAAGAGGTCACGGAAGTGACTCTCCCGATCCTTTCCCTGGGCTGGTTGGCTAATGATCGATGTGAGTGAAATACACCCGGCAATAAAAACCCGCCGATGATGCGCGTCCCCTACCGAAGCAGGGCTCAGCGGGGCGGGTCTGTTGAGGCGAAGGCCACGGAATTTCGTTCCCATTGCTCTTCATTCAGCCTTGTGGCGTACGTCGCGGATCTTGCCTGCCGTCGTGCAGGCTGGCATCACCGCGGGTGAATCGCAGTCCTGGCAAACGTGCAAACCATGCTTCGGAAATCGCGGTGCTGCCTGAGGACGCATCCACCACGTCCTGGCCTTCGCGCAGCCGGCCATTGCACAGCACGTACACGTACAGCGATCGCGCGATCCGGTGCCTGGGGCTGTCCGACGGATGCGCGGCCTCATCCTTGAAGTAGAAGTCGATGCCGGAAAATGCAGGAAACTCCAGTCGCAACAGATGGGTGTCCGCCGAGCGCGCGGCTTCGCGTCGCAGCGTCAGCAGCGATTGGCGCAACCAGGCACGCTCGTCGATGGCATTCATGCAGCCCGCCCCAGCCCGAGCAGCGAACGCGTGCGCCGGCTCAGGTAGTCGAAATAGCGTTCGATGTAGTCGATGCCGTTTTCCGTATCGACGAGGAACGGATTCATCAATGTGTGGCGGAGGATGAACAAGCGGTCGGCACCGTCGTGATCGGGCCGCAGCGTATCGGGATCGAGCATCAGTTCGCGCAGCACGCGCGCCATGTCCGCCTCGCCCATCACCTCGGCGCGCAAGCTGGTCATCGAGCCGTAGAAGTCGTGCGATTGCACGTTCTGGCCCGCCGCGCAGCGCAGGGTTTCGTAGAGTTCGTGGATGAAGGCATTCATCACCGCCACGTCGCGGTTGCCGGACGGATTGATCGCCAGGCATACCAGGTTGCTGTCGGGCGCGAACGGGATGCACACCCGCGCGATGCCCGCCATCGCATTGGCGAAGCGCAGGGCGTGGGCGAAAAACACTTCGGTCGATCGAATCGACTCGGCCACGATCCGGCCGAAATGGGCGTGATCGAGCGGCAGCACCTTGTGCGTCACGTACACCGCTGCGGCGGCAGCACCGGACTTCGATCCTTCGAGAATGTAGCGGCCGAGCTTGCGGTAGCGCGCGAAATATTCGTCTTCACGATCATTGTGGAACACGTAGTCGGCGTCTTCCGAGAGCAATCCCATCGCGCGCTGGTCGCGGCAGATGAAGGCACCGGCGCCGTACGGAACGAAACCGAGCTTGTGTGGATCGACGGTAATCGAATCGCAATGGCCCAACGCCGCAACCGCGGCGTGGCTCGACGATGTCGGGAAACTTTCGAACTCGCGATGCAATTCGGACAACGTGCGCAGGCTGCCGTCGGGATTGCGCATCAGCGTCGCCAGATAACCGCCCCATGCCGCGTCGACGTGCACACCGAAACCGAAGCCTTCGTCTCCGAAGCGTTCGCGCAAGGCGATGACTTCGTGCACGGGATCGATGCTGCCGAACTCGGTGGTGCCGAGCACGGCGATCGTCGCCAGCACCGGTCGCCGCCGCGCGTGCAAATCCTCGAGCATCGTCGCCAGCGCGTCCGGGTCGAGTCGCATGTCACACTCAGGCACCTGCAACAGCTGTTCGCGCCCGAGGCCAAGCAGCTTCATGCCCTTGCTCCATGAATAGTGCGCGGTGAGCGGCGCGAGCACGACCGGCGATGACAGCTCCGGATGGCGCCGGAAAAATTCGACGTGGCCCAGGTGTTCGATGCGCTCGAGTTCAACGCGTCGCTGCCAGCTTCGGCGTGCCTGCGGAGCGAGTGCGGCAACCCAATCGCGCGCGCTTTGCAGCAGGTCGATGGCCGCCGCTGGTGCGAGATTGAACGCGGCCCAATCGTCTTCCGGTATGTCCAGATCGGGCAACTCGGCGGCACGCAACGCAACCGGGAACGCCTTCAACGACAAGGCCAGCCGCAGCGCCTGGTAGTTCGCGACGGTACCGCCGGAAGTGAGATGGCCGAACGCGCAATCCGGGCGCGTGGTGTCGTCGCAATAGCCGAGCATGCGCGCGAGTTGCAGGCCGACGTTGATCTCCAGGTCGATGGTGACCGGTGCGGCATCCTCGCTGACATTGTTCGGGTTGTAGGGCAGCGTCAACATCTGCGCGGCCAGCCCCGGCAGGGCGAGGTCGGACACCATGTGACCGAGATAGCGCGGGCTGTGAAACGGCACCGAGCGCTTCAACGCCGCCGACAGCGCGTGCAGTTCCCGGCGCAGGCGCGCCTCGAAGGCCTGGTAGTCGGAGCGTTGCGCGGCGTTGGTGGGAATTGCCGGCGGATCTTCGGGATGGAAGTTCCGCCGCCAGTAAACATGGTCGCGCAGGAATTCCACGGTCAGCTTTTCGAGCAGGCTGTCATTCTCGCCATAGGGGCCGAGGAAACACGGATACAGAGCGGGATCGGTCATGGCTTTACTCGCGCAACAGATTCAAGACGCCCAACGGGTGATGGGCGATGGCGACACTGATGATGAAGGCGTACACCGCGAGCGCCGCGATGAAGCTGGCCAGGCGGGCGCGCTGGGTGCGGCCGCGCTTGAGCGCGAACGTGCCGAGCCCGATGTAGACCACGAGCAGGCAGACTTTCACCGTCAGCCACGATGCGACGAACGGGTATTGATGCAGGATCGTCACCAGCATCATCGCTGCCGCGAGCAGTACGGTATCGACGGTGTAGCTCAGAAAGCGCAAGGGTGCGGACATCGCCCAGTGCGCCCCGGCCTGCACCGCGATCCCGCGCAGCAGGAACAGGCAGCCGCTCGCGATCACCGCGCCGATGTGCACCCACTTGATCTGCAGGTAGAACTCGCCCACGGCTCACCCCGGTTTGCCGTCGCGACGCGGCGTGAGGTAGATCCAGGATGAGCGCAGCACCCACGGCATGAACGCCACCAGCCAGCCGATCGCGGCGACCGCGTCCCACGCCATCGCATCGGGAACCACTTCTGCGACCACCCGCAGGATCACGACCGCTTGCAGCAGGATGAAGGTGCAGCCGGGGATGAAGCCCAGTTCCATTGGCCGTCCGGAATGGCCCTGCGTCACCCGCGTCACCATCGCCACCAGCATGCTGCCGAAGAAGCCGATGAACAGGGCATGCGCCGGCGCGCGGCCGAGCGTGTAAGCGTCGGTCGCGACAAACCACAGGCTCTGCCCGGAATACAGCAGCATCGCGACCGGCAACCACGCGAACGCGATGAACAGCACGCGCAGGATCGCCGGTGCCGGACCGCGGACCCGCCACGTCCACAACAGCATCATGCCCAGCACTGCCAGCGGCAGATCGGCGACCCACAGCCATGCGTAGCCATGCAGCAGTTCCAGTGCGAGATGCGCGAGCACCAGCACCCAGAACACGCCGAGCACCCACAGCGGCTTCCACACGTTGTATCCGGGCACGACCACCGACGCGAAGAACGGGATCATCCGATGGCAGACGGTGAAGAAAATCGGCAGCAGCAGGCCGAAGCCGCCGAACTTGATGGCGACGAACGCCAGGAGCGGATCGGGATGATGCAAATACACCGCGAACGCGATCAGCCCGGTCAATCCCATCAGCAGGGCGAATGCGCAACTCACGGCGTGCCAGGTGCGGCCCGCTTCGCGCCACAGCAAGCGCAGCAGCAGGAACAAACCGTACGACCAGCCCAGGATCGTCAGCGCGATGCCAAGATGCAACGCGCGGTCGTGGCCAAACAGGCCGATCAGGGTCAGCAGCTGCCCACCGAACAGCCCCAGTCCGACCGGCACGTAATAACGTCTCGTCAACGGCGGCAAGCCCATCCAGCGCGGGAAGACCGTCAGCAGGAAGCCGAACATGAAAGGCGGCAGTACCTGGTACTGCATCACGATCGCATGCATCCAGCCGGCGTAGACGGCCGGCTGCGGCATCGCGAACAGACTCCAACGCGTGTTCACCAGCCACAGTGCCCACCACGCCATCGCCAGCAGGATTTTGGTCGCGCCGATGAAAAACATCAGGCGGTGCGGCGCGGCGGCAAGCAGCCGCAAGGCCGGCAGCGACGAAGGGGTGTCGGGTGCTGGTGTGGCCATGGATCGGTTCTCGCAACGAGTCACACGAATGCGAACGAGGGTATCGCTCGGCGATTATTGGGACATATTCGGTCTTGTATGCGCTTGACTCGGGTCAAGCGTCCGTCAATTTCGTGTTCGACCTGTGACGTGCACAACACGCCACTTTCCAGCCGGATCGGTAAATACCTGACATTCGGACCGATGCGAATTCAGAGATTCACAAGCAAGAACAAAGATACATTGACAATACCTCTTTAACGCCCTAACGTTGATCACGGTGGTGTGGACGATGGTGGTGGCCGATGAACGCAAGTGCCTCGCCCTTCGTCGCCGCAAAGCCCGCCGAGGCCGAAACTGCGCTCGCGGCGGTCGCCGCCATCCTGCTCGCCAACCTCGGGCAGCTGGCCAATTCCGGCGGGAAGAATGTCGCCTGCCGTCTGGCCGAGTGTGCCTGCGTGAATCAGAGCAGCCACAGTCCGTCGCTTGAACAGAGTTTCAACGCGCTGCTGCACCGGCTCACCAGCCGCCTGCCCGGAGGCGCGCCATGACCCACGTCGTCACCGACAATTGCATCAAGTGCAAATACACCGATTGCGTTGATGTCTGCCCGGTCGATTGCTTCCATGCCGGGCCGAATTTCCTGGTAATCGATCCTGACGAATGCATCGACTGCACGCTGTGCGTGGCCGAATGCCCGGCCAACGCGATCTTCCCCGAAGACGATGTTCCCGGCGGCCAGGAAAACTTCCTGCAGATCAATGCCGAACTCGCGCCGTTGTGGCCGGTGCTCGCCGCGCGCATTCCTGCGCCCGAGGATGCCGACCAATGGAACGGCGTCCCGGACAAACTGCCCTTTCTCGAAAGGTAGCCATCATGTACGCCCGCGACATGTCGCCCGACCATGCCGCGCACGAGCATCTGCCGTGTGCCGACACCCTGCGCCAGGTGCGCTGGTCGGGCCGGATACGCGCAAACCCTGGGCGTGCTCGCCTTCGCCAAACACCACGCGCCGCAGACCCTGACCAAGACCAGCCTGATGCTCGGTCTCGGCGAGAGCGATGCCGAACTCGAATCCACGTTCGACGCGATCCGCGCCGCCGGCGTGGACGTGCTCACGCTCGGTCAGTACCTGCGCCCGACCGCCCATCATTTGCCCGTCGCACGCTACGTGTCGCCGGACCAATTCGCCGCCTACCGCGGAAGCGCACTCGCGCGCGGCTTCGTCGAAGTTGTCGCCGGCCCGCTGGTGCGTTCGAGCTATCGCGCTGAGCGTCTACTGGAGCGCAATAATGTGGGGATGAGCACCATGACAGCATCGACAACGCGATCTGCCGATGCCACGGCATCGCCGCGCATGACAAGAGGAAGTCACCCATGAATCATCCCATCTTTCCCGACTCCACCGCCGACATCGCCCGCAAGCGCCGCCTCCTCGCGCCGAAGACGCTCGATGCCTTCAATGCCTTCAGTGCGCAGGTGTTCGCCGAAGGCGCACTCAGTGCGCAGTCCAAGCAACTGATCGCGATCGCCGTCGCGCACGTCACCCAATGCCCCTATTGCATCCGCGGCCACACCGCTGCAGCGCTCAAGATCGGCGTCACCGACGAGCAGATCATGGAGGCGATCTGGGTCGCTGCCGAGATGCGCGCCGGTGGCGCCTACGCACATTCGGCACTGGCGATCGATGTCATGCAGCAGCACGCGCATCCCGAAGCAGGCGAATGACCGGCACCCCTCGATGCAACTGACCGACTTCTCCGACTACACGCTGCGCATGCTGATGTACGCCGCATTGCATCGCGACCGGCTGTTCACCATCGAGGAAATCGCTACCTTGTTCGGCATTTCCCGCTCGCACCTGACCAAGGTCGCCAACGGCCTCACCCGCGCCGGCTACCTCGCTGCCGTACGTGGAAGAGCAGGTGGATTGAAGCTTGCGATGCAACCGGACCAGATCCGCCTCGGCCAAGTGCTGCACGAGAGCGAACCCGATTACGTGCTGGTGGAATGTTTCGGCACCGACAATCACTGCATCATCGCGCCGCATTGCCGACTGCGCAGCATCCTCGGCGAAGCGCTCAACGCATTCACTTCGACCCTGGACCGTTACACCCTCGAAGACCTGCTGCTGCGACCCGAGCATTTCGGGCTGCGAAAACATCCGCGCGCGCGCATTCCCGTCGAAGTCGGGAGTTGATCGGCCGGAAGCCAGCCTTCTGCGGATGATTCGCTCGATCCGATCCGGTCGAACCGGTCCGGGAAGCATCGAATATGGCGTCTGCTTGACCTCGGTCAGGTCGCATCTGCCGCGTTGGCGGCAAGCTGTGCCATCGCGCGCAACGCGTTCTGTGGCGGGCTGACGCCACGACGCAGGCCGCTCTTCGGGTGGGCGCAGGAGGCCAGCGCACCCAAACAATGCGCCTGGCTCCAACTTCCTTTCGCAGTGAGGTGTCCCTTGGAATTCCATGTCAAGTTGAATCGACCGATTGCGGATCTGGCCGTCATCGAGGACGCGATCCGTGAACTCGATCCGTCCGCGCAGGTCGACATCGATCCGGACGGCAGCAAGCTGCGGGTCTCCACGTGGTTCGATGCGCCTGCGCTGATTTCCGTGGTCGGCAAAGCCGGGTACCCGATCGATCCCTTGCAGGTGACGCAATTGCCGTCGGTCTGCTGCGGTGGTTGCGGCGGCTGATCCGTTGGCAGAGTGAACGCGTCGCATGATCACGCGCACCTGCCTTGTCACTGTCGGTTCCACAGGCAGCGTTGATCAGCGCACGGCTTCCTGCGTTAGGATGACCGCAAGCTACCGTTGCGCGATGTTGACGAGGCCACGCCGGATCGCAAATCGACACTTCGCCAGGTTTCGCGCTGCGAACGAACTGGCGCCGGCACATTGCACATGTCCAATCGCCAGACCATGCCGCGTGGCGCTCTTGTCGAGGCGATCATGGAATCCAGGGGCCAGCATGAAGGCGGACACACCACCGGATGTCCATGAACTGAAAGCCCGCGCGGAACGGCGCCTGCGCGACTTGAAGGAGCGCGCCAACGCGTCCGCCGGCGCCCATCGACAACACACCCGCGACACACCTGCGCTTGAGGATGAAGACCGTTTCCGGTTGATGTTCGAGCGTAGCGCCGATGCTCTGCTGCTGATCGATGCCGCCACCAACCAGTTCATCGACTGCAACCAGGCGGCCGCCGATATGCTCGGCTGCAGCAACCGCGACGAACTGCTCGCGCAGCATCCGTCCACGCTCTCGCCGCCGTCCCAGCCGGACGGCAGGGCTTCCGGCGAAAAGGCCGATGCGATGATCGCCACTGCGCTGCGCGAGGGCAGCCACCGTTTCGAGTGGATCCATCGCAGCGACCATCGCGACGATTTTCCGGTCGATGTACTGCTCACCGTCATCGAAGCGAACGCGCAGCCGCTGATCCTCACGACCTGGCGCGACATCAGCGAACGCGAGCGCAAGGAAGCCGCGTCGCGGATGATCTTGCGCGCGGTCGAACAAAGTCCGGCTTCGATCATCATCACCGATCGCCAGGCGAACGTCCTGTACGTGAATCCCAGGTTCACCGACATCACCGGCTACACCGCGGCCGAAATGATCGGTCGCAATCCAAGCCTCCTGAAATCCGGACACACCACGCCCGAGACCTACCGGCAACTGTGGGACACCCTCGTATCCGGCGGCGTGTGGGAAGGCAACTTCCGCAACCGGAAGAAGAATGGCGAACTGTACTGGGAGCACGCGACGGTCTCGGCGGTCGTCGATCCGACCGGAACCATCGGCAGCTATGTGCAAGTCAGCGAAGACATCAGCGGACACCTGCTGGCCGAGGAGGCACTGCGGTCGAGTCGAGCGTATCTGGCCGATCTGGGCGCGGCACTGGACGCCACCATCAGCGTGGCGACCACCGATTCCAGCGGACGCATCACGTCGGTGAACGCGATGTTCTGCAAGCTCTCGGGCTACAGCGCCGATGAACTGCTCGGCCATGACAACCGAATTCTCAACTCCGGCCATCACCCCCCGGAATTCTTCAAGGAGATGTGGGACACGATCCAGGCTGGAAGCATCTGGCACGGCGAGATCCGCAACAAGGCCAAAGACGGGCACCTGTACTGGGTCAGCGCCATCATCGTGCCGCAGCCGGGCGAAGCCGGCGTCCCGCAAGGCTACCTGGTGCTGCGCAATGACATCACCGAGCGCAGGCAGGCCGAGCAGACGCAAAAAGCGTTGCTCGAAATTGCGGCAGCCGCGCAGTCGGGGGTCACCCTGCCGGACCTGTTCCGCCGGATTCATGCCGTCGTTGGCACCTTGCTGCCGGCCCGGAACTTCTTTGTCGCCCTGTGCAGCGTTGGCACCGATGCGTTGACCTATCCGTATTTCGTGGATGAGCGCGACTCGGCTCCGGAACCGGTTCGCCTCGATGACGACACCCTCGCTGGTCGCGTGATCCGCAGCGGGATATCGCTGCTGCTGAATGAACAATCACGGCAGCACGAAGCCATGCGCGCATTGCCGGTGGTCGGCACGCCATCGCAGGATTGGCTTGGGGTTCCGCTCAAGTCGCAAGCGGGCGTCATCGGCGCGCTGGTGGTGCAGAGTTATACCGGCGAGGTCCTCTACACCCACGAACACCAGTCCCTGCTGGAATTGGTGTCCAGCCAGATCGCGGCCACGATCGAACGCGCGCAGGCGCTCGATGCGTTGCGCAAGAGCGAAGCGCGGCTGTCGGGGATCATCGGCTCGGCGACCGATGCGATCATCAGCGTGGACGCCGGACACCGCATCGTGCTGTTCAACCCGGCAGCGGAAACGATGTTCGGCTACCGCGCGGACGAGATGATCGGGCAGTCGCTGGATCGACTGATCCCGGAGGATTTCAGGAGGCGCCATCGCCACCATGTGGAAGCCTTCGGCGCCACGGCGATACCCGCACGCCCGATGGGCGCGCAACGCAAGCTGGCCGGGTTGCGCGCTGACGGCACCGAATTCCCGATCGAAGCCTCGCAGGTGACGCAGACCCTGGCCGGCGAGCAGAAGATCTTCACCGTCATCCTGCGCGACATCACCCTCCGCCAACATACCGAGAACAAGCTCCGGCTCGCTGCCAGCGTATTCACGAATGCCCGCGAAGGGATACTGATCACCGATGCCATGGGCATCATCGTCGAGGTCAACGACACCTTTACCGCGATCACCGGTTTCAGCCGGGACGAAGCGCTGGGACGAAGCCATGGTCTGCTCAACGTCGCCTCGCAAGCTGCAGGTACCACGGATGCGCGCTGGCACGAACTTACCCGCGAAGGGCACTGGCATGGCGAGATCTGGAACCGGCGCAAGAACGGCGAGATTTATGCCGAGTTGAACACCACCAGTGCCGTTCGCGACGCCGTCGGCAACACCGAGCATTACGTCAGTCTGTTTTCCGACATCACCCCGATGAAGGAATACGAGCGCCAGCTTGAACACATCGTCCACCACGACCGCCTGACCAGTCTGCCCAATCGCGTGCTGCTGGCCGACCGCCTGCAGCAGGCGATGTTGCAGAGCCAGCGGCACAACCTGTCGCTCGCCGTGGTCTATCTCGATCTCGACGGATTCAAAGCGATCAATGACGAGCACGGCCACGAGATCGGCGACGCCCTGCTGATCGCGGCAGCCCAGCGCATGCAGGCGGCCCTGCGCGACGGCGACACCCTCGCGCGCATGGGCGGTGACGAATTCGTGGTCGTGCTGGTTGACCTGCAACAACCGCAGGAGTGCGAGCCAGCACTGGCGAGACTGCTGCAGGCGGCGGCCGATCCGGTGAAGGTGGGCGATCTGGAGCTGCATGTGTCGGCCAGCATCGGCGTCACGATCTACCCGCAGGACGGCGCCGACGCCGACCAGTTGCTGCGCCACGCCGACCAGGCGATGTATCTGGCCAAGCAGGCGGGCAAGAACTGCTACCGCTTGTTCGATGTCGCCCAGGACACCGCGCTCAAGACGCAGCGCGAGATCCAGGCGGAAATCCGCCACGCCATCGATCACTCGGAACTGGTGCTGCATTACCAGCCGAAGGTGAACATGAAGACCGGCGAGGTGATCGGCGCCGAAGCCCTGATCCGCTGGCAGCATCCGCGGCGCGGCCTGCTTCTCCCCGCCGCCTTCCTCCCGTACATCGACGAACACCCGATCAGCGTGGCGCTGGGCGAATGGGTGATCGATGCGGCGCTGGTGCAGATGAGCCTGTGGCTGGAAGAAGGGCTGGACATGCAGGTCAGTGTCAACATCGGTGCCCTGCAATTGCAGCAAGCCGACTTCGTGACAAAGCTCACCGCAGCACTTGCAGTGCACCCGGCCGTACAACCCCGGCACCTTGAACTGGAGATCCTTGAAACCTGCGCACTGGATGACATCGCCCAGGTGTCCGAGGTCATCGCGGCATGCCGGGCGATCCACGTGCGCTTTGCGCTGGACGACTTCGGCACCGGCTATTCGTCGCTCACCTACCTGCGCCGGCTACCTGCCGAATTGCTGAAGATCGACCACAGCTTCGTCCGCCACATGCTGGACGACCCGGACGACCTGGCCATCGTCGAAGGCGTGGTCGGCCTGGCCAATGCCTTCAACCGCGAGGTGCTGGCCGAAGGCGTGGAAACCGAGGCGCACGGGACGCGTTTGCTGCAACTGGGTTGCGAACTGGCGCAGGGTTACTTCATCGCCGAGCCGATGCCGGCGGCGGAACTGCCGGCGTGGGTTTCCATGTGGAAGCCGCCTGCGGCGTGGACGAGCGCCAGCAAGAGCCGCTGAGCGGGGCATTTCAGGCTGGCTTGTGGTCAACAAAGGTCCGGCAGCGATGCGATCGCCGGCAGGACGCCAAATGCTGCCAATTCCTGGCTTGATCCACGTCAGTGCGCCCTGCCCCGGGATCGGCGACGCTGCGGCGTCCCTCTTGCCGGCCAGCGCATGGCTTACCACGACTTGCGGTCGTTCCTTTCGCGACTCGAACACGATCGCCAACTCGTGCGCGTCGACGCGCCGGTCGATCCGGATCTCGAATCGACCGCCTTGTGCCTGCACGCCCTGCGTGCGGAAGGGCCGGCACTGCTGATGCAGCAGCCGATTGCCAGCGACGGCGCACGCAACCCGCACGCATTGCTCGGCAACCTGTTCGGCCACCGCTCGCGGATCGAAGCGGCGCTGGGTGGGCGGCCGCTGGCGAGCCTGCGCGAACTTGGCCAGCTGCTGGCGTCGATCAAGGAGCCACGCTGGCCGTCGAGCCTTCGCGATGCGCTGACGAGCTGGCCGGAACTGGCGCAATTGGCGCATGTCGCCCCGCAGCGCATGCGCGAAGCGGCGTTCGAACACGAAACCCTGACCGGCGACGCGATCGATCTCGCCCGCCTGCCCATCCAGCGCTGCTGGCCCGAAGACGTCGGCAAGTTGATTACCTTCGGCCTCGTCATCACCCGCGGCACCGCGAAACCGCGGCAGAACGTGGCGATCTATCGCCAGCAGGTCATCGCCGCGAACCGGGTGATCATGCGCTGGCTGCCGCATCGGGGTGGCGCGCTGGATTACGCCGACTGGTGCGCCGCCCATCCTGATGAGCCGTTCCCCGTGCTGGTCGCAATCGGCGCCGATCCGGCAACGATGCTGGCGGCCGTCGCGCCGGTGCCCGACACGTTGTCGGAGTACGAATTCGCCGGCCTGCTGCGCGGCGAGCGCACGCGCGTCTGGCACAGCCAGCGCACCGGTCTGGATGCGCCGGCCGGCGCCGAAATCCTGCTGGAAGGCTTCATCCATCCGCACGACAGCGCAATCGAAGGCCCGTTCGGCGACCACACCGGCTACTACAACGCACAGGCGGAGTTTCCGGTCATGACCATCGAACGCATGCTGCTGCGCAGGGATGCGATCTATCACGGCAGCTACATGGGCCGCGCGCCGCACGACGAACCCTCGGTGCTGGCGATGGCGCTGAACGACGTGTTCGTGCCGATCCTGCAGAAGGTCTTTCCGGAGATCGTCGATTTCTACCTGCCGCCGGAAGCGTGCTCGTACCGGATCGCGGTCATCAGCATCCGCAAGCAGTACGCCGGCCACGCCCGCCGGGTGATGATGGGAGTGTGGTCGTACCTGCGCCAGTTCACCTACACCAAGTTCGTGATCGTCACCGACGACGACATCGACGTGCGCGACCACTCGCAGGTGATGTGGGCGCTGGCGACGCGGGTCGATCCGGCGCGCGATACGATGATGGTGGAAAACACGCCGATCGACTATCTGGATTTTGCCAGCCCGGAAGCGGGGCTCGGCTCCAAGCTGGGCCTGGACGCAACCCGCAAATGGCCCGGCGAAACCCGCCGCGTCTGGGGGCGCCCGATCGTCGCGGACGCCGCCGCCGATGCGCGCATGCAGGCGCTGTGGCGGTCGATCCGATCCGGCGATACTGGCCGACAGGCCTCTGCGCACCGACGTGACGCGTCAATCATCTGATGGGAGTTGAAACCATGGCCCTGGAACACTTTTCCGACGTGCTCGCCGCCGCCAGCCAGCAGGACGAACCGCAACGCCTGCTGCTGGTGTTCGCCGCTGCCGAACTGCCACGCGATGCGACCGAGCAGGACAAGGCCGCGTTCGCACGTGGCGAAGGCGGCGCACTGGCACCGAAAGTCTGCGTGGACAAACGCCCGGAGGAGATCGGCAGTTTCGAGGCGTTGGTCGCTGAATCGCGCGAGACCGGCGTGGAATGGGACATCCTGTTCGTTGCCGCACTCGGCGGTCGCGGTGGCGTCACCCCCAATCCCGACGAAGCCGTGCAGCCGCTGCGCATGATGGTGGAAGCGATCAAGGGCGGGCGCGTCGCCGACTTCCTTGCAGTCAATCGCGAGGGCTCGCTGGTACAACTGGTGGCGACGTGAAAACGCCACGGTGAGGTCAATTACTTCGCCATCTCCAGAACGCTGCGCGATCGTGCGCCAAAACATCGCGTGCGAAACGCCGCCGTGAAACGCCGGACCGAACGGCTGCGCAACGCGCTGGAGAACATGTCTCCGGCTTACTTCAGCATGGTCATGGCGACCGGCATCCTGTCGCTGGCCGCAGACCGGCTGCATGTTCCGTTCGTACCGCAGGCGTTGTTCGCGCTCAACTGGCTGTTGTTCGTCTTGATCTGCGGACTGGCCTGCCTGCGCCTGTACTGGCATACGCGGCGCGCCATCGCCGACCTGACCGACCACCTGCGCAGCCCGGGTTACTTCACCTTCGTCGCCGCCTGCAGCGTGCTGGGCACGCAATGCCTGATCGTCGGCGGCAAGCTGGAACTGGCGGTGCTGCTGTGGATCGTCGGCCTGCTCGCGTGGGTGTTCTTCACCTACACCATCTTCACCGTGCTCACGGTGAAGGAAAACAAACCCACCCTCGACAAGGGCATCAACGGCGGCTGGCTGCTGGCGATCGTCGCCACCCAGTCGCTGGCCGTACTGGGCGCATTGATCGCCGCCAATGTGGCACAGCCAATCCGGGTGGAACTGAATTTCTTCGCGCTGGCGATGTGGCTCAACGGCGGCATGCTCTACATCTGGATGATGTCGCTGATCTTCTACCGCTACACCTTCTTCAATTTCTCGCCGGCCGACCTGTCGCCGCCGTACTGGATCAACATGGGTGCGATGGCGATCTCAACCCTCGCCGGCTCGCAACTGATCCTCAATGCCGGCGATGCACCGTTGATGCACGACATGCTGCCCTTCATCCGTGGCTTCACGGTGTTTTACTGGGCCACCGGAACGTGGTGGATTCCGATGCTGCTGTTCCTCGGCGTATGGCGACACTGGCTCAAGCGCTTTCCGTTTCGCTACGACCCGCTCTACTGGGGCGCGGTGTTCCCGTTGGGCATGTATTCGGTCAGCACCGAACGCATGACCGAAGCCCTGCACATCAACTTTCTCGGCGCGCTGCCGAAAGTCTTCCTGGTGCTGGGATTGCTCGCATGGGTGGTGCTGTTCGCCAGCCAGGTGAAGACGTTGCTGGCGCCGCGCGTGGAGGGTTGAGCGGGACGTGGATTTCCAAACGCCGACGATCGTTGCGGTTGGTGTTGGACGCGGCGAACTTCGGACGATTTCGATTTCCCGATTGTCATCGACGCGACAACGCCATCAGCTCCTTTGGCGCAATCCTCGATTCACCGGCACCCGCTGGATCGGCGATCCGCACTCTGTCCCGGGATCGCGGTTGATACCGACGTGCGATCAACGCGTCGCTCTGCGGTTCTTGCTCGTCATTCCCGCGCAAGCCGGAAGCGTCTCACGACAGCGAAGCTGGTCATCCATCTTGATCCTGGAGCAAGACACAATGGCTCCCGGCTTGCGCCGGGATGACGGGATGCGCGGGGTCATGCAGTCATCCCTGCCTGGCGCGACTCTTCTTCGCCGCAGCAAGTGCCGCCGCAGCGGCCGCATCGGCCGCGTCGGCAGCCAACCTGGCGGCACTGCGAGCGTGTTCGGCTGCGTCCATCAACTGCATGATTTCCGGCAGGTCGGTATCTTCCTTCATCTGCGGGAATCGCAGGCGGTTCATGCGCACGACGGCGAAGTGCATCCACAGCAGGTTGATCCCGCAGATGAAGAACAGCAGCATGAAGCAACCCGACCAGATACCGATGTGGTCATTCATCACGCCGAACACGATCGGCAGGAAGAATCCGCCGAGGCCACCGATCATGCCCACCACGCCACCCACCGCGCCGACGTGTTGCGGGTAATAAGTGGGGATGTGCTTGAACACGGCCGCCATGCCCAGCGCCATTCCGACGCCGAGCACGAACAGCACGCCGACGCGTTCGGCAAGGCTCGGCGCGATCGCAAACTGGATCGGACCACGGATGCCTTCCACGGTGTAGTGGGTGTTTGGATAGGACAGCAGGAACAGGCAGAACAGCGACAGCGAAAACGCGATGTACATCATCCGCCGCGCACCGTAGCGGTCGGCGAGGATGCCACCGAGCGAGCGCAGTACGGCGGTCGGGAACACGAAGCAGGCGGCGAGCATGCCGGCGGTCTGCAGGCTCACGCCATAGGCACCGATGTAATAGCGCGGCAGCCACGACGTGAGCGCGATGTAGCCACCGAACACCAGGAAGTAGTACAGCGAGAACCGCCAGACTTGCAGGTTGCGCAGCGGTTCGAGGCGTTCGGACAGGCGCGGGTGTTTTGCACCCGACACGCGCCGTTGCACGGTCAATGGGTCTTCACTCGAGCCCAGCCAGAACACCAGCGTCATCACCAGCATGGCGATGCCATAGACGTTGGCGGCGTGCCGCCAGTCCATCACCGTCAGCAACAAGGGCGCACCGAAACTGGTCAGCGCCGCACCGGCGTTGCCCATGCCGAAGGTGCCCAGCGCGGTGCCCTGCTTTTCCTTCGGGAACCACGACGAGACATACACCACGCCGACGCTGAATGAGCCGCCCGCCAGGCCGAGGCCGAGGCCGACCAGCAGCAACATCGAGTAGCTGTGGGTGTACGGCAGGGCGAACACGCAGGCGGCGACGATCAGCATCAGCACCGTGTACACGCGCCGCCCGCCAAATTGCTCCGACCAGATACCCAGCGCGACGCGGCTGATCGATCCGGTCAATATGGGAACGGCAACGAGCAGGCCAAAGGCGGTCTGGGAAAACCCCATTTCCTTCTGCAACTGCACACCGACGATCGAGAAGATCACCCAGACAGCGAAGCACACGGCCATCGCGATCATGGATAACCACAGTGCGCGGTTGCGCGGGCCTGACCGGGCTGCGGGGATGCTGTTCATGGGATGGAGTTCGCCTGCAGATCAGAAGTGAGGACGAATGCCGACTCGCACCCGCCGTGTGTGCATCGTGGATCGCGCGAACGGTCCCGGTTGGAAGGCTCTATCGAGCGACCTCAGGCCGCCGCCTCCATCTCGTCGAGGCCTTCCACGGTGTAGCGCTCCTGCAGGATCTGCAGGTATTGGTGGATCGCGTTCTGCTTGACCTGTGTTTCGAGATACGCGGCGATCTTGCCGGTGGCTTCTTCGTAGCTCAGTTGCCCGCCACGTTCGATTTCGTCGAGCTGGACCACGTGATGGCCGTAGCGGGTTTCCACCGTCAGCCCAGCCAAACCGACCTTGAGCATGAACAACTGGCGATCGAATTCCGGCGTGGTCTGGCCGCGTTCGATCCAGCCCAGTTCGCCGCCGTCGTCGCGCGAGGGGCACGCCGAGTGGCGCAGCGCGAATTCGGTGAAGCGCTCAGGATGTTCACGCAATTCGCCGATCAACTCCTCGCCGAACTGGCAGGCACGCAGGCGCGCGCCGCTGTCCGACGGAGTCGCGGCAAGCAGGATGTGGCGCACGCGCAAGCGGTCGGGATTGCGCAGGCGTTCCAGGTTGCGGTCGTAGTAGCGGCGGCAAGCGTCCTCGGTCGGCTCGGGCGTCTCTACTTCGCGCTCGATCAGGGTACGAATGCAGGCTTCTTCCAATGTTTCGCCATCCACCTGTTCGACATCGTCGGCGATCCGCAAGCGTTCGACTTCGCGACGCAGCAGTTCACGTGTCACCAGCGCGCGGGCGGCCTGCGCACGCGACTGATGCGGCGAGATGGCGCGGTGGTGCTGCATCTCGCGGGCGATCTCGGCCTCGGTGATCGGCGTATCGGCAACGCGCAGGTAGGCCGGTGAGCTGCCAGGCAGCGAGCCATGCGCGCCGTCTGCGTGATCGTGGTCGGCGTGCGGCGACGCGGGCTTTGCACTGGCCGACTGCACGCGGGCAGCATCCGACAACGCACCTTCATCCATCACGATGGGAATGATCCGGTTCATGGCATCAACGTCCGTAGTAATCGACGGGGGCCTGGCGCTTGCGCACGATCTGGTACGGTCGACGCAGATAGCTCAGCGGAATCGACCAGATGTGCACCAGGCGGGTGAACGGCGCGATCAGGATCAGCGTCGTGCCAACCAGCACATGCGCCTTGTAAACCCAGTTGGCGTCGGCGATGTAGGCCGCTGCGTCGGGGCGGAAGGTCACGATGTGCTGCGCCCAGTCGCCGAGCAGCATCATCTGGCTGCCGTCCATGTGGCCGGTGGACACGGCGATCGTCGCCATGCCCAGCAGCAACTGGATGTACAGCAGCCACAGCACAAGGCTGTCGCGGAAGGTGCTGGTGGCGCTGATGCGTGGATTGAACGTCCGCCGCAGGATCAGGATGGTCAGCCCGACAAAGCACACGATGCCGAAGATGCCGCCGGCAATCATCGCCAGCAACTGCTTCTGCGGCGCGCTGATGACCACCGAATAGACTGCATGCGGGGTCAGCAGTCCCACCAGGTGACCGCCGAGGATGGCCAGTATGCCGAGATGGAAAGCATTGCTCCCGAGACGCATCCACTTGCCCGAAAGCAGCTGGCTGGAACCGGTGCGCCAGGTGTAGGCGTGGTTGTCGAAGCGCGCCCAACTGGCGATCAGGCACACGGCGAGAGCAACGTAGGGATAGATCTGGAACAGCAGCACGTTCAGGTAATAATTCATGGCATCACCTTCGAGGCGCCCGGCTGAGTGGGCGCGGCGGCGGGCGCTGGATGCGCAGGAGCAACAAGATCTTCGAGAACGGTTTCCATGCGGCGAACACCGCTCGGCAGGCGTCGGGTCGGTTCGCAATCGTCCTTGGGCGAGTCGGCACCGAAACGTACGGCTTCCTCTTCCCATACCCGATCCATTTCCTCGACCGTGTCGTCACGCTCCTCGGTGGCGACCCGCTTGCGCATCACGCTCAAGTCCGCCTTGCCGTGGCCCATCTCGACCAGCAGGCTGAGCAGCACCGCGTAGGAACTGTCGCGTTCGGCGGCGCGTGCGGCCACCAGTTCGAGGATATGACCGGTGTGCTTGAGCCAGTCGACCACTTCCACTGCCGGTCGCAAGGAGAGGTATTCGAGCATCAGCGGCAGGTAGTCCGGCAATTCCTTGCTGGCCAGATCGAAACCGTTGTCGCGATAGGTCTGGATCAGATCCACCATCGCCTGGCCGCGATCGCGCGATTCGCCGTGGATGTGTTCGAACAGCAGCAGGCTCATCGAACGGCCGCGATCGAACAATCCCAGCCAGCGCTCCTGCGCCGCCATCGGATCGAGATCGAGCAATTCGCGAACAAACCCCGCGAGTGCTGCGCGCCGCGCCGACGGCACGCTCGCATCGTGGGCAGCCGCGATCAATTCCTCGCGGTTGTCCCACAACGCCTCGGGCGGATAGTCGAGCAACACGCCAACCAGCTTGAGCACTTTGTGCGGTGCGTCGGTGGCCGGCCATTCGGCTGGCCGCTTGGCTGACACGTTCACGTTCATGCGCGCTCCTTGACGACCTTCTGTCGCGCCGGAGGCACTTGGTAAGTCGTGGTCGGCTTGCCACCGAACAGTGCTTCGGCCGGTGACGCAGGCGAGCAGCCGTTGCCGAAAGTGAAGCCGCAACCGCCGCGCTCGCCAAAGGCATCGTTGGCGTATTCACGATGCGCGGTCGGGATCACGAAGCGATCCTCGTAGTTGGCGATCGCGAGGTAGCGATACATCTCCTCGGCCTGGGCAACGGTCAGCCCAACCTGGGTGAGCACCTCGGTGTCTTCAACGCCATCGACGTTCATCGCCCGTCGCCATGCGCGCATCGCCAGCAGGCGCTCAAGCGCCCGCACCACCGGAGCCTCATCGCCCGCAGTGAGCAGGTTGGCGAGGTAGCGCACCGGGATGCGCAGCGACTTCACGTCGGGGAGTTCGCCGTTCTTGCCGATCTTGCCGGCATCGGCGGCGACCTGGATTGGCGACAGCGGCGGCACGTACCACACCATCGGCAACGTGCGGTATTCCGGATGCAGCGGCAGCGCCAGCTTCCAGTCGATCGCCAGCTTGTACACCGGCGATGCGCGGGCACCTTCGAGCCAGTTCTCGGGAATGCCCTGGGCACGTGCCGCTTCGATCACCTTCGGATCGAACGGATCGAGGAACAGATCCAGATGCGCCGGATACAGGTCTTTTTCCGATGCCACCGATGCAGCCGCTTCGATCCGGTCGGCGTCGTACAACATCACGCCGAGGTAGCGGATGCGACCGACGCAGGTTTCCGAGCACACCGTCGGCTCGCCCATCTCGATGCGCGGGTAGCAGAAGATGCACTTCTCGGATTTACCCGACTTCCAGTTGTAATAGATTTTCTTGTACGGGCAAGCCGAGACGCACATGCGCCAGCCACGACACTTGTCCTGGTCGATCAGCACGATGCCGTCTTCCTCGCGCTTGTAGATCGCGCCGCTCGGGCAGGCCGCCACGCACGCCGGATTGAGGCAGTGCTCGCACAGGCGCGGCAGGTACATCATGAAAGTCTTCTCGAACGCGCCGTAAATCTCGCGCTGCACGTTGTCGAAGTTCTTGTCCTTCGAACGCTTGGAGAATTCGGTGCCGAGGATCTCTTCCCAGTTCGGGCCCCATTCGATCTTCTGCATGCGCTGGCCGGTGATCAGCGAGCGCGGGCGGGCGATCGGTTGCTGGGTGCCTTCAGGCGCCTCGTGCAGGTGTTGGTAATCGAAATCGAACGGTTCGTAGTAATCATCGATCTGCGGCAGGTCGGGATTGGCGAAGATCTTCGCCAGCATCCGCCAGCGACCACCGGCCTTGAGCTGCAAGCGGCCACCCGAAGTACGCACCCAACCACCATTCCACTTCTGCTGGTTCTCCCATTCCTTGGGATAGCCGATGCCGGGCTTGGTTTCGACGTTGTTGAACCATGCGTATTCGACGCCTTCGCGCGAAGTCCACACGTTCTTGCAGGTGATCGAACAGGTGTGGCAACCAATGCACTTGTCGAGGTTGAGCACCATCGCTATCTGTGCACGGACTTTCATTGCACCACCTCCTTCTTCTTCACCTGTGTCGTCACCGCATCACCGTCGAGCCAGTCGATCTTGTCCATCTTGCGCACGATCACGAATTCGTCGCGGTTGGTGCCGCAGGT
>JBBQTD010000033.1:0-33178 GCA_038234715.1 Lysobacterales bacterium | reverse complement strand
ATATAGCACATGTCAAACCGCGCTATAATTCGAATGACGTGCCATTACACGCGTTTTTGGAATTTGCCTCTGGAAGCCGCGCCAATGCTAGGGACATGGGTCAAAAAGAGCGATTTTCGGCGCTGAACTGTCGAACTCGGGAGTCCCACCACGACGTTTTTCCTCACTAACCTCAAGCTCGACGCGGAAAGTGTGGTGTAAACGTCGAAAAAGAGTGTACGCAGGAAAATCCACGGTCAATGCGCCGCAAGCCACCTGATGCTGGTCGCCTTCCATCCGTGACGCGCCGCAGACCCTCCGGTCGGCGTCCATGCGACACCCGCACGCAGCCTTTGAACGACCTTTCGCACTGGACAAAGCAACCTGTTCGTGAAATGAATACCTGGCTAGTCGCACGCCCGGCCAGCATCCCCAGGGGGAACGCCATGCGTATCGGACTGACGGTTGACTCGGCCTGCGATCTTCCTCGCACGTTCCTGGATCGGCACAACGTGGTTGTGCTGCCGATCTCGGTGAAAATCGACAAGACCGTGTTTTCCGACGAACGCGACCCCGACGCCACACTGCGCTTCTATCGCGAGAGCCTGGGCGAACGCGGCCACCAGGCCGAAACCCTACCCTATTCGGTCGAGCAGATCCGCGAATTGTTCCTGACCAGGCTCGTCTGCGATTTCGATTTCGTGTTTTGCCTGACGATTACCTCGACGCGCAGTCCAATCCACGAGAACTGCGTGCTGGCCAGTCGCGAGATCTTGCGTTACTACCATCCGATACGGAAGGAAGCCGGACTCAAGGGCATCTTCCAGATGCGGGTGCTCGACAGCAAGACGCTGTTCGCGGGCCAGGCTATCGGCGTGCTCGAAGCGGTGATGATGATCGAGGCGGGCGAACACCACAACGCGATCCGCGAACGTCTCGAAATGCTCGCGCAGAACACCTACGCCTACATGCTCCCGCGCGACCTGTACTACCTGCGCGCGCGCGCGGCCAAGAAGGGCGACAAGAGCGTCAGCTGGTTCCGCGCAGCGCTCGGCACCGCGCTCGACATCAAGCCGATCCTGCAGGCGTATCGCGGCCAGACTGGCGCGGTCGGCAAGGCAAAGGGTTTCGAAGGGGGCTCGAAGGCGCTGCTCGGCTATGTCGCTGAACGGGTGCGCAAGGGCCTGCTGTCCCCTCACGTCAATCTCAGCTATGGCGGCGAGTTGAACAAGCTCTATGCGCTACCCGGCTACGACGAACTTGCGCGCACCTGCGAGCAACATGGCGTTGCGCTTGGCGCGACCGGAATGAGCATAACCGGCATGGTCAACGTCGGCGAAGGCGCGATGACCGTCGGATTCGCAGCGGAGCCCCACGAACCGAAATTCTGATCCAGCATGCCAGGACCGGGCGGTCGTGCAATGCGCCCCAACAAAGGTTGGAAAAGGCGCAATATCGCTTAAACCGCTCGCCGGACGCGGTCTTCGACTCCACAGGGGGACGCATGCGCATCGGAATGACAGTTGACTCAGCTTGTGACTTGCCGCGCGAATGGCTGGATGCACACAACGTTGTCGTGTTGCCGACCACGGTTCGCATCGACAACATTTCCTTCGCCGACGAGCGCGATCCGGTGGCCACCTTGCGTTTCTATCGAGAGACCCTTGGCGCCCGCGTCCACTCGGCGGTGACGACACCCTATTCCACCGAGCAATTCCGCGACCTGTTCCTTTCGCGGCTCGTGTGCGAATTCGATTTCGTGTTCTGCATCGTGATCACATCCACGCGCAGCCTGATCCACCAGAACGCGGTTATGGCCAGCCGCGAAATCCTGCGTTACTACCATCCCATCCGCGAGAAGGCCGGCCTCAAGGGCATCTTCCAGATGCGCGTGCTCGACAGCAAGCAGGCCTTCGCGGGACAGGCGATCGCGGTGCTCGAAGGGGTGCGCATGATCGAAGCTGGCGATCACCACAACGCGATCCGCGAGCGCATCGAATTCCTCGCGGACAATACCTACGCCTACATGGTGCCGCGCGACCTGTTTCACCTGCGGGCGAGCCTGGTCAAGCGCAACGACAAGAGCGTACCGTGGTACCGCGCCGCGCTCGGCACGATGCTCGACATCAAGCCGATCCTGCAGATCTATCGCGGCCAGACCGGTCCGGTAGGCAAGGCAAAAGGCTTCGACGCCGGCGCGATCGCGCTGTTCGACTACACGTGCGAGCGTGTGCGCAAGGGACTGTTGTCTCCGAACGTCAACCTGAGCTATGGCGGGGAACTGGACAAACTCCGAGCATTGCCCGGCTACGACAAGCTTGCGCGGACCTGCGAGGAACATGGCGCGATCCTTGGCGAGGCCGTGATGAGCATCACCGCCATGGTGAACGTCGGCGAGGGCGCCTTGACCGTCGGCTTTGCATCGGAACCGCACGAAGCGAAGTTCCAGTAGCCCCCAAAACGCGTGCGGCGGTTGGACTGCCGTGAGCGTGACCGTGCATGCAGGCCCAGGTCGGCGCTGGCGTGGCCGCCCAGGTTCACTGCAAAGGCCCCTGTCTGCGCCGCAACCATACCCACATCTGCCGTGAAGATTGCTGTCTGCGCGGCAACCACACCCACATTTGCTGCGAAGACCCCTGCCTGCGCGGCAAAGGCACCCACGTCCTCGCCAAACATCCCTGTCTGCGTGGCAACCGCACCCAAATTTGCGGCGCGGACCCCTGTTAGCGCGGCAAAGACACCCAACTCCTCACCGAAGATACCTGTGTGCGCGGCGAAGAGGCCCACGTGCATGGCGACGCCACCAGCCCTTGTCGCCAGCACACCCACCTCTGCGACGCAGGCTTCCATGTGCGTGGCAAAGGTACTCACATCCACGGCGTGGACACCAGCCCGTGTGGCCAACACATCCATGCTCGACGGCGAGACACATGTCGGCACCGCGAAGACACCTGCCTGCGCGAAAAAGAGCAATACGATTGGGCCAACCCTTCGTGATCGACCGCCGATTGCAACAATGCGCGCGCCGAGATGCTGGACGCAACTGACGATCGGGAGTTCCCTCCACCGCCTCTTGATCTTCCGGACCGGATGCGCCGGGGCATCGAAAAACGATACCCGATCGTGACCGCGACACCCATCCCGGCAGGAGCCATGCGTTCCCCCTCCCGGGTCGGCTAAACTTCCGCTGTTTGTCCATTCCCCACCCTTAGCCAATCCCATTCATGAATGGGGCGGGCAAGGAGGCGCCGACCCATGAGCGCAACCCAGCCGAGGCCCACGTGACCCAGTCCTTGCCGAACGCATCCAAACTCAAATACCGGCGCATCCTGCTCAAGCTGTCAGGTGAGGCGCTGATGGGACGCGAGGACTACGGAATCGATCCCGAAGTGATCGGCCGTCTCGCGCACGAGATCATCGAGGTGCAGCAGAGCGGTGCCGAGGTCGGGCTGGTGATCGGCGGCGGCAATATCTTTCGCGGCGCCGGACTTGCCGCCGGCGGAATGGATCGGGTCACCGGCGACCACATGGGCATGCTGGCGACCGTGATCAATGCGCTGGCAATGCAGGACGCACTGGAAAAGGCTAACGCCCGGGTGCGGGTGATGAGTGCGATCAAGATCAACGAAGTGTGCGAAGACTACATTCGCCGCCGTGCCATTCGCCATCTGGAAAAAGGCCGGATCGTGATCTTCGCCGCCGGCACCGGCAATCCGTTCTTTACCACGGATTCGGCCGCCGCCCTGCGCGCGGTCGAGGTGGGCGCGGAATTGTTGCTGAAAGCGACCAAGGTCGATGGCGTGTACGACTCCGACCCGAAGAAGAATCCGGACGCGCACCGCTACGAGCAGGTCAGCTACGATGAAGTCATCGCGCGCAACCTGCTGGTGATGGACACCGCAGCGATCGCCCTGTGCCGCGACCACGACATGCCGCTGCGCATTTACGACATGAGTAAGCCTGGCAACCTGATGCGGATCCTGCAGGGCGAGACAGTCGGCACGCTGGTCAATCGCAGGGGCTAGCGCGGCGCCCGGCAAGGTGGGCGACATCCTGCTAACAGCCCCACCCCGTATAATCGACTGTTAGCCGCAAGCTCTGGAGGCGACCATGCTCAACGAGATCAAGAAAGACGCGCAAACGCGCATGCACAAGTGCGTCGACGTGCTGCGCCACGACCTGACCAAATTGCGCACCGGGCGCGCGAGCACGGCGCTGGTCGATCACCTGAAGGTCAACTACTACGGCGCGGATGTGCCGCTGACCCAGGTGGCAAGCGTAGCGGTGACCGATGCGCGCACGCTCACCATCACGCCGTGGGAGAAAGGCATGGTCGGCCCGGTCGAAAAGGCCATCCTTGCCTCCGACCTCGGCCTCACGCCGAACACCGCCGGCACCGTGATCCGCATCAACCTGCCTGCCTTGACCGAGGAACGCCGCAAGGAACTAGGCAAGCATGTCGCCCACGAAGGCGAGAACGCCAAGGTCGCTGTGCGCAACGTGCGCCGCGACGCGATGCAGCAGGTAAAGGAATTGCTCAAGGAAAAGAAGATTACCGAGGATGACGAACGCGGTTGCGAGAACGACATCCAGAAACTGACCGACAAGTCCATCAAGGAAGTCGACGACGTGGTGAAGGCGAAGGAACAGGAGTTGCTGGCGATCTGAAGCGAACGCCGATTTCCAGCCAGATGACAGTCCCCAAGACCGGTTCGACCGACGCGCGTCCATGCGATGATCGCAGCGCCGATGCGACAGGCGACGACGACCAGCGCAAGCCGCGCCACATCGCGATCGTGATGGATGGCAACGGCCGTTGGGCCGAACGCCGCCATCGACCGCGCCCGTTCGGGCATCGCGCCGGCGCGCGCGCAGTGAAGCTGTGCGTGCGCTTCTGCCTAGAAGAGCACATCGACTCATTGACCCTGTTCGCGTTCTCAAGCGAAAACTGGAAGCGCCCGAAAGAGGAAGTCGGTGCGTTGATGACGCTGTTCCTGCGCTCTCTGGACCGCGAGGTGGACGAATTGCACAAGCATGGCGTTCGCCTGCGTTTCATCGGCGAGCGCGAGTATTTCCCTGCTGCGATCCGCGACAGGATGGAAAAGGGCGAACGCCTGACAGCTGCCAACAAGGCGCTAAACCTGACCATTGCCGCGAGCTACGGCGGCCGTCGGGACATCGTGCAGGCCTGCCGAACACTCGCGCGAGCAGCCGCGGACGGCACGATCGATCCTGAATCGCTTGACGAGGCGCTTGTAGGGGCACAGATGGGCCTTGCGGAATTGCCCGATCCGGACCTGTTCATCCGCACTGGCGGCGACCATCGCATCAGCAATTTCCTGCTTTGGCAGATGGCTTATACCGAACTGTGGTTCACCGAGACGCTTTGGCCCGACCTGGACAAGGCCGAACTGCAACGTGCGCTTGCCGAATTCGCCGCCCGCGAACGTCGGTTCGGCCTCACAAGCGCCCAACGCGCTCCCACACACGGAAGTCACCCATGAAAGCCCAGCGCCTTGTCACGACCCTGGTGCTGACACCGCTTGCAGTTGCGGCGGTCATTTACCTCCCAACGCCGTACGTTGCCGCCATTGCGGCGTTGCTGTTCCTGACGGGCCTGTGGGAATGGTCGCGCCTGGTCGGCGTCGAAGGCCGTGTTTGGCGCGCGTTGTATGTGATGGCAAACCTGGCGCTGATGATCGCGCTGCTCTGGGGGCGTGCATTCCCCTTGTTCGGAGCGGTCAGCCTGGTCGGCGTCGTATGGTGGATGTTTGCGCTCCTGTGGCTGTTGCGTCCGGATGCCGGGCGCGAGCCTGGCAACTGGACGCGCGCGATCAAGCTGGTCGCAGGCACGCTTGCGGTGGTTCCTGCGTGGTGCTCGCTGGTTCTATTGCACCACGGTGTCCCCAACGGACTGCACGCCGATCTCAACGGCCCGCGCTGGGCGCTGCTTGGGCTGGCGATGGTCTGGGTGGCCGACAGCTCCGCGTATCTCGTGGGGGTTCGTTTTGGAAAGCGCAAGCTGGTTCCCCGCATCAGCCCCGGCAAGACCTGGGCGGGATTGTGGGGCGGCGTTGCCGGTGCCATCTTGGCCGGAATCGTCGGCGCGCAACTGGTGGGCGTGAAGACCGAACAATTGCCATCGATGGCAATACTGGCCCTGCTGACAGTGGTCGCATCGGTGATCGGAGACTTGTTCGAAAGCCTGATGAAACGGCATTCGGGCAACAAGGATTCGGGGACACTGATTCCCGGCCATGGCGGGGTCCTCGATCGAATCGACAGTCTGCTGGCCGCGCTGCCGGTGTTGTGGATAGCCAAGGGCTGGCTGGAGCTGTGATCGGAGTGATCGACTGCAGCGCTCCCCGGTCGTCCCGTGGTGCTGCCGCGCCAGCCAGCTGCATGCGGATGGATTCAGGGCTCCGTCGACGCGGTGAGACATGAGGAAGATTGCGGTTCTGGGTGCGACCGGATCGATTGGAGCCTCGGCGCTGGATGTGATCGCACGCCACCCCGATCTTTTTGTCGCCAGCGTACTCAGCGCGGACACGCGCGTCGACGACCTGGTTGCCCTGTGTGGGCGTTTTCGCCCGCGACACGCCGTCATCACCCGAAATGCGTTGTACCCAGCCTTGCGCGATGGCCTCGCCGCAGCCGGCTTGGATACCCAACCGCACGGGGGCAGCCAAGCCCTCGCGGACCTCGCATCCAGCGACGCCTGCGACACTGTGATCGCGGCCATCGTGGGGGCGGCGGGCATGGAATCGACCCTTGCTGCAGCACGCGCCGGGAAACGCCTGCTGCTCGCAAACAAGGAGACGGTGGTGCTTGCCGGCGATCTGCTGATGCGCACCTGTTCCGACCACGGGGCGACAATTATCCCGGTCGATAGCGAGCACAGCGCCATCTTCCAGTGCCTGCACGGGCTCCGGGCCAACACCGACCACGTGCGCAAGCTGATCCTCACCGCATCTGGCGGGCCTTTCCTGAACCGCAGCCGAGCCGAGCTCGATCAGGTGACCGCAGAACAGGCCTGCGATCATCCAAACTGGAAAATGGGCCGCAAGATTTCGGTCGATTCGGCGACGCTGATGAACAAAGGGCTCGAAGTCATCGAAGCGCATTGGCTGTTCGGAATGCCGGCCCCGCGAATAGAGGTGCTCGTGCACCCGCAAAGTATCGTGCACTCGATGGTCGAGCACTTCGATGGGTCGGTGCTCGCCCAACTCGGCCAGCCGGACATGCGTAGTACGCTCGCCTGCGCGCTGGCATGGCCCGAACGGGTCGAGTCGGGGGTCGCGTCACTGGACTGGAGCGCGCTGGGTGCCCTGACCTTCCAGACTCCCGATCACGCCACGTTTGCGTGCCTTGACCTCGCCTATGCAGCCCTGGCTGCGGGTGGCACCGCAAGCGCCACCCTCAATGCAGCGAACGAGGTCGCGGTTGCGGCGTTCCTGGACGGACGCATTGGATTCCTCGACATTCCCGCGATCATCGACGCAACCCTCGAGGCGGCCGAAACGCTGCCAGCGGATTCCATCGAGACCCTGCTCGCTGCCGATGCAGCAGCCCGTCGCGACGCCTCGTCGCGCGTCGGACAGCGCGCACGCAGCACGGGAGCCCGCGCATGACGACGTTTTTCGGCTCGATCTGGTGGCTGGTCGTCAGCATCGGCATCCTGGTGACGTTTCACGAACTCGGGCACTTTTGGGTTGCGCGCCGGTTCGGGGTGCATGTGCTGCGTTTTTCGGTGGGCTTCGGCAAACCCCTGCTCAAGCACATTGGCCGCGATGGGACCGAATTCGTGGTTTCGGCGATTCCACTGGGTGGGTACGTGAAGTTCCTTGACGAAGGCGAGTTCGTTGTCGATCCGGCCGATGTCCACCGCGCCTACAATCGCAAGCCGGTTTGGCAGCGCATGGCGATCGCGGCGGCAGGCCCGGCTGCGAATTTCCTGCTGTGCTTCGTCCTGTTCTGGGCCATGTTCGTCATCGGCCAGCCGGACTATCAGCCGATCGTCGGTCGTGTCGAAGGATTGGCGGCACAAGCGGGCTTTGTTGCCGGAGACCGCCTGCACAGCATCGACGGCGAACCAGTGGAGACCTGGACTGACGCGGCGATGCTGCTGACAGGGGCTGCGATGAACCGCAAGTCGGTGCCAGTAGAGGTGTTGCGCGACGATGGCGGCCATGCGATGCGCACGCTGCCACTTCAGCAATTGTCCGAAAAACTCGACCAGGACCAGGCGCTTGAACGGATCGGACTGGTTCCCAAGCAGTTCCTGCTGCCGGCCGTGGTCGGCACGTTGAGTCCGGATGGACCCTCCGACGCGCTGCGCGTCGGTGATCGCATCCTCGCCGTGAACGCCGTACCTGTCGCGAGCTTCGATCGACTGGCGACCGAGGTCCACACGCTGGCGCGCGCCGGACAGCTCCTTCACCTGACGATTGAGCGGGCAGGACAGCGCCTGCAGGCGGATGTCATGCCGAAATTCCGTGATCCGGGCACCGGCAAGCCGGCCCTCTCGATCGGCATCGGTCCCGCCCTGACCAGTGCCCGATTCGACGGATTGCGTCGCTATGGCCCAGTCGAGGCGCTTGGGGCCAGTGCGCGCGAGATGCGCCGCCAAGTCGAGGCGACATTCGGCATGGTCAGGAACATGATCGTCCGAGGCAACGCGCAAGGGTTGTCCGGCGTGGTGGGCATAGCGCAGGTAGCCAACGCATCGGCGAAGCTGGGCTTGGCCTGGTTCCTGTTTTTCCTTGCGATCCTGTCGCTGAGCCTCGGCATCGTCAACCTGCTCCCGGTGCCAATCTTGGACGGCGGGCACCTGCTGTATTACCTTATAGAGCTTGTAAAAGGCAGCCCGGTCAGCGAACGCTCACAGGCGGTTGGCCAATATGTCGGGCTGGCCGTGCTTGGGGGACTGATGTGCGTGGCCTTCTATAACGACCTGCTGCGCCAGCTGTCCTGAAATTCCCGCGCAAGACGACTCTTTTCCACCCGTGGAGCTTTTCCGCGGCCAACCGGATGCACAGATGACGCGTACCACCGCTCCCCGCCTGCTTGCCCTCGCGCTGTTCGCAGCCATTGCCTTCGCGCCCGGCGCAAAGGCGCAGAATTTTGAGCCCTTCCGGGTCCAGGACATCCGCGTCGACGGATTGCAACGCATCGCCCCCGGTACGGTCTTCACCTACCTGTCCATCGAGAAGGGCGACACCGTCGACCGTGCGGCCGCGGCCAATGCGATCCGCGCCCTGTTCAAGACCGGATTCTTCAGCGACGTCGAGATCGATCGCCAGGGAGACATCCTGGTCGTGAAGGTGACCGAGCGGCCGGCGATCGACAAGCTGACCTTGACCGGCAACAAGGAAATCAAGAGCGAGGACCTGCTCAAGGGTCTCAAGCAGATCGGCCTGGCCGAAGGCGAAACATTCGATCGCCTGAGCCTGGACCGGGTGACCCAGGAGCTCAACCGGCAGTACGACGATCGCGGCAAGTACAACGTGTCGATCACGCCGAGCGTGACGACGCTGGACCGCAACCGTGTCGACATCACGATCACGATTTCGGAAGGCAAGGCAGCGCGCATCCGAAACATCAATATCGTCGGGAACCAGACCTACACCGACAAGCAATTGTTCGACAAGTGGGAGTCGTCCACCGGCGGCTGGCTGTCCTGGTACAAGAAAGACAACCAGTACTCCCGCGAGAAGCTGTCAGGCGACCTGGAGAAACTCAATTCCTACTATCTGGACCGCGGCTACATCGACTTTGGCATCGATTCCACGCAGGTCGAGATCACGCCGGACCGGCGCGACATGTTCCTGACTGCGAATATCACCGAAGGCCAGGTGTACCGGGTCTCAAGCGTCAAGGTTTCCGGGGACACCATCGTGCCGAAGGCCGACCTGGAGAAGCTCGTCGCAATCAAGCAGGGCGAGATCTTCTCGCGCCGCAAGCTTGAGACGACCGTGGACTTCATGAACATCGTGCTGAGCAACATCGGTTACGCATTCGCCAAAATCACCCCGGTACCGGATGTCGACAAGGACGCCCGCACGGTGGGCATCGACTTCCAGGTGGTTCCCGGGCCGCGCGTCATGGTGCGCAGAATCGTGTTCAAGGGAAACACCAACACTGCGGACAATGTGCTGCGCCGGGAAATGCGCCAGCTCGAGGGCAGCTGGTTTTCGCAGGCAGCGGTGGATCGTTCGCGCATCCGCCTGCAGAGGCTGGGGTATTTCGATGGGGTCACGGTCGATACGCCTGCCGTTGCAGGCACGACCGACCAGGTCGACCTGGTCGTCAATGTCAAGGAACGCACCTCGGGGCAGTTCACGTTCGGGCTAGGCTATTCGCAGCTCGAAGGTCTGATCACCACGGTCTCACTCGACGAGAGCAATTTCCTCGGCACCGGAAACCATTTCGGGGTCACCTTGTCGAACAGCTCCTTCCAGAAAAGCGTGAATTTCATCTACCAAGACCCCTACTTCACGAGCAGTGGCATCTCTGTCGGCTACGGGCTGTTCTACTCGCAGTTCAACAACGCGAATTTCAATACCGCGCAGTATTCGAGCAACGCCGCTGGCGGGACCGTGACATTCGGCGTGCCGATCACCGAGACCGATACGGTGGGCCTCACGCTGGGCCTGGACTCCAAAAAGATCCAGACGATCGCGGGACTCACGCCTGATGTCATCACCAGCTATCTTGACAGCGTTGGCCACGACACGTTCCACACCGTGCATGCCAACCTGTCCTGGGCCAAGGATTCGCGCAACAGCTATTTCGCTCCGACCAGGGGCACCTTCCAGCGCCTTGGCGCCGACATCGCGCTGCCCGGGTCCACCCAGGAGTACTACAAGCTGTCGTACTCGATCGAGCATTATTGGCCGATCAACTCGTACCTGGTGCTAAAAACCAAGGTCGATCTCGGCTATGGGGCCGGATACGGCAATGGCTCAGGCAACGGCCTGCCCTTCTTCGAAAATTACTATGCGGGCGGCGTGCAATCGGTGCGTGGTTTCCGCGACAATACACTCGGTCCGTTCGCGCTCGCGACTGGCTCGACGTTCCGGCAGCCCCTGGGCGGGGCGGTCAAGACAACCGGGACGTTTGAAACATACTTCCCGAGGCTGCTCAACACCGAGTCGGCGCGGATCTCGACGTTCCTGGACTACGGCAACGTTTACGCCAAACCTGGCGATTTCAGCTTCAATTCGCTGCGAGCGTCGGTTGGTGTTGCATTGCAGTGGCGTGCGCCAATTGGCCCGATCATCATCAGTTTCGCCGAACCGATCCGCAAGCAAGCCGGGGACCAGACGGAACACCTGCAGTTCACGTTCGGCGGTAGCTCTTTCTGAGGCCACTGGGTGCTGGCTCTACGGCAGCCGAATCCGATGACCATCAACGCACACACGCTGGCCCAACTCGCCGCGCGCTTCGACCTGGATCTGCGCGGTGACGGCGATGTCCTGATCGATGGCGTGGCCACGCTCGCTCGCGCGAGTGCCGGCCAGCTGGCGTTCCTGGCGAATCCGCGCTATCGCAGTGAACTCACGACAACGGGAGCTTCGGCTGTGGTATTGCATGCACGGGATGCAGAGAACGCACCCGTTGCCTGCCTGGTTGCGGCCAATCCACAGGCCGCGTTTGCGCGAATCGCCGCACTGTTCGATCCGCGCACGCCGGTGAAGCCGGGAATCCATCCAAGTGCGGCGATCGATCCAACGGCCCGCATCGATCCGGGCGCCAGCATCGGCGCGTTCGTGAGCATCGGCGCACGCTGCAGTGTCGCGGCGGGGGCGATCGTCGGACCAGGGTGTGTGATCGGAGAGGATTGCGTGATCGGAGAGGACTCGGAGCTCGTCGGCAGGGTCAGCCTGGTGTGCCGGGTGCGACTTGGCCGTCGCGTGGTGATCCATCCTGGCGCAGTGCTTGGCGCCGACGGGTTCGGCCTGGCAAAGGAGGAAGGTCACTGGCTGAAGGTGCCGCAGCTCGGCGGCGTGGTGGTCGGCGACGATTGCGAGATCGGAGCGAATACCAGCATCGACCGCGGCGCGCTGGACGACACCGTGCTGGAAGAGGACGTGCGCCTCGACAACCAGATCCAGATCGGCCACAACGTGCGTATTGGCGCCCACACGGCGATGGCTGGATGCGTTGGAGTTGCAGGTTCGACAACGATCGGGCGTCATTGCCTGATCGCCGGCGCGGTCGGGATCAACGGCCATATCGAGATTTGCGATCACGTGACGGTCCACGCGGCGAGCACCGTACTCAATTCGATCACCGAGCCGGGCGAGTATTCGTCTGGCACCGCCCTCCAGGACCATCGAACGTGGCGCCGCAACGTGGCGCGCTTCAAGCACCTCGACGAGCTTGCGCGTAAGCTCAACGCGCTCGGCAGGGATCCATCCCCATGACGGCACTTTCATCGTCGCAAATACTGGTCAAGGATTGAATGCAATGACCTCGCCATTGCCGCAACAGACCTACGACATCCAAGCGATCCAGGCCATGCTGCCGCATCGCTACCCGTTCCTCCTCGTGGATCGCGTACTCGCGTGCGAACCGGGGAAGTCGCTGCGTGCCCTCAAAAACGTCACCGCCAACGAGCCGTTTTTCCAGGGCCACTTCCCCGGCCATCCGGTGATGCCCGGCGTGCTGTTGATCGAAGCCATGGCACAGGCAGCCGGCTTGCTGACCCAGATCTCCGCGCCGCCACGCGTTGAAGGCGAGGCACAGGCAATCTTTTACCTGGTCAAGGTCGACAAGGCGCGCTTCAACCGCATCGTCATTCCCGGCGACCAGTTGATCTTCGAAGTCGAGCTCATGCGGACCCTGCGCAACATGGCGCTGTATGGATGCCGCGCGCTGGTGGACGGCAAGGACGTCGCAAGCGCCGAAATGCTGTGCGCGCGCAAGGGCTGAACACGGCCTTGACTGGCATTGCCCTGAAGATCCATCCAACGGCGCTGGTCGACGCGGCCGCACGCATCGGGAGCGACGTATCGATTGGCGCGTATAGCGTGATCGGTGCCGGCGTGACGATCGGCGATGGCAGTGTGGTCGGCTCGCTGGTGACGATCGAAGGCCCGACCTGGATCGGTCGCGACAACAATATCCATTCGCATGCCGCGATTGGAGGCGATCCGCAAGACAAGAAATTCCACGGAGGCCAAAGCGAATTGCGGATCGGCGACCGCAACACGATCCGCGAATTCGTCACCATCAATCGCGGCACGGCAGAGGGCGGCGGCGCCACCCGCATCGGCGACGACAACTGGATCATGGCCTACGTGCACATCGCCCACGATTGTTCGGTGGGCAACCAGACCGTCTTCGCGAACAACGCCACCCTCGCCGGCCACGTCGAGATCGGCGACTTCGTGATTTTGGGAGGCTTCAGCGGCGTACATCAGTTCTGCAAGATTGGTGCGCATGCGTTCATCGGCATGGGCAGCCTGATCAATGCTGACGTGCTGCCGTTCGTGATGGTCGCAGGCCAATATGCAAAGCCGCGCGGCATCAACTCCGAAGGCCTGAAGCGCCGCGGCTTTGCGGCCGAGCGCATCGCGGCGATCAAGCGTGCGTACCGTGCCTTGTTCGTATCGGGCCAACCGCTCGCGGACGCCCGCGAACAACTTCTTGCTCAGTTCGTCGATGACGAGGACGTGCGGCAGATGCTCGACTTCATCGATCGCAGCGGGCGTTCGTTGTTGCGGTGATGGCCGGGAATCGGGAATCGGGAAACGCAAATGGGGAGATCAAGATCCCCGACTCCAGCGCGTCCCCCGTTGGAGACGATGCATCGTCCGATCCTTCGATCATCGCCAGGAAAACAGCTTCAACTTCCTCCATTCCCGACTCCCCATTCCCCAACTCCGGATCTCTGCGCATCGCCCTGGTTGCCGGCGAGGCATCCGGCGACCAACTCGGGGCGGGGCTGATCGCCGAACTGAAACATCGTCATCCACAAGCGCAGTTCGTCGGCATCGGCGGCTCAGGGATGCGCGAGGCAGGTCTCGATCCCTGGCATGACTGCAGCGCGCTGGCAGTAATGGGATTCGGCGAGGTGGTGCGCCACCTGCCGCGACTGCTGAGACTACGGCGCAATCTGCGTCAACGGCTGCTCGAATGGCGACCGGACGTATTTATCGGCATCGATGCGCCGGATTTCAATCTCAGTGTCGAGCGAACGCTGAAGCAGCACGGCATCCGCACCGTGCACTATGTCAGTCCGTCGGTGTGGGCATGGCGCGAAAAACGCGCAGAGAGAATCGGTCACAGTGCAGACTGTGTGCTCTGCCTGTTTCCGATGGAACCCGCGATCTATGCACGCCATGGCGTCGATGCGCGCTATGTCGGCCATCCGCTCGCAGATGCTTTCGCATGGGACCCCGACCGCGCTGCAGCGCGCGCAGCGCTTGCGCTTCCCGCAACCGGGACTGTGGTTGCGATCCTGCCCGGCAGCCGGCTTGGCGAAGTGAAGAAACTTGGTGCGGATTTCCTGCGCGCCGCGGCAATCCTGCTAACTGATCGACCGAAACTGAAATTCATCGCACCCATGGCCAATGCCGCTTGCCGCAGGGTGTTCGCGAAACAGCTCGCAGCCACGTGCATCGACTTTCCGGAAGTGGCGTTGCGCGAAGCAATGCACTTGCTCGATGGCCGCGCGCACGAAGTACTGGTTGCATGTGACGTGGCATTGCTTGCTTCCGGAACCGCGGCCCTGGAGGCGATGCTCGCCAAGCGTCCGATGGTCGTCGGCTACCGCGTCGCACGCATGACGCAGGCTGTCGTACGTGGCTTCGGGATGCTCAAGATCGGACGCTACAGCTTGCCCAACGTGCTTTCCGGCGAAGCACTGGTACCTGAATTCATCCAGGACGCGTGCAAGCCGGTCGCACTGGCGGATGCGATCGGCGCATGGCTCGACGAACCGGCACGCGTCGCGGCCGTGACCTCGCGTTTCCGCGAATTGCATGTGGATCTGCGTCGGGACGCGTCCATACTTGCCGCAGACGCCGTCGACGAACTGCTGGGGGCGACGCGATGATCGACGCATGGCACACAGCCGGGGTCGACGAGGCCGGTTGCGGTCCGCTCGCGGGGCCGGTCGTCGTTGCCGCGGTGATCCTCAATCCGCGCAAGCGTATCGACGGTCTCGCCGATTCGAAGGTGCTCGCACCGGCACGCCGCGAGGAACTCGACAAGCGGATCCGCGCGACAGCTCTCGCATTCGCTGTCGTGGAGATCGACGCGGGGACGATCGACTGCATCAACATCTACCAGGCGCGCATGCAGGGGATGTGCTTGTCGCTGGATCGGCTCGCACGCGCTCCACGGCGAGCGCTTATCGACGGGAATCGGGTGCCGCACATGCTGCGCTGTCCGGCACGCGCCGTCGTCGATGGCGACGCGCGCATCGCTTCGATCAGCGCAGCTTCGATTCTCGCCAAGGTCTACCGGGATGCGCGCATGTGCATGTTCGATGCTCTTTATCCAGGCTATGGATTCGCAACACACAAGGGCTATTCCACGCCAGAGCATCTCGTATCGCTGCGCGCGCTCGGGCCGTGCGCCATCCATCGCCGCAGCTTTGCTCCCGTCGCTGCGCTGTTGCGCTGCGTGGCGATTCCTTGAGTACCGGTTGTCAAGCCTTGTCGCACCGCGTTCACGCGGCTAACCTGCAGGTCATCCCTGGTTCTCACGTATGACCCCGCGCTTCGTCCACCTGCATGTGCACAGTGAGTTTTCGCTGCGTGACTCGACAGCCCGGCTGCCGAAGAAGCCCGAATACGGCGATCCGGGCAAGGCCCCGCGCCCAAACCTGGTCAGTCGCGCCGTCGAGCTCGGGCAGCCGGCGCTTGCGCTGACCGATCTCAACAACCTGTTCGGCCTGGTGAAGTTCTATCGCGCAGCCGAGAAGGCTGGGATCAAGCCGATCGCGGGCGCCGACCTGCTGGTGGAAGATGCGCACGGCCTCGCACGCGTCACCGTGTTGTGCCAAGACCGCCGCGGCTATCTGGGGTTGTCGCGGCTGCTTTCGCGCGCCTACCTCGAGGGACATCACGGGGACCATGTCGCGGTACGTCCCGACTGGCTGCACGCGGAATCCGCTGGAATGATCGTGCTCGCGGGTCGCGACAGTCCCGCCGGGCGCCTGGCGACCGACGGCCATATCGACGCCGCGGAAGCTGCGCTGCGCGAATTGCAGCGACATTTCCACGACCGCCTTTACCTGGAGATCACCCGAACTGGCCGCAAGCGCGAGGAAGAATTCAACGCCGCCGCGATCGAACTGGCGGGAGTTTGCGGTTTGCCGCTTCTTGCGAGCAACGACGTGCGTTTCCTCGATCGCGCCGATTTCGATGCGCACGAGGCACGCGTATGCATCGCGAACGGCATGGTGCTGAACGATCCGCGCCGCCCTCACGAATACAGCGCCGAGCAATACCTGAAGTCCGAGGAGGACATGGTCGCGCTTTTCGCCGACCTGCCAGAGGCGCTCGAAAACAGCGTCGAACTCGCGAAACGCTGCAACCTCGAACTCGAGTTCGGCAGGAACTACCTGCCGGTCTTCCCGTTGCCGGCCGAGCACACGCTGGACAGCTGGATGCGTCGGCAAAGCCACGAAGGGCTGATCACGCGACTTGCGAAGCTGCCGCCGGCCGAGGGCTTCGACACGGCGGCGTACATGCGCCGGCTCGACGAAGAACTCGGCGTCATCATCGCAATGGATTTCGCCGGCTACTTCCTGATCGTCGCGGACTTCATCAACTGGGCCAAGCAGAACACGATCCCGGTCGGCCCCGGTCGCGGCTCGGGCGCGGGCTCGCTGGTCGCGTACTCGCTGGGCATCACCGACCTTGACCCGATCCGCTACGACCTGCTGTTCGAGCGCTTCCTCAATCCTGAACGCGTGTCGATGCCGGACTTCGACATCGACTTCTGCATGGTGCGCCGCGACGAGGTCATCGACTACGTCGCGCAGAAATACGGCCGCGACCGCGTCAGCCAGATCATCACTTACGGCACGATGGCCGCGAAGGCAGCGGTGCGCGACACGGGGCGCGTGCTCGGGCATCCGTACGGGTTCGTCGATTCAATCGCCAAGCTCATCCCGAACACACTGGGTGTCAGCCTTGACGACGCGCTTGGCGAAAGCGATGAAGCGAAGAAGGACAGCAACCTCGCATCGGCCGAGTTGATTGCCCGCTATCGCGCCGAAGACGACGTGCGTGACCTGCTCGACCTCGCGCGCAAGCTCGAGGATCTCACGCGCAACGCCGGCAAGCATGCGGGCGGCGTGGTGATCGCACCGAGCCCACTGACGGACTTCGCGGCCCTGTTTGCCGAACAGGGCGGCAAGGGGACGGTCACCCAGTTCGACAAGGACGATATCGAAGCAGTCGGCTTGGTGAAGTTCGACTTCCTCGGGCTGCGCACGCTGACAATCATCGATTGGGCGATCAAGGCGATCGGCCGGCAGGCGGACGGCCACCTGCTGGATATCATGTCGTTGCCGCTCGACGACAAGCCGACCTACGACCTGCTTTCGCGCGGTGAAACAACGGCGGTCTTCCAGTTCGAATCGCGCGGCATGCGCGACTACATCCGCAAGCTCGCACCGAACCGCTTCGACGACCTCGTCGCACTGGCTGCGCTGTATCGTCCCGGCCCGCTGAATTCGGGGATGGTCGACGACTTCATCAAGCGCCGCCATGGCGCCGACGTGAGTTATCCGCATGTGCTGATCGAGCCGATCCTGCAGCCGACCTACGGAGTGATCGTGTACCAGGAACAGGTGATGCAGATTGCGCAAGTGATGGCCGGCTATTCGCTCGGCGGCGCCGACCTGTTGCGCCGGGCGATGGGCAAGAAGAAGCCCGAGGAGATGGCCAAGGAGCGCGTGAAGTTCGAAGCTGGCGCGGCGACCAACGGCATCGCCCCGCGCATCGCATCGTCGATCTTCGACCTGATGGAGAAGTTTGCCGAGTACGGGTTCAACAAGTCGCACTCGGCAGCGTATGCGCTGATCGCGTACCAGACTGCATGGCTCAAGACGCACCATCCCGCCGAGTTCATGGCAGCGACGCTGTCGGCGGACATGGACAGCACCGACAAGATCGTGAGCTTCCTGCACGACGCGCGGGCGATGGGCCTGACCGTGCTGCCGCCTGACGTGAATTCTTCCGGCTATCGCTTCATCGCGCTGCCAGAACGGCGGATCCGCTACGGACTCGGCGCCGTGAAAGGCGTCGGCGAAGGCGCGTGCGACGCAATCGTGCACGAACGCGAGCGCAGTGGCACCTACACGAATCTGCTCGATTTCTGCACGCGCGTTAATGCAGCACGCATGAACCGGCGCACGCTCGAAGCGCTGATCCAGGCAGGAGCGCTCGACGCGCTCGGGCGAAACCGACCTTCCCTGCTGCGGCAACTGCCTGAAGTGCTCAAGGCCACCGAGCAACTTGCGCGCGAACGTGATGCCGGACAGGTTTCGCTTTTCGGCGAGAGCGCCTCCAGCAGTCCGCTGGCGGCATCGCGCATCGCCCTACCCGACGCCGACGACTGGTCGCTCGAACAGCAACTCGCGGGCGAACATGCAACCCTTGGCCACTATCTGTCCGGCCATCCGCTGGACCCGCATCGGGTCGAAATCAATGCGTTGACCGGATGCACGCTTGCCGATCTCGACCGCGTCTGGCGCGCAGGTCGCGATCGTCGCGGGGAAACACAGGTTGTGCTTGCTGGAATTGTCGGACTGATCCGCCGGCGTGGCGACAACCAGGCCTTCGTGCAGTTCGAGGATGGCTTCGGATCGATCGAGGTCGGCTTCTTCCGCGAAAGCTTCTCGGAGTTTGGCGCCCTGCTCGGTCGCGGCCGCATTCTCCTCATTGATGGCAGCCTGCGCGAAGATGAATACAGCGGAGGCTTCAGCCTGCGCGCGAAACAATGCTGGGACTTCCAGCAGTTGTGCGCGCAGCAGGCGCGACGATTGTCGTTCGACGCCGACCTGCGTGAGAACGGGGCGTTCGAAAAGATCGAGCACGTGCTCTCGCAGTTCCGGCCTGGCGGAACTCCATTGCGTTTGCGACTGCGAACGGCCGCGGCCCGTGGCACCCTTGATCTCAGTGGCACGCAATCCGTGCGGGCCGATCCGCAACTTCTGGGGCGCTTGCGCGCGCTGCCCGGGGTGAGCGATGTCGTGTTGCAGCTGCACCGTCCCTGGTCCAGCGAGTCACGTTGACGCATATCCGACGCATCTAAGAGTATCTGTCCTGGGGAACCAACTTGGTGAAAGAGCTGGCCCCGCTTCTCTGTACAGCCTAGCCCATTCCGATAAGTGGATTCCCTGCGGTATCAAGCTGCCATGGGCATCGGCAGCGGTTGGTTGAAGTAGACCTGGTCGGGCGTCAATCGATCAAGCGAGCTGTGCGGCCGCTTTGCGTTGTAGCACTCGAAAGTAACGCTTGAGCGCGTTGCGTGCATGCGAGACCGAGTCGTAGGCGTGCAGATAGACCTCCTCGTACTTGACCGATTTCCAGAGCCGCTCAACGAACACGTTGTCGCGCCAGCAACCTTTGCCGTCCATGCTGATCGCGATGCCGTTGTCCTTGAGCAGGCCGATGAACTCCTCGCTGGTGAACTGGCTACCCTGATCGGTGTTGAAGATCTCCGGCTTGCCGTAACGCGCGATGGCTTCCTCGACCGCCTCGATGCAGAAGTCGGTGTGCATCGTGATCGATACCCGCCAGGACAGCACGCGGCGGCTGTGCCAGTCCAGCACCGCAGCCAGATACACGAAGCCCTTGGCCATCGGGATGTAGGTGATATCCATGGCCCAGACCTGGTTGGTCCGATCGATCTGCAGGCGGCGCAGCAGGTACGGATAGATCTTGTGACGGGCATTCTTCCGGCTCAGGTTCGGCTTGCGATACAGCGCCTCGATGCCCATCTTCCGCATCAGTGTGGCCACGTGCTTGCGGCGATTCTCGTTCCCTCCTGCCTGAATGCTCGATCGCCACCGCAATCGCCCCACTCTCCGACGATCTCCTCGGCCTCTCGCCCCGCCATCTCTCCAAGCCCCCCTGCCCTCTCGCCAAACAGCCGAGATTCCCTTCCAGTCGGCTATGCCCGGCTTGAAGTCGGCGACCGCCTCCGTCACGCCGACCCGAGCGGGCTTGAAGTCGGTCGAGAAATCCTTCACGTCGGTGAAGACCGTCGTGATGTGGGTCGAGAAATCCTTCACGTCGGTGAAGACCGTCGTGATGTCGGTCGTGAAATCCTTCAAGTCGGTGAAGGCCGTCGTGACGTCGGTCCTGAAATCCTTCAAGTCGGTGAAGGCCGTCGTGATGCCGGTCGAGAAATCCTTCACGCCGGTGAAGGCTGTTGTGAAGGCGGTCGTGAAATCCTTCAAGTCGCTGAAGGCCGTCGTGATGTCGGTCGTGAAATGCTTCAAGTCGGTGAGGGCCGTCGTGATGTCGGTCTAGAGCGGCTTGAAGGATTTCGGGAGGTCTTACCCCAATTTCATTCGGGTACTCGGAGTTGATAATGGAGCCGCCGTCGGCTACGGATCGCGACATTCCAACCTTGAAAAATTCCGGCGCGACCCTGGATCGCGCCATTTCAACCTTGAAATTTCCGTCGCAACCATGGATCGCGGCATTTCAACGTTGGAAAACTCGGTCGCAAAGCCGGATCGCGACGTTTCAACGTTGAAAAAGTGCATTGCCAAGGTGAAACGTGGCAATCCAAAGGTCAAAAATGCGTCGCCGACGTGTATCGCGATGCCGCAGGGCAATGTCGGCAGGCTTCAGTCCTTGATCTTGTCGAAATTCTCGTAGAACAGGTCGCTGTCGCGATCACTGGTCATTTCGTACAGGTGGTAACTCTTGTTCAGGCGCGCGCCACCGTCGCGCAACAGCGGTTGGTAAAGGAATGTCGAAAGCTTGTTCTTTGACCATGGCAGGAACAGGTCGAACGGAATGGACAGATAGATTCCCTTGTCGAAACTGCCTTCGCCGTAGCTTCTGCCAGCGGTGGTAAGCGTGGCATACGCCCCCATGCGCGCGCCGTTGTCGAACTGGCGGGAGACGTCGATTGTCGTGCCCCAGTCGCCCGCAAGGTACCGACCTGCGCTTAGCGCAGCGTGGAGGCCGTCAAATCCGACGTCCATGTAAAGTGTGGCCTGTCCTGTTGCAATCTGGTACTTGCGGAACGAGAAGTCCTGCTTGAAGCCGCGCTGACGCACGAAGTTCGCATCCACGCCCAGCGCCCAGCGCTCACCAAGCGGTCGGTACAGCACTTCGCCGCCGACGCCGCCGAACATGCTTTCAAGCATGCCGGCATACGCGATACCGTACAGATCGTTTCCGAGCTGGCGGGCGCCTGTCAGCTGCAGGTTCGGCATCACCACGTTTGAGCTTTCCAGATACTTGCGCACGTCAGTGCGCACGCGCGGCAACCTGCTGGGCCCATCGTATGTGTAATTTGCGTAGTTGTTGAGCAGGTTCACATCGACGTCCGCATCCAGCCAAAGGTCGCGCCGGAAGCGGTAAGTCGCACTGCCGTCGGCAGTAAACTGATACAGGATCGGCGCGTTCGGCCCGCCGAGGCTCTGCGCGAAGCCAGGTGACAGCCCGAGTTCCAACCTTTTCAGCGGGGCCGTGTAGAGGACGTCTTCGCGCTGTGGGGCAGGCGGATCGAGTTCAACGCTGCGCTTGAATTCGGACATTTCGATATCGTGCGCAAGCAACGCGACAAATTTCTGCCGATGCACGCTGAACTCGACGATCGGCAGGCCGTTGTTTTCCGACACGACTGTGATCCAGTCGATGCTGCCGTCGAGCCGATTGGTCAGCAGTCGCGCGGCGCGCCCGAGTCCCTGCGGCGCGTAGAAATATTTTTTTCGCTCACCGTAGACCAGCAGTTCCGTTCGACGTTGCGCGATCCGGGAAACCTTGATTCCGGCATTCACTTCCAGGATCCGGCTGACGGCTGCCCAATCGGTCTGCGCCAGAGGCGCTACTGGTTGCGGCGGCACACTAGCGGGCAGATCAACCGCAGCGGCGCTGGCGATTGGTTCCGGTGGCGGATCGAGAGGCTTCGCTGCCTCGATCTGCTTGGCGAGATTGTCGTGGATGCCGATCGAGGCCATTGCGGTCGTACCGCGCTCGTACCCGATGGTGAGATCGACGTAGTGGTTCACCCGGAACATCGCACCCAGGTTGATTGGCCAGCGGTCGGGCTGGTTGTTGTTCAATGGTTCGTGCTGGTAGTTGTTGCCATCGAGTTCGGCTTTCAGGCGCAGCCATTTCAGCGGTGTCTGGTACTCCACACCACCAAAGAGCGCAGTCGGCCCATGAAAATATTTTGCGGCCGTATAGGTTCCGCTGACCGAGGATGACCTGAGTTCCGGGCGCACATTGAAGTTGCTGTCGATCCAGCCGAAGGGATTGGGGAGGTTGCGCCTTCCACCGATATAGCCCCACGCCAGGCCCACGCTGAAATCGAACGGGCCTGCGCGCTTGCTCGCGACGAAATATTCGCTGGAAAACAATCCGGTACCGGCGAGATCGCGGATGCCCACCGCGATGGTCGGGAGATAGTGCGTTTCGCTGAGAAGGCGCACCTTCACATCGATGGATTTGTCCTTGAAGCTTTGCCCACGCGCATTCGGATCAGGTATGCCGCCAGGGCCGTAGAGCCGATTGCTCACGTCGGTGTAGCGGAACGTGCCCTCGAACCACGGGACAGGTTGTGCGGACACGTTGAGATACGTATACGGGATTACCCGGGCCGTCGTGAAGCTGACTTCGCCTTCGTCGGCCATGCGGGCGGTCGGCGTCTGCATCAGGCCGACGCCGCCGAAGTCGCTCTGCGTGTAACCCGGTGCCCCTTCAACCTGTTGCGCGTGCAGTGCGCCCGCGATGCACCACGCAAGCGGTGCCAAGGCGCACAGCATTCGCGCTCGCGCCGCGAAACGACGCGGGCGCGTTTGCGCGCCACTGGCCAGCGTGCGTGCACGCTGGCTAGCGCTCGCGATGATCCGCAGATCGCCGGAGAAGCTCATGGCTTCATCCCTGGTCCAGCCAGCATCTGGGTAGCGATGAAGTCCGCCATGTCGCGATCAAACGCGCTGTCCACTACGTGCAGGGTCGCCCTGCGGCCGAACGGCACGTACAACACTGTTCCCGGGGCAACTGGCATCGGGGGGCTGCGGTTCCAAAGCGCGACCCCATGCTCGGCGACTTTGCCGTCGGGCTCGATGACGTACACGTAATCGGTATCGGCATACTGCGATCGCTCGCACTGCGCCAGGTACAGCCGTGCGTCCTGGATTTGCGCGTGCGGCAAATCGCACATCTGCTCCACTGCTCCAACCACTGTCACTGTATTTGGCCGGCTCGGGTAATACAGTTGATCGCGGTCCCTGATCGGCAGATTGTCGGGCGCACTGACCTGCAAGGAGTGCGGCTCCAGCGTTGGCACCATCTTGCGACCGGTCACCGGCATCGCGCTGATCCAGTCGCGATTCCGGCGCGCCAGGATCGCCAGAGGCTCTTTTCCAACGGCCATCGCATGGTGGGCGACTAGCCCCAACTGGTAAGCCAAGCCCGCCTTCAAACGCTTCTGCGGAGCCTGCAACGACGGGCGAAGCCATGCAGCTCCCAGCACATAGGCATCGCGCTTGACTTGCGCCGCCTTTACCAGATCAGCGAGTCGCGGCTTGCCTTCAAAAACCATGCCGCCGGGATGGTCCACTTCGCCCAATGCCGTCGCCTGGATGATCGCCTGCGCGTGAACTTCGTTCGCCGCAAACCCGAGCGCGAAGATCCATGCAAGACCGCGCCTCATGGGGTCGGGTTCCGGTACGGACGCAATTCGACGAGGTCCAGCGGCAAGCCTGGCGCGACCACCTGGTGGCTTTTCCAGACGAACCCATCCGCGGGATCGATCCAGTAGTGGTTCTCGGCGGCGAAGCCGGCCGACGGTGCCGAGACATGCTCGTCAACGCGCAGCAGATGGTGATTCGTCCCCAGGATCAGCACGTCCTCGGTGCCTGCGGGAACAAGGCGAATCTGCATGGTCACGCCATAGCGATAGCCTGGTGACCAATCCACTACACGCACACCCTCGACCCGCGAATGCAGGTTGTGAAGACCCTGGGCAAATGGGTTCCCGGACAGCCAATGCGTGTCGTCGAGGTTCTGCTTCAGGCCGATGGTCCTGGCCACGACCCCGTGATCGAGGAAAATGGCTTGACCTTCCTTGGCGTACCAACCCTGCAGCCCACCATCGACGCCGCCCAGGATTAGTATGGCCCGGCCTTCAGGCGATGTTGCCTGAAGCTGGAAGAACGGCTTTGCCGCTACCTCTGCCGGTGTGGGGTCCACGCGTCGATGGCTGTGAATGGCCAGCCGAACAGTATCGATGCCTTGGCGGTAGGACGACGAACACCCGACTAGGAGCGCCACGGTCGCGAACCAGCCCAGATGTCCCACCCGCGCCAATCTCCCGGCGAAAACGCCAGGAAAAGCCTTATAGACCGAAGTCATTCTTGGCGACTGCGGCATTCTGGATCAGGCCGCCAAGGGGCAACAGCTGACCGAGGAACCGGCTCCAACGTGTGACATCGGCTGCACCGACAAAGACCACGTCGCCCGGACGAATCGCGAATTCCGAGGCCAGCGCAAAAGCCGCTGGAGACTGGGCATTCAGCTGGTAGATCGTGGCCGGCTCTTTCTCCATGTCCTCAACGCCGCGAATGACGTAGACCGCGCGACCCTTCGAAGTGAGCTGGCTGAGTCCACTTGCACGACCCAACACCTGGGTCAGGGTCAGCGAGCTGGTCTTGAACGGAATTGCGAGAGGCTTGACGACCTCACCGAGCACATACACTTCCTTGCGGTCGTTGTATGGGAGGAAAATCTGATCGCCCGCCCTCAACCAGATGTCGTCGAGCCCATGGGGAACATGGCTGAGCGCATCGAGATCCAGGTGGTACTCGTGTCCATCCCGCGTCAGCGTCAGGTTCGAAAGGTCAGCGTTGACTGGGTCCACTCCAGCCATACCGATGGATTGGGCAAGGCTCAGGGGCGCCACGGTCAGCGGCTGTGGATCAGCCTTCACGAACGCACCACGCAGGGTGACGCGCTGCACTCCGTAGGAAATGACACTGACATCCACCTGTGGTTTTTCGACGTACTTCGTCAGCTTGTTCGAAAGCTCCTCGCGCAGCTCCTCTACCGTCAATCCCCCGGCCTTGATGATGCCGGCATACGGATAGAACAAGGTCCCATCGGCCCTGATCAGGCGACCATTGGCACTGGCCTGTTGTTGGGGACCGGCGGGCGAAGTCAGCTCCGTGTGATCCCATACCGTGATGTAAAGCGCGTCGCCGACGCCGATGCGATAAGGTTCGGGCCTGTAGTCCAGCAGCCCGCGAGGGATCGCAGGCGCGACTGCCGCCGCCTTCTCCATCGCGATTTCCTTGCCTGTGATCGGGACCAGGCTATAGCGACTGTTTTCTACGGTTCCGCTGCGCGAAAAATCCCGTGTGTTCATTTGCTGGCCGGGCGCGAAGATACAGCCTGGCAGGACAACAGCGAGGAGCGCGACCCCAAAAGCTCGCAGGTTTTTCATCGTAATGGCACCTTCAGGTTCCAGGGCGGATAGCGGCAACAGCACTAGTCAGGCGCCTCATTGGTGATCACCGGCGAAAACAAACGGCAATCGCTGCAACTTTGCTACCCGCGACAAGGCACCCGCCAAATGACGGGTGCCGGAATCGTCTGGTGATCAATTAGCGGGTCGTGCCGGTCGTACCGGTCGTTCCGGTGCTGCCGTGGTTCTTATCGTTGGAGCTGCCAGAAGCTAGGGCGACCGCTGCGACGACCACCGCCCCGACGCCAACCAGGACGATAGGAGTGATCGCTCCAACAGCTGCCGTCGTTGCCACTGCCGGCGCAACAACTGCGGCGGGCGCGGTCGCCATGACAGCGCCCGTCTTGTCGCTCACGCATTGTCCGGCTTGATTGAGATGCCCTCCGTGTTCCTTGCAATCGTGCGCAGAATCCAGATCGTCCGCGAACGACGGTCCCGCAAGGCTCAAAGCGAGCATGACTGCCAATAGAATTTTCATTACGCCCAACTCCTGTTTCATTTTTTACGACGCGCCTAACCGCACCATAACAACAATCACATACACCCGCAACTTGATCGGGTGCATGTCCGCAATGCACAAAAAGAACGGGGAATACAGTGATCCTCGGACATTTGAGGCGGCACCTTATGTCGGCAGCGCCCTACCCGGAAGCATCCAGGGTGGCAGCAATCATGCGACGAACGGAAGCACCGCCGCAGACGACGCTTTCATCCAGCTCATGTCAGATGACCGGATGGGAAAGGAGCCGGCAACGCGGCTCAGACGCGCGAGCGCAACCTGTCAGCGAAATCGCCGAATCCATTCAAGATGCAGAAGCGATCGTACTCGAAAGGGTGTCCCGCTCAAGCCCCGCATGCTTCCTGGGTGATAGCGCTTGCAGGGGGATTCTCGGCAGCCAGCAATTGGGACCCGGCCGCAAACGCCGGCGCCCGATGCCATAAAGCGCAAGGCCAATCATTGGAGGAGACGGAATGGAACAAGCCACATTCCTGGGTCGACGCATTCAAGCCGGTGGAAGCGACGATGCGCGCCCTGACGGTCGGCCGAAAAATAGGCACACACAGCAATTCGCCCGTACGGTGACGGGCGATCAAATTGCAGTCGAATGCTTAGTGGGTCGTACCGGTCGTGCCGTGGTCGTTGTTCTTGTGGTTTCCACCACTCACACCCACCGCGACCGCAACCGCGACGATCACGCCGACACCGACGATGACTGCCGGGGAAATCAAGCCAGTGGCCTGAGTGGAGGCCGCCGCAGGAGTGGCCATCTGAGCTGCTGCCGGCGCCGTAATGGGCGGCTGAACCTGATCACCTGCCTGCTGCACCGTCGAGTCCTGGGCGAACCCTTGACCTGCACAGCACATCGCCAGCACTGCTGCTACGAGAATTTTCATTGTTCCTCCTCCCTTTCCATGTTTAAGGACGTATGCAGGTTGACTCTAACAATTAGCAGGAGCGCAAGCAACCGGCAGCGCAGGATGTTTAACATTGATTTAACACAAATGCCTGAGCCCCGACCCGAAACGGATTCCTTGGTGGAACGGTGCAAGTAGCGAGGGAAGACATCGCTGGCGTTGATGGCGTGTGTGATTCCAAGACTGGCAGGGTCACGATCAGATTGCCGCGGTGGTCATAACACGGCCTCGGCGACTGCCGCGACTGCCATCGGTGCCCAGAGCACCGCTTTGGGAGCTACAGGAGCGCGCTCAGCTACTTCAACGATGGCGATCATATCGACAGCAGCACGTTCGGCCAGGTTAGAGATGTGGTCTCCCATGTGGCTGCGCACCACGCAAATCCTTCGCTGCCGAATTCCGTTCAGATAGCCCGCAATTATTCTTGAAAGGACTATCCGCGAAAGAATCGGGCGCCATCATGCAACTTAGCTGTCGGTCGTCAAAACGTCTTGTAGACGATATCAGGCACGGGAGCGTTATTCAGGATCAGCGTGGTCGCTGCAATGACCACCAGAGCGGTGTCCCACACCGTGCGGACGTAACGGGATTGGACCAGTGGTTTGCTTCCAATCTGAAGTGAGAAGAGCCATTTCCGGGCCACTTCCCATGCGGCCAGCGCGGCTGAGGAGAGCACAAACATGGCGGTCCAAACAAGCAGGCAACCCAGCGGCTGCAATGCATGCGCCAGGAAATTCAACTGCGCCCAGCTTGACCAGAACCAAAGGGCCGTGAAAGTGAACCAAGTGAACGTGAGGCCACGAGCGGCCGTGCTGTAAAGCCAATGGCGCGACAATTCCTTGTATTGCTTGCGTCCGAACCACTTCCCCATGAGCACCTGATAGAGCTTGGTGATGCTCACGCCGAGCCCTATGAGGAGCCCGAAAAAGAGAAACATCGTGCTCTGGCCATGCCAGACGCCGACAAGAAAGAACGTGACGAAGAATGCGAAGACCGCCAGGAACGGCTCGACGGAAGCAGATGGCCAGCGGCGCATGCAGGCGATCACCAACGGATTGTAGACGTAGGACCGCCACCAGGCCGACAGGGTCATGTGCCAGCGGCCCCAGAAAACAATGAAATTTCCGGATGAAAAAGGCCGATTGAAGTTTTCCGGCAACACGATGCGCAGAAAGCGGGCGATTCCGATGACGATGTCGATATAGCCGGAGAAGTTGCAATACAGATACAGCGTATAGGACGTTGCGGTCAGGATGGCGGCCAATACTCGCTGGTCTCCGGAATGCGTCGAGCCAAGGATATTCAGCTCACTGACGTGGATCATCGACAGAGCCAGCGATAGCACGTTCACTTTGAAGAAGCCGACGACAATTCGCTCGAGCGATTGCCCCGCAACGATGACATTCAGCGGCAGAGGCACCGGCGCGAGCTGCATCGATGCGAACTCCTGGTAACGCTGGATCGGGCCGCAGACCAGCGTCGTGAAGTTCAACGTGTAGTTGAGGTACGAGGCAAGCGTCATCCTGTCCGGTAGCTCGCCGTTACGCGCGTCGATGATGAGATGCAATACGCGGAAAAAAATGTATGACAGACCCAGTGTCACGTAAGGGTATTGGAGCAAGAAATTCGGCGGGACAAACGTATATTTCTTCAACCACATGAATGCGACGATTCCGGCGACAAGCAGTGGCACAAACGCCTTCGTCTTGCCACCCTGCATGGCGCGCACGCTAAAAAATCCGAAGGCGAGAAATGCCGCAAGCGGGAGAAATGCTGTCGGCCGCAGAGAAAAGAATGCAAGGAATCCGACGCCCGCTGCCAACAGGACAAGCTGCCTCCAGACCATCGCCTGGCTGAGGTTGAAAACGATGCCTACCGCCAAGGCGTAGGCGAGAAACATGAGCGATGCTGATTCCAACGCTAGCGCTCCCGTACTTGGGCGGGTTGCGCCGCGGGACGCGAAAGAGCCGGGATGATTCCGTCTTCCAACTTCCTTGAAAGACTGTCAGCGATGACCTTTTGCGCCCCAGCCGCTGGATGGCCATCCACTGCGTAGTAGAGGCTCTCCGACTTGGGGATGTGGCTGAACGCGTCCATCACGTCCACGTAGCTAGCGCCATGCCGAGTGGTGACCTCCTGAATCTGACGGCCGAACGCGAATGGATCGACGTGCGGAGGCAAATTTCGCGAGCTGAGCAGCGCGGTCTCCGCTCGTGACGGAATAGCGACCACAACGAACGGAACTCCAGCGGCTCGCAACTTGTCAGCCATGTCGCCTATGACCAGATCGATGTCCGCAAATCGTTGCTGCCATGCAGGCGTCAATGGCTGCCGAAGAAAGTCGCCCTTATCACCGTACATCAGGAACAGCCGCAGGTAGGTGTCTTTATTCTGGAAAAGAAAGTGCTGCGCCACGACGATCGTTCGCGACCCGATTAAAAACGATTGCAGCCGCCGCATGGCGCCTCCGGGCAAACGCTTCTCCGTTTTGGAAGCGACGGGCCTGGGGTTGTTGCGCTCCGACACCAATTTCTGGTCGAAGTTTGTCATCAGCTCAATGGGCGAGATCAAATACACGACAACGTCGGGCTTGAGCGCCAACGCTTCCGGGATCTGGCGATAGGAGTCAACCGGACCGCTCGCTGGAACGGCAAGATTCTGCACGTCGATGGGGCGATGGTAGATGCGACTGAGTTCCCGGGAAGTCAGGGCAAAATATGTCTGGTCATAGGGGATGTGCAGCGCTTCGCTCAAGGACGATCCGATGATCGCAATGCGAACGGCGCCTTGCGGCTTGAGACCGCAAGATGTCTCGCTTCGGTAACCGCATTCGTTACGTCGATAGATTGCCCATGGGCCTTCCGCATTCTTGGTACGTGCCGAGCAATTTGCCTTGAAGTGATTGCCCGCAATCGGGTCCACCACCGCGCAAGAATCGATCTCCTGCTCTTTCCATATAAAACGCGTCAAGATCTCGGAAGCTCCGAACATGAATAACGCTGTCGCAAGCGCGAGTAGCGGGAGCAGCACGTAGTCGCGTTTCGGCAGAGTCGACTGTTGCGCATCCTGAGGGTCCGGATTGGGCCTACTGTCCTGGTTGGTCATCGGTGCCTTCGCCCGTTTCGTGCGCAAAGCCGATGGATCGAACTACCATCGACGCCGTATCGGGAAGTTCGCTGTCGACATCGAACTCCCACGCCGACGTGCCGTCCGCTTCATTGCTGACCTGGCGAAACCCGAGCTTCGAATAGTGATCCTCGACCAGTTTGTTGCGATCTGTGGGCCGGTAGATGCCGACAAGCATCCGGATGCAGCGATGCCGGGCATGCCGCAGAATCTCGCGGAGAACCATCTGCTCAACGCGCCGACCCAGCACTCGACAGCTCATCAGCCACGTATCGATCGTCCACTCGAACTGGGTAAGCTGGCGGCAAATGATCACACTGATCATCCCGTTATCGCCAAACGCGTCGGACAGGCGAACCTGCAGCGTGAGGCAATCAGGATCGTGTTCCGCGTCGGCAATTTCGGCTTCGGTATAGCGTCTGGTCGTCAAGTTGAACTGGTTCGACTTGTTGACCAGCTGGGCGATGCGCGACCTGCCAATTTCGTCAAACGGCTGGAACATGATTTCCATCCGCAGGGATGCAAGATAGGCATCCAGGCCGCCGGCCTCCTGCTGCAATTCGACCCGGCGGGCATTGTCCTGGTAGTAACGGGCCCGCTTGACGTCCTCGTCCGAGAACACAATCGACTCGAAGTATCCGGCAGCGGCAAGGGTCCTGGCATACAACGCAGGATCGGAAGGCAATTCCGGAACCGCGACGGCAGGAAGGAGCTGCCGCACCAGGTTCCGTTCAACGGGGTTGTCGTCTAGAAAAACCATTGAATCGATCCCGAGCGACAGCTCGTTGGCGATCGCTCCGATGTTGGTGGCTTTATCGTTCCAGTTTGCCTGAAAGACGGCGATATGCTCTTCCTTAAGGAGCATTTCTGGATGCTTGCGGAAAGGCGAGCGAGCGATCTCGTCATTGTTCTTCGAAGAGACCGCAAGCACGATACCGCGCTCGCGCAGATCGAGGGCGAGGCGCTGCACGCTCAAGTACGCTTCGCCGGTGGGGTCGCCCTGTGAGCATTGGATGCCCTCAAGCCCGTCGTCACCGATCACGCCGCCCCAAAGCGTGTTGTCCAGATCCAGGACCAGAACGCGTCGGCTCTTGCCACGCATGGTCGAAAGAATCCGCGCCACATGGTCGGCGTACAGGGGGAGATAGCTATTGGAAAAGGGTAGCTTTGCCAGATTCCATTGCGTGGGTGAATGCCAGTTACCCAGACCGACTGTCTCAGCAAGTCCACCCACGTCGAGGACAACATCCCGCGTTCCAAAGACGCCTTGCGTAAGCCCTAGATTGACGCGATCGATAATATTGCGGGGCGTCCCTGGCAAGACGCGGTCAAAACTGCCGAAAAGCTGCTCGGGTGGGGCAGCGAAAGTCTGCAGGATGCACACCGCGTTGCTATTGGCCATCACGCCGGAGCGCACTGTTTCAATGTAGGCCAGGCACTGCCGAATGGTCTCCTCAGCGGCCTCCGGACTGCCCAACTTGCATCGCAAAGGCAACGCGCGATGGTCGATGGCAAGCAATACGGCATCCGGTCTTGAGCGATTGATGACCGAGTCGGGCGAAAGCGCCTCCTGTATCACCTGGTCGTATTCGGCCATGACACATTCAAGCGCAATGCCATAACGCGCCGCACTCGCCACCAGGGACGGCACAATAAAATCCCCGGTTGAGTTGCTGAGCAGTCCCAGGCGAAAAGGAAGCAGCGGAGCAAGCGACGCACCCGCTGCCCTAGCTTTCAAGATAACCCTGGACAGCTGATACAGCTGATTTTCGTTTAGCGCAAACGAAGCGAGGGAGCGGATGCCCGCGCCGGGTGCGGCCGTTCCAAGGCTAGCACGGCATTGCGCACTGAAGTCGGAGGGTGGTTCAGGCAACCAAAGGAGGTCTCGATAGAGATCATGGGTCATGAGTCTGGGAAGCACATGGCGTCAAGGGTCAGCTCGTTTTCAATCGAATCAGTTCGGCAAGTTCGCCCACGTCCTTGAGTTTGCCGATCTCGGAAGTCGAGAACTCGACGCCGAAGGCTTTCTCGACTGTCAACATCAGGCGAATATGGGCAAGGCTATCCCATTCATCCACATCCTTCGCCGAAAGATCGGGTCGAAGCACGATCGATTCGTCGTCAAATACATCGTGGAATACGCCAGTAAGCCTGGCGTAGATCTCCTGCTTTTCCATTCTGGTTCCTCGTATGTCTGGTACGGTCAAGAACCGATCCGCTCAATTTCATCGCAATGTATTTTGCCTTGGCGCTGGGCGAAACACCGAGCCATGAGAGGCAGAAAGTGCAGTGGGAATTAATCAGGTCGGTGCTTTGCAGGACATCGTTCCGACAGCACATCACCTAATCCGCGCCAGCCGAAACATGCAAAGGCCCCGCATCTTGAAACGCGGCGCAACGATGCGCCTGTGCATTTCCTGCTGGAAAAAGATGATGACTGTCACCGTTCAACTGGTAATGAAGGTTCCACGCCTGTAAGCAAATTGCTGCGTCGAATTCTCGCAAAGGAGGGTTGTCACTGCTGCCTTCCAGCGTGGTGCCAACCGCATCGTGACATCCCCCCATGAAACTACACTTGTCTGCCTCAAGTCAAGAGTCAGACGACATTTTGGAGAAAGCCAAAACCGCTTTCGCGAAAGCTTTGGCAGGCGTTTTTTAGCTAACTGTCTTGCCCGATCGATCAGACGCGAATCACGCTATTTGCGACCGCTGCGCCAGGCACGCGTTGCGCATGAACTCGCGACTCGATGGCAACGGCTCGACGTGCGAGCGATCCAGCGCACGCTCTCGCTGTGGCTGTTCTCCATCAAGCACTGAACGACCCTCTACACTCACGTGCGTAATCCGGTCATGTCGGTACATCATTCCGTTTCATGTCGGTACACGATTCCGGAGCATGTCGGTCCATGCGAGCGGGTGTTGCACTGTTGACCGCTTAGGCGCGGTCGTCAAGCCTTGCCAAGGCGGATCAGGCGGC
>JBBQTD010000032.1:0-33549 GCA_038234715.1 Lysobacterales bacterium | reverse complement strand
CAAGGCGACCAGGCGTCCGCAGCGAGCCTGATTGCCTGATGCATCGGCCTGTCTGCGGCGACGCGCTCTCTGGCGCCGAGCGTAGCGAAGGACTGACGAAAAGACATGAAGAGTCCCCCGGCAATGCCGGGGGATTTTTTTTGGTTACTTTTCGCCGATTTCATTCCCTTCGCGGGGGCACCATGCGTCTGCGAATCGTTCGGTTTGAGCAGTGGTCATCGGGACATTGGAGACGCTCGCGGGTCACGCCTTCGCCGCGTCCGCGTTTCTCGAAACCCGAATGGATTGAGGCCCGGCTTTGCGCCGTGAAGCAAAACCAGAACGGCAGGGCCTCGACCAACACGTGGAAGCGGACCTGGTCACCGCGCATCGGCACCTGCGAACGCCACCCGTGCGCAAACTCTAGGCCGGCCAGGATTGCAGGAAACGCGCAAGCGGATTGATTGCCCTTCTTGCGGCCGCGCTCCGGCTTCCTCAACACGGATGTCGAAGTTGCCAGCTATACGCCGCTTGCTACTGCGGCTTGCAGCGCGGATCCCGGGGCGAGCAGTCACCGAAGCCGATCACCTGTACCGAGATGATCGAGGGCAGATCGCGCATGACGTCGGGCTTGTGCTCGGCGAGCGAGCCTGCGGCGTCCGCGACTGCCGAAGCGGCGGACGACGCGGCACTGAGCGCACCTGTGTTGACGCCGTGCGCGCTGGACACGCCGATCGCGCTGCCCTTCACATCGATGTTGTCTGCGTTCGCTACGAATTGCGAAGCAATCACAAGGTTGCCCGCTACCCGTATTCCGGCATCGCCCGCATCCACGGTACCGCGCGGCGCGACCAGCACCGCGTTCCCGGCTGGATCTTCGGGCTGCGTCTTCAGTGTCGCAATGCCTGCACCGCTGACCTGCCCGCTTTGGTCGACGAAGCAGTACTGGTTCTGATCGCACAGGTAGGTGATGCGTGGTTTGTCGGAACTGGTCTTGGCGCCCTTGCCGGCATTGATGTCCCCGTTGGAACTCCAGAGCGTCAAGTCTCCCCCGCGTTCGGTGAAGATGCGGCTTTGGGCGAGCAGCACGCTGCGATCGCTGAAGACGCCGATATCGCCAGTGCCGAGCGCGAGGATGCCCTGCTGTTTCGGACCGACCAGGACATTGCCCTGGTCGTCGATGACGGAAGGTGGGGCAGAAACACTGCCAACCAGCACACTGCCGCCCGGTCCGACGATTCGGATGTCGCCGCCACGCGCGGTTTGGACCGTCGAGCCACGCATGTCGAAGTCGCCGGTCGCAACCAGTACGGCCGCCCCGTTCGCACCGCCTTGCAGATTGTTCGCGGTATAGCCCAGACCTGACGGGAACAATGTCTGCACGGCGGTGTAGCCGGCCGCGTACTTTCCGAAATTCGGACTCGCCCGGTTGGCGGCGTCGGCGCCCGTGCGCTTGAGCACATCGAGAAAGACGCGATCAGCAAGCACAAGGCGGCTGACGTCAGGCATTTGCTGGAACAGCGTCCAGGCCTGGTCGGCAGTTAGCCCAGGCAACACAGCCGCGCCGGATCGGGTGCGGTCATCGTTCTCGATCTGCAGCACGAAGTCGGTCAGCCATGAGCGGTAGGCGTCGGTCGTGCCCGAGGACGCCGGATCGATGTAGTGCGCGGTGAAATCGGCGAGGTCGATGCCGGGCCCCACGCCGTAGCGCACGTCGATCGTCGCGCCCTGGCTTGGAAGCCCGGTGTTGTCCCGATTTCCTATCGTACGGATGCCGCCTGCATTGGGGTCGGCCAGTGGTCCACCGTTGGCCGCGGCAAGCGCCTCATTGGCGGACGTCAGCGGCCCGAGATTGCGTCCGGCCTGCACCGACAATGTTCCCGGACCGCCCAGCTGCAACCAGCTCCAGCGCGGACCAAACGACGGATCGTTCGGCGCGCCAGCGATGGGCGTGTAGTACAGATCGCGGCCCGCAATCACACTGGTGACGTCGGACGGGAGGTAATTCTGTCCGCGCAGGTCAAGGTTTACGATGTCGCGTCCGGCGCGGATTCGCGCGGGCTTGGGCAGGTCGAGCGTCAAGGGGTTATCCATGAAGCCGCCCGACGCGAAACCGCCGATGATGTCGCCGGTGAGGCTGTAGATATACACCGCCTGGTTGTCGTTGCGATGCAGGTTGAGCTTGTGAAGCGCATCCGGGGAACGGTCAACGCCCTCGTAGGCGCCCGGTGCATCAAGCATCGCCAATGCGTTTTCCTGGAACGCCCCCTGTACCACGGTGTCGTCGTACAGATGGATGTCACCCTCGGCAAGAAGCGAGAGCTCGCCGGTCGCTGACGGGAACATGCGGCCGGAACGCTCGATCGACAGAGCGCCTGCGAATGCGACTGCACTGAGCGATGCCGGCAGCACGTCATCGAACCCGAGTTTGGATACCTGGTACAGGCCGTCGGAACCGCGCTGTCCGAAGTTGAACAGCTCGCCGGGCAGCGACAATGTGTTGAAACGCACGTCGCCAGTCAGGGACTGGACCGCGACACTAGAGTCAACGCTGAAGTCGAGGGTGGCCCGCGCCGGCGTCAGGCTGGATTGTTCTCCAGTCACCTGGTACGACGGATTGACGATCGCGCCGATCGCGGCATCGCCGTGCGCATGGATTGTCCAGTGGCCATCCTGCAAGGCGAACACCGGATCCACCGGACTCGTAACGTCGTGAGCGCCACCGGAGACGTCAGTACCTTGTGTCACAAGGGTGAACGCCGAGCCAATGTTGCCGCCAGCACTGAGCGAACCAATACCGCGGGCGACGAAGAAGTCACCTCCAAGCACGTCGCGCCCCGCGTGTACACCGAGGTTTCCGCCGCCATAGAGGACCTTGTCGGCCCCAACTATTGAGTAGCTCACTGGCAGCGAGACAGAAAGCTCGCGAATGTCGCGACCGGCGTCCACCGCGACGTTCCCGCCCGCACTGAGCACGCCTTGCGCGAAACCGCCGAAATTGAGCGGGGCCGCCACGACCGCGCTGCCATCCTGCGACAACGGATTACCAACCTGCATCCACGGCCACCAGTACTGCGCGATGTAATTGCCCAGCACGCCGCTCAGGCTGCCGTTGGGGTCGAACACCTGCTGGTTCCCGAGAATGTCGCGTCCAGCGCTGAGCGTGATGTTGCCGGCAGCTTCGGCATTGGCTTGCGCGCTTACGACCACGTCGGGATTGGTTCCACCACCGCGCACGACCGAAATATTTGAGCCGTAGTCCGTGCCTGCGCCTGGGCGCCCAGCGGTATAGATATTGGCCGGTGCTAGCGCGTCGTCCAGGGTCAGATCCTGCGCGGCAACGATGTCGATGCTGCCCGTGCCGGTGCGTACCGTAGTGGGTTGCAGAACGTCCTTCTGGCCAGCCTGCTGGAAATCCTGGTGCCCGGCGAGCACGACATTGGCGTGGCTGGCCGCGCGGAACGCATCCGGCAAGGTGCTGGTGAAATCGGACCCGGCGACGATGCGGTAGCTGGTGCTGTCGCCGCCAAGCAGGCTGGTGGTTGCGAGCGGTAGCGGATTGACCAGTGTTACCTGCAAGCTCGGCAGGTTGATGTTGCTACCTGGAATCAGCGGACCGAGCACCGGCAGCGACGGCATCGTCCACGTCGGCAAGTCGTTGAAACCGGAATTTCCCCAGAACGTGAACAGGTTCAGGGCATAGCTCTCGTAACTGGTGAGATAGCCAGCCCAGGTGGTCGGCGACGTCGGCGGTGGCGGTGCCACTGGTTCGCCTGCGAACGGCCGGATCGTTGCGCCAAGCTCGGGCGCGTACTCGATCAGGAAACCATCGACCAGACTGATCGGTGTGTCCGGTGTCGAACCGAGCAGCGGCTGTGGCTTGTCGAACAGCAAACTCAGCAGCTGCTCGTACTGGCCGTAATACTGTTGGGACTGTGCTGGATCGGCACCGGGAAAATCGCCGGGCATGGCAACCAGTGAGATGATGTCGGCGCCGAAGACAGCCTCTTCGGTCTGTTGGTGGGTCTGGAAATCGGTCAGCGCCTGCGCTTCGGTCGCCTGCGATGCACCGCCGGCGAACGGATTGCCCATCTGGTAAAAACCATCGCTGATGCTCGCATGTACGTCGACATCATTTGAGGCACGCAACGTGAGCACCGGGGCATCGCCCCGGTAGCGGAAGTCGAGGGCGCCCGGAGTAGCTCCAGAAGCGAGATTCCAGCCCGTAAGCACACTGATCGCACCGCCATTGACGGTGGCATCGGGATTGCGCAGCTCGATACCGGGACGGGCGTGGAAATTGGCAATGCCGGCAAAACGCGCGTCGAATGTGAAACCGGGCTTCTGCACGAAGCCCATCAGGGTTCCTGGCTTTTGCGTCTTGTCGTTTAGATAGCCATAGAACGCGCTATGCGCGCTGTCGGCCTTGCCCGGAGTGAAAAAATATTTGGACAGGTAGTCTGCGGTCTGTTCCGGAGTGGTCGGCGCTGGCAGCGCAACGCCCGCGCCGTCGGTCCAGGTTCCAGCCACGAGCGCTCCCTGGGCGTTGTACCAGCCGGCGGGATCGATGATGCCGTCGAAATGCCGGGCCGGATTCTTGATCGCGTCTGTCGTGCTCCACACCGCGTAGGCTTCGAGCCCCACGTCGCGCGCACCGTTGATGGTGGCGCCGTTGTCGATGGTGACGTTGACATCGCCATTGACCAGCAGCGGCGCTCGGAAATCGACGGTGCCGCCGGAGAGACCACCAGCACTGCCGCCGCTGACGTCGATCACTGCGCCGCTGCCAAGCGTGATCACGCCAGCATCGCCAGCCTGCACGTTCTCGTAGCCGTAGCTGGCGTTGAGGGTACCGTCGGTGTTGCCGCTGGTACCGATGGTCACGTTGCCGCCGAGGTGGTCTGCGGCCGAGCCTTTCGCGAGCAGGCTCCCATCGACCTCGACGCCGTTGCGTCCCCACAGTGCGATGTTGCCGCCGGCATTGCCCGAGGCATCGATGGTGCCCGCGACGACGACGTTGCCGTTGTCGGGATCGCGTTGCTGTAAACCCGCGCCTCCATCGGCGACCAGGGTGACATCGTGTGCCGTGAGGCTGCTGTCCGCCGACAGGACGAGGTTGCCGGCGTGCGTGCGTACCCAGATTGCGTTGTCGACGCCACTCACGGCAAGTGTCCGCGACAGGGCATCGAGGTCGACCGCGGCGCCGACGTTGAGCGTGAAGCTGCCGCCGAGGCCCTTGGGTGCCGCACCATTGAGCGTCCCGAGCAGGGCGACGTTGCCGGTGGGCGCGCCGATCGTCAGCGTCCCGGCATCGCCGCCGCCGGATGGTGCGCCGAAGTCGAGCGCGGTGCCGGTTGCCAGGCTTACATTGCCCAGGTCCGACGCGAGCGTGATGTTGCCGCCTTGCGTGAAGGCCGCAAGGTTGAAGAAATCCTTTTCGGTGCCGGCGACGTCGATCTGCGCGCCGTCATGCAGGTTGATGTCGCCGCTGGTGGCGTGCAAGTCGACCCGCCCGCTGGTGGCACGGATCAGCGCATCGCTGTCGATGCTGCCGCCTTGCAGCGTGATGGATCCTCCCAGCGACGTCGTCGTCGGCGCTGTGCCCGCGCCCTGCAGCAGAGTCAACGTTCCGGTCGTCTGCAGGGTGTTGTCAGCGCGGCTGTCGGCCTCGATGACCGGAGACTTCATCCTGACGTTGAGCCCGCCGAAATCGAGGTCGCCCTTGCCCTGGACGTGGATCGCCAGGGTTGCGACGACAGCGACGGAGCCGAATCCGGACAGCGTCTTGTCGTCGGCGCCGAACACAACATCGGTTCCCTGCAGGTTCAACACGCCGGTACCCGCGGCCGTTCCTGCCGCCGGCGTCGCACCGAGATCGTTCGAAAGCGTCAGCTTGTTGGCGCCCAGGCTGACCTGGCCACCGTCGCTTGAGAACGTGCCTGCGCTGAGCGTCAACGCGTTCTGCACATCGATGGTGATGTTGCCGAAGAAATCCATGCTGCCGTAGCTGCGCAGGGTGACGTTGTCGGAGCCGGCGAAGCGCGCCAGCGTGCCGTCGCCAATGACCAGACCATCAGCGTTCGGATCGGCGGCGCCGGTCACGAAACGGATGTTGCCGGCGTCGGCCGTGATCGACTTGCCCTGCAGCACTGCGTCGGCCGAAACCCGGGTGTCGCCCGTGGAGTCGAGTGTCAGCGAGGCGCCGCCGAGCAGTTGCGCGCCCGCGCCGACGCTCAGCTGGCCGAGCGCGCTACCGAAAGTTGGCACGTTGCTGCGAATCAGCGTCGCGTCGCCAGCATTGGAAACGCGCAGGAATGCGCCGTCGCCGCTGACGCCGCCCACGCCCGCGGCATTGGGATCGCTGCCGATCAGGATCGGCTTGGTGTTGTTTTCGGAAAGGTCGCCCAACGCAGAGATGACGCTGCCAGCATCCACATGCAGTCCGGCGTCGGGGCCCGAACCTGCGCCGGCGACCATCAGGATTTCCGGAGCCTGGAGCGGATTGGCGGCGTCGTTGGAAATCACCACGCTGTCGGCGAGAACGTTGATTTGCGTCCCCCGTGCGGTCTGTTCGCGGGTGCCACCGATCAGCAGGCTGCCGGCGCCCAGGGCGTTGAGGTCGGACACATTGAGTTGCACGTAGCCAGCGAGCGCGGGATGGCCCGCGTCGGTCACCTGCAGGTCGCGCGAGGCGATGTCGATCTGCGCTCCCAAGCCACTGGCGTCGGGGGTGGTATCGAGGGTGGCACCGAGGCTCAGCCGCTGCGTCGCTGCGAGCACCAGTTGGCCGGCGTCGCGCGCCAGCTGCGGGATAGCAGTGCCTTGCCTGAGGGCCAGTCCGCTGAAGAAACTATTCGCGCTGGTTCTCGTGTACTGGGAGTACTGGCCCCAGACAGCTCGAGATTGCACGTCGAACAATGTCGTTCGTGCTTCGCGGGTACCGGTCAACGCATTCGTGAAATAACCCGACACCACAGCGGTGCCATCGGGCTCGATCAAGTTCTCGGCCGAGGTGACATCCTGCGTCCCCGTGCGCAGCACCACGCGGAACGCGCCGGGCAGCGTGGCATAGCGTGCGGGCAGAAGCGTGTAGACGCCGGGCGGCAGCCCCGGGACGCCGGACAGGTAGACCGCGCTGCCGACCCCGATCGGGGATGCGCCCTGGTCGAACACCGGATCGGTGGCTGCCACCGGGGACTGCTGGCCCGGGACGATCGCGTACACCCCGCGTCCGTCTGGATACAGCGGCACCTGTTGCGCGGTGGAGCCGCTTGCGAAGCTGGTGTTGGTCGCCGACAGCAGGTCACGGCTACCGCCGGTTCCCGCCACCCATTCGACCGCCTGCAGGTCGCCACCGCCGGACAGGTCGACTTTTGCGCCCGGGTCGAGCGCGACACTCGCACCGCCGAGCTCGATGCGCTTCTGCGGCGGAGCGGTGAGGACCGGATTGCCTCCAGCCGGGTCGGAGTTATAGACCCATTGCGTGCCATCGACCGTGGTTCCGTAGGGGAGCACCGCGCCATCGAGCGAGACCGAGGTCAGGCTGCCTGCGCCCAACTGCACGCTCTTCGTGCGGATCAGATCGCTGACGCCGAACAGGGCCTGGGTTCCGGCATCGTTCGGATCGCTGACGCCGAGCACGATGCTGCCACTTGGGGCACGCACGCTGCCGTCCTGTTCGATGAAGGCAGCGTCGAAGGCGAGCGTACCACCTGCAGAAAGCGGCAGCGCGCTCGGGTCGCCATTGCCCAGCACCGTGATATGGGTGTCGGCGCGTATGCCGGTGACCGGATCGATCGCACCTATCGCGAGCACGTTGAAATTTTCGCCGCTGGCCGGATAAAGCTGGGCGGCCTTGAACTGAAGATCGCCAGCGGTCAGCAGTTCACCCGGGCGCGCGACGGGATTGGCGACCAGATCGAACGCGAAGGGAGCCGGTGTGTGGAAACGAATGTCGCCGCTGCTTTCGAAACGTGCCGTTCCCACGCCGGAAAGCACGACCTGGCCGCCGATGTCGATGAAATCGGCATTCACGTCAAGCACCGTCGCGCCCGGCTGCGCGAGCGACGGCAAGACAGCCGCGACGTTGCCCGGCAAGAACCCATCCAGGCCGATGTACGCCGCGCTCAGGGACACATGGTTGTCACTGCCAAGTGCGCTGAAATCGGTGGCGCCATTGGGGAGCATCTGGTACATCGGCGCATCGACGACCAGCGCGCGTGCGACCGAAAGATTCACGTCGCCGCTGAAGCCGATAGGAACCAGCGGAGGCGCGACACCACTGCTATCCGGGGACTGGTTGCCGACGATCAATGCGTCGATCCCCGAACCGTTGAGGCGGTCCGCAGCAAGGTACAGGAGGCCCGAAGGTGCTGCCGCGCCGGCTTCCACTGGCGCACCCGGCGAGAGGCCAGGAGGCAGATGGCTGTCGCTCTGGCTGAAGATGATGCCGGTGGCGAGCACGCCGTCCAGAAACGTACTGGCCGGCGTGCCCAGCGGTAGCAGGTCGAGCTCGCCGCCGTGCGCCTGGGGGGCGCCTCCGGCCGCATGGATGGTGCCGTCGAAGTACAGCCCGGCGCTTGCAGCCAGCGTCAGCTTGCCGCCGTCGCTCCAGACCGGGGTCCGCTGCAGCGTGTTCGTCCCGGAAGCAAGCTGGCCAGCATCAGTTGGCAGGTCGAACACATCGTTTGCGCCGGACAGGTCGAATTGCGCGCCTTGTTGCACCACCACATAACCGGTGTCGTTGGTCAGGGTGATGTGGCCGCCGTCGAGCACCGCACCGTCGCGCGGCTGCACGAGGCCGCCATCGCTCGGCTGCAGGGGCGCGAATGGATTGATCAGCGAAATTCCGGATACGTCGAGCACCGCATTGGCGCCGACCCAAACCGACTTGCCGGGATCGAACCAGGAGCGCGTGTCGTTCGGATTTGCGGGCGACAGTCCGGACAGGTTGCTGCTGTCTCCGGACAGGATGATGCTGCCGCCGTGGTCGGTGATGTCGCCCAAGACGGTGACCTGCCCGCGCGAACCAAGGCGCACGCTCGCGCCGGCATCCAGCGCCAGGCTCGCGCCCTGGTCCAACAGCAGCGTGCCAGTTGCCGCCACGAGGCTTGGATTGCCGGCGGCCCTGCCGAGATAATCGCCCGCGCTCAGCGAGAAATTCGTGGCGGGACGGTGGAAGGAATCGAGCGAGCCGAGCGACACGTAGCTGTTCTGTTGCGCGGCGCCCAATCCGGCGAGGATGTCGGTGCGGGTCGCGGCATTGCGCAAGGATTCGAAATCGGGCAACAGATTGCGCTGGCTCACGTGGACGCTGGTGCCGGCGGTAATGGTCGCGTCGAGTTCGGCCGAAAGGTTGTAACCGCCGAAGCCCTGGCTGTCGAAGAAGCCCGGGTCAAGGTGCACGATGCGCGCATCGGCGGGCGCTCCGCCGCCGATCTGCATGCCGAGGGCGCGCAAGGTCAGGGTGCCACCACCTGCGAAGCTGTTGTCGAGCAGGGTGGCCCCCTGAAACTGAAGCAGGCCAGTCTGGTCGTCACGGACGGGTGCATTCACCACATAGGTCTGGGTGGTTTCCGTGTCGGTGGGCGGCTCCAGATAAGTCTGCAGCGTGATGTTGCCGCCATGGCCGAGCGGCACGCCATTCTTGCTGGTTGCGAGGACGCCTTTGGCGTTGATGTAGCCGCCGCTCGACGCGTTGAGCACCGCGCCAGGCGCGATCAGGATCGAACCGGTCGCATCGTATTTGGTGCCGTCCGCTGCAGTGACGAAGGCCTGTCGCGTGGCGAGGGAGATGCTGCCACCGTTGATTGCGGCCATGCCGGTCGGCTCGAAAGTGAGCCGGCGGTCGTCGTTGACCCACTGCCCGCTGACGTCAAGATGGGCGTCGGCTCCAACGACGATGTCGCCCCTGCCGAGCAGCACGCGCGCATCACCCTGGTGCGGCACGAGGGACGGCACATTCGCGATCACGTCGCCGCCCGCGCTCTGCAGGTTGATGGTGCCCGCGTGCGCGGTCAGGGTGCCCTGCAGGTTGATTCCGTCGGCCTTGAAGGTAATGCGGCCACCGCTGGCCACCTGCAGGTTGCTGCCGGCGTCCGAAGTCACCAGTTCGGCGCTGCTCAGCAAGGCGCCGTTACCGATCGCGACTTGCGCGAAGCCGGCGTGGGCGACCTGATCGGTCGACAGTACGGACCAGAATCCGGGGTTGCCCATGTCCAGCGGCGAGAGCGCACTCTGGGGCAAGGTCGCGACCTGCGTACCGATGTCGAGTCCGTCGGGCACTTCGGCACGGTTCTGCGAAATCCGCCAATTGCGCTGTTCCAGACTGGCTACATCGGTGACAGCGCTAAGCAGCCCGCTGTTTGTGTCCAGGTTGAGCGCGCCGCCCAGTGCGAGGTCGCCGGAAAGGACTTGATATCGCCCCGAAATCGCCTGCGCGGACAGGTCGCCGCCCAGCACGAGCGCGCCAAGGTTCTGGGTCGGATCGGCAAGGTTTTCGTTGCGTCCCAGATTGATGTTCAGCGTTCCGGCGTTGCCACCCTTCAGATAGTCCGATTCGTAGTACATATGGCTGCCGAGGAGCGGACTGGAGAAAATCTGCCGCACGCCCCAACGGGGATGATCGACCTGTTGCTGGCCGGCAAAGCCCACAAAGGTCATCGACGGATCGGCTGTGGCGAGGTCGTAGAGGCGGCCGTCGCTGCCGACCAGGCGTTCGGTCTGGATCATGCCGCCGAGGAAGTGCAGGAAGCCGCCGTTGAGGTCGACCTGGGCACCCTGGTTCATCACGAAGTCGCGGCCGGAGACGTTCACCGTGCCGCCGTTGGTCAGCATCTGGTCGATGGTGCGCGGAACCTGGTCGACGTAGCCCTGGGCGTTGAGCAAAGGGCTGCCAACCCAGCTCAGTCCGTCCTCGCGCACGCCGGTCACCCGGCGGTCGAACACCAGCGTGCTGCGGTACAGCAGGCCATCGCGCTGCAGCGGCGAATCGGCGAGCTCGTTCTGTCCCACGCGCGCGATTTCGATCAGGTTGGTCAACATCGGCAGCTGGATGTCGGGCAGGCCGGCGACGTTGATGACCGAACGGCGATCCATCCAGAGCCGGTTCGTCAGCACGCCGCGCCCAGGAACTCCGGCCGGATTCGATCCCCATCCGACGATGTCCAGGTTAGCGCCCGGCGCGAGCACCAGCGAGTCGTCCTGGAAGTCCACCTGCGCTCCGGCCAGCGTCATTGATGGCGGCACGAACGCCAGGTTCGCGCCCTGGCTCGACGTGGTGGTCTCGCCGTCATCCTCCGGCACGATGCTGGTGATCGAGCCCGGACCAAAATTGAGGATGCCGCCCAAATAGCGGGTCAGGCCGTCAGTCCCGGTGTTGCCGCTCTGATCGATCGCAAGCAGGGTGACGCTTCCAGGCCGGCTTATGCTGGTGCTGGCGGTGACGATTCCTTGCTGTTCCAGGTCGTAGCCGACGAGGGTGGCGTCGCCGCGCGTGGACGACACCAGTCCGGTGTTCAGCAGCTTGCCGATCTGCGAAAGGTCAGTGGTTTGCGAGGCCAGGAAGCCCTCGAAACTCACCGGCAGCTTGTTCGTGTTCAGGCCGGGGACCAGCTGGCCCTGCCGGATTCCCAGGACCGCGGCCAACATCACTTGGCCATTCACGGCGGTGATACTGCCGGAGTTGCTGACGTTCGGCGCAGCCAGCAACGCATAGCCGTCCGAGCCGCTGGCGATTCTGGCGCCGGCTTCGACGGTGATCGTACCGGGGGTCTTTCCCGCATTCACTTGGTCGATCCCGGTCAGGACGGTGGCTGTACCGTTCGGGTTCGGGAACAAGCCGCTCTGGATGAAGTTGGTGTTGCTCGTGGCAAGATCGGACGAGAACAGGTCCAGCGACGACACCAGCAATGAATGCGTATTGACCTGGCTGGTTCCGCCGAAGATCACGCCGTTGCGGTTGAGCACATACACCTGGCCTTGCGCCTTGATGCTGCCGAGGATGCGGCTGGGAGCAAGGGTGGGATCGTTCACGCGGTTCAGCGCGATCCACTGCGGCGCGTTCGTACCGCCGGCGGACTGGTCGAACGTCAGCTGCGTGTTCTTGCCGATATTGAAGGTGTTCCAGTTGAGGATCGCCTTCTGCTGCGTCTGCGCGATGGTGACGTTGGTCTGGCCATTGGCGACGGTCTGGGTCGGCAACTGCGCGCCCAACCAGATGTTGGTCTGGCCAAGGCGCGGATCGCTGCCGCTGATTGGAGCTGGATCGACGACAACACCGGTCGCGACCTGCAGGCCGCCCACGCCGAGACCATTGGGAACATCGTTGCCGGCCTGCGACGCGGCTGCCGCTGCGCGCGCAGCGGCTTGTGCGGCATCGAGTGAACTGCGCGCCTGCGCAGCGCGCTGGAATGCCAACAGCGACTGCTGTCCCAACTGCATCGCCTGCCCCGATTGCAGCGCCTGCTGTTGCGCTGCCTGTGCGGCCTGGGCGCCGGGATCGACGCCGCGCCGCGCGAAAGGGCTCGCCTGCGCCTGCGCATGGTCCATCAACGCGACCGAGATAGCGGCGCTCAGCATCAACACGCGGCGGCGACGGCGAACGTTACGCTGGCAGGTCATGATGCGATCCCTTCGGGACGTCTAGCGATGGAACAGCAGGGGAATGACAGGACGATGACGTCAGTGCGCCGGGACAAGCTGCGGCGCGAAAGTTCGCGGCGGACGCTGCGGAACCAGCGAACGGCCGTAGGCATTGCCCAGTCGCTGCTTGGTCGCCGCTGGAGTCGCCATGCCGAGCCGTGTCGGCGACATGCCGGCTGTGGCATCGCCCCTGACGGTCGGCGTGGCCTTGTCGACAGGGCGCGGTTGAGGCAGTCCAGGCGGCCGGCGCTGTCCTGTCCGATGCGCACTTCCACGCATGCCAGCGTGGCTGTTGAAGGCTGCGGCGGAATCTTTTGTTGCGCAGACGCCACGTGCGATTGGACGAGTGCGGCGAACGCACACGCGAGCAGTGGCGCGCAGCGGATAGTCACTGTTGATTCCCTCCGGTCGGCGCTGGCGACACGGACGCGGCGGCTGGGGCTGGCTTCGCCGGTGGAGCGTCCGTTCGGCAGCGCTGCGCTTCGGCAAGCTGTTCGGTGAGGTGATCCTCCAATCCACGCACGCGGTTCTCTTCGCGCACCCGGGCGAATCCGAGCGGCCACAGGTGGTGCCAGTGGACCGGGTCGCTGAATGCGGGGTCGCGATACAGGGCGGCGATCTCGCGACCGGTCCGGTAAAGCGCTTCGTCGCTTGCCACGCAGCGTTCAGCTCGCGCGCTCAATTTCGACAGCTGCTCGGCCAGCGCTGTCCGCTCGGCCTCCTTCTGCTGGGCTGCCTGCGCAGCCACCTGCTGCGCGGCCTGCCACTTCTGCGCTTCGGCGTGGGCCTGGGAGAGTTCGCCGTCGGCTGCGGCGAGCCTGCGCTGTAGCGCAACCGTCTGCGCCGTGTCGACATGCGCGGCAGGCGGCGCCTGCTTGAGTGCGTCGCGCTCACTCTCGGCCGCTGCGGTCGCGAGTTGCTGCTGGGCGAGGTCAGCTTCGGCTGCATGCAGCTTTTCCGCAGTTTGGCGCAATGCTTCGCGCAAGCGCCCCTCGGTGGTGTCCTGTGCGTGGACGGACGTGGCAAGGAACGCGAGTCCAAGCAACCAGGCGGAAGCGCGAGCGGGCCTGCGCATCGTCAAAACCCCGATCCGAGGTCGAGCTGCACCACATCGGCGGCGTACGGCGGCCCCGAGATCGCGTTAGCGCTCAGCCAGCGCAAGCCAACCCAGGTGTTGCGCGCGAGGCCGTATTGCGCGCCGAGGATGAAGCCCTGCGCATTGGTACCACCGAGGTGAAAATCCGAATCGGTGAAACTGTCCGGCACGGCGTCGGATTCCAGGTGCTTGTAGCCGACGCTTGCGTTCCACTCGCCGGCGGCGGCGATTTTCGGCTGGCCGACGACGAGGTTGAGGTAGTAACCGAAATTGCCACCGTCGAAGTTGTTGTTCGCATCGAGGTTGTTAACCGGGCCGAGCGCACGGATTCGGCTGGCGCTATAGCGCGTGTTGGCGAGCACGTCGCCCTCGAGCAGGATCTTGAAGGGATCGAAGGAATCGATCTGCAGCGCGGCGTGCAAGTCAGCGACGCCAAACTTGCTGGCATAACCGTAGTACTGCAGCTGGGCACCGCCGGGGTTGGCGGGATTGGCGACTATGTCGCGAATCGGGATCATGGTATTGCCGAACTGCTGGAACTGCGGCCTTGAACCGTCAGTGTCGCAGCTGTCGACCGGCCCCGGAGCCAGGCACGCGGAGGAACGCTTGCCTTCGAACTTGTCGTATTCGAAATAGCCGAGTGCGACCTTGAACGAGCCGTCGTCGAACTTCCACCTGGTGCCAACCTGGCCGCCATACATCCACTTGTCGCGGCTGCTGGTCTTCGTGGTGTTGGTGGTGCCGAAGTCGAACTCGGTGTTGTAGACCGGGAATACGCCCAGAGTTGCCCACGGCGCAAACGCGCGATCCTGGAAAAGCCTGTAGGAGGCCGCCACCCCGTCGAAATTAAGGTCGTCATCGAACTGCAGGTCGCTAGTCCAGAACGGGTTCGCGAAGCGGCCGGCATCGATCGTAAGGCCTTTCAGCGGCGTCAGCGTCAGTGCGGCGCGATCGAGCCAGATTGCGTACTTCGACAGGTTGCCCGCGCCGCCAAGCGTCTGGTTGGTGGAGACCGGGCTGCGGTCGCTGCCCGTCGCCAGGCGCACGTCGGCCTGGATCCAGTCGGCGATGTCGGCCTTGACGCCGAGCCTTGCACGCAGGCGCATGCGTACGCGATTCTGCGTGTCGTTGATGAAGGGCGCGTTGGTCGCACCGACCGTGTCGAATCCGGATCCGGCGTTGATGACCCCGAAGCTCGGGAAGAACGGATAGTTCGCCTTGTCGAACAAGTCGCCTTCGGCGCGCATCCGCACGTCGCCGTACAGGGTGAGCCGCTGCGTCCATTCCGGCAACGCGCCCGGCGTCGCCCAGCCTTCGGCCTTGGCCTGCTGGGTGACTTCCGCGCGCAACTCGTTCTTGATCTGTTCGCGCACGATCTCGGGGATGTACGGCACCACCACGGCGCCTGGCGCGGTCTGGTAGGGCAACGCTGCAGTCGCGGGCGGAGCGCTCGCGGCGGCCTCGCGGATCATGTCGTCGGCCTCGACGCGGGTCATCAAGCCTTTCTTCACCATCAGGTCGATCAACTTGAGGGTGACCTGTGGGCTGATGCGCGATGGATCGATCCCTTCAGGCAGCGATTGCGCCTGTGCCGCGGCGATCGCGCACCACGATGCGAGCGCGAGTGCGGCGAGGCGTAAAGGCCTGGAAGGTCGCCGTTGGATTTGCGTGGAAAGCATGGTCAAAGATCCTGATAGCGTGAAAGAGCGTCAGCCCGGAGCGATCGCCCCGATCCTCAAGTTGATGGGTTGCGGCATGTCCGCGGGTGGTGGCTGTGGCAGCGACGCACCCTTGAGCGCATGCGTGATCGCGGCGTCGAGTTCCGGCTTGCCTGCCGACGTGACGATCTGCGAGCGCGCAATCGTGCCGTCCGCGGCGATCCACAACGCGACCACCGCGCTATAGCGACCCTTGCGCGTGTCGTCGTCGCGCTGCAACGTCTGCTGCACCGCCTGTTGCACCATCAATGCGTATCCGGCGAAGGGGCTGCCGCCGCCGCCCTTGCCGCCGATTTGCGTACCGCTGCCGTCGCCGGCCTGCAGGCCGAAATTGTTCGCCCCGGGACCGGCTGGCGCGGTCAGCGCTGCGTCGGGTTGGGGGGCCTTTTGCGGCTGCGGTTTCAACGCCTCGAACGGCTTGGGCTCGAGCATCTTTTGTTCCTTCGGTGGTTCCGGCTTTGGCGGCGGCGGCGGAGGTGGCGGAGGCGGCGGCAACATCACCTGGGTGATGTGGGGAGGCTCGTATTTGCGTACCGGGCCTGCGTTATGCATCAGCGTCGTCACCCACCACACAAGCAGTGCCATCGCGACAACCACGATCACCGGCAAGATCCACAAGCGCGCGCGCGGGCGCGTCAGCGGGTCCACGTGCGGGCTCCGGACTCAGCCACCGGTCGCCTGCTTCTGCGACACCAGGCCGATCGACGAAATGCTGAGCTTGCTGCACAAGTCCAGCACCGCCATCACCTTCTCGTATTGGACCGTGCGGTCGCCGCGCAGGATCACCGGAAGGGTGGCATTGCTCGCCTGCGCGTTGCGCAGCTGCTGCTCGAGCTCGTCCATGCTCACCGGCACCGCATCCAGGCTGACCTGGCCGTTGCTGTCGATCGCAATCACCTTGGTCTTGGGTTGCGACAGCGGCTGCGCCGCGCTCGCCTTCGGCAGCTCGACCTTGATGCCCTGCACCGCTGCAGTGCACATGATGATGAAGATCACGAGCAGCACGTACGCCAGGTCGAGCATCGGCGTGATGTTGATGTCGTCGTAAACCTTCCTGCCTTGAACCTTCATGGCTCAGGCTCCGGCAACCGAGCGCAGCGCGCTCTTCGTCTTCGGCGCAGCCTTGCCCGTGTAGTCCTCGGCGATGCGTTTCTCCAGTTCGTCGACGAACACCTGCATGTCCGCCGCGATCGACTCGCTGCGACTGACCAGGTAGTTGTAGCCAAACAACGCCGGGATCGCGACGGCGAGGCCAGCCACGGTTGCCATCAATGCGGCCGCAATGCCGGGAGCGATCGCGTTGATATTGACGTCGCCCGCAGCCGCGACTGCGGCGAAGGTGATCATCACCCCGACCACGGTGCCGAGCAGGCCAAGGAACGGGCCGCCGGAAATCGCGATCGTCAGGAGCACCATCCACTTGTTCAGGCGCTGGCCTTCGCGCACAGCAGCCGCGTCGAGCGCCGAGCGGATGGCGGCGATGGACGCACGCCGGATCACAGAATGATCGGCGTTGGCAGCAAGGCGCCCACGCAACTCCTCCAGCCCGACGTCGAGCAGCCGCGCAAGGTTGGATCGCTCGTCGTTGAGCGGACCGTTAGCCGCCTCGCGTTCCCAGACCGGATCGTGCAGCGGGTGATCGCGCACGCTCTTGCGGAACGCGACCAGGAAGCGTTCGTTCGCACGCGCGGTGCCACCGATGTAGACGCCCTTGCCGAGCATCACGATCCAGCTGATCAGCCCCATCACCATCAGGACGCCGATCACCGCCCAGGCATCGGGCGTCAGTGCGTTGAGCAGGATGCCGAAGTAGCCGTGGCCGCCCTCGCCTGCACGTTCCTCGACGGGTTCGAAACTAACCAGCTTCGCGTCCAGGCCCTGGCTGCGCGCAGCTATCTGGATCGCTCCGACGGGAAGCGCGGCCTTGACCACCTCGACCTCGTCAAGCTGGCCGATGAAATTCGGACGGGCCGCCCCTGGTTCGCCACCGAGCAGCAGGCCGCCGTTGGCCGCCGGCAATGCTGCGGCCACCTCGCCTGCGGGTTTGCCGTTGACGAACACTGCGATCGTCTTGCCATCCACGCGCACCGCAATGTGCGTCCATACATCCTTCGCCAGTTGCACCGATGGCGTCGCACTCGTGCTCGCGGCATTTGCTGCGACGGGCGTCTTGGCCGGCTTCGAAGCGTCCTTGGCCTCTGGGGCCAACGGAACGGTGCGTGCGCCACCCGCGGCCTCGGCAACGACCACGCCATTGTCGAGCAGCACGGTCAGCGCACCCGGCAGCGACAGCACGACGCCGCTGGCAGTGGCGGATGCGGGCTTGATCCACGCGCTCAGCGTCAGCGGTTGCGCAGCGGGGAAGTTCAACGATGCCGACGCGGGCACCGTGACCGGCGCGTGCCCGTCCAGGCGCAGTCCGGCGCCGATGATCGCGCTTGCCGCCAGCGCCAGTGGCCCGGAGGCATTGTTGCCATAAGCCGTGCTGTCCTGGCCGATCGTGGCCTGGTTGGTGAAATGCAGGACCGCGACGGTATCCGCGTCGTAACTACCCTTGGCATCCACGCCAGCCGCGGCATCGGGATTGCCGAAGTAGACATAGATCGGCGTGGTCGTACTGGCGTCGACCGCCGGCAGATCGACCCACGCGAGCGCGACCTGGTCCACCAGCCCGTCGTACTTCTCGAAGTGGTATTTCAGCGGCGTCTTGTCATCGCCGGCGACGAAGCGAACGTCGCTACCGTCTTCCTTGGCGCTTGCGAAATTGAAGTTGCCTGCGTGCAGGCGCACCAGGACGCGCGTCCTTCCCACCGGCTGGTCGACTGCTGCGCCGGTCGCCGTGGTGTTGACTCCAACCTTGGCGCGGTAGTGCCACTTGGCATCCCACCACGTGGACGCCGCCATCGCCGGCAGGCAGGCCAACAGGCAGAGCATCGCGAAGATCAAGCGCATTCTGGACACGAAAAATTCCCTGGATAAATACAAACAGTTGGAGAGCCGCTAGAACTCGCCCCACGTGCGGAACAGGACGTTGAACCGGTCCGGCTTCCCAGGACCCTCACTGCCCGGATCGGACAGCGGCACTGCGAAGTCGAACGAACCATTGAGGTGGCCGAACGCGCGCACGGTGGCGCCGATCCCGGTGCTCGCCAGGGTCTGGCTTGCGCGTTGTTCCGGCAGCGGAGAGTTGATGCGCGTATAGCCCTCGTCGAAGAATGCATGCAGGCGCAAACTGTCGACGTAGTACTTGCCGCCAAGCTCGCGGCTACGAAGCTCCAGCTGCCCCACGCCGCCGTAATCGCCCAGCGCGGCGCTCTCGAAATAACCGCGCACGGTGTCGGCGCCGCCAATGCTGAACTGCTCGTTGCTGATCAGCGGCTCGGTCGCGAACTGCGACATGAAATGGGCATAGAACTGGTAGCCGCCGGCGAACGTGAGAGTGTGTGAAGCATCCACGCGCAGGTGAAAGAAGTTCGGCTTCGCGAGGAAGCGCTTGGCGTCGAAGTTGGCCACGCCGTCCCCCATGCCGCGCAGGTTCGCGGTGGCTGTCACGCCAAGTTCGGTGCTGGAATGACCGTGCGTCCAGTTGGCGTTGTAGGTGGCGCTGAGCGGGAAGTAGTGGATGGGCGCGGAGCTGCGGTCGGCGCCGAACAGCGTGTCTTCCCTGAAGTTCTTGTCGTCCACCCCGAAGCTGATCGAGTGGAAGAAGCCATCGCGTGCAGGCAGCGTACGCACCAGGCGCAGGCCCAGCAGGGTGCCGTTGCCGATGACGTTGAAATCGGAGATCGCGGCGACCTCGCTGTTGCTGCGCACCGCGTAACCGAGTAGCGACCACGGCGATCCGCCGAAGCGGGCAAGATACGAGGCCGAAAATACACGGGCGTCCGAAGGCCGCTCCGGTGCGATCTGCGCGGACACGGTTGCGCTGTCGCCGCGTTGCCACAGGTTGTCGTAGTGCAGCGAAGCGGACGCGCGCAGGTAGGAGGTGTTCGCACTGCCGCGGTTGTTGAGTTCCAGCGAACCATGCAGCGGCAGCGTGTCGTCCACCTTCAGGTCAACGTCTACGGTGCCTGGTGCGACCCCGGCCTTGACCTCGGGCGTGACGCGCCGGTCGGGAAGCTGGTTGAGCCCGACGATGTCGTGTTGCACGTCCTTGAAGTTCGGCACGCCGCCTTCGGTCAGCGACGGCGCGGCGCGTGCCACGTCGTCGGGTGAAAAATACCTGGCGCCTACCACGCGCAGCCGGCCGATATGCTGTTCGTCGACCCGCAGGGTGATGAGACCATTCTTGGCATCCTGCGCAGGAACCGACACGCTGACGGTCGGGAAGCCGCGCTTGTCGTAGAGCGCCTGCAGCGCCGCGCGCGCCGATTCCACGTCGGCTTCCGTGCGGGTGGGTCCGGCAAACGGGTAGACGGCGCGCTCGATATCCGCGACGGACAATTTGGTGCTACCGAGCACCTGGAACGCCAGTATGTCGAAATGGGCGACGGCGGCCTTCTGCTGCGGAAGAACCGGAGGAGTCTCCGCGCAGGCTGCGAGCGGACGGCATCCAAGCGTGCAGAGCACGCCAACCAGCGCCAGAAGTCGCAGTTCCATGTATTCCGGTCATCCTGCCATCAACAGAGCCAAACCACGGACGCGGTCGGGTGACTCGACAAGTTAGAGCGAGCCTATGACAGCGAGCGAACGGTTTTGTGACAACTGCGATATGGATCAGTCGCGGGAAAGGAACAATTGGGAGATTCCAGTCACGTCAGCGAGGGGATCGTCATGAAACTGAAACCCACTGATGCATTTGGAGAATTGAACATTCGACCATCGGTTAGAAAACGAATGACGCCATCTACGTAAGCGATTGACGAAACCCAAAGCCACGATTGACGTCGGAGCTGGTGGGGGGAGGAAGATTTGCGCATACTCCGTTCCTGTTGAGCGTCGCGTCCCCGGCTCCGATCGTGCTTCCTTCCACCTTGGGAGAGCGGCAACGAGTCATCCAGTAAATCGAACAGTTCGGCGACCGGACTCCTGTCCCTCGCGCCGGACCAGGTTGGGGCCGTTCTTCGGGCGAAACGAATCGAGGACTTGCGAGCAGTCGCCAGTCCTTTCTTTTTATCCGTCGGTGCGCTTGGCCGGCATCCATCCGCTTCGGGATCAGCAGAATGAATCGTCCACTGTTCGTTGCAGCCTTATCGCTTCACCTCGCGCTGGCAGGATGCGTGGTGGCCACCATGAAGTCGTATCTGGGGCATGACGTTACAGAAGTGGTGCTCGACTATGGGCAGCCTGTCAACGCCTTTGACGTACCGGACGGTCGTCGCGCGTTCCAGTGGCGCATCCACTTCAAGGATGCAATTCCAACCTCCAACACACCCGAAGGCACGGCGACGCGCCTGGGCAACATGGCGTGGATCAACACCAATGCCCCCATCTTTGGCGGCCAGCCTATCGCCGGCGGATGCATCTACACGCTGATCGGCACGTGGAATGAATCGGCACATAGCTGGACGATCAGGGAACTGCGCAAGCCGGCCTTGATCTGCAGGTGAGCTTGATTGTGCCCGGATCGGACGCGGCGCGGGAAGGAATGCTCGCCGACGACGTCGCAGAGGGCTGTCGCGGGATTGCGACGCCTCGAAAGACACCCAAGTCTCACGATGACGCTGCTGTCGATCAACGACTAGCCGAGTGCGCGTTGCCACGCCATGTGCGGCGACGGAGCCGGCATTAGCGACGACCGATCGGGTCGTCCTATTCCAGATAGTGGTCGAACCAGCCCACGATGCGCGCGCGCAGGTCCTCGAGGTTTTTCGGGTTGCGGAAGTGGTGCCCTTCGCCTGCATAGATCATCAGGACGGTGGGCGTACCAATGGCCCTGAGGCCATGCCAGTACTCGAGCGACTGCGGCGCGGGACATTCGACGTCGCGCTCGCCGACATAGATCAGCGTCGGCGTTTTCGCCTGCTTGATGAATTCGATCGGCGAAGCCGCGCGGTAGGCTGCAGGATCGTCGTATGCCGATGCGCCGAAAAACGGAATCATCCACTGGTCGATGCCGTTCTGCCCGTAGTAGCTCGTCCAGTTCGCGACGCCGGCACCAGCAACCGCCGCCTTGAACCGCTGCGTCTGGGTGTTCGCCCACATCGTCATCCAGCCGCCGTAGGAATGGCCGTAGAGGCCCAGCCGCGCGTCGTCGACCGCCGCGATCTTTTCCACCGCATCGACGCCCGCGAGGATGTCGCGCAGGTCGCCGCGTCCAAAGTCGCGGATGTTCGCGCGCGTGAACGCCTCCCCCTGTCCGTAGCTGCCACGCGGATTTGGGTAAAACACGTAGTAACCATGCGCGACCACGTCGTTGACGAAGTCGAAATTCGTGCCGTGCTGCCCTCCTGCGGCAACATAACGCGGGGTGACGATCGAACTGGGTCCGCCATGGACGATCACGATCATCGGATATTTCCGGCCGGGCACAACCTGCCTGGGTCCGAGTAGCCAGCCCTGTACTGCGAAGCCGTCGTTCGTCCAGTGCACGCTGCGTGAAACGACGTTCGCGGACAATCCGGAATTGTCGTGCGTCACCGGCGTGAGTCGCGCGAGCGGACCGATCGCGATTTCCTGCGCGCGGGTGAAATCCTCGGTGATCGTGGCGGCGACCTGTGCGTCGGCGCTGAAGACGATTGCACCATCGAATGTCTGCGCGGAAACCGCGACCGGCGCGGACCACGTTGTGTGCGTTGCATGCGTATCCGGGTCGAGCGCAACGACGACGCTATGGTCGTCGACAACGGCCGCCGCGGTCAGGCTCGATCCGTGCCAGGCGATCGCGCGAAACGATCCGATGAAACCAGGCGTGATGTCGGTCGGAGTACCGCCAGCCAGCGCAACGGTGTAGATGTCGCCGCCGATCGAACCCCAATCGCTCATCAACCCGCCGATGAAAGCCACCGTTTTTCCATCGCCCGATACGCGTGGAAGATTCATCTGCATGCGCGGTGCGGCAATCACCCGCAGCGCACCTGTTCGCGCATCGATGGAGTCCAGCGTGGCGATCCACCAGTTGTTGTCACCGTTGCCCTTCGCGCCGGTTGCGACGAAGCCGGTTCCGTCGGGCATCCAGTCGTATTCGTAGATGTACGTTTCGGCGGGCGAAACCAGCCTGGGATCGCCGCCGCCTGCCGCGACGACCGCAAGGCGTTGCTCGTCGTCGGAAATACCGATCTCCCCGACCTGTGCCGCACCGGCTTCAATGGCGCCAGCCTTCTTGTGCGCCCCGGGCGTCACCAGCAGTGCGATGCGCGCACCATCCGGCGACCAGCGCACGGTGTTCGCAATGCCTTCGACGGTCATGGCCGTGCGCGGTTCGCCCTTGTCGAGCACGAACAATGTGATCTTTCCCGCTGTCGTATCCGCCGCAAGAAAAGCAAGCGCATTGCCCTTGGGCGACCATGCGGTGTCGCTGTACTTGCAGGCCTTGCACGGATCGTACTGGGCCAGGCGCCTGCCATCGGCTGCATGGACGACAACCACGCTGTGCGCTTCCTCGGGAAGGTTTCCCGGATCGAGCGCCTCGACATCGGCAACGCGATCGCCAGCTGCCGACAGCGCGAGCGCATCATGGCTGCGCAACTCGACCCGGCTTGGCGCAGCGTTCGCAATGCAGGCAAGTAGCACGACGGCGACCAGTACCATCGTGGCACGCGCGTAGTCCGCCACCGTTTCCATCGATCGCCCCATCGCATCCGGATATGAAGCCGAATGCTACGCGAGAAGGTGGATGCTTGCGTTCAAAGCAGACAACCCGCGCAACCACGCGCGCGCGTCGCGCCGTTCGACCGCGTTACCGCAACACCGGGGCCTGCTTGCTTACAGCAGTCCGTCGATCGGCAGCAACTTCAGGACCTGGACTTTCGCGCGCCTTGCGACCGACGTATCCGGGTCGCTGGAGTATTCGACGGGCTTGCCATTCTTGGTCGCTTCCCAATGCAGGCCCGACGCGCCCGACCCATCGGCCCCGCCGAGGACAACGTGGTAGGCATTCGCAGGCAGGGTGGCGGTCTGGAAGAAACCGGAGACGGCCTTGGCCAGTTGCGGCGAGTCGACGACGACTCCCATCTCGGTGTTGAGCAGCTTCGAACGCTCGTCCATGTTCATCGATCCGATGAACACATAGCGCTCGTCCACCACGAACGATTTCGCATGTAGGCTCACGCCCGATGATTGGCCCGCGTCGGTAGCGGCCATTTCCACGCCGGGAGTGGGCTGGAGTTCGTAGAGCTGCACTCCCCCCTTGAGCAGGGCGCGACGATGGCTGGCGTATCCTTCGTGCACGGCGATCTCGTCGGTGGATGCGAGCGAATTGGTGAGGACCTCGAACTTGACGCCGCGTTGCGCGTCGGACACGAAGTTCTGCTCGTCCGCCGCGCTCGGGACGAAGTACGGCGTGATCAGCAGCACTTCGGACTGGGCATTCTTGATCAGGTTCTTGATTTCGGGATTGATGCGCAGGTCTGAGCGTTCGGCGCCTGCCTCGATCTTTGCGGGGTCGTCCGCCACCAAGGTCGCCGGACCCCAATACCAGTTGCCCGGACGGTCCGCTGACGCGCCATTGGGGAGATCGTCGGCGGCAGCGCTTGTGTACGCGGACTGGTCGAACTTGCGTGCGTCCTTCTCGAGTTCGGCGCGCTCCCTGGCGAGATCGCCCGCCGGGTCCTTGCTTTGTTTGAACTCTCCCAAGGGGTGCGCAGCGTCGCTGTTCCAGTAGGATTCGAATGTGCGCGTCGCTTGCGGCACCACCGGTCCGATCGCCAGCACGTCGAGGTCGCGGAAGTTGTTGTCCACATGCGCGTCGAAATACTCGTCGGCGATGTTGCGGCCACCGATCACCGCGACGTCGTTGTCGACGATGTACGACTTGTTGTGCATGCGCCGGTTGAGCCGACGGAAATCCAGCATCAGCTGCGCGGTCCTGGAAAGGGCGCCCGGGTCGCCGCCGTGGAACGGATTGAACAAACGCACCTGGATGTTCGGATTCGAAGCGAGCGCCGCGAACATGGGTGTCTCATCCTTGAGGTTCAGATCGTCGATCAGGATGCGCACCTTGACGCCGCGCTCGGCCGCCTGCAGGAGATGCAACGCAATCAGCCGCCCGGTCGCATCGTTCTTGAAAATGAAATACTGCAGGTCGATGGTCTTCTTCGCCTGGTCCGCAAGGCTGACCCGGCTCAGCAGTGCATTCGTGCTCAGCGTCATCAGCCGGAATCCCGAAGGATCGCCCGGGCGCGATACCGCGGCAGCAATCGCCGCCTGTTCCTTGGGAGTCGCGACCTCGGCGTGCGCAGCGACCGCTGCGGGCGCTTTGTGGCTTTCCGGACCAGCTTGTTGTTCTTTCTGCGCCGGGCTGCCTATCGGAGGAGTGCCAGGAGCTGGCGCAAGTTTTGTCGTGGACGGTGGCTCGGGCTGACCTGCAGGGGCGGTTACGGCAGCGGCCTGCGCGGCAGGATTGTCTTCGGTCGCCGACGTGGGCGCCGCCGCGCCAGCCGCGTCGAACGCCAGCAGCGTGGTCAGTGCGAGTACCAGTCGCGTCTTCCGATGGGTGTGCATGTTGTCTTCCTTCCGTTGGATGCTGATGCGTCGACCGGTCCGTGGATTGCGTGCGACCGTGCAGGATGTCGCATCCGTTACAGATGCCGCCGCTCCTGGCGTGATGAAGTCCCGCTGGATGCGTTATAGCCTGTTGCGCGTGCCTTGCATCATTGCATTCCACAACGCGAACAAAATCATTTAGCGGGCAGACAGCCCGGTAGTGACAGAATCCGATGGTCCACGGAGGACACAGGGAGAACACGGATGACACTTGGCATGATTCTGTTGATCGTGGTGGTACTGCTGCTGCTCGGTGCGCTCCCGTCATGGGGGCATAGCCGCTCGTGGGGCTACGGGCCGAGCGGTGGCCTGGGCCTGGTTCTGTTGATCATCATCGTGCTGGTGGTACTCGGCAAGATCTGATCGCGCTTCGAGCCATGGCGCGCGGTGGCACTAGTGCTTGCCGCGCGCCATGTCCGTGTCCAGTTGGGTTCGCGATCGCCGCTGCAGACGGCTATCCATCACAGTGTCGGCAGTGACTGCTTCACCTTCGAAATCGACTTCCATGGATCATCCGCGCGCCTGGCGATGCGTGCGAGGACGTTGCCGATCGTGAAAGCATCCCCGCTGCTGACCCGCCCAAGTTCTTCCCATGCAATCGGCATCGCCACGCCTGCACTCGAACGCGCGCGCAAGGAATACGACGCTACGCTGGTGGCGCCGCGACCGTTGCGCAACCAGTCGATGAAGATCTTTCCATCGCGTTTCTTTTCGCCGGCCACGCTGACGAATTCGTCGGGCCGCAGGGCAGTCATCGCCTGGGCGACCGCCTGCGCGAAACTCTTGACCTGGTCCCATGGCGCGGGCGGATTCAGCGGCACCACGACGTGCAGCCCCTTGCCGCCCGACGTCCTCAGGAAGGACTGCAATCCAATCGAGTCGAGCTGCCTGCGTACATCGCGCGCCGCAGCGCGCACGCGCGGCCATGCGACCGACGCATGCGGATCGAGGTCGAAGACAATGCGATCGGCATGCTTGGGATCGGAAGATTTCGCGCCCCAGGGATGCAGCTCAAGCACGTTCATCTGTACGAGTTCGAGCACACCAGCCTCGTCCTGGATGCAAACGTATCGGGCCTCACCTTTGCTCTCGGTGATCGCAACCCCATGCACGTGTTCGCCCCAACCTGTCCCGACGTGCTTCTGGAAGAAGCATTGCTGGCCGATGCCGCCAGGACAACGCACCACGGACACCGGTCGTCCCGCAAGTTCCGGCAACAGCCATCGCGACACGGCGCGGTAGTAGTCTGCAACCTCGCCCTTGGTGATCCCGGTGCCCGGGAACACTTCACGTTCCGGATGGGTGATGACGACCGCGTCTGCAACGCGTTGCTGGTCGCCGGTCGCCCTGCGCGGCTTGCCCGGCGATTTGCCTGCCGGCATATTTTCGACTGCGGCGGCGACTGCCGATTGCGACGATCGTGTTGCTGTCGCTAGCGTGCCTTTCTTCGCCGGCGTGCCTTTCTTCGCTGGCGTGCCTTTCTTTGCTGCCGCGCCTTTCTTTGCTGCATTGGGCTTGTCGGCTTTTTCCACGAGCAGGTCCCCCGGTGACTTGTCTGTACGCATCGCCTTGAATGCTGGTTGCCGCAACAATCCCTGACCGCCGATCCCCTGGAAATACGCCTCGACGACCAGTCGTGGCCTGACCCATATACCGAGCTTCTGGTCGCTGCGCGCCATCAGCGCGATATCGGCCGGGGGCGCGTCGACGACATCCTTCTGCAGCTGCTTGCGCAAGCTGCGCAATTGCTCGTCGCTCAACCCGGTCCCCACCCGACCCACATAGACCAGACCGCCATCGCGCGGTTGCGCCAGCAGCAACGCGCCGATTCCCGCGCGCGATTTCTTCGGCTCGGTGAATCCGATCACGATGAACTCATCCGAAGGCCGACCCTTCGCCTTGACCCAGTCTCCGTTGCGCATGCCCCGATAGAAGCTGCCGGCGCGCTTGCTCACGATTCCCTCGAGGCCCGACGCGACAGCCTGGGCGAACGCAGCCTTGCCGTTGCCCATCTGGTGCTCGCTGTAACGCAAGGCAGGCTGCGGATTCGCGCCAAGCAATTGCGCGAGCAGCGCCTTGCGCTCGACGAGCTGCACGTTGCGCAGCGACTGGCCGTTGAGATGCGGCAGGTCGAACAACATGTACACGATGGGCTCGTTCGTCGCGTCCGCCGACAAACGCGCCTGCAGCGCATTGAAATCGTCGCGCCCATCGCGCAACACGATCATTTCGCCATCGAGTTGCGCACTCCTGAGCTTGAGCGCCGCCACCGCCTGCACCAGCTCCGGCAGCCGCGCCGTCCACTCGATGGCATTGCGCGACCACAACCGCACCTTGCCGCGCACCACCGTGGCCACGATCCGGTAACCGTCCCACTTGACCTCATGCAACCAGTCGTCGCCCGATGGGGGCGTTGCAAGCGACTTGCACAGCTCCGGAGCAAACGCTTCATCCCTGATCTCTTCTGCCGTGGAGCCGGCAAGCTTCGACAGTGCAGGCGTGCGCTTGGCGACGGTGGGTGCGCCCGCCTGCTTCGGCCAGGTCTTCCTGCGCTGTGCCAGCGGCAGCGGGCGATCCGTCTTCGGGTCGACGAAATCGTTCGCATCGCGCGGACCCGCAAACGTATCGCGGTGCTTGATCAGCAGCCACTGGTTCTTCGCTCCCGCGCGCCGGGTCCGCACCAGCACCCACGATCCGCGCAACACGTCTCCATGCAAGGTGAACTTCAGGTCGCCCTTCGCCAGGCCATCGTGCGCACTGCCGATCGGTTCCCAGGTGCCGTGGTCGAACACGTCGACGTGGCCCGCTCCGTAGTTTCCCTTCGGGATGTCGCCCTCGAAGGTCGCATAGGACAACGGATGGTCCTCGACTTCCATGGCAAGGCGCTTGACCGACGGATCGAAGCTGGGGCCTTTGGGCACCGCCCAACTCTTGAGGACCCCGTCGAGTTCGAGGCGAAAGTCGTAGTGCCGATGCGACGCGTGATGCAGCTGCACGACGAAGATGCGCGTTGGCCCGGCCGAACCGCCGTCCTGCGGCTCGGGGGTATCGCTGAATTTTCGCTTGCGCCTGTATTCCTGCAAGCCCATCGATGCTCCCTGGTTACAGTCGGCAACGCGTCGACATGCAAGCATGCTTCGTTGCCGCAGGGTATCGCGCCCGCCAACGCGCGCGATCCGCGCACGCTGCATTCTCGCGCAGACAAGGCCGGCCGCCGCGTCCTACGCGCCGGACTGGCTGCTTTCCTGCTGGCAATATTGCAACTTGCGCGCATTGAGCGATGCACGCTTGATCCGTCGGCCCCTGCGAGCAGCAGCCGACGCGCTGGCGCGAGGCCTCGCCCTGGGTACGTCCGGCGCCGTCTTGTCCCAGTCAATGATCCATCTGCTGGCCCGCTGGCGCAGCGCAAGGCGCAGATCGTGCTCGATCACCGGCAGCGGCGTGCGCGCGTCATAGGTGCCGACGATTGCATGCAGCGAAAGAGGCCTCGCTGAGGCTTCGTTGATGAACACGCTGCCCCGATCGTCGGTCCAGACCGTCCTGCGCCTGGTTGCGAGCGCGTCGTGGATACGTCCAGCCAATTGGAACAATGGTTCATACAGCCGTCCGAGCGGCGCAAAAACCGGAATGAGAATACCCATGGCTGCTCCCCGGAAGTGGTCGTGCATCCCTGCAGGCGCATGCAGCCGGTGCCGCCTGCCGATTGCACGGAATGCATGGGCGCCATGCACTCGCTTGGCATCTAGCAATTCACATGCCAGAGCGATGCGGCGCTTTTGCATGGGCGCAGTGCCGCCCCGCCGGGATTTCTTTCAATTCGTGGAAACTTTTTCCGAGCGGGACGTCTAGGGCAGTGCGTCAGAACCGTTGTCTTGGCGCTGCAGGCGCACGTTGCGCCGGAAGACCATCTGGCCGACGATTGCCGTCAGCACGATCGCGCTGTTGGTGGCCACGAACACCCAGTTGTGGACCAGCCAGCTGTACGCCACAAAACCCACGCTCGCCCCCAGTTGCCCAATGAAGAGCCATGAGGAAATCCCTTCGGTCGACCGCTCGCGCCACTGAACCAGGATCTGGCGGGCCAATGTCGCGAGCAGGACTGCCGACGCAGTCCAGCCGACCCAGTCGGCACCATACATCACCGGATCGCCATCCAGGCGCACCGGTACCAGCGCATGCGGGACATCATCCGTGCGGGCCTCCCATTACTGGAAGGATCACACCGTTGACGTAGGAGCCCGTGATCGGAGATGCCAGGAAGACATAAGCGGGCGAGACTTCCTCCGGCTGGGCCGGACGTCCCATGTCGCTGTCCTGTCCGAACTTCGCGACATCCTTCGCCGGCTTGTCGGCGGGATTGAACGGAGTCCACACCGGCCCCGGGGCGACCGCATTCACTCGGATCCCGCGCGGCAGCAGGTTGCTTGCGAGCGATTTTGTGAACGCGTGTATCGCCCCCTTGGTGGCCGAATAGTCCAGCAACTCCTTGTTGCCCAGCAGCCCCGTCTCCGAACCGGTGTTGATGATGCTGGCACCGCTTTTCATATGCGGCAGCGCGGCGCGCGCCATGTGGAAATAGCCGCCTATGTTCGTCTGCAATGTTTCCTGCAGGTGCGCATCGGTCAGGTCTTCAAGGCGTTCGGCATGCAGCTGGAACCCCGCGTTGTTGACCAGCACGTCGAGCCGCCCGAAAGCGGCAACGACATCGCGCACCGCGGCATCGCAGAAGCTGGAGTCCTTTACGTCGCCCGAAATGGTGATGCAGCGGCGGCCCTCCGCCTCGATGTGCTTGCGGGTCTGTGCGGCGTCGTCATGCTCGTTGAGGTACATGACCGCCACGTCTGCGCCTTCGCGCGCGAACAACACCGCGACAGCGCGACCGATGCCCGAGTCAGCACCAGTCACGATTGCGACCATGCCGCGCAGCTTGTCGCTTCCCTTGTAGTCCGGCGCCTGGAATCGCGGCTGCAGCAGCATGTCGGCCTCATGGCCCGGCTTGTCCAGGTGCTGCGCTGGCAATGGGTTTGCGGGTTGCCGGTGGCTGCCGGCCTGCACTGTTTTCTTCGACGGTTTCGATGCGGGCCTGGGCTTCGACTTCGATGCCCTTGCCGCGTCCTTGCGGTCGATGGCTTGCTGCAATGCCCGCTGGTGTGCGGCGACCACGTCCACATCGTGCGCCGGGTCGCTGCGCGCTGTTTTCTTGCTGGCCATCCTTGGCTCCCTGTGAAAAAACCTTCGGCGGATGCAGCTGCTCTTCGTGGCGTCGGTTCCATCGACTGCCGCGTGTTGATTCTGGCAAAACCGATCTGCTTGCGCACCGTCCGCACTGCTGCGCAGGGCGCAGCATTCACTTGGTGTTCAACGAAGATTAACCGTGCCTTCATCCTGATTCGTCTAGTTTTTTCGTGCCTTGCATTCGCAGGACTTGCGGAACGCGCACTTGGCGAAAGCGGACTTGTCGAGCGCAGCGCTTGGCTTGAGCCTCGCCAATGCCGTGATCCAGGCGTATCTGACAATCCAAAGCAGACGAAGGAGAGCCCCATGCCACGCGGAGACAAGTCCAGCTATACCGACAAGCAGAAACGCCAGGCGGACCATATCGAGAAAAGCGAGAGGGACAGCGGAAAATCGACCCAGTCGGCCGAACGGATCGCGTGGGCCACCGTCAACAAGAACGACGGCGGCGGTAAGAAGTCGTCTTCAAAATAGCCCGGTTCCGGCGCATTCACGTGCAGTGAGCCGCCAACTCCGGCTCGCTGTGCTGTCTCTCACTTGCCTTCAAACTCTTGCGCGCTCGTCGCCTGGGCTGGCTGGCTGGTGTCTAGGATGCCTTGCGCGTACGCGCCCCAGGTTTTCCTTTTGCAGTCTTCCCCGCGGCGGCGTTGGTTTTCTTTGTCGCGGACTTTGCGGGCGCTTTCGTGCTCTTCGGCGTAGCCGCTTTCGCCGGCGTGCGCTTGCGCGATGCGAGGCTTTTCTGCAGCAGGTCCATGAAGTCCACCACGTTCGTGGCAGCATCCTCTGGGGCGTCCGCCGCGCTTTCGTCGCGCCTGGGTACCTTGCCGTCCGACTTGATGCGTTTTTCGATCACCGCGTGCAGCCGCGCGCGGAACTCGTCGTGGTACTGGTGCGGATCCCAGTCTCCCGCCATCGACTCGATCAACTGCTTCGCCATCGCAAGTTCCTTCGGCGAGATGCGGTAGTCGGAGGTCTTGCCTTCCGGGATGTTGTAGTCATCCGCGGCGATCAGCTCCTGTGGATAACGCAGCAGGATCAGCATCAGCGCATCGCCGTCCGGCATCACCGCAGCAAGGTGCTCACGCGTGCGGATGACCACGCGGGCGACGCCAATCTTGCCCATCGCGGCCAAAGTCTCGCGCAACAGCACATAGCCCTTCTCGGCTTTCTTTCCCGGGACCAGGACATAGGGTTTCTCGAAATACGCCGGCGGAATCGCCGCGGCATCGATGAAACCCTCCACCTCGACCGATTCACGCCCCTCGGATGCCGCGGCGGCCTTGATGTCGCTGTCCTGCAGCACGACGTAGCTGCCCTTGTCGTATTCGAAGGCCTTGACGATGTCCTTCCACGGCACTTCCTCGCCGGTTTCGGCATTGACCCGCTCGTAGCGGATCGGCGACTTGTCGCGCGCGTCGAGCATGCGAAAACTCAGGTCGACCCGACGTTCGCCCGACATCAGTTGCACGGGGATGTTCAACAGGCCGAACGACAGAGTGCCGGACCAGATTGGGCGAGCCATGTGTGCCTCCTTGCCACATCGGCGTTGCGACCCGGTAGACCACCGGGTTGGTCGTTAGTCGCGGCCGCGGAACTTCGCGAGCAGATAACCGACGGCCAGTGCGACGCCAACAGTCGCCCAGGGACGGCTGCGGATGATCTCGGTGCCCTGCTCGATCAGGCTGTCGAGCCCCTCGCCTGCGCGCGCGGTGGCTTCACGCGCCGCATCGACGCCGGAATTCACGGCATCAGCCACGCCGACGATGATGTGGTCGCGTGCGGTACCGAGCTTCTCGGTTGCGTCCTGCAGATTGGATACGGATGCGTTTGACATGTCGAAATGCTCCCTGCGTTGATGGTTCGAAACTTCCTGGAATGCGCAGCGCCATGGGCGGTATACGGGCCGAACTTGACGCTGATGGCCGAGGACTTCCGCGAACAATGAACGCGCGCGGCTGTACGGCGTTGCAACCGGGTGCAAACGTCTGCTGGCACGGCGGAACCCAAGCTGCGGCGTGCCATGTCTTTGTTTCCGGTCCTGCAAGTCTTGCAGCCGCCCGTTTGCAGTGGTCGGGCCGCTGAAGCCGAGGTCCATCAACGCGGCTTGACGAGGTCTGCGTGCCACCGGCAGACCTTCACCGGCACCACCGTGGCAATGGGCAGACCGGCTGCTTCGCACGCGTCGAGCGCGTTGCGCAGTGTGGATTCCAACCGGGTTGGCGGGCGCGGTATCGCGCAGGTTGCATTCTCCAGCTCGATCGCCTCGAGCATGCGCGCGGACCAGTGATGGATCACGCCTGCGCGTTCTGCCATGCGTTCGCGCAGCCAGCCGCGCACGCATCGGTGCACACGATAACCCTGCGCCTGCATCGCGTCCGCCGCAGCGACCAGCGCCTGCAACGCACCGCGGTACCACTCGGTATGTCCACCTGCTGCCCGGGACACCAGCAAGGGCGCCGGCGCGCTGTGCAGCTTCAGCGCCCTGCCCTGGGCGAGTTCGATGGCGCGTGCTTCGCGGACTGTGTCGGTTTCGATCAACAGCGCCGCGTCGAGATCGAAGAAGTCGAAGTAACGTTGGTGCAGCGACTGCAGGCGATCGAGCGGGTCGCGCGAAAAGCCGAGCTTGAGGATGTTCTCGCCATGGCACGGAAACACGTAGACGAACGCACGCCCGGCGCTGGCTGGTCGCCAGGGGCGGTCGTCGGGATCCATGTCGCTCGGGGGCTGCATCAAGGTGCGGGCGTTGGCGTCACTGGCTGAAAGAGCAAGGCAATGTGCAGGAATGCTGGGTAACACGATAGCCGTGTTGGATCACCCGGCCGCGATCATGGATCACATCGCCGCGATGTTGAACAACATGGCCGTGATGTTGAACAACATGGCCGTGATGTTGAACAACACAGCCGTGATGGTGAACAACACAGCCGCGATGATGTTCATCACGGCCGCAATGATGGATCACGTCGCCGCGATGATGAACATCACGGCCGCAATGATGCATCACGTCGCCACGATGATGGACAACATGACGGCGATGGTGGACATCATGGCCGCGATGCTGGATCACATCGCCGCAATGATGGACAACCTGGCCGCAAGGATGGGAAACATCGCCGCTCTGATGGTCAACGCAGGCGCGATCTCGGGAGGCTTTCGCGCGACGTCAGGTCGTGTTGGCGAATGTCCGGAGCGCAACTGCGCAAGGATGGCGCACGTTCGTGGCTGGTTCTCCATCAG
>JBBQTD010000031.1:0-36758 GCA_038234715.1 Lysobacterales bacterium | reverse complement strand
GTCAGCGCTCTGGCAGCGCGTGCGCGCAGCTCTGCCAATGATTCGGTGACACCGACATGGCGAACAGGCAGCGATTGCAGATACGTTTTAGCGAATGTGTGCGCCTGGTCGAGGACCGCCTCGTTTGCCTTGATATCAGCCATTGTTTACCACTGCTCCTATTGTCTGACGCCAGAATTGCGCCGAGCTTGTATCACAAGCGCTAACAATTACGATGTCTCCAAAGCCTGGAGGTTTTGCTTAAGCAAACGGGTCGCGCAATACAATGTTGGCGTCGCGATCTGGGCCGGTACTGACGATCGCCAGCGGGCAGCCGGCGAGTTCTTCCAATGCACGTAAGTAGGCGCGCGCGGCAGCAGGCAACTGCTCCCAATCGGTGATGCCGTGGGTGTTTTCTTCCCAGCCAGGGAATTCCAGGTACACGGGGGTGCACTCGTCCCAGCCGCCGGCGTCCAGCGGGGCGTACTCGGTGCGCTTGCCGCGGTATTGGTAGGCGATGCAGATCTTGAGCTTGTCCATGCCGTCGAGCACGTCGAGCTTGGTGATGCACAGGCCGGTGATGCCATTGATCGCGACCGCGCGCTTGAGCGCAACAATGTCCATCCAGCCGCACCGACGCGGCCGCCCCGTGGTCGCCCCGAATTCGGCGCCGCGCTTGCGGATGTCTTCGCCGATGGCATCGTCAAGCTCGGTCGGGAACGGACCACTGCCGACGCGCGTGGCGTATGCCTTTGCGATGCCCAGCACATAGTCGATCGCATCCGCGCCAACGCCCGCGCCCGCGAGCGCGCCGCCGATCGTGGTGTTGCTCGATGTCACATACGGATAGGTGCCATGGTCGATGTCGAGCAGTGAGCCCTGCGCGCCTTCGAACAGCACGCGCTTGCCGTGCTTGCGCAGCTCATGGAGGATGCCGGCGACATCGGACTTCATCGGCTCGACGTATTCGCCGAACGCGAGCGCCTCGTCGAGCGTCTGCTGGAAATCGATCGCGTCGACGCCATGGTATTTGGTCAGCACGAAGTTGTGGTAGTCCAGCACCAGCCGCAGCTTCTCCGCGAGTTCCTTCGGATAGCTCAGGTCGGCCACGCGCACGCCGCGGCGCGCGACCTTGTCCTCATAGGCCGGGCCGATGCCGCGTCCGGTGGTGCCGATCGCCTTGCCGCCCGCGGCCTTCTCGCGCGCCTGGTCCAGGGCGATGTGGTACGGCATGATCAGCGGCGTCGCCGGGCTAATCTTCAGCCGCGAGCGCACGTCGACGCCGGTGGCCTCGAGCTCGCCGATTTCCTTCTGTAGCGCGGCCGGCGACAGCACTACGCCATTGCCGATAAGGCACAGCGCGCCTTCGCGCAGGATGCCGGACGGAATCAGGTGCAGCACGGTCTTCTTGCCGCCAATTACCAGCGTGTGGCCGGCGTTGTGGCCGCCCTGGAAGCGCACGACGGCTCCGATCTTCTCGGTCAGCAGGTCGACGATCTTGCCTTTGCCTTCATCACCCCACTGTGCGCCGAGGACAACCACTGACTGACCCATGATGACTCCTGGAAATTGTTTGATGCCGCGTTGTGGGGTGATGTCACCGACTAGGCTCGGCTCCATGCCTCTCCAAGTCGGCCGGCTTTCGGCTCCTGCCTCCAGCGTTCGATCCTGCGCATGAGTTCGCTGGACTCATGCCAGCGCAGGCTCTCACCCCCACTGGGCGCCTAGAGCTACGACCGACTGGCCCATGACTTGACTACTCCGAACTGGTTGATGGTGGTGGGACGACGAGTTCGTTGCCAAGTTCGGCCGTCCAGGCCTCTCCAAGCAACCCAGCCCTGCGCATCCTGCTTCGGGCGTTCGATCCTGCGCGTGAGTCCACTGGACTCATGCAAGCGCAGGCTCTCACCCCCACTGTGCGCCGAGGACAACCACTGACTGACCCATGATGACTCCTGGAAATTGACTGATGGCGCGTTGTGGGGTGATGTCACCGACTAGGCTCGGCTCCATGCCTCACCAAGTCGGCCGGCTTTCGGCTCCTGCCTCCAGCGTTCGATCCTGCGCATGAGTCCACTGGACTCATGCAAGCCCAGGCCCTCACCCCCACTGGGTGCCCAGAACTACGACCGATTGGCCCATGACTTGACTACTCCGAACTTGTTGATGGTGGTGAGACGCCGAGTTCGTTGCCAAGTTCGGCCATCCTGGCCTCTCCAAGCAACCCGCCCTGCGCATCCTGCTTCGGGCGTTCGCGACCGCGCGTGATGCGATTCAGCGCATCGCGCAAACGCGGTCGCTCTCCCCCAGCGCCTGACTCCGATTACTGTCTATCCCACAACGATGAAGGGCTTGGCGTCGAGCAGATGCAGGCCACGAAAACAAAGAAAGCCGGAGGACTGGCCCCGGCTTTGCGAAATTATCCTTGTTTTGTGGCGCGGGAGCCAGTGTGCTCTGCCAGAGTTCGTCGCGCGTGGCTCAACAATTCTCCCCATTCCCCATTCCACATTCCCGGTCCTAAGCCCGCAACAGCTGTAATGCGACCAGCCCGGCGACGATCATCAGGCCGCCGCCGATGCGCAGGGCGCGTTCTTCGGTGACGGCGAGCTGGGCGGCCATGCGTTTCCAGGCTGCGGGGGCGACCAGCAGGAACAAGCCTTCGAGCACCAGCACCAGGCACAGGGCTGCCAGCAGGTCGGTCCAGTTCATGCCTACTTCGCTGGCGCGGCGCGGCCGGGACTGGCGAAGTAGCGCAGCAACTCCGATTCCGGATCCAGGACCAGCACATCATGGTGGCCGAAGGACATGCGATACGCCTGCAGGCTGCGGTAGAACGCATAGAACTCCGGATCCTGGCTGTAAGCCTGCGCCGAGATCGCTGCAGCCTCGGCGTCCCCCTGACCTTTCAGCTGCTGCGCATCGCGTTCTGCATCGGCGGCAATGACCTGTTTCTGGCGGTCGGCCTCGGCGGTGATCTTCGAAGACTCTTCGGAACCTTCGGCGCGCTTCTGCAGGGCGGCGCGCGAGCGCTCGGCGCGCATCCTTTCGTAAACCGAATTCAACACGTTGCTGTCTTCGGGCAGGTCGATACGCTTGATGCGGATGTCGACGACCTCGATGCCCAGCGACGCCCGGGTCACCCGATTGACCTGGCGCAACATCTCGCCACCGAGGTTGTTGCGGTCCAGCGCGACGATGTCCTGCAATTCGCGTGGGTTGATGGTGCTGCGCAACGCATCGACGACAATCGGCTTGAGCCTGTCCTCGGCGCCCGATTCGCTCCCAACCGCGGTGTAGTAACGGCGCACGTCTGCGATCCGCCACGTCACGAAGTAGTCGACGCTGACGTCCTTCTTTTCGTGGGTCTGGAAGCGTTCCGGTGCCGCGTCCAGGGTCAGGATGCGGCGGTCGAACAACAGCACGGTCTGCACCACGGGAAGCTTGAAATGCAGACCCGGTTCGATGTCCGACCGCACGATGCGCCCGAATTGGAATTGCAGCGCAAGCTGGTTCTCGGCGACGACGTACACCGAGCTGGCGAGCAGCAATGCGACGACCGCGGCGATGACGATCCAGACGATTTTCATTGGCGCGGCTCCTCGCGTCCGTCGGGTCGCGGTGCGCGATCGGTGCGCGCGCTTTCATCGGATGCGGCCGGCATCGCGGCGGTGACCGAGGGCAGGTTCACGGGCGCGGCCGACGTGGTGGCGGACAGCGGCGCTGCAGCGTCCGATTGTTGGTGCTCGGCCGGCAGGTAGATCGTGTTGTTGCCGCGGCCGGCGACGACCTTCGGCGACCCACTGAGCACGGCCTCCATCGTTTCCAGATACAGTCGCTTGCGCGTCACTTCCGGTGACTTGTGATACTGCTCGGCAAGCAGGCTGTAACGCTGCGCGTTGCCTTGCGCGGCGGCAATCGTCGCGGCCTTGTAGCCTTCGGCGCCGGTGCGCACGCTCGCCGCCTGGCCGCGCGCGACCGGGACGATCTGGCTTGCGTAGGCGTTCGCCAGGTTGATTGCCTTGTCCTTGTCCTGTTGCGCGCGGCTGACGTCGTCGAAGGCTTCCTTCACCTCCGCCGGCGGTCGCACGTTCTTCAGGGTGAAATCGGAGACCCGCAGGCCGGTGCGGTACTGGTCGAGCGCAGCCTGCAGGCGTTCGCGCGCCCGCGCGGTGCGTCCGGCGCCTTGCCCGATCAGCACGTCGTCCATCGCGCTCGCGCCGACCACTTCGCGCACCACGCTTTCGGCGGCCTGCTGCAGGATTTTTTCGGGGGCGCCGCTGCCAAACAGGAACAACCTTGGATCCGAAACCGTGTACTGCACGTTGTAGTCGACCTGCACGATATTCTGGTCGTTGGTCAGCATGCGCACCTGGTCGGATGCCGCCCGCACGTTCGTGGTCTCGACTTTGGTCACCATCTCCACCGGCCACGGCCACTTGAGGTTCACGCCCGGCGTCATGATCCGGTTGAACTGGCCGAAGCGCAGCACCACGCCGCGCTGGGTTTCGTTGATCAGCTGGAAGCTGCTGAGCAGCAGCCCGGCAAGGATAAGGATGCCGATCCACATCGCGAAGCGCGGCCCGCTGTCGTCCGAACCCGCGTCGCCGCCGAACATGCGGCCCATGCCCTGCTTGAGGCGGTCGAGGAACGCATCGGTCTCGCGATCCGGGTCGCGGCCTTTCCACGGGTCCTTGCCGCCCTTGTCGGAGCCGCTGCCCTTGCCCGGTAGATTCCACGCCATGCTGCTGCGCTCCTGCGCTTGCCGCGCCACCGTGCCGGGCAGCCGATTTGTGCGTACGACCGCAAGCTGCGATCGGACGGTGTTGTGAGGTCAGGAATTGTAGGTAGGGGCGGCGGAGGCGGCAAGCAAGGCCTCGAGCGCATCGCCGCCCGACTCTGCTGCAAGTTGCTCGGCCTGTGCGCGCGGAAGGTCGAGCTGGACGCGCCAGCCATGCTCATCCGCAACTTCGCTCTGGATCGCCCCGAGCGCGTGCAGGCGCGAACGCAGGCGCGCCATGCGCGGGGAAAGCTGCAACTCGCCGTGCACGCGCTGCGCCACGAAGCGTTCCGAGATCGCATCGCGCAGCACGTCGAACCCGGCGCCAGTGCGCGCCGATACCCAGACCTTTTCGATACCGTCGGCTGGGCGCTCGCGACGCGGCTCGAACATCGCAGAGCCTTTCTCTTCCGCGGTCTTGCCCACAGTGCGATCCAAAGGTTCACCCTGCGGGCCGACGAGGTCGATCTTGTTGTACACCAGCAATTGCGGAATCTCGCCCGCATCGATGTGCCGCAGGACCGCGTTGACCTGGCCGATGTGTTCGTCGCGCAACGGATCGGCCGCATCGACGACATGCAGCAGCAGGTCCGCATCGCGCGCTTCGGACAGGGTCGAGCGGAACGCGGCGACCAGTTCGTGCGGCAGGTCGCGCACGAATCCGACCGTGTCGGACAGCACCAGCGTGCCGCAGTCCAGGCCCTCGACCCGGCGCACGGTTGGATCGAGCGTTGCGAACAGCTTGTCGGCGACGAACACCGCGGAGTCCGTGAGTGCATTGAACAGCGTCGACTTGCCCGCGTTCGTATAGCCGACAAGTGCGACACGCGGCAGTTCATTGCGCATCCGCGCGCGACGCATCTGGGTGCGTTGCACGCCGACCTTTTCAAGCCGCTTCTCGAGTTGCTCGACGCGCTTCTGCAGCAGCCGGCGGTCGATCTCGAGCTGGGTTTCACCCGGACCACGCAAGCCGATGCTGCCGCCGCGCTGGCGTTCGAGATGGGTCCAGCCGCGGATCAGCCGCGTCGCCATGTGCTTGAGCTGCGCGAGTTCGACCTGCAGCTGGCCTTCGTGCGAGTGCGCGCGCAACGCGAAGATGTCCAGGATCAGGCTGGTGCGATCAACCACGCGGCGGCTGAGCGCTTTTTCCAGGTTGCGCTCCTGCACCGGCGACAGCAGCTGGTTGAACAGCACCAGGTCCGCCCCGGTGCTTTCGCACAACAACCTGACCTCTTCGAGCTTACCGGTACCGATGTAGTACGCCGGATTGCGCCGCGCGACTTTCGCGGTGATCGTTCCGACCACGGTCGCCCCCGCCGAGCGCGCAAGCTCCGCGAACTCCTCGAGCAGGGTCGGATCGGCAGCGCCGGAATAAGGCTGCACGAGCAGCGCATTTTCACCCTTGCGGGAACGTTCAAACACCGCGTTGTTTTTCGCTGCAGATCAGCAATCAATGCTCCGCCGGCGGCGCCGGATGGTCGTGGTTGTCTTGCGCATGGTCAGCAGGTTCGTCCGCCATCTTGACGTTGCGCGATGGCACCACGGTCGAGATCGCGTGCTTGTAGACCATCTGGCTGACCGTATTGCGAAGCAGCACCACGAACTGGTCGAACGATTCGATCGTGCCCTGCAGCTTGATGCCGTTCACCAGGTACACGGCGACCGGTACGCGTTCGCGACGCAATGCATTCAGGAACGGATCCTGCAATGTCTGACCCTTGGACATGTGGTTCCCCTCTCAAATTGTCTGCGATGTTGTCGTTATGGGCGCCAAAGTGGAGCGCACGGCACCAGCCCGGCCCTTCATCGCTGGCCGGAAGCGGTCATGATCGCACAGCGCCGTGGCGGCTGCGAAATGCCGTTCAGATTCGGGACGGATGATTCAGGAACAGCGCCAGCGCGGCATCCAGCGCAGCGCCATCGACGCCCGGGTCGAACCAGCGCGCATCGTGTTCGCCACGCAGCCAGGTCAGCTGCCGCTTGGCAAGCTGGCGGGTGGCCGTGATCGCTTCGGCTCGAAACGTCGCAGTATCGGTCTCGCCAGCGAGATGCCGCCACGCCTGCCGGTAACCGACCGCCCGCAGAGCAGGCAGGTCCATTGGGTCCGCCAAGCCCGCAAGGCGCGGGTCCGCGCGCAGCCGGCGCACTTCGTCGATGAAGCCGGCGACGAGCATCGCATCGAAGCGCGCCTCGATACGCGCATGGAGTTGCGCACGGTCCGCAGGCGCAAGCACGAGCTTGAGCACGCGGAAGGGAAAGCGCTGGCGGACGGACGCGTCCTGCCAGTCGCTGATGGACCTGCCGCTGATGCGCCAGACTTCCAAGGCGCGACCGATGCGCTGGCGGTCTCCAACCTTGATGCGTTGCGCCGCAGCCGGATCGATAGTGCCGAGTTCTGCATGCAGCGCATCCCAGCCACGTGTCACGCCTTCTTCGGCAATCGCCGCGCGCAACCCGGGATCCGCCGAAGGCATCGGCGACAGGCCATGCAGCAGCGCATGAAAATACAGGCCGGTGCCGCCGACCAGCAGTGGGATCCTGCCACGCGCACTGATGCCCTGCAGCGCGGCCAGCGCATCGACAGCGAATTCCGCGGCGCTGTAGCGTTCGTGCGGATCGCGCAGGTCGAGCATGTGGTGCGGCGCCTGCGCGCGCTCGTTCGCATCGGGTTTGGCGCTGCCGATGTCCAGACCCCGGTACACCAGCGCGGAATCGACGCTGACGATCTCGCCGCCGAGCCGCTGCGCCCAGTCCAGCGCAAGCGCGGTCTTGCCCGATGCAGTCGGACCCATGATCGCGATGGCTGGCGGGCGCGCATCGGCGCGGTTCGGATGCATTGCGGGATCAACTGGATGAAGACGGTGCAACAGGCTAACGGATCGTCGAGCTGCGTGCCGCAGAGCGATGCAAGGCTTGGCTGCGGCCCGGATCGACCGCGCAACGACCGTTCAATATTCCGCTGCAAATGTGAACGGATCCATTGCGACAGTGACAACCTTGAAGGAGACGACGCATGACATCCCGTCACCAGTGCAGGCACGCGCAACGGCGGTCGACTGATCCATCGCGGCGATGCAAGGCTTCATCGGCGCAATGATGAGCAGCATTGCCGCAATGAAAGGATGAATCTCGACCATGAAAACCATCGCAGCGTCGTGCAAGGATGCGCAGCCACGATTGACTGTTTCATCGCATCGATGAAAGGCTTCATCGTCGCAATGATGGGCAGCATCGAGTCCATGAAAGCATGGATCGCCGCCATGAAAGATATCGCAGCGGTTGTGCAAGGACGCGCAGCGACGATTGACTGTTGCATTGAGGCAATGAAAGTTTTCATCGGCGCGATGATATGCATCATCGTTGCATTGACGTGTTTCACAGGCGCCATGAACACTTTCATCGCCGTCATGATGCCTTGCTGCACGAGAACAAGGTTGGCTTGGGACCACGGCGTTCCTGACCCATTGGAACGCGAGTTGCGCCGACCAACGACAAGACGTGATCGTTGACGGTCAGAGAACCAGTCCTTTCCAATCGGCTTGGCTTCAGGATCTGAGGTTCCAACGTGGATTCACCTCCAGTCTTTCGGGAGCACAAGGTCTGGCCGCTTGGCGTGGATCCTCCGCATCAATGCGCGCGGACGGAACGCATTTGATCGTGCTCCACCAATTTGAAGCAACATCTTAGTCGTCATCGCCCCACTTCGGCACGGTCGGGGCCGCTTTCCCTTTCGGCACAACCTGCGCCGCCACCGCGTTCCAGACCTTCAACGCATCCACCGTTGCCGCAACGTCGTGCACGCGCAGCAACTTCGCGCCATAGCGCGCCGCGATCATCGCCGCAGCGACGGAACCGTGCACCCGCTCACCCTGAGCGCGATCCGTCAGCGCGCCGATGATCCCCTTGCGCGACAACCCCGCAAGCACTGGCACGCCAAGGTCGGTGAAGCGCGCGAGCTGGCGCAGCAACGCGAGGTTGTGCTCGAGGGTCTTGCCGAAGCCGAAGCCGGGATCGACGATGATCTTCTTCTTCGCGATGCCGCTCATTTCGCACGCAAAGATGCGTTCGGCCAGGAAGCGATGCACTTCGGACACCACGTCGTCGTAGTACGGCGCGTTCTGCATCGTGCGCGGGTCGCCCTGCATGTGCGTCAGCACCACCGGCACGCGCAACTCGGCGGCGGCGTCCATCGCGCCATCGCGACGCAGCGCGTTGATGTCGTTGATCAGGCCGGCCCCGGCCGCGACAGCGGCGCGCATCACTTCAGGTTTGGAGGTGTCGACCCAGATCGGCACCGCGCAATCGCGGGCGAGCTTTTCGATCACCGGGATCACCCGGCGCAGTTCTTCCTCGACGGGCACTTCATCGGCGCCTGGACGTGTCGATTCGCCGCCAACGTCCAGCGCATCGGCGCCCTCTTCGAGCATGCGCACGCCGAGCGCGATCGCGGCGTCGGGCGAGGCGGCCAGGCCGTCGCCGGAGAACGAATCGGGGGTGACGTTGACGATGCCGACGACGCGCACGCGATCGAGCGCGAGGATGCGTCCGCCGCAATCGAGCGTGGGTGTGATGTCGAACATCAGCGTTTCTTCCTGGAGGGATGCCACAACCCGAGCGCTATCCCGATCGCGATTCCGATCGCCATGCCAACCGGCATCGAACCGAACGCGACGCCCAGCGCTGCCCCCATCCCGACGCCGAGTGCAATGCCGATTCCCAGCGAGGAAGCGTAACGGCGCCGGTCACCCATCGTCTTCATCCATGAAAAAAGGCCAGAGCGGACTCTGGCCTTTCGGGGTGCTGCTGGCAAGCGCAGGCGCGATCAGACCGACGGAGCGGGACCACCGAGAGGCTTGGGCCTTGTGCCGGCGCTGTCGTTCGGCAGCGGCTTGCCATCCTTAGTCCAGTCCAGCGGCGGCGGCGGCGTGCGGCCTTCCATGATCGCGTCGATCTGCAGCGCGTCGATCGTCTCGTAGGTCAGCAGCGTGTCGGCCATGACCTGCAGCTTGCCGAGATTCGCGGTCAGAATCTCGCGGGTGCGCTGGTAGGCGCGGTCGAGGATACCGCGCACGACGAGGTCGATCTTGCGCGCGGTTTCGTCCGATACGTTGTTGTGCTGGGTGACCGAGCGACCGAGGAACACCTCGTCTTCTTCCTCGCCGTAAGTGACCGGACCCATCTCGTCGGAAAGTCCCCACTTGGTGACCATGTTGCGCGCCATCTTGGTCGCGCGCTCGATGTCGTTGGAGGCACCGGTGGTGACCTTTTCGGCGCCGAACACCAGTTCCTCGGCGACGCGACCGCCGTACAGCGAGCACAGTTGCGACTCGATGGTGGTCTTGTTGTAGCTGTACTTGTCGCCTTCGGGCAGGTACATCGTCACGCCCAGCGCACGGCCGCGCGGGATGATGGTGACCTTGTAGACCGGGTCGTGGTCGGGCACGAGGCGACCGACGATCGCATGCCCGGCCTCGTGGTACGCGGTGAGCTTCTTCTCGTCCTCGCTCATGACCAGCGAGCGGCGCTCGGTGCCCATGATGATCTTGTCGCGCGCGCGGTCGAAATGTTCCATCCGCACTTCGCGCGCATTCTCGCGCGCTGCGAACAGCGCCGCCTCGTTGACGAGGTTGGCGAGGTCGGCGCCGGAGAATCCGGGCGTGCCGCGCGCGATGACCATCGGCCGCACGTCTTCGGCCATCGGCACCTTGCGCATGTGCACCTGCAGGATCTGCTCGCGGCCGCGCACGTCGGGCAACCCGACGACCACCTGGCGATCGAAGCGGCCCGGACGCAGCAATGCGGGATCGAGCACGTCGGGACGGTTGGTGGCGGCGATCACGATGATGCCTTCGTTGCCCTCGAAGCCGTCCATCTCAACGAGCAACGCATTGAGGGTCTGCTCGCGTTCGTCGTGGCCGCCGCCCAGGCCCGCGCCACGATGGCGGCCGACTGCGTCGATCTCGTCGATGAAGATGATGCACGGCGCGTGCTTCTTCGCCTGCTCGAACATGTCGCGCACGCGCGACGCGCCGACGCCGACGAACATCTCGACGAAATCGGAACCCGAGATCGAGAAGAACGGCACCTTGGCCTCGCCCGCGATGGCCTTGGCCAGCAGCGTCTTGCCGGTGCCGGGCGGGCCCACCATCAGCACGCCGCGCGGAATCTTGCCGCCAAGCTTCTGGAACTTGCCGGGGTCGCGCAGGAACTCGACGAGTTCGCCGACTTCCTCCTTGGCCTCGTCGCAACCGGCGACATCGGCGAAGGTGACCTTGACCTGGTCCTCGCCCTGCATCTTTGCGCGCGAACGCCCGAAGCTCATCGCGCCCTTGCCCGCGCCGCCCTGCTGCATCTGCCGCATGAAGTAGAACAGGATGCCGACGAAGATGATGTACGGCAGCAGGTTCACGATGATGTAGACGATGGACGGTCCGCTGGACGGCTTCTGCTGCGAGAACTCGACCTTGTGCTTGTTGAGGTCGTTGATCAGGTCGCGGTCGTAAGGCGCGGTGGTGACGCCCTTGCTGCCGTTCTTGCGCGCGAAGGTCAGCGTTGAGATGTTCGACTGGGTTTCCCCGCTGAACTCGACGTCCTTGACCGCATCGGAATGCATCTCGTCGAGGAACGCCGAATAGGAGACCTCTGCAGTGGCCTCGGAGTGTCCCGGCGAAAAGGTGTTGAACACCAGCAGCAGGACGACTGCGACGATGAACCAGAGCAGCAGGTTTTTGGCGAGGTCATTCATTTAGGCTTCCTATGCACGTCCTGTGCATTTGCCTCGATGCGTCCGTCTCGAGGGAGTTGAGTATCGGTCTCTTCCTACGTCATCACCGCACATCCCTGTGCGGACTTTCAAATAAAGAGCTTCAAGCAGAGATCGTTTGCCACAAACGAGGCACTATCCCTCTACAGTTTAATCTTCTTCCCGACCGCGAGCGCGTACACCTCGACCGAGCGCTTGCGCGAGGCTTCGGGCTTGCGCATCACGACCCGGACGTAGCGCCGCTTGAGATCCTGGACGTAGGCGTCGAAGCCCTCGCCCATGAACAGTTTGGTGAGAAAGGCGCCTTCCGGCTTGAGATGCGCGTCAGCGAATTCACGGGCGAGGTCCGCCAGATGCATCGAGCGCGGCAAATCCACCGTGTCCATACCGCTCATGTTGGGGGCCATGTCGGAAAGCACAAGGTCCACCGATCGCCCCGCCAGGACCTCCTCCAGCCGCGACAGTGCTTCTTCCTCTCTGAAATCGCCGTGAATGAAGTCCACTCCGGCAATCGGCGGCATCACCAGGACGTCCAGCGCGATGACCGTGCCCTTGTCGCCAAGCATCCGTCGCGCAACCTGCGACCATCCGCCGGGCGCCGCGCCGAGGTCCACCACGACCATGCCCGGCTTGAGCAGGCGATCCCGCGCCAGCAGCTCTTCGAGCTTGTAGGCCGCGCGCGAACGCATGCCTTCGCTCTGCGCCTTCTTCACGAAGGGGTCGGCGAAATGCTCGCGTAACCAGCTGGCGCTGCTCTTGCTGCGGGCCATTTGAGGGCGGGGAATAGTGAATGGGGAATGGTGAATGGGGAACAGCAAAGGCAGTTCGAAGCGAATCCTCAAACCGGCCGAAGCCGCGGCGAAGCTTGAAAACAGGTGCGCATGATACCCTTTCGGCCCTTCATCCCTGGATGTTGCCGTTCATGGCGCGATCCAAGCCCACGCGTAAATCGTCCGCCGCAGCCGTGCCGGGCCGGGCATCCGGGGCCGCACCCGATGCCGACAGGACACCGGTACGCGCCGCCGCACCCATTGCCCTCGCTGCTGCCCAGAAGCGCTACCTGCGCTCACTCACGCATACGCTCAAGCCGGTGATCCTGGTTGGGGCCAAGGGCGTGACTCCTGCATTGCTGGGAGAACTCGACAGCGCGCTCGAACACCACGAGCTGGTCAAGGTCAAGGTTGCCGCCGAGGACCGCGATACGCGTGACGCATGGATCGCCGAAATCGTCAAAGCAGCCGATGCCGCGCTGGTGCAGCGGGTGGGCAACATCGCCAGCGTGTTCCGCCCACGCCGCAAGAATCCGGGCATCGTGCTGCCGCGCTAATTGAGTTCCGCCCTCCTCTTGCACTACGCACAGGGGAGGCTCGAAAGGGGTTGCCCTTGTCCTTCATTTTGCAGCCGCCGGATCACCCTTTCGCGATCCGCTCCGTCGGCAGCGACGCGATTGGCGTCGTCGGTCGCGTCGCAAGCAAGCCGGGAGATGGACATCCGGACAAAACAGCGTCCCTCACCCCGCCTTCGGCTCCGTCGGTGGGCCTGGCTTCTCCTGACGGGAGATTGACCATGGCATCGCTGCGCGACGTTGAAATCGTGGACCGCATCCTGACAACCAGCTTTTACCTGTCGCCCGATGCGCTGCACGAGGACTGGGCCCCGCGCAACATCGACGCGCTGCAACCCGACGACCTCGCCGGCCCGCTCGCGCTGGAACCCGAAGTCATCCTTCTGGGAACGGGCGCCCGCCAGCGATTCCCCGCCGCGATCGTGATGGCTGCTTGCCTGCGCCGCGGGGTCGGGCTCGAAGTCATGGACAACGCCGCGGCGGCGCGCACGTTCAGCGTGCTTGCGAACGAGGGACGACGCGTGGTCGCAGCTTTCCTGCTGGGGTGAGGCTGCGCGCTCCGCGTGCGAACTGAGGACCAACGCGCGCGCTTCGCAGGGATCGATCAGCCGCGCCTGGTCTTTGCGCCGGCGTCGAGCAACCGCTGCAGGACCTTGGTGTCGACGTCTTCGAGCTTGCGGATGTAGAGGCAGCCCTTGCCGGTCCTGGTCTTGCCCAGCTTTCCGACGAGGTCGGCGTTCGCCTCGATTCCAACACCATAAAGCGCCATCGCGTCTTTCCGGGACGCGAAGCCAAGCCGGCACATGTCGCCTTCGCGGCCCGATTCGTACGTGTAGTGGTAGCTGCCAAAACCGACGATGGCCGCACCCCACATCCTTGCCGGCTCGGCGGTGGCCTGGTGCATCATCGTCGAAAGCTTCTCGCAATCGGCGCGCCGCGATGCATCCGCAATGCCGGCGAAATAGGCCTCCACGCTGGCGTCCGTCAGTACCGTCTTTGCTTGCTGCTTTGCCATGAGCGATCTCCCGAAGAACCAGGACAAGCTGGCGACGTCCAGTGCGCCTCAGTGCGCAGGCAGATACTGCTGCGGATCCACTGGTCTGCCGTTGCGGCGGATCTCGAAGTGCAGTTCGTCGCGCGGAGCGCCGCTGTTGCCCATCTCGGCGATGGGCTGTCCGGCCTTCACGCGCTGGCCTTCCTGCACCAGCCGCTTGCGATTGTGGCCGTAGGCCGACAGCCATTCGTCGGAATGCTTGATGATGATCAGCTCGCCATAGCCGACCAGGCCTGAGCCCGAATACACCACCACGCCATCGCTCGCAGCAAGCACGGGGTCGCCTGCGGTACCGCTGATGTCTATGCCCTGCCTGGTCGCGTCGCCGGCCATGAAGCGATCGAGCAAGGTTCCTTTTGCGGGCCAGCGCCAGTGGACGCCACCGACAGTTGCGACGTCCGCGGGAATGATCGCGGCCGATGGCATGCGCGCGATCGGCGCGGGTTCGGCATGGAATAGCGGAGCCGGTGGAACGGTAGGTGGCTGCGAGACCGGCTGCGCCAAGGTCGCATGCGCGGGCGTCTGCACTACGGGAGGGGAAACTGTCGGGACGGCTTGCACCGGCGCAGCCTGCACTGGTTCGAATGGAGTCGGTGCGCCGTGCTGCGTCGTATTCGCAGGTTCGGGCGCGTTCGCAACAGGCTGATGGACGACCGGAAGAGGTCGCGTCGCGGACGCTGGCGCCGGGAGCGGCACGCCGTGAGCCGAGCGCGGCGGTGACTGGACGAGGGGTTTGATCGGGGTTGCAGGATGCGCACGTTCACCGCGCAACTTCAGGACCTGGCCGACGTAGATCGTGTAGGGCGCTTCGATGCCGTTGATCGTAGCGAGTTCACGGAAATCCATTCCGTTCCGGAATGCGATGCCGTACAGCGTGTCGCCGCGGATCACCTCGATCTCGCCGGTTCCCGCGTGGCGTGGCGCAGGCAGCCCACGTGGCGGGCCAACCTGGTCGGGCTCGCGGTGCACGACATGCGCCTCGCCGCAGGCACCCAGCACGACGATCAACGCGACCTGCGAGAGCCAACGTGCAGGGCGGATGCGGTTTCGCGGTGCTTGCATCATCCGTGCAGCCCCCTCCATGTCAACCATCCGACGACCGCAATGAAGAGTAGCAGGCCGGCCCAACCGATCGGTTCGATCCAGCGATGCAACGCAGCTTCCGCTCGCGCGCCGCCGAGCTTGATCGCGTAGGCGACGAGGAACACACGCTTGCCCCGGCCGATGATCGCGCCCGCAAAGAAAGGCAACAGCGGCATGCTGACAGCACCCGATGCGAGCGTGAAGATCTTGAACGGCACCGGTGTGAACCCTGCGAGCAGCAACAACCAGAATCCGTGCTCCCTCGCCTGCTGTTCGACTTCATGGAAACGCGCGGCGTATCCAAAGCGCTCGATCAGGGGCATCAGCAAGCCCAGTGCGAAGTGGCCGATCGCATAGCCGATGCACATGCCGACAATCGAGCCGCCGAGACTGATCGCGGCATAGCGCAACGAGCGATCGCGGCGGGCCAGGCACATCGGCGCGAGCATTACTTCGGGAGCGATCGGAAAAAACACCGCCTCGCACAAGCTCAGCAGGAACAGCAGCAACGGGGCGCGCGGCGAAGCCGACCAGCGCAAGGCGCGTTCGTACAGGGGAGCGAACAACTTCATGGCTCGACGCGCCCACCACCAACGGGACAAGCTCGCGTGGCCAAGAAGCCCTGTCGCACCATCAGACAACACCCGGCAGCAGGGGGACGAACACGACGTTGCCAAGCGTCTGCGGGTGCCAGCCGTCGCCTGTGTTGGTCCAGCGCTGCAGCAGCTGCGCGGTGGTGCCGCCGACCGGCGCAACAAGCACGCCGTGTGGATGCAACTGCGCAAGCAGTGCGGGTTCGATCGTTGCGCCCGCTGCGGTCACGATGATCGCGTCGAACGGCGCGTGCTCGCGCCAGCCCGCACGACCGTCGTCATGGCGCGTGCGGACATTCTCGAAACCAAGCTTGCGGAAGCGCTTGCGCGCGGTGCGCAACAATTCGTCGATGCGCTCGACGGTGTAAACCTCGCTGACGAGCAGCGAGAGCACCGCTGCCTGGTATCCCGATCCGGTGCCGATCTCGAGCACGCGCACGGGCCCCGGGTGCTCGGGCGCCGACGGCTCAAGCAAGGCCTCGGTCATGCGCGCAACGACCCATGGCTGCGAGATCGTCTGGCTCTTGCCGATCGGAAGCGCCGTGTCTTCATAGGCGCGGCTCGAAAGCGCTTCATCGATGAACAGGTGGCGCGGCACCTGCCGCATCGCGGTCAGCACGCGTTCGTCGCGGATACCATCCTGGCGCAGGCGTTCGATCAGGCGATCGCGCGCGCGCTGCGAGGTCATCCCCTGGCCCTGCGTTTCGGGTCGCTGGCGGAACAACGGAGTCATTCGCGCTGCCGCAGGGCTTCGCCGAGCGCGCCGACCCAGCTGGCGACCTTTTCGAGCGCCTTGTAACGCGTCAGGTCGACCTGGATCGGAGTGATCGCAACGTGCCCCGTGCGCACGGCATGGAAATCGGTGCCAGGACCGGCATCCTGCTCGGCGCCGGGCAGGCCTATCCACCAGATCGGCCGGCCGCGGGGATCGGTCTGCTGGATGCACGGCTCGGCGCGGTGGCGCTGGCCCAGGCGTGTGACCTCGAAACCGGCCAGGTCCTTCCATTCGCAATCCGGCACGTTGACGTTGAGGATGGTGTCGGCCGGCAACGGATCGATCAGCAACCGGGCCGTGAGTTCGACGGCGGCGCGCGCTGCCGTCTCGAAGTGACGGGCGCCACTGTTGTGGTCGCGCGTGGCGCAGGACACCGCGATCGCGGGCAATCCTAGGAAGCGCCCTTCCATGGCGGCCGCGACCGTGCCCGAATAGATCACGTCGTCGCCGAGGTTCGCCGAATTGTTGATGCCGGAGACGACGATGTCGGGCTCGTGGTCGAGCAGGCCGGCGAGCGCGACATGCACGCAATCGGTTGGTGTCCCGTACACACGCCAGGTAAACGGATCGACGCGCGCGACCCGGATTGGCTGGTCGAGGGTGAGCGAATTGCTTGCACCGGAGCGGTCTCGATCCGGCGCGACGACCCAGACCTCATGTCCGGCCGTGCGCAGTCCTGCCGCAAGGATCCGCAGGCCAGGTGCGTCCACGCCGTCGTCGTTGCTCACCAGTACGCGCATGCAGCCCCTTCACGAAAGATCGGACCCGACGCGCGCATTGGCGTGTCAATTCCGGCACGCGCATTGTGCCACGACGACCCGATCGATCTGCCGTCCGCGAGCGATTCCACGCGCTCCGACGCGCATGTGCCGGGGCCACTTGCTCGACCCGATCCAGCCAAACGGCTAGCCTGAGCCAATGTCCACGAACAAGCGCAAGTCCGTCAAAGAAACCGACCCGAGACCGGAAGCGGAAGATGGCGACACCGACTTGTTCCGGGCTGCGATCGGGCCGGTGCGTCGCCTGCCTGATGCGCCTTCCCCGCCGCGAACACCGAAGCCGCGAGCGATCGTGGCGATGCGCGAGGCCGACGAGCGCGCGGCGCTTGCAGAATCGCAGCGCGGCGACCCAGCGCGGTATGCCGATTCCCTGGGCGATGCGATGGCGTATCTCCGCGACGATGTTCCGCCGCAGACATTGCGACGCCTCAAGCGCGCCGAATTCGCGATCGAGGACGAGATCGACCTGCACCTGCTTGGCGAACGGGCCGCCGGGGAACTGCTACGGCGCTTCCTGGGCGAGGCCCGCGACGCGGCGCATCACTGCGTGCTCATCGTCCACGGAAAGGGCCTGCATTCGGCCTTTGGGCCGGTGCTCAAGGGCATGGTCGAACGCGTGTTGATGAACCGCGCCGACGTGCTCGCCTTTGCCTCAGCCCCGGCTGCGCTGGGTGGAACCGGCGCAGTTGTTGTCCTGCTTGCGCGCCGCAAGCCTGGCGAGCGTCGCCCGTCGCGCGCGGCTTCCACCGGACGCAACGACTGACAATCAGTTGTGTTGGCCTGCCGGTAGCTTCTGAGGCGGGTTCACCCAGATCACTTTCGCGAATCGCTGGCTCGCCTGCTGGTTGACTTGCGCAATGTAGGCCAGATCGACGTTGTCGTTGATCGCGGAAGTAAGTGCGCTGCTGTCCTTGCCCTTGCCCATGCTGGCGCAACCGCCCAAGGCTGCCAGGCCCCCGCATACCAGTACAACTGTCAGAATCGTCTTGACGTTCATGACTGCCTCCCGTTGGAGTGGCGTCCGCGCCGACCGGCGATGGACGCCAAAACCCAATCTACGCCGTCCCCGGCGGTATGCAAGGTGCCGGAAGTATTGGTTTGGCCTTGAAGGCGGCCAGCGGCTGCCGATGTATCGCAAGCGCCTGGAAAGCGCGTCAGGGCGGCGCTGGTCCTGTCCCCATCACGGCAATTGCGGCTGCATCCCCAACCTCGCCCAGCGCCCGCAAGAGGCTGGTCGCATAGCTCCCAGCCGGAAGGGTGAAGGCAATGCGCAGCACGTCATCGTGCGTCCATTCTGCCAGCAGGTCGGCCGCGATCACGCGCAAGGCTCGACGTTCCTGTTTCAGTCCCGCCTGTTCAAGCCCTTCACGGAGGACAATGTACGGCGCCAGCGCAGTTTCCTCGAGCGCCCGGCACGCATCGGCGGTACGCAACGCGCCTTGCCCCCACATCGGGCCGGTCGGATGGATATCGTGCGCGGCGATGCGGTCGGCCAGCATGGCCGGATTGGGCTCGGGGCCGAAGACGCTGTGGCTTCCATCGAGCATCCATATCTCGCCAGGCAACCCATCCACCCAGCTACCGTTGTCCACGCGCGCTGCCAGCACGGTATTGAACAACTCCGAGCGCGCAGCCGAAAGCAGGATGCCCCGCTGGTTGCGCCGCATTTTTCGGCCAGCGAACATTTGCAGCACTGCGTCCAGGTTGCCTCCGCCATGCCCGAAGCGCTGCTCGCCGAACGCATTGGGGAAGCCCTTGTCCGTGATGGCGGCCAACCGTTGCTCAATGGCCGCGCGCTCGCCGACGACGTCGCGCAGGGTCAGCACGAAGCGATTGCCGCGCAGCGCACCGCGCTGGAGCTTGCGCGCGTGCCGATGCGCCGCCAGCACGCGCAGTTCTTCCGATTCGAGCGTCGCGGTATCCGGGGAAGCGCGGCCCGGCAGATGCACGCTGAAGCGTTGCCGTGTTACCGCGTGGCGATCCTTCATGCCCGCGTAACCGATCGCGTTCTCCGGCACGCCAGCCCAAGCGGCAATGCGCTGCGCGACGAAGGCCGTGTTCATGCCGCGCTTCTCGATCGTCAGCAGCAGATGCTCGCCGGCACCGTCGGGCGCGAATGCGTCGACCTCCTCGACGAAGAAATCCTCGGCGTGGGTACGCATCCGGGCGCGCAGCACCGAGGGTCCGAATGGCATCGGTAGCGGGTCGATCATCGAACCATGTGCAACAGGACGACCGCCGTCGCCGCGATGCCTTCCCCGCGTCCGCAGAAACCCATGCGTTCGGTGGTTGTTGCCTTGACCGAAACGGCGTCGGGTGCGACGACCATGTCAGCGGCCAGGATGGCGCGCATTGCGCTTGCATGCTGGGCGATCTTCGGACTCTCGCAAACGATCGTCAGGTCGACATTGCCGACGACCCAGCCGCGCGCCCGCGCAAGCGCGGTGCAGTGGCGCAGGAAAGTGCGGCTGTCGGCATCGCGCCAGCGCGGGTCGCTGGGCGGAAAATGCTGGCCGATGTCGCCCAATGCGAGCGCACCGAGGATTGCGTCGCACAGCGCATGAATCGCCACGTCACCATCCGAATGCGCGAGGACACCATGCGAATGCGGCACGCGCACGCCTCCGAGCATCAGGTGATCGCCTTCGCCGAACGCGTGCGCGTCCAGGCCCTGGCCGATGCGGAAGTGGACGCTCATCTCTGATTGCTCATGTGGGCGCGCTCATGCTGGAACCTGCCCGCGTTGCGCGGCGAGGATGCATTCAGCGAGGACGAGATCTGCGGCCACGGTCACCTTGATGTTGTCCTCATGCCCCTCGACCAGCAATGGCAGCAGATCGAGCCATTCCATTGCGGACGCTTCATCGGTGACCAAGGCGCCATTCGCGCGCGTTTGCTCGAGTGCGTGCGTCAATGCGGAGCGGCGGAATGCCTGCGGGGTCTGGGCGCGCCAGAGTTGCTCGCGCGGCACCGTCGCGCGCACGCGCGCATGCGTATCCGCGCGCTTGAGGGTGTCGCGCGATGGCAGCGCCAGCAGCGCACCGACCGGATCGCCTTCCGCAGCATCGATCAGCCGATCCAGGTCGGAATGACGAACGCACGGGCGCGCTGCATCGTGCACAAGTACCAGGGCGTCATGCGCGACCGACGCCGGCAGCGCGTGGAGTGCAGCCAGTACGGAGTCGGCGCGATTCTCTCCACCGGTGCAGGTCAGCAGGGCCTTGTCGAAATCTAGGCCGAGCGCGGGCCAATGCGCATCGTCGGCGGCGAGAGCGACCATCGCGCCATCGATCGCCGGATGGGCGAGCAGTCGTTCCAGGGTCTGCACGATGAGCGGCCTGCCGGCGAGTTGGCGGTACTGCTTCGGCAGTCCGGAACCGAAGCGCGCTCCGGATCCGGCCGCGGGCACGATCACCCAGCTCATTTCTTCGCAGCCTGTCTTGCCGGTGTGGTTGTCGACGTGGAGGATGCGGGCGCCTGTATCGCCTGCGTCGAGGAAGACTCCACGGTGGACGATGCAGGAGACGACGCAGCCGCCGGAGACGCGGCATCTTCGGGGACATCCTCGGGGCGCACGTTGGACTTTGGATCGGCCGGCTCGACCACGCGATAAAACGTTTCACCGGGCTTGACCATGCCAAGTTCCACGCGCGCGCGCTCCTCGACCGCGGTCTCGCCGGTCTTCAGATCCTCGACTTCGGCCTGGAGGGCAGCGTTGCGTTCCTTGAGCTTCGCGTTTTCCGCACGCTGCTCCTCGACCTGAACCTTGAGCTCCTGCTCGGCGGTCCAGCTGCCCTCACCCTTCCACAGCTTCATCTGCAGCAGCACGAGCAACACCAGCAGTACGAGCGCGAGCAGGCGATACATGGCTGTGTGCTTTCGCTCTCAGCGCCGCAGGCGCGCGTAGGCATCGCGACCGACGTAGCGCGCATCTGCGCCGAGGGATTCCTCGATGCGCAGCAACTGGTTGTACTTCGCGACGCGATCGGAGCGGCAGAGCGATCCGGTCTTGATCTGGTTCGCGGTCGTCGCCACCGAGATGTCGGCAATCGTGGTGTCCTCGGTTTCGCCGGAACGGTGCGAGATGACCGCGGAGTACTTCGCCGCATCGGCCATCGCAATTGTTTCGAGGGTTTCACTGAGCGTGCCGATCTGGTTGACCTTGATCAGGATTGCGTTGGCGATGCCATCCTTGATGCCTTCGCGGAAGATCGCAGGATTGGTCACGAAGTTGTCGTCGCCGACGAGTTGCACGTTGTCGGTCAATCGCTGGGTCAGCAGTTTCCAGCCATCACGATCCTGCTCGGCCATGCCGTCCTCGATCGTGATGATCGGATACTGCCGCGTCCAGTTCGCCAGGAAGTCCACGAACTGCTCGGACGTGAGGCGCTTTCCCTCGCCGACCAGGTTGTACTTTCCGTTCTCGTAGAACTCGCTTGCCGCGGCATCCAGGCCCAGCAGCACATCGTCGCCCGCGCTGTACCCCGCCTTGCCGATCGCCTCCACGATGGTCTCGAGCGCCTCGACATTCGATCGGAAATCTGGCGCGAAGCCGCCCTCATCACCGACCGCCGTGGACAGGCCGCGCGACTTCAGCACCGACTTCAGCGCGTGAAAGATTTCAGCGCCCGCACGCAACGCTTCGGCGAACGACGTGCAGCCAACCGGCAGGATCATGAATTCCTGCAGGTCCACGTTGTTGTCCGCATGCGCGCCGCCGTTGATGATGTTCATCATCGGCACCGGCAGGATCGGCTTGCGATCGCCAGCCAGGTGCTTCCAGAGCGGAATGCCGCGCGAGGCCGCGACCGCATGCGCGTTCGCGAGCGAGACGCCGAGCAGCGCGTTCGCGCCGAGCCGCGCCTTGTTCGGCGTGCCGTCGAGCGCGATCATTTTCGCATCGAGGCCTTGCTGGTCGTTCGCGCCGAAACCACGCAGCGCATCGGCGATCGTGCCGTTGACGTTCGCGACCGCGCGGGTCACACCCTTGCCGCCGTAGCGCGTCTTGTCGCCATCGCGCAACTCGACCGCTTCGCGCGAACCAGTCGATGCCCCGGAAGGCACCGCCGCGCGACCGAAGGAACCGTCGCTCAGGGTGACTTCCGCTTCGAGGGTGGGATTGCCGCGGGAGTCGAGGATTTCGCGGGCGTGGATGCTAGTGACTTGAGGCATGAAGGCTCTCTATGACATGAAGCGATTCGGTGGGGATATTGCAACTACCGCCCGATGCAAGGGACTCGTAGTAAACGACGAGAAGCCGGGACTTCAATCTTCGGATGTAATCAGAGTCGGCGGTCGAATCGACCCACAATGTTGTATATGCAGTGAATACGCGGGCTTCGTCCCGATTTGAAAATCCCAACCTTGAGTAATCCGACAGATGCAACGGCATCCATGAATCCAGATCGGCCAACTGCAAGGATCCAGATAATGCAATTCGCGCCGCCTGATCGAACGCATCCGATTTGTTGTTCGCAACAATCCAACGCGTTACGGCAAGGGCACCAATCTTCTCCTCCCCGGCTGTGGTCGATGAGCACTGATGGATGTCGACCTGCTGATAATCCAATTCGGCGAAGGGAAGCCCTTCAATATCCGGCTTTCGGGCGAGATTGTCGTAGGCGAGTCCTGAGATCCATGCGTGAAAATCGGCCGGAGGAGTGCATTCACCTCCCTTGGCCGAAGCCATGTAGTACATGAGCACCGTGTGGGTGGCGTCGCCAGATGTGCTATCAACAAACTTGTTACGCCGCTTATCTTCGTACGCATTTGCTGAGATCAGTGCGCGGATTCCATCTGACGTGGTCGGATCGACGTCCTTCCAAGGCTTCTGAAAGTGCGAATACGGGGACTGCACCGCTATCAAAGTCCTCTTGTAGTCCGCCCCGACGCCTTTTTTTTGGAAGGACGCAATGATCTCGTCCTGCGGATGGCCGTAATACTCCCCACCGCACTCCCAAACCTTTTGAAGCTCGCCGCTTGCTTTTTGCTGGGCGTGTACAGCAACGGGGAAAACTCCGAACACGAGCGTGAACAGAGCGATTGCCAGCACTGCAACTCGGACTTTTTCAGTCGCAATGCCATACCCTGTGATTTTCCATTCCCACCTACTCACCCGCAGACTCCAGGAACCCATTTTTCTTCGTGATGCAATCAATTTCGAGCAGCGTTTCGAGCAATGCCCGCATCTTCCTCAGCGGCCACGCATTCGGCCCATCGCTGAGCGCCTTGTCCGGATCCGGATGGGTTTCCATGAAGATGCCCGCAATCCCTACCGCCACCGCCGCACGCGCCAGCACCGGCACGAACTCGCGCTGCCCACCGCTCTTGCCGTCCGCTCCGCCAGGCAACTGCACCGAATGGGTTGCATCGAACACGACCGGGCAGCCGGTCTCGCGCATCACCGCGAGGCTGCGCATATCGGAGACGAGGTTGTTGTATCCGAAACTCGCGCCACGCTCGCAGACCATGATCTGCGTGTTGCCGGTCGCCAGCGCCTTCGCGGCGACGTGCTTCATTTCCCACGGCGACAGGAACTGGCCCTTCTTGATGTTGACCGGCTTGCCGGCGCTCGCGACCTTCTGGATGAAGTCGGTCTGCCGGCACAGGAACGCCGGCGTCTGCAGCACGTCGACGACGCTCGCGACCTCGTCCATCGGCGTGTATTCGTGCACGTCGGTGAGCACCGGCACGCCGATCTGGCGCTTCACTTCAGCGAGGATCCTCAACCCTTCTTCGAGACCTGGACCACGAAAGCTCGTTCCCGACGTGCGGTTGGCCTTGTCGAAGCTCGACTTGAAGATGAAGGGGATGCCGAGCTTGTCCGTGATGCCCTTCAAGGTGCCCGCGGTATCGAGTTGCAACTGCATCGACTCGATGACGCATGGTCCGGCGATCAGGAAGAACGGATGCTCGATGCCAACCTCGAAGCCGCAAAGATTCATGCTGCTTCCATCATGATCAAGCGCTCGCTTCCTTCAACAACCTGCCGCCCGCCTTGCCGGCATTGACCTTGTATTCGCGCGCAGCGCGCACGAAGCCGACGAACAGCGGATGGCCGTCGCGCGGCGTGGACAGGAACTCCGGATGCGCCTGGCAGGCAAGGAACCACGGATGCGTTGACTGCGGCAGCTCGACCATCTCGACCAGCAAATCGTCCATCGACTTCGCGCTGATCACCAGCCCCGCATCCTCGAGCTTGCTTCGATAACGGTTGTTGAACTCGTAGCGGTGGCGGTGGCGCTCGCCGACTACGTCCTTGCCGTACAGCCGGTGCGCGAGCGTGCCCGGCTTGATGCGCTGCTCCTGCAGACCCAGTCGCATGCTGCCGCCAAGATCCGACGCATCGTCGCGGCGCTCGACATCGCCAGTGGCGGTGCGCCATTCGGTGATCAGGCCGATCACCGGGTCGGGAGATGCGCGGTCGTTTTCGGTACTCGCCGCCTCGGGCATGCCCGCGACATTCCGCGCGAAATCCACCACTGCGGCTTGCAACCCATAGCAGATGCCGAAATACGGGATGCCCTTCTCGCGCGCATATTTCGACGCGAGCACCTTGCCCTCGAAACCACGATCGCCGAAGCCGCCGGGCACCAGCACCGCGTCGACATCGTCAAGCAATGCCGCGGCGCCCTGCTTTTCGATCGCCTCGGATTCCAGCCATTTCAGCTTCACCTTGGTGCGCTGGCGCAGTCCGCCATGGCGCAACGCTTCGCCCAGCGACTTGTACGCATCCTGGTGATCGACGTACTTGCCGACCACCGCGACTGTCACCTCGTCCACCGGGTGTTCCGCCGCGTCGACCGTTGCGATCCACTCCGACAGGTCTGCGGCGTGCACGCTGGACTCCAGATGCAGGCGCTCGACCACGATCTGGTCCAGGCCCTGCGCATGCAGCCACAACGGAATCTTGTAGATGTTGTCCAGGTCGATCGCCGAGATGACCGCGCTCTCGGGCACATTGGTGAACAACGCGATCTTGCGGCGATCCGAATCCGGAAGCGGTTGCTCGGAACGGCACAGCAGGATGTCGGGCTGGATACCGATCGAGCGCAGTTCCTTCACCGAATGCTGGGTCGGCTTGGTCTTGAGTTCGCCAGCTGCGGCGATGAACGGCACCAGGGTCAGGTGCATGAAGATCGCGCGCTCGGGACCGCGTTCGGTGCGGATCTGGCGGATCGCCTCGAGGAACGGCAACGACTCGATGTCGCCGACCGTGCCGCCAATCTCGACGAGGCCGACGTCGAATCCTTCGGTCGCCTCGTCGATGCAGCGCTTGATTTCATCCGTGATGTGGGGAATGACCTGCACCGTAGCGCCGAGGTAGTCGCCGCGGCGCTCCTTGCGGATCACGTTCTCGTAGATGCGCCCGGTGGTGATCGAGTTCTTGCGGGTCAGCCGCGTGCGCACGTAGCGCTCGTAGTGGCCGAGGTCGAGGTCGGTTTCGGCGCCGTCGTCGGTGACGTACACCTCACCGTGCTGGAACGGGCTCATCGTGCCCGGATCGACATTGATGTACGGATCGAGCTTCATCAGCGTCACCCGCAAGCCGCGGGCTTCAAGGATGGCTGCCAGGGACGCCGATGCAATGCCCTTGCCGAGCGAGGACACCACACCACCGGTCACGAAAATCAGGCGGGTCATGGTTCGGCTGTTCCGGAAAACCACATTCTACAGGCTGACGCGCAGGGTCGCGAGCGATGCCTTGGCCTTCCATTGTCCTGAAACGACAGCGCCCCGGTTTGGCCGGGGCGCTGGAAGCATTGCGACGCTGTCACTGTTCGGGCTGTTCGACTTCTTCTTCGTCGGGAACCCGCACATGCCTGCGCGCATTCGGGCTCAACGCAGCAGTGGCGGACTGCAAGCGGTCGTCGCCGGCCGACATCACGATGTTGCGAGCGTCGGAACGATTGTCGGACGACATGGAATGGTGGGAGATGCCGCCATGCCTGCCGGCATAGCTTGAACCGGCATGGTGTGCATGGGCGAACGCGGCAGGAATCAAGAGGATGCTGGCGATGGTGGAACCAAGTAGCAGGGTGCGATGAAATGGCTTGCGACGCGGGGGATTGCGCATGGGCGTTTCCTCGGCAACGGGAAAGCCATCCTGGCGATGATTGGTCCGGTGAGCATCCGTCTCTACCGATGGGCGACGACGCACCTTGCCCATCGCAATCCCAACCTCACCTGAACCGGAAATGAACTTTAACGAAATTTTTATTGTAATCACGCTTTCTTAACAACCGCCGCGTTCCCCTCTCCAGCGGCCCCAGACGCGCGGATACCTCGCACGGTACCCATTCCGGTCAGAATCCACCAAGCTGGCGCCCCGCCTTCCGTCCTGCGCTGCAGATCTCCGGATACCCCATGAGCAGTCGTTACAACGCAGCAGACATCGAAGTCCTTTCCGGCCTGGACCCGGTCAAGCGCCGTCCGGGCATGTACACCGACACCACCCGCCCGAACCACCTGGCGCAGGAAGTCGTCGACAACGCCGTGGACGAGGCGCTCGCCGGGCACGCAACGACGATCGAGCTGACCTTGTTCAGCGACGGCAGCTGCGAGGTGTCCGACGACGGGCGCGGCATGCCGGTGGACATCCACCCCGAAGAAAAGATCCCGGGCGTCGAACTGATCCTTACCCGCCTGCACGCGGGCGGCAAGTTCAACAACCGCAACTACAGCTTTTCCGGCGGTCTGCACGGAGTCGGCGTCAGCGTGGTGAATGCGCTGTCGAAGCGGCTTGAAGTCTTCATCAAGCGCGATGGCGGCGAGTTCACGATGACGTTTGCGAACGGCGACCCGGCGTCGAAACTCAAGACCGTCGGTGGCGTCGGCAAGAAGAATACTGGCACGCGGTTGCGCTTCTGGCCGGACACCGGCTACTTCGATACGCCCAAGTTCGCAATAAAGCCGCTCAAGCACCTGCTGCGCGCGAAGGCCGTCCTGTGCCCGGGACTGACCGTGCGCTTTTTCGACGAAGCCAGCGGCGAGCGCGTCGAGTGGATGTACCGCGATGGCCTGCGCGACTACCTGCATGGCGAACTGACCGGCCGCAATTGCCTCCCGCCCGAACTGTTTGTGGGTGCACTTGCGCGCACCTCGGAGATTGTCGACTGGGCGGTGTGCTGGTTGCCGGACGGCGCCGAACTCGTGCAGGAGAGCTACGTCAACCTGATCCCGACGGCGCAGGGCGGGACCCACGTCAACGGACTGCGCACGGGCCTGACCGAAGCATTACGCGAGTTTTGTGATTTGCGCGGATTGCTGCCGCGCGGCGTGCGGCTTGCACCCGAGGATGTGTGGGATCGCGCCGGCTATGTGCTGTCGGTGAAGCTTGCCGATCCGCAGTTCTCGGGACAGACCAAGGAACGGCTGTCGTCGCGCCAGGCCGCGGCGTTCGTGGAAGGAGCCGCGCATGATGCATTTGCGTTGTGGCTGCACCAGCACGTGGAGTCAGGAGAAGCAATCGCGCAACTCGCGATCGAACGCGCGACGCTGCGCCTGAAGACCGAGAAACAGGTCATCCGCAAAAAGGTGACTTCAGGACCCGCCCTGCCCGGCAAGCTCGCCGACTGCATCTCGCAGGACCTCTCGCGCACCGAGCTGTTCCTGGTTGAAGGCGATTCCGCAGGCGGCAGCGCGAAGCAGGCGCGCGACAAGGAGTTCCAGGCGATCCTTCCGTTGCGCGGGAAGATCCTCAATACCTGGGAAGTCGAAAGTTCCGGCGTGCTCGCCTCGACAGAAGTGCACGACCTTGCCGTCGCGATCGGCTGCGATCCGGGCCACGCAAACATAGACGGCCTGCGCTACGGCAAGATCATCGTGCTCGCCGACGCCGATTCCGACGGACTGCACATCGCGACCCTGCTCGCGGCATTGTTCCTGCGCCATTTCCCTGCGCTGGTCGCGGCAGGACATATCTTCGTCGCGATGCCGCCGCTGTTCCGCGTTGACGTGGGCAAGCAGGTGTTCTATGCGCTCGACGAGGAAGAGAAGACCTTGCTGCTCGAGCGCATCGCCAACGAAAACATCCGTGGCGCGGTCAACGTCACCCGCTTCAAGGGCCTCGGTGAGATGAACCCGCCGCAGCTGCGCGAATCGACGGTGCATCCGGACACGCGCCGGCTTGTGCAGCTGACCGTGGACGATGGCAAGGAAACGCATGCGCTGATGGACATGCTGCTCGGCAAGAAGCGCGCCAGCGATCGCAAGGCATGGCTGGAGCTCAAAGGCGACCTGGCGAGCCTGGAGATCTGAGTGTCGCTTCCAGACCGCCATCTCGACCTGGGCTGCGGCAAGTTCCCGCGCAATCCCTACTCGCGTGGCGCGTTGTGCGGCGTGGATATCCGTCCGCTGCAGGATCTTCCGTCACAGGGGCAGCCCGGCTTCGAGTACTGCGTTGCGAACCTGGCCGTCGACGCGATCCCGTTCGACGACGACAGCTTCGGATCCGTCTCCGCATACGACTTCATCGAACACGTGCCGCGCATCCTTCCGAGCGCTGACGGTCGCGATACCGTGTTCCCGTTCATCCGCCTCATGAATGAGATATGGCGCGTACTTGCCGCAGGCGGTCGCTTCTACGCATTGACACCGGCGTTCCCGAACGCGGAAGCCTTCACCGATCCGACCCACGTCAACATCATCACCGAACAGACCCACACGTATTTCTGCGGCGAGGCTGCGCTGGGCAGGATCTACGGATTCATCGGCAACTTCCGCGCAATCGACGTGCGCTGGATGCCGCGCGCGAAGGCGCACAGTTCCATCGCAGGCGGGCCGGACATGGTGCCACCCTTGAAGCGCGTCGCGCACGGGCTGCGCTCCTTCTCGCGCGTTCTGCGCGGGAAGCAGGCTGCCGACAGGCCGGTGTATCTGTTGTGGGAACTCGAAGCGGTAAAGCCATCCGACGCCGTGCGCACATGAAGCGGCATGCGCGACCTGCGGCGTCGACCTGAAGTACGGCGCCTGCGGATGAGAACGCGACAATCACTCTTGAACATCCACGCGAGCCCCGCAACGGCCTCGGTGGCTGTTCGCTTGTCTTGCATCTTCGTGGTGGCTTTGCTCGCCGCATGCAAGCCACAGCCGGCGCCCGCTCCGGTGCACGCTCCGGTGCACGTTCCGGCGGCTTGCGCCACGCCGCAGGACGGCGGACCACTCTCGACCCTCGAGCAGGACGCGCTTGCTCGCAGCAGGAAAAAACAGGCGCGCAGCTGCAGTCGCCAGGGCATGCAGTGCTACTACAAGGTGTCCACGAACCCATCGCACGAGATCGTCGTGGCAACCGGATTCGTCTATCGCAGTCCCGATGACGGACGGTGCCTGTATCCCGGGGGCGGCTTTTCCGACGTGTACAGCGCCGACGGCACCTTCGTGCATACCATCACGACGCTGTGAGCTGGGCCGATTTGCAGGCCTGGGGACCACGCTCAATCGAACATCAGGAACGGCGATCAACCGGCGCAAGCAGGTCCGGCACGGTGTGCTCGTGGGCCAAGCCGCTTCCTGCAGCGTTGGATGTCGGTTCGATGGCCTGGCCACCTGCCTGAGTCGTCACCCGAATCGCGCCTGGCAATGGCGCAACCGTTGCTCCGGATGTTCCAATACGCCCATGCAGAATCCCGTCGCCATACGTCCGCCTGCCGACGACGCCCCGATCGCCGATTCCCCGGGTTCACCCGCGTTTGCTGCGCAGACGCCGCTCGCGGACGCCGCCGGCACCGCGGTCCCGATCCTTGCGATGTTGAGCATCTGCCACCTGCTCAACGACATGATCCAGTCGCTGCTGCCGGCGATGTACCCGTTGCTCAAGCAGAGCTTCGCGCTGGATTTCGCCCAGGTCGGCCTGATCACGCTCACCTTCCAGGTCACCGCGTCGCTGCTGCAGCCGTTCGTTGGCATCTACACGGACAAGCGGCCGCTGCCGTATTCGCTGGCGGTCGGCATGGGCTTCACGTTGGCCGGGTTGTTGCTGCTGTCGCAGGCGTCGGGTTTCGCGATGCTGCTGTGCGCGGCGGCGCTGGTCGGTTCGGGCTCTTCGGTGTTCCATCCGGAGTCCTCGCGCATTGCGCGCATGGCCTCGGGCGGGCGGCACGGTCTTGCGCAGTCGGTGTTCCAGGTCGGTGGCAACATTGGTTCGGCGACCGGACCGTTGCTTGCGGCGTTCATCGTGATGCCGCGCGGGCAGTCCAGCGTGGCGTGGTTTGCGATTGCCGCGCTGACTGCGATCGTGATGCTGGTGCGCATTGGCGGCTGGTATCGCACCCACCTGCCGGCGCATCGCGCAGCGCATGCGTCCGCGCGTGCGTCGCGCCTGCCCACGCGCACGATCATGTTCACCATGGCGATCCTGGGAGCGCTGATCTTCTCGAAGTATTTCTACCTCGCCAGCCTGACCAGCTACTACACTTTTTACCTGATGCAGAAGTTCCACCTCACCGCGCAGAACGCGCAGCTGCACCTGTTCGTGTTCCTCGGCGCGGTCGCGGTCGGCACCGTCATCGGCGGCCCGATCGGCGACCGCATCGGCCGCAGGTATGTGATCTGGGCGTCGATCCTCGGCGTGTTGCCGTTCACCCTGTTGTTGCCGCACGCGAACCTGTTCTGGACGACCGCATTGAGCGTGGTGATCGGCCTGGTGCTCGCATCGGCGTTCTCCGCGATCATCGTCTACGCACAGGAGCTGGTGCCCGGACGCACCGGCGTGATCTCCGGCATCTTCTACGGATTCGCGTTCGGCATGGGCGGCATTGGCGCGGCCGTGCTCGGCGTGCTGGCCGACCACATCGGCATCGAACAGGTGTACGGCATCTGCGCGTTCCTGCCCGCGATCGGGCTGCTGGCGTGGTTCCTGCCCAAGCTCGAACAGCCTCGCCTCCGCAACACACCCTAGCCAAGCCAGAATGCCCTCATGACCCGCAAGAAACCGAAGAAGCCCGAGCCGCCCGAGCAGGTTTTCGAGATCCCCATCTTCGTCGACCTGGCGTCCGACTTCACGTACGACATCGACCAGCGGATCGTCGTTGAGAAGCGGCTCGATCAGACGTATATCAGCCTGCCGCACCCCCATGCAAAGGGAATGCGCATCGTCGGCATCGTGATCCCCGACTCCGATGACGACTGGGTCGAATCGCCAAACATGATCATCCACGAGTTGCTCTCCGAAGCGGAACAGGTGTTGATCAACGACGGGGGCGTTCATTAGGCGCTGCTCGTCGTGATTTCGCCGGTCATCCGCAACGGCTGGCTCTCAACTCCGTGAGATAGGTGAGATAGGTGAGACAACGCAGATATGTCTTGCCAAATTGGACATCGGCAGACACTGCTTCCGAAAGTACCGCACGTCATAGGGCCAGTTCTTGCATTGACGCATCATTGCAAGCCTGACCCGAGCCCCCGGACAGACAACGGTCACCGCTTTTCCGGGAACAGAAACGCATTCCCCCTATTTGGCACTTATCTGCTCGCTAGCGGCTGTTTTACGACAAATCGAATCCAGCCAACGAGTATGTGGCCCACGTGCACCTCGACGTGATAGCGCCCATTCTTCCAGCCGCCCTCCGGCAGATAGCCGGTGACAGCGACGCCCGATCCATCCGAGGTCACCCGCCGCTCGCTCATCACGATGCTTGCGTTCGAATCGTCTACCCAGCGCACCAGCAAGTTGGTGCCCACAGGAAGCTCATGCTTGATCTGGACCGACACGGCAGAGCCTGCGGCGAATCTTGCGACGGAATTCCGATCCAACTCTTGCCCTGATTGGTCATCGGCCATCAGCGCCACGGCCCGAACGTGGGCGCATTGGGCAGCTTCACTGGAGTCGCCATCGAAAACGAAAGGTATCCTGCCAGTGGCTGCAACGGGTTGGCCGTTGAAGATTTCCGGATTGAATTGGTACCGCTTCACCGCATCGAGTGCGGCTTGATCCAGCGAGCGATCGCCGCTGCTTCTCTCGATGGACGCATCCTGGATTTTTCCCTCCTTGCTCACCGACACCACGACCGACGTCGTCGTATGAAAATCCGCGCACCAGAACGAGCGCGGCATCACAGGTGGCTGCGCGAGCTTCACCGAGAGGTCGCTCGAAGGCTTCGAAGGATCGCGGGGTTCTACAGACTGTCCATCTTTGCTTGAACCTGATGCATCGAACGGCGGGAGTGGCGGGCCAGGAGGCACTGGAGGCAATTGATCGCCGATCTGCTTGCGAAATTGCTCGCAAGCGGACTTCGACTCCTCGCAACCCCATGAAATCTTGATGTTCCAATCGTTGCCAGGAAGAACCACCAAGCGCCAGTAGCGCGTTGGATGGGTCGTGACGTCGCCGCCGCTGAACGACCACATTCCTCGCCATCGCACATCCTGGATGCTGAGAGAAACGCGCGTCTTGTCGCGACTGAGGTACGGCGTACCCAATTTACTCAGCTGGGAAAAGGCTTCCGCAACCGTAGGGAAGGCCGGTGGGTCCTCGGACCACGTGGTCTTCGATGGCAAGTCCTGACCGCCACAGGTAGCGCTGCCGCTGACGCAGATGGCGATGGCAGCTGCCGCCAGGAGACCGGAATCGCGGACTCGATGCATGCACGTCCTACGGTTGGATACAACAGAATGGGGCTATCAGCACAATGGTGCCAGAGTCAGTTTCTGATTCAAGCGAAGATTCCCTCTGGCCACTTTCGGCCTGCGGGCTTTCTCGGATGTGGTCATTCGCTAATCGTGCATGCCAACCCGAACCCCGGTGCCCCAGTACGTGCTCGGTTCCTCGCCTTTTTGCCAATCGTAATGGACTGACTGCTTGCCCTCTCCGACAGCCTCAATGATCGCGGTAACGAGGGGAGTGCTGGCAACCAACCTGCAGCGCTCCACGCCCTCGATGGGAACGATGGTGCGATGGACCGGGTCCTCGCCATCCTCCCAGTCGATCGTCTCGGTCGTCACCTGAAGATAGTGCTGAGAGCAGTGCGAACACTTGCGAACGCTCACGATGAAGTGTGACTCATCGATCAGGAACACCTCGATTGGGACCTTGGTCACGACCCGGTAGGCTTCCGACGGATCGGTGGACCAGCATTGCTCGCAGCCATAGTCAGCCACTCAAGATCTCCGTGTGTCGCATCAGCGTGTCGCAGCGAAAAAGGTAGCTCAGGCCTTGGAATGATGCACCAGTGATCGGAGACTTTGTTACTGCAAGACCTAACCCGAACCTTCCAACAGGTTAGGATGGTGTGTGCACGGGAGTAGCGAATGAGCCACGAAATCGATGCGCTGAGGACTTCCCTGCGTGAGTTCGCCGAGGCTCGCGACTGGGGGCAGTTTCATTCTCCCAAGAATCTTGCCATCGCATTGTCGGTGGAAGCATCGGAGCTGCTTGAACACTTTCAGTGGCTCACGGAAGAACAGAGCCGGAACCTTCCCGATCAGAAGCGCGAAATGGTAGCGGACGAGGTTGCCGACGTGCTCATCTACACACTGCAACTAGCAGACAGGCTCGGGATGGATCCCGTTGCAGCTGCGTGGCGCAAGCTGGCCGCGAACGAGAAAAAATATCCGGTCGAGCGTGCCAAGGGTCGGAGCGACAAGTACACCGAGTTGTAATCGACCGGGACAAGGGGAAGCGAGCTTGATCGTCTACCAGGCCACGAAGTCGAAGTTCGTCGAGGAAACCGACAACCGCGGAATTGAATATCAGATTGCGAGCGCCTATCTGAAGAAGACTGGTCGATACGCCCCCGATGCAGAAGTCAGGGCGTGGCGTGCGTCTCTCGTGCACATGGCCAGCGTTTTGCGGGATGAGGAAATTCCTGGCGACACGGGCGTCGGAATCGAATTCCAGATTCCCCAGACGTCGAAGCGGATCGATTTCCTGCTTTCCGGACTGGACGCGGATCGTACGCGCCACGTCATCGTGATCGAGCTGAAGCAATGGTCCACCTCGCGACTCTCTGACAAGGACGGGATCGTGATTGCGCAACGCGGTGGTGCTTTCGAACGCGAAGGCGCTCATCCCTGCTATCAGGCATGGTCCTACGCAGCGCTTCTCGAAGGGTTCAATGAGGCCATCGAGGACGACGCCGTTGCGCTGCGCCCCTGTGCCTACCTGCACAACTACGTCTCAGACGGAGTCATCAACAACACGCACTACGATGCATACATCGACAAAGCCCCTCTGTTCCTCAAGGGCGATCACGAACGCGACCGGTTGCGAAGGTTCATCAAGCAGCACGTGGTCCACGGAGACAACGCGGAACTTCTCTACAAGATCGAGAAAGGTCGCATTCGCCCTTCCAAGATGCTGGCGGACAGCATCGGGAAGATGCTCAAGGGCAACCGCGAGTTCGTTCTCATAGACGATCAGAAGGTCGTTTACGAGGCCGCGCTTGCGAGCGCGCGTGCAGCGCGTGCCGATGCCAAGCAGGTCGTGATCATCCAGGGCGGTCCCGGCACCGGCAAATCGGTTGTCGCAATCAACCTGCTCGTCGCATTGACCAAGATCGGGCTGCTGACGAAGTACGTCTCCAAGAATGCAGCGCCACGTAGTGTCTACAAGGAGAAACTGAGGGGCAAGTTCAAGCAGGTGGAGATCTCCAATCTGTTTGGCGGCTCGGGCGGGTTCTTCGAGACGGAGCCGAATATCTTCGATGCGCTCGTCGTGGATGAGGCCCACCGTCTCAATGAGCGCTCCGGCCTGTATGGGAATCTTGGAGAGAATCAGGTCAAGGAAGTGATCTCGAGCGCCAAGTGCACGATCTTGTTCGTCGACGACAATCAGGTGGTGACGCTCAACGACATCGGACATTCCACCGAGCTCACTCGATGGGCGATTGAATCGGGTGCGCGAGTCACTCACCTGCAACTCGCCTCCCAATTTCGTTGCAACGGATCCGATGGCTACCTGGCATGGCTGGATTCAACTCTGGAAATCACGGACGAGCGTGACGTTCCGTTCGATCCGGAATCGTTCGATTTCAGGGTGATGGACAGTCCCAGCAAACTTCACGCGTTGATCGAAGAAAGAAACAAGGCTAGCAACAGCGCGCGAGTGGTGGCGGGCTACTGTTGGGACTGGGTCAGCAAGAGAAAGCCGGACGCATACGACATCGTGATTCCCGAATTCGGATACAGGAAGCAGTGGAACCTCGGTAGCGACGGTAGCCTTTGGCTCATCGCGTCGAACTCGGTTGACGAGGTTGGGTGTATCCACACCTGCCAAGGCTTGGAGCTTGACTATATCGGCGTCATCGTCGGCAAGGACCTTCTGGCTCAAGGTGTTGAGCTGGTCACAGCCCCGCAGAATCGCTCGAAGATGGATCGGTCGATTCGCGGCTACAGGAAATTGATGACGTCAGACCCGCTAGGGACTCTCGAAAGAGTCGATCGCATCATCCGCAATACCTACCGGACATTGATGACGCGGGGGATGAAGGGCTGTTACATCTACTGTGTAGATCCTGAGGTTGGCGCATTCTTCAAGAGGCGGCTGAATCAAGCCGGCCTGAGAGTTACTACATCCAACCAGTGAAAAACATAGGGTCCGGTCTTGAAATAATGGACCAGCGCTCAGATTTGTGTGATTGCAAGAACTGACCCCGAACCCCTTGACTCCGAACCCTGACCACGAACTTCGGGCAGCAGCCGATTGCGAAGGAGTAAATTCAGTGTGGTTTGTCGATATTGTCGTAGACACGGATTGGTTTTCCGCGAGCAAAGGCCACTTGGGATCGCCGCGCGCTCGCGCCTCGCAAGACACTTTCGACCCCGATGTTAAGACCGAAGTACTTCTCTACGGAGACGACGAAACCATTCGCCATGTGAGGGTCATGGTTCACGCCGACGACAAGGACGTGGTTCACGCGTGCATCAACCGCAATATCCAGCGATGGGTTCATTCGCTCGAGATTTCGTCTGCGTTGACCACTGCCCATTTCGCTTCAGTCGTGACGATGCCAGGAACCGTGAGCATCATGAGCATTTCTGGCGAAGGCGACGAGCATGCTGTGGCGCTCGAAATGACCCCCAACTATGGGTCAGTAGCTAAGGCCAAGTTCGACGATGCGGCTCGACTCTTTGTGGCGTGGCGACCTGCCTTCAAAATTCATCTGCACTACCTGTCGCGCTTCCTTAACTCCAGTCTACCGCCGGAGTTTCGGTGGCTGAACGGCTACCGCCTCCTGGAATGGCACTTCATGCGAGGCAGAATTGGATTGGCGAAGAATAAGGCCTACCGCGACTTTCTCGAACGGCATGGAGCGAATCTCGATGCGTGCCTCCGTCCCCGCCAACCACGGCAGGGATTGTTAGAAGAGACGAGGGCACTCGTTGCACATGCGTTGCTGGCCGAGGGAGCTGACCCGACCGGCGCAGAAAAAACGACTGACATCGTCTTGAAAACGTTCGCAGCACTGGAAGTGCTCGTGATGCATGTCATGAATGAAGGATGTGAGGGAATTCAATTCCATCCAAATACATTTGGGGTCTTCGTGAAAACGTGTGGGTAGATTTGCGCGATTTCACAGCTCTGGCAGCATGCACGTGAGGATCTTGAGTCGCATATATTCCTCGTCGCGCAAGCCGTAGGCGCGACGCTGGATGACCCGGATCTTGTTGTTGAG
>JBBQTD010000030.1:0-37023 GCA_038234715.1 Lysobacterales bacterium | reverse complement strand
AGCCGCAGAAAGCGACGCTAAATGATGCTTTGAACGCGATTCCAGCAACTCAGCGGGTCTGGAATGAATCACGCGCGTCGAGAACACGAAAATTCGCCGGTCAAATCTTTCCCGGTGACTTATTCAGACCTTCCTTAGCGCGCTCGCAGTCGCGCAAGACTGCATTTGGTGTCGATTCCCAGCCGAGGTGCGCACCGCACGATGGCTGAAGCATGCTCGCACTGCAGGACCGCATAGGTCCGCGCGCAGCACACAAGCCCTACCCTCCACTCCATGCCTGCGAAGCGTTTGCCTCGCAGGTTCGCTTCGCGCGGGCCGCGAATGCGTGCGGCTGCGCATCCGGCGTGCCGCCAACCAACACTGCAAGGAGCCGAACTTTCACCAGCAAGAGTCCTGGGCGCTGTGTCCTCGTACCGATGCAAATCGAATCCACCGAACACCGCAACACCGCAACAACCTGCCAAACACGATCGGAGCAACAACGTGAACATTGACGCAATCCTGAGTCACCCGTACATCATCGGCGGCATCGTCGCCTTCATCCTCTTGCTGTTTTTCTGGAAGGCGTTCCTGTGGGTCTTCGGAATCATCATCGTCCCCGACGACAGCCTCGGCACGGTGACCAAGAAGTTCGTGATCTTCGGTGCGCACAGCAAATTGCCCGACGGGCAGATTGTTGCGCTCGAAGGCGAAGCCGGCTACCAGGCAGACACCCTGTCGCCGGGCCTGCACATGGGCCTGTGGCCGTGGCAGTACACGATCGAACTGATGAAGTTCATCATGATCCCGCAAGGCCAGATCGGCGTGGTACAAGCATGCGATGGCAGGCCCCTGCCGAGCGGTCGGGTGATCGCAAGGGACATCGACTGCAACTACTTCCAGGACGCGCGTGCGTTCCTGACCGGCGGCGGCGAACGTGGTCCTCAGATGAAGGTCGTACCGCCGGGCACGTACCGCATCAATCCGCTGCTGTTCACCGTTGAACTCGCCGACGCGACCGAGATTCCGCAAGGCAAGCTCGGCGTGGTCGAGGCGCACGATGGGCATCCGCTGCCGGTCGGTCGCGTGATCGCGAAGGGAATCGCGTGCGACTCGTTCCAGGACGCGAAGGCGTTCTTTGATGGCGGCGGTGAGCGCGGTCCGCAGATCAAGATCATTCCACCAGGCAACTACCGCATCAATCCGGTGCTGTTTGCGGTGCGTCTCGACGACGTAATGGACATCCCCGAGAACAAGATCGGCGTGGTGACCACCAAGGAAGGAATGCCGCTGCCCACGGGCGAAATCGCCGGTGGGGAGATTGATGGGCACAACATGTTCCAGGACCCCGACAAGTTCATCGCCAACGGCGGTTACAAGGGACTGCAGGAACAGGTGCTGCTCGCGGGCCGGTACTTCCTCAATCCGCGCTTCGTCACGGTCGAGGTCGTCGAGATGTCGACGGTGCCGATCGCCAATGTCGGCGTGGTGATCGCGTACATCGGCAAGGAAGGAAAGGACGTCACCGGCGATACCTTCAAGCACGGCAACCTGGTATCGCGTGGCGAGAAAGGCGTGTGGGTGGATCCGCTCGATCCGGGCAAGTACCCGATCAACCCGAACACGCACAAGGTCGTGAACGTGCCCACCGCAAACGTCGTGCTGAACTGGGCAACGGGGAAGACCGAAGCGCATCGCCTCGATGCCAACCTGTCGACCATCACCGTGCGCTCCGCCGATGGCTTCAAGTTCAACCTCGACGTGTCGCAGATCATCCACATCCCGCGCAACGACGCACCCAAGGTCATCGCGCGCTTCGGCGACATGAGCGCGCTGGTCACCCAGGTTCTGGAACCGACCATCGGCAACTACTTTCGCAACGCAGCACAGGGCAGCGACATCATCGACTTCCTGAAGAACCGGTCGGCGCGCCAGACCGAGGCACGCGAAGCGATCTCCACGGCGTTGAAGGAATACAACGTCGGCGCGGTCGACACGCTGATCGGCGACATCGTGCCGCCGGATGAACTCATGCGTACGCTGACCGACCGCAAGATCGCCGAGCAGGAACGCGTGACCTACGAGACGCAACGCCAGGCGCAGGGCGTTCGCCAGGAACTGCAGCAGGCCACGTCCCTTGCAGACACCCAGGCGCGCGTCGTCGATGCCGAGCGCAAGGTGACCATTGCCGGCTTCGAGGCCAGCGCATCGGTGAAGTTCGCTGAAGGCAACGCGATGTCCAAGACCATCAACGCCGAAGCCGATGCGAAGGTACTGCGCACGGTCGGTGAAGCCGAAGGCGCGAAGATCAAGGCGGTGGGTGGCGCCGAAGCCGAAGTCATCCGGCTCAAGGTGTCATCCATGGAGGCCGGCAACTTTGCGGTCGTCCAGGTCGCCGAAGCGCTGGCGAAGGGCGGCGTGAAGATCGTACCGGACATCGTCGCCGGTGGTGGTGCCGACGGGATGGGTGGTGGCCTGGTGAATGTGCTTCTTGGAAACATGCTCTATCAGGACCGGGCAACGCGACTGGCGGCAAAGCCTGATCAGACCAAGTAGGCTCCGATTGCACGCAACCGGTGGGGTGGTTGCGTTGCGCAACCACCCTTGTTCCCTATCGCCAGCGTTGAAACGCATTGCCGGAAATCGAGACGTCCGGTGCATGCGAACGTGTCTCCGGGTTCCAGGATGTGGCCGGTCCGACGGATAGCGGGCATGGCGGGGATCATTCGGTGACTCGCGGCGATGCAACACAGCCGAACGGCTGGTCAACATGCAATTTCCGCTTCGAAACATAGCATCGCAGCCATGCAATGTTTCATCGTCGCGATGATGGTTTTCATCGGTGCTGTGCTCTATGTCATCGGCGGCGCGATGCCTTGCGATACTGCAGTGATGCATTTCATCGCAGCGATACCACCCTTTGTCGCCACGATGAAAGATTCAATTTCCGCTGCGACATGCATCATCGCGGCCATGCATCATTGCATCCTCGCTGCGATGCCTTGCGATGGCGCCGTGATGATTTTCGTCGGGCTATGATGCCTTTCATCTCCGCCATGATGTCTTTCATGGCGGCCATGATGGTTTGACGAACAGTTCGGCCATCGCGCATCGGGGCCTCGATGGGTGCCTCGACTTGCAAGTGCGGAGCGGGCAAGGCATCGTCGTCGCGCCTTTATCGAGGATCGAGTATGCCCAACCGCTACGAATACCGCGTCTGCCAACTGCAGCAAGCCAAGGTCACGTTCGTCAATGGCGAATGGGCCGGCAACAAGCCGCTCGACCCGGCGCGCGTGGAGGAAAGCCTCGCGGCGTGCAGCAGCACCTGGGATTATCTTCACGATGCTGGCCGCGAAGGATGGGAACTTGTGGCAACCAATGTCGCCGCGCAAACACCACCGCGTGAACTCCTGTACCTGAAGCGGCAAATGGATTGACTTTCGCGTTCCACGCGACGATCGATGATCGCCGACTACCTGGTCGACACCTGCCCACTGGAGCTGCCATGCAAAAGTTTCTGTCATCCGTTGTCCTGGCGATGGCCTTCGCGTTGGCGATCAGCGCCAATGTCCAGGCCGCCGTCGAGCCGAACTCGAACCATGTCGCCATGCTGGCGAGTTCCGATTCGCACCTTGCGGCAAACAAGCTGCTGGTCTACGACTTCTGGCGGGAAGTCCTGGAGGCGGGCCACATGGAGCTGACGGACAAATACATGACCGAAGACTACATCCAGCACAACCCGAACCTGCCCAACGGCCGCGCTGCATTCGTCACGTATTTCTCGCCGATGGCGAAGCCGAAGCCGATCGAATCACGGGTCAAGACTCCGCTGGTTGCGATCATCGCGGAGGGCGACCTGGTCATTGTCACCTTCGTGCAGGCAACTCCAGACCTCACGGACCCGAAAAAGACCTATACGAGTACCTGGTTCGACATGTTCCGCATCGAAGGCGGCAAGATCGTCGAACACTGGGATGCATCGACAAGGCAGTGAGCCGGACCTCTCACGCTACAATCGCGCAGGCATCGCGCACGTGTTCATTGCGCGGCCGCATACGCTGCGTCGTGGGGCCGTTCGTGTTCCATTCGGCATCGAAGGAATCACGGCAAAACGTCTCGAGATGGCATCAACGACTCCATGAAATCTACCAACGAAATTTGGAAACATATCCGGCCACCCGTGGCGGTCGGACGACGAGACAGCGGCGATTGGGGCTTTGCCGGGCTTAACCGGAGGCCAATCGAGCCGCGCCGTGTGCGCGCCTTCACTTGGCCCGGCCCACTGACCCCTGTATCGTTCCGCGATGTCCATCCCTTGTCATCGTTGCGGTCGCAAGACCTGGTATGGCTCATTCGTGTGCGCCTGGTGCGGCTCGCACTTCCCCAGGTCCAGGCGGCGTAAACGCACCCTGGGCGCAATTCGTTGTTCCATCGTGGTTGCGCTGGCCGTGACGCTCACGGTCTTGTGCGTGAAACTTCCGATGACGCCGGTGATGATTGCGTCCGCGGCGGTGTTCTGGTCGTTGCTGATATGGGAGAGCGCGATCGTATTTCCTCCAAGGGTTGGCGCCACTCTGGCCCGATTGGGCATCATCTGCGCCGCCATCGCTTTTGCGTGCGTCGTGGCAAGCCCGGCATTCGCGTGACACCGCACCAGGCTGATTCGTGTGTGGTCCTGCTGTGCTGCCTGGTGACGGATCAAGAACAGCCGACACACTGCAAGCATTCCGACCACCATGGGGTCGTGAGGGGTCATGTCTTCCTCGATAGGTGCCTGCGGCTTGCCGGCATGCACGTCAGGTAATCTCGATGAAAGTCGAAGACGTCCGCAGCTACGCGCTTTCGCTCCCGGAGACGACGGAAGAACCGCACTTCCAGTCCTCATCGTTTCGGATTCGCGGCAAGATCATTGCAACAGTCCCGCCCGACGGTGGGCATCTGCATGTGTTCGTAACCGACGAGGAACGCGAGCTGGCACTCGCGACAGAACCGGTGTTCATCGAGAAGCTCTATTGGGGCGCGCGGGTCGCGGGGTTGCGCGTGGTGCTCGCCAAGGCGAAGCCGGGCGTGGTCGAAAGGCTGCTCAGGCAGGCATGGAGGCACAAGGCGCCGAAGAGCCTGCATGATTTGCTTCATCCGCCTGGAAGCCGCGGCAAAACGGCGCCCACAGTCGGATACTCGGGCACGCCGCTCGCGAAAAAGCTCGGCCTCAAGCAAGACAGCTGCTATCTGCTGATCGATCCACCACCAGGTTTCGACGACCTGCTCCAGCCGCTGCCGGACGGCGTGCAATTTGCCAACGCGCTCACCGACCGCACGGACATCGTGCATGTGTTCGCTACCCGCAAGGGTGAACTTGCAAGACAGCTTGCCCGCTGGAGGAAGTCGCTGCGCACGAACGCGATAATCTGGGTCTCATGGCCCAAGCAAGCCTCGAAGGTATCGACCGATATCACCGAGGGCGCCATCCGCGAAGTCGCGCTGCCGCTGGACTTCGTGGACGTCAAGGTTTGCGCCGTCAGCGACGTTTAGTCGGGGCTCAAGCTCGTCATTCGCAAGGACGTTCGCTAAAGGCACCGGGAAATGTCCCGTTCGATCGCAAAGGGGCATCCGATGGCCATCCGGGCATCAGCCACATCACATCGATCGTCCGCGACCTTGAGCGCATGGCAGTGTTCCTGTGCGAAGGGCTTGGCGCTGTCGGCGTATACGGCAGCGGGAGCAAGAGCTTCTCGGTTTGACGCGAGAAGTTTTTCCTGCTGGCGGCATCTGGCTGGCAGCGATGCAGGGCGAATCTCCACCTGAGTGTTCGTATGGGCATCTCGCATTCAAGATGAACTTGCCGGGTTCCAGACGAGGCTGCAGGCCATAGGTGTCGACATCAAGCTGTCCAGCCCGCGCGTCGATGGCGCAGGACTGTCGCTGTACTTCCACGACTTCGACAACCATCTTTACAAGCCCCACACTGGCAGCCTTGCACACAGGCTCGAACGTTACGGCGCGTGACCGCGCTTCGCCCGCGTTGCGCACGGCAGATGCCAACGCTCCCGACGAATCCGTACAGCAGAAAGGCACCGACCAATGAACCCACTAGTCCCGCTGAGCCTGATCGCCCTCGCGCTGCTGCCTGGATGCGCATCGGTGGCCCCGCAGGTTCAGCGGACCTGCTTCCACCGCGACGCGGCCGATGAGATGGACATCGGTTACTGCCAGGCGGTAAGGGTTGGTGACACGCTCTATGTTTCCGGCACCGCCGGTCGCGGCGAGATGGGTACTGCGGTGCGCTCGGTTTACGATCGATTGGACGCAACGCTCAAGGCGAACGGCCTGACCTTTGCCGATGTCGTGAAGGAAAACGTATATGCCACGGACCTCGACGCGTTCATCGCGAACAAGGCGATCCGCAAGCAGTTCTATGGTGCCGCCTTTCCTGCCGCGACTTGGGTGCAGGTACAGCGACTGTACGTTCCCGCACTGGTCGTCGAAGTCGAGTTGACTGCGGTGTATCCGAAGTGAGGGAAATGAAGTGGGTTACCAAACCAGACGCGCGTACCGCACGTTCGACGCGGTGCGCCTGCTCGCTTGCAAGTTCCCAGGAGGCTTCGCCATGATGCGCCTCGTGCTGTTCGTCGCTTGCGTCCAGTTTGCCATCTCCCCGCCGGCCTGCGCCGGAAGCGCGAAATCAGAGGCACGAGGCACGGCACCTCCTGCGAAACCGCAAACCTTCGTTCGCACGGAGACCTATCCAAGACCGCCCTATTCGGGCGCCACGTACTACATCTACGTGCGCGACGGTCAAGCCATCTGCACAAAGCTCGAGGTGTGCAACAAGTACGACCATTGCGAAACAAGTTACACGAAGGGAACGTACCGCGATGACGAAGACAGTCAGACCGGCGCGCCTTACGGGACCACACCGGCAGTCGCGATTCCACCTGAAAAATTGGCGAGGCACGTATGCCTGGTCAAGTTTCATCTCAACTAGCAACCGACCGTGTCCGTCCCGCGCGACCCGGAACGCACTGTGTCGGCAATGAGGGACCGAAGCGCAGCTCCGGCTTCCGCGCAGGCGTCGGAGTGTTTGATCGAATATGCGCGACCGTGGAAGCTCATCTCACTTGCATGCGGAATCGCACTGCTGGTCTTTGGGTCGTTTCATTATTCCGCGCTTGACTGGGATATCCCCGTCAGCCTGATCATGGCGGTACTTGCCTATCTCACGGCGCCGTGGAGCATGCGCGTTTTCCTGGAGCGGCGATGGCGGCTCTGGCCTGTGGCGTTGTTCGCGACATGGTTCTCGGTCGATGGCTGCTATTGGCTGTATTGGCACTTCAGGAGCCCGCTCGCGCTCGAGTTCATGCGATCGGCCAATCTTCCCGCATCGCTTTCGCTGTACGCGATCTGCGGCATCATCTGGCTTTATCGCGGCAGCCTTGTTGAAATGCGTGCCGAATTGATGACCGCGCTTCGCAGGAAACGACCATGACCCAACTGATTCACCGCGCAGCCCGCGACATCATCTGAGCGCCATGGGATTTGCGCCGGGACACCGCGATCCGCAGGCTACCGGGCTGCCGATCCTTGCACTGGAGGACAAGACCGATGGAAGCGAGACTGCGCGCACTGCGCGCCGACATCACCACGCTTGGAGTCGATGCGATCGTGAATGCGGCGAACACCTCGCTGCTCGGTGGCGGCGGCGTGGATGGTGCAATCCATCGCGGCGCGGGACCTGACCTGCTCGCTGCCTGCAGCCTGCTTGGCGGATGCCGAACCGGAAACGCCAAAGTTACCAGCGGCTATCGCCTGCAGGCCAGGTTCGTGATCCATACCGTCGGGCCAGTCTGGTCTGGAGGCACTGCGGGTGAGCCGGGGCTTCTCGCGTCTTGCTACCACCGCTCGATCGAGGTCGCGGCATCGCAACGCATCGAGACCATCGCCTTCCCGTGCATCAGCACCGGCGTTTATGGCTATCCAGTCGGACCAGCCGCGGACATCGCAGTGGCAACCGTGCGCCGCAGCTGTGCCGGATTTCCGGCCATCCGGGAAGTCATCTTCTGCTGCCACTCGGCAGGAGACCTTGCGATCTACGCACGCATCCTTGCAGCCGGCCCGGTTGGCTGATTCCACACCGCGAGAGGATCCGGTTCAAGAAGTCGTCTCAGCTTTTGAGACGGTGTGCGCGTAGTCTTTGTGGACGCCGACGGCCGCCAAGGGAACCCGGATGCACCTCGAAACTTCACTGCTCAAACCCATCGTCGATGCGATCCTCGGGCTTGCCCGCAGCGGCAGCAACACGCGGCTCAAGCGCGACGCCGCCGCCTCGGTGCGCGAAGCGATTCGCGAATTGCTGCTTGCCGATCCAAACGAGAGCGAGGCCGCAGCAAAGATCGCAATCGCCAAGGCTGCCGGGTTGATCTCCGAAGACGTGCTGCTCGCCGACGACATGCTGCGTAAGGTGCGTGCAAAGAAATCCACGCTCAGCAGGATCAGCCGGAAGAGGCCCGCGGAGGCGCCGAAAGAACCCACCTCCAAGCCGGCAAAGAAGGCCGCGGCGAAACATCCGCCCGCAAAGAAATAGTCGGCGCGCAATCCCCTGCCTCACTGCACTCCGGAAGAACCACCGTCGCATGCGATCGCGCTGGAAGAACGCCGCGTTCTAGCCTGCCGTCGGCACCGGTAACAGCAGCTCGATTCGATCCGTGCGCCACGCCGACCAGGGCGTCCCTTGCGCGTCGATCTCGAAGACCTGCCATGCGCCGATCCGGGGTAGGAAATCCAGCGGCGGTTCGCCAGCGTCGAAACGCGAGAGCATGTCCGCCGCGCCGTGCCCTGCCTCGTTGTGCAGGGCGACGTAGCGGGTGATGCGAGTCCACGGATCGGTCACCAGCGGGAAGAACAGGGTCGGACCCTGCCGCAACGGACACACGAATACCTGCGGCGTTCCGGCTGCACTGCGATGCACAGTGGAAGGACGGAAGTGGTCTGGGTCGTCCAGGGGCTGGCGTTCGCTGGTCAGGTACAGGCGCTCGTTGAGCGGACTCTCGCATTGCAGGCACCACAGCGTGACCACTTCGGCGCGGGTGCGGCGGACCAGGTCCTTGGACACCAGGCGTCCGTCGGGGAAGCGCACCACGTCGTGTCCGGAGCCTTCGTCGACATCAGCAGGGATTGACTGCCAGCGCGGTGCATCGTAGGCGTGCAACCTGTAGGCAAGAGGCCAGCGGCCGAACGAGATGTGGTGAACACGGTTGTCGGGCGCGCTTGCCCAGCGGTGCCACTTTGCGCCGTCGATCCAGATGCAGTCGTTGGCAGTCATGTCGCCATCAGGCACGACGCGGTGCTGGCCACGTGCGTTCTCGATCAGCTCGTACGCAGGATGGCCGTGCCGGGTCGGTGGTGCCCACGGCATCGGCTGCAATCCGAGGCGGATGCGCTTGAACAGCGCCGAACTATCGATGTCCACGGGCTTGGGATAGCTCGGCGGCGCACCCGCGGGCTTGGCGTCGTTGACCGTCTTGACCCAGGTGACCGTCTGCACGATCAAGGTCTTTTCCTGCAGGCTGAATGGCGGTGCTTTCGACATCGAACGGACCCCGGGCACGCATGACGATTGCCCAAGCATAGCCTTGTTTCCGGCTCCGCTTCGGGGACCGGCGCAGCACATGGCGAAGGCTTTCCTGCCATGGCAATCCCGGCGGCGACTCGCCCTGCCCGCCAGCTCAAGCTATCCTTCGCGTCTCGCGCCGCTGCAGGCGTCCGTTGCGATCCGCATGAATCCGAACTTCCTCGATTTCGAACAGCCAATCGCCGAACTGGAAGCCAAGATCCAGGAGCTGCGCCATGCGAGCCACGCGCCGGCGGTCAACATCGACGAGGAAATCCATGCCCTGCAGGAGAAGCTGCGTGCGCGCACCGGCGAGATCTTCCGCAACCTGACGTCGTGGCAGGTATCCCAGCTAGCGCGGCACCCCGCGCGCCCCTACACACTGGACTACCTGCGGCTGATCAGCGACGAATTCCACGAACTGGCGGGCGACCGCGCGTTTGCCGACGACGCCGCAATCGTTGGCGGGCTGGCGCGCATCGATGGCCGCAGCGTGATGGTCATCGGCCACCAGAAAGGCCGCGACACCAAGACAAAAATCCGCCGCAACTTCGGCATGCCGCGCCCTGAGGGATACCGGAAGGCATTGCGGTTGATGAAGATGGCCGAGCGCTTTGACCTGCCGCTGTTGACCTTCATCGATACACCAGGCGCGTATCCGGGCGTTGGCGCGGAAGAGCGCGGACAATCCGAGGCCATTGCACGCAACCTGCTGGAGATGGCCGAGCTGCGCGTTCCGATCATCTGCACCATCACCGGCGAAGGAGGCTCGGGCGGAGCGCTCGCAATAGGCGTTGGCGACCGTACCCTGATGCTCGAATACGCGACGTATTCGGTGATTACGCCGGAGGGTTGCGCATCGATCCTGTGGAAGTCGCCTGAGAAGGCCCGCGACGCTGCCGAGGCGATGGGCATCACCGCGCCGCGCCTGCTCGAACTCGGACTGGTCGACAAGATCATCAAGGAACCGCTGGGCGGCGCACACCGCGATCCGCAGGCGATGGCCGAGCGGCTGAAGGGGGTGCTGATGCGCGAGCTCGATGCACTCGAAGCAATCGATCGCAAGGAGTTGCTTGATCGACGCTACAAGCGACTGCGTAACTATGGCGCTTACGAAGTCGCGAGCTAGCTTTTTTTCAGCGATCCACGAATCAGCGCGTGGGTTCGGGGTTCGGCGCAACGAGCGCATTGACCTCGGCGGAATCGAGCAGGCGCCAGCGCCCCTTCGGAAGTTCGCCCAGGCGCAGCGATCCGATCGCGACACGCAAGAGTCGCAGCACGCCAATTCCCTGCGCTGCAAGCAAACGGCGGATCTCGCGGTTACGGCCTTCATCGAGCACGATCTCGAGCCATGCGTTCTTCGTGCCGTGGCGCAGCAAGGTCGCCGATTTCGCGGACAGGCGCTCGCCATCGCTGACGGCGCCGACAACCAGCCGTTCGAGCTGCGCGGCATCCGGAACACAGGCGACCTGCACGTGATAGGTCTTGTCGGGGCCTGTCGCAGGATCGGTGATATGCGCAGCCCATTGCGGATCGTTGCAGAACAGCAACAGCCCTTCGCTCGCCTTGTCGAGCCTGCCGACCGGCATCAGCCACGGCAGCGATTCGCCCTCGAGACAGCGGTACACAGTGTCACGACCGTGCTCGTCGCGTGTGGTGGTGACCAGGCCGCGGGGTTTGTTGAGCATCAGGTAGGCGCGCGCTTCGGCACCGATTTCGCGACCGTCCAGTGCAATGCGATCACTCCACTGCTCCACCGGGTGCTCGGGATCGCGTTGCACCCGCCCATTGACCGCAACGCGGCCGCCCTTGATCCACTCTGCCGCAACCGTGCGCGAGGCAATCCCCATCTTGGACAGCGTGCGTGCGAGGCCGTGCCGGCGGCCTTGTGTGTTGGGGTTGGCAGGATTCGGCATCCCTGCAGCATGGCCAAGCCCATCGGGAAACGCTAGGCTCTGCGCGGGGACAACGCAATGCGCATGACATGGCCATGGCCATGCGCTTGATCGCGCCCGTTTAATCGTTGGGCCCGATCCACAGCCGGGGTTCACCCGGATATCACTGCGAGGAAACGACACTACGCGCATGAACACCGTCGACCCCGCGAGCGCCTCCCCTCCCAACCTCGTCCAGCGTGCAATGCGCGGGGTGGTGCGCTGGTTTGATACCGCTGCGATCGATACGAGCGACCTGCAGGAACTCGACCGCGTGGATTGGGTGCGGGTGATTCCGTTCCTCGGCTTGCACCTGGCCTGCCTGGGAGTGTTCTGGGTCGGTTTCTCCTGGTTCGCCGCGTGGACCGCACTCGCGCTGTACTGCGTACGCATGTTCGCGATCACTGGTTTCTATCATCGCTATTTCTCGCACAAGGCATTTCGGACGTCGCGGTTCGTGCAATTCGCCTTCGCGCTGCTAGGCGCGGCGTCAGTCCAGCGAGGTCCGTTGTGGTGGGCGGGCCACCATCGCAACCACCACCGCAACTCCGACACCGAGCACGACCTGCATTCGCCAGTGACACGTAGCCTGTTCTGGAGCCACATGGGCTGGTTCATGTCGCCACGCGGCTTCGTGACCGAACATGCGATGGTCCCAGACCTGATGAAGTATCCCGAACTGCGCTGGCTGGATCGTTTCGACCTGCTGGTACCGGTCGCCCTGGCCGCGGCGCTGCTCGGGCTTGGCGACCTGCTGCATGCGTACGCTCCTGGCCTGCACACGTCGGGGCCGCAGATGCTTGTCTGGGGGTTCTTCGTGTCGACGATCGTGCTGTTCCACTGCACGGTTACGATCAACTCACTGGCGCATCGCTGGGGCAAGCGGCGATTCGCCACCCGCGACAACAGCCGGAATAACTGGTTCCTTGCGATCATCACGTTCGGCGAAGGCTGGCACAACAACCACCATCACTTCCCTGGATCGGCGCGCCAAGGCTTCCACTGGTGGGAGTACGACCTGACTTACTACCTGTTGCGCGCGATGGCGATGGTCGGACTGGTGTGGGACCTCAAGCCCGTCCCGCCGGGCATGCGCGGCGTGAGGCTCGAATCCGGATAAAATGCCTGTTCGTCCGTCAGGATTCATCCGGGTCGCACATGTCGGGGGGCGCGTGCGGTTGGGCCCATGAAGGGAATGCAATATGAGGAGCGTTGCATGAGGATCGCCATTGTCGGCGGGGGAATCTCGGGGCTTGCGGCGGCGTGGTTGCTGACGCGCGAGCACGAGGTGGAGCTGTTCGAGCGGGACGCTCGGCTTGGCGGGCACACACACACGCACAAGGTCACGATGGAAGGCCGCGAGTACACGGTGGACACGGGGTTCATCGTCTACAACAACGAAAACTATCCGTTGCTCAAGCGGCTGTTCGACGAACTCGGCGTCGCCAGCCAGCCGACGCACATGAGTTTTTCCGTGCAGGACGCGCGCAGCGGACTGGAATACAACGCCGGCAGTTTCGGCAACCTGCTGGCCAATCCACGCAACCTGCTTGATCCGAAGTTCCTGAAAATGATGGGTGAGATCAAGCGCTTCTACAAGGAAGCGCACCATCTTCTGGAAACCGAAGGCGCCGGCCCGACCCTTGGCGACTATCTGCGCGAACAGAAGTACTCGCCGATGTTCATCGAGGACCACCTGATCCCGATGGTCAGTGCGTTATGGTCTGCCCCATCGACGCAGATCATGAACTTCCCGGGCAAGTACCTGATCCGCTTCATGCGCAACCACCGCATGCTGCAGATCAACGGGCGACCGGAATGGCGCACAGTTACGGGCGGCTCGTCGCGCTACATCGACCTGATGCGCAAGGACTGGAAGGTCACCGAACGCCTGGATACGCCGGTGCTGCGCATCCTGCGCGAGGAGGATTTCGTGCGGCTCGCTACCGACGACGGCGAGGAGCGCTTCGACCACGTGGTGCTGGCATGCCACAGCGATCAGGCGCTCGCGCTGCTGGGCGACCCGAGCGAGAACGAAACCTCAATCCTCGGCGCGATCCCCTACCAGAAAAACGATGTCGTACTGCACACTGACGCGCGCCTGCTGCCGAAAAAGAAGAAAGCGTGGGCAGCATGGAACGCGCATGTCCTGGTGCAGCCGAGTTCCGATTGCACGGTTAGCTATTGCATGAACATCCTGCAATCGATCGATGCACCCGAACCGTTGATCGTGACGCTCAATCGGACCGCTGAGATCGATCCGGAAAAGATCATCGCGCGGATGGACTACCGGCATCCGGTGTACACCAGCCAGAGCATCGCCGCGCAGAATCGTCGCGTTGCCATCAATGGCCAGCGTCGTACCTGGTTCACCGGGGCGTATTGGCGGTACGGGTTCCATGAAGATGGCCTGCGCAGCGCTATCAGCGTCGCCAAGGCGCTCGACGTGGAATGGCACTGAGGGCAGCTACGCTGAACGTTGACGCCTGCGTCGGACCAGATATCCGCCGACGCGGGGCAACGTGTTGAATCCGGCACGACTGCCGTTGGCGCCACCGGGAACGAAGGAGTCTCCAGACGACACCTTGCATAGCGCGATCTACACCGGCTGGGTACGTCATCGACGCAGCGTCCCACGCGTGCATGCGTTTCGCTACCGGTTATTCATGCTGTACCTGGACCTGGCCGAGATCGAACGTGTGTTCGAGCGCCGCTGGCTTTGGTCCGTGCGTCGTCGCAACCTGGCCGAATTCCGCCGCAGCGATTACCACGGCGACCCGTCGGTTCCGCTGGACACTGCTGTTCGCGATACGGTGCAAACGCAGCTTGGCGTGCGCCCGGTCGGGCCTATCCGGATGCTGGCCCACCTGCGCTATTTCGGGCATTGCTTCAATCCCGTCGTGTTCTATTACGGCTACGCGCTCGATGGCGCGACACTGGAGTGGATCGTGGCCGAGATCAGCAATATCCCGTGGAACGAGCGCCACGCGTATGTGCTTCCGGTAGCGACTGCAACGACGCACGGCACTACGCATGGGTGGAAATTCCGCAAGGAATTCACCGTCTCGCCGTTCATGCCGATCGAGCGCGCTTACGATTGGCGCTTGGCTGAGCCGGGCGAACAGTTGCGCGTCCACATGGACGTGCTCGCCGGCCAGCACACCGAGATGGATGCGACGCTCGTGCTCGATCGCCGCCGCCTGGATGGTCCCGCACTCGCCAGTGCGCTTCTTCACTATCCCGTGATGAGCGCTCGGGTAGTAATGGCGATCTATTGGCAGGCTTTTCGATTGTGGTTGAAGGGCGTTCCGTTCCACGGACACGGCAAACGCGGGCGAATGGCGCCCTGAAGCCGTGATGCGATGGTCGGCTGGACGCACCTGGTCGAATCGCCTGCCGACTCTATGCACAGCACCGGGAATCGTCATGAATACATCCGCAGAAAGCCTGGCCAGGTCCTCCACCGCGGTTGTCTCGCCTGTAGCGTTTTCAGGCTTCGAGCGCCGCCTGCGCGCGAAGCTGATCAAGGATCTCGATGCACTGCGGGGCGGCACCCTGGTGCTGCACGACGCACTCGGATCGCACACGCTCGGTGCCCCGACCGGCCAGGAACCGCTGCAGATCCAGGTCAGCGTGCGCTCGCCCGAGTTCTATCGGCAGGTCGCGATGAACGGTAGCGTCGGTGCCGGCGAGGCCTATATGGATGGACACTGGGAGTGCAGCGACCTCGTCGCCCTGGTGCGCCTTCTGGTGCGCAACCGCGACCTGCTCGACGGCATGGAAACTGGCCTGGCGCGCCTCGGCGGGTCTGCGATGCGGATATGGAACCGTTTTCGCCGCAACACGCGCAATGGCAGCCGCCGCAACATCGCCGCGCACTACGATCTGGGGAACGCGCTGTTCGAATTGTTCCTGGACGACAATTTGATGTACTCGTCGGCGATCTTCAACGACGCATCCGAGTCGCTTGAAGTCGCGTCGCGGCGCAAGATCGATCGCATTTGCCACAAGCTCGACCTGCGACCATCCGATCACGTAGTGGAAATCGGCAGTGGCTGGGGCGGCTTCGCGCTACATGCAGCCGCGCATTACGGTTGCCGGGTCACCACCGCGACCATTTCGGCCGAACAACATGCACTCGCAGTCCAGCGCGTCGCTGCGGCGGGGGTGCAGGATCGCGTCGACGTGCTGCTCAAGGACTACCGCGACCTGGACGGAAGCTACGACAAGCTGGTCTCGATCGAGATGATCGAGGCCATCGGGCACACTTATCTCGATACGTATTTCGAGAAATGCGCAGCGCTGCTCAAGCCCGATGGACTCGCATTGATCCAGGCGATCACGATCGAGGATCACCGCTACCAGCAAGCACTGGACTCCGTCGACTTCATCAAGCGCCACGTTTTTCCGGGGAGTTTCATTCCGTGCGTGAGCGCGCTGATCGACGCAAGCACGCGGGTCAGCGACCTGCGGCTGGTCGGCCTGGAGGACATCGGGCCGAGTTATGCGATCACCTTGAACCATTGGCGCAAGCGCTTTCTCGCCCGACGCGACGAGGTGCGCAAGCTCGGCTACGACGAGCGCTTCGTGCGCATGTGGGAGTACTACCTTTGCTACTGCGAAGGCGGCTTCCTGGAACGCTCGATCGGCACGGTGCAGATGCTGTACGCGCGTCCCGGAAATCGTCGCGCCCAATTCGTCCCGGCATTCGACAGCACCGCGGCGTGACCTGGAAAATCGTCAATGCGGCCGGCTATCAACTGGTCTGGTTCATCAGCGTTGCGGGTGCGGCGCGCGGCTCAATGTTCGCCGGGCCGCTGGTTGCCTTCGTGTTTGCGGTGATAGTGCTCGGATTCGGCGGAAAGAGTCGCACCGACCTGCGACTGATTCCGCTCGTGCTGGCGATCGGACTGATCGCCGATAGCGCATGGATCGCGTTGGGCTGGCTGGATTACAGCGCGCCCTGGCCATCATCCGGATTCGCTCCGGCATGGATCCTGGGCATCTGGCTGGCATTCGCCCTGACCCTCAACCACTCGCTGGACTTCCTCAAGCGCCGCTACGCGATGGCCGCTCTGCTCGGCGCGATCGGCGGGCCACTCGCATACTGGAGCGCCGCGCGCGGACTCGGCGCAGTGCGTTTCGATGCGCCAGCAGCGACAGTGCTTTGCGGCCTGGGCGTCGGCTGGGCCGCGATGTTTCCCTTGCTTGTGCGCATCTCGCAAGGCGCCTTTGCGCGCAAGCCAGTTGGGGCACCCTCATGATTGCGTGGTTGCAGATGGCATGGATCTTCCTTGGCAGCGCGCTCGCCATGACGGCCGTGTGGGCGTACGCGCGCCGGGCAAACAACATCGGTTACGTAGACGTGGCCTGGGCCGTGCTGATGGGATCGATGGCGATTGTTGTCGCCATCGGCAGCAACGGTGCGACTCTTCCGCGCGCGCTCGTCGGCGGCCTGGTTGCGCTGTGGGCGCTGCGGCTCGCGACGTATCTGTTCAGGCGCGTGCACAGGTATCCGGAAGATGGCCGCTACAAGGTGCTTCGCGATCACTGGCACGGACACCAGGGAAAGTTTTTCCTGTTCTTCCAGGCACAGGCACTGATCGTGACCCTGTTTGCTTTGCCGTTGCTGGTCGCCTCGTCGAATCCAGTCGTTGGCGTGACGCCGTGGACTGTCGCAGCCGCAATGACCTGGCTGCTTGCGGTCGGCGGCGAGAGCTTGGCTGATCGGCAACTGGCGGCCTGGGTCGGCAATCCCGCGAACACGGGCAAGACGTGTCGCCAGGGTCTATGGGCGTGGTCGCGGCACCCGAACTACTTTTTCGAATGGCTGCACTGGTTCACATACGCATGGCTTGCAATCGGCGCACCGCTCGCGTGGCTCGCACTGACCGGGCCCTTGCTGATGTTCGGCTTCCTTTACCGATTGACCGGCATTCCATTCACCGAGGCGCAATCGTTGCGTTCACGCGGCGCCGACTATCGCACCTACCAGCGCGAAGTCAGCGCTTTCTTTCCCTGGCCGCCACGCCGGCCTACGCCCGGCTGATTCCGTCGAGAATTCCCATGTCGCTGATATCCCTGTGTGAGAACGGACACATTCCCGACGCGGCCACACGGATCGGCATCCGCCGCTTGTGCACCGAGCGGTTGCGCCAGGAACACTCGGACGATCTCGCCGCTGCGGACGCAAATTTCCGTCGCCGCCTGGTGGAACTTCGCAACAGCCCTCTCGCGATCGAAACCCATGCCGCAAACCGCCAGCACTACGAAGTGCCAACGGCGTTCTTCCAGCTCTGCCTCGGCAAGCGTCTCAAATACAGCAGCTGTTACTACGCGACAGGCAAGGAGACGCTTGACGAGGCCGAAGCGGCGATGCTGGCGATTTACGCAGAGCGCGCCGGACTCGCCGATGGCCAGCGGATCCTGGAACTGGGCTGCGGTTGGGGATCGCTGACATTGTGGATGGCCGAACATTATCCGCACGCGCGCATCACTGGCGTGTCGAATTCGGCAAGCCAGCGCGAGCACATCCTCGCCTGCTGTCGCGAACGCGGATTCGGCAACGTCGAAATCCTCACGCGCGACGTCAACCAGCTGCAGCTCGATGCGCGCTTCGATCGGGTGGTATCGGTGGAAATGTTCGAACACGTGCGCAACTACCGGTTGCTGTTCGAGCGCATCGCAGGCTGGCTCGAGGACGACGGCAGCCTTTTCGCCCACATTTTCTGCCATCGCTACCTGCTGTATCCGTTCGACGACGAACACAATGAAAGCGACTGGATGGCGCGCAATTTCTTCACCGGCGGCCTGATGCCGTCAGCCGATACGTTCCTGCATTTCCAGGACGACCTGGTATTGCGCGACCGCTGGCTGGTGCCAGGCACGCACTATCAGCGCACCGCCAACCACTGGCTCGCCAACCAGGACGCGCATCGCGAGGATGTGCTGCGAATCCTGGGGACGGTGTACGGCGCCGACCTCGCAGACGTCTGGTCGCAGCGTTGGCGGATGTTCTGGATGGCGTGCGCGGAACTCTTCGGCTATCGCGACGGCAACGAATGGATCGTTGCGCACTATCGCTTCGAAAAACGCTGACGCTGCCCCATGCAACCGGCGAAGGGCTTGTGCTATTTCGACGTCTGCGGCGCATCCGGCTGCGGCTGGGGCGCGGCATTGACTGGCATTGGTTGTGGGGCACCCTTCGACACGTGGATGCCCTTGGATTCCATCCACGCCGAGAATTCCGCTGCGGTGAATTTCTTGCCGTTGCCACCCGCACTGAAGCGATAAGGCGAGTTGTCCCACTTCGTCCGGGGCACGTATGCAGCCGCTTGCGACACGTTCTGGCAGCCCTCCAGGCGCAGTCGCAGCAGCACGCGATCCACCGCTTGAGCCTCATTGCTTGCATAGGCCAGTACGCCGTCGGGCGCACCCAGCTGGCGGCTGCTGCTTGGCAACTCCGCGCTCAGCGGCGGTAACGCGGTCGGGCGCAATGGCAGCGGCTGCGGCACCGAATTGACCGAACAATCGGGTGCGGCGATCGCCGGTGCGATGGCCATGCCAAGCACGATCATCCCGGCAACATGAAGATAGCGCATTACGTCTCCCACCTTGAGTGGCTACGCCCGAGTTTAGAAAGCCTGCACCAGCGGTTCAATCACCAGCATTGGTCTTACCAGACAAAAAAGAAGCCCGGCACAAGGCCGGGCTTCGATTCTCTTCATGAACCATGTCCGTTAGTTCTGGACATTCAACTCGGTACGGCGGTTCTGTGCGCGGCCTTCCGGATTGTCCGAACCATCCGGGTTGGTGTTTGGCGCAATCGGGCGGCTCTCGCCATAACCGTGCGGACCCATCAGACGACCGGCATCCACGCCGTTGTGCGTCAGATAGTCGTACACGGCCCTGGCGCGACGCTCCGAAAGCTTCTGGTTGTATGCATCGGTACCGACAGAGTCGGTGTGACCGGCAACCTCAACCTTCAGCTCAGGATACTTGCGCAGCACTTCGATCGCCTCGTTCAGGATCGCAACCGCATCAGGACGCAGCTTGGACTTGTCGAAATCGAAGTTCACGCCACGCAGATCGATCGTCACCGGAACCGGGCAACCGTCCGGACCAACCGTCTGGCCAGCCGGCGAGTTCGGGCACTTGTCGTTGCAATCGTTCACGCCGTCGCCGTCAGAATCCTTGTCGGCGCAGGTTGCGACTGGTGCCGGTGGTGCCACGATCGGCTCGACGGCCTTGATCGGCTCCGGGCCGAGGGCCACGGTCACGCCGACCGATGCAAGCAGGTCAACGAAATAGTTGCTGTCTGGGGAGTTTTCGCTGGTGCTGTTGCCGTCGTAGCGCGCACCGACTTCAGTGCGAATTCCGTAGCGGCCGTACTTCGCTTCCAGGCCAACGCCAACATTCGCCGCAAAGGCGTTTTCGGTTTGGGTCGCCCTAACCAGCGGACCCGGGAAGCCAGCAAAAAAGCCCTCCTTGGAATGCTGCCAGCCGATGCCGATACGCGCATAGGGATCCCAGTTGCGGCCGGCTTCGCGGAAGTGATACAGCGCATCGAGCGAAACGCCATACTGCTTCCAGCGCAGACCGCTGTCCGGATTCTTTTCGCGGGCATTCTGACCGTTGAAGTTCAATTCGACCGCCCAGTTCGGAGAGAGCGGCTTGCCGATGCCAAACATCCCGTACGGAACGTTGTAGTTCTGCCGGTCGCTATCCTGGAAATTCATGCCTACCGAGCCATCGATGTACCAACGGTCGTCGTAGTCTTGCGCCATCACGGCCTGAGCCGCGCCCATCGCACCGAACAGGGCAAGGCAGAGTATTTTCTTCTTCATTGTGGAACTCCTTGTAAGACGACTAGAAGGCTTGCATCTACCCGAACAGGTGACGGCCGATCAACGCACGCCAACTCGCACCGACTATAAAAACAGCAAAGTGAAGACTGCGTTAACGCAAGACTAACAAGTTCCTCGCATGATCGCAACCATATGTTAAACCATTGAGAATCCGTTCAGGAATGCCTGAATCGGGGTCGAATCAAGGGCTTGTGGGTTCCGGCTGAGCTTCAGTATCCGCTCGACCTGGGCCGCGGGAAGGTGGCCGCGCAATGCCGCCTCGAACTTCGCAAGCAAAACCGGGATTCCTTCGGCGCGGCGCTTGCGGTGTCCAATCGGATAGTCGATCGATACCTGGTCGGTCGCGCTTCCATCCTTGAAGAACACCTGCAGCGAATTGCCGATATACCGCTTGTCCGGATCGAAATAGTCGGCCGTGAACCGGGGATTCTCCTCGACCTCCATCTTCGCCCGCAGCGCGTCGATGCGCGGATCGGCAGCAACGGCATCGCCATAGTCCTCGGCAGTCAGGCGCCCGAAGATCAGGGGCACCGCGACCATGTACTGGATGCAATGGTCGCGATCCGCATAGTTCGCCAGCGGGCCGGTCTTGTCGATGATGCGAACGCCGGCCTCCTGCGTATGGATCACGATACGCGCGATGTCATTGAGCCGATCCTTGACCTGACCATGCAGTTGCATCGCGCATTCCACTGCCGTCTGGGCGTGGAACTCTGCCGGAAAGCTGATCTTGAACAACACGTTTTCCATGACATAGCTGCCGAACGGCCGTTCGAACGTGAAAGGATTGCCCTTGAACGCGACGTCGTAGAAACCCCACGTCTTCGCGCTGAGCACGCTCGGATACCCAGGCTCGCCGCGGACGGCGTTCAGTGCATGGGTCACCGCGCGACGACACGCATCGCCGGCCGCCCAGCTCTTGCGAGGGCCGGTGTTCGGAGCGTGCCGATACGTGCGCATCGCACCGTTGTCGGCCCAGCTGTGCGAGACCGCGTTGACGATCTGCTCGTGGGTGCCGCCGAGCATCGCAGTTGCGACGGCCGTCGACGCCAGACGCACGAGGATCACGTGATCCAGGCCAACCCGGTTGAAACTGTTGAGCAGCGCGTAGCATCCCTGGATCTCGTGCGCCTTTATCGCCCACCCAAGTACGTCGCCAACGGTGATCTGCTTGCCGCCTTCGCGCTCGGCCTTGCGGCTGAGGTAGTCGGCGACGGCGAGGATCGCGCCGAGATTGTCGGATGGATGGCCCCACTCGGCCGCAAGCCAGGTGTCGTTGAAATCGAGCCAGCGCACCTGCACGCCGATGTTGTAAGCGGCCTGCACCGGATCGAGCTCGAACGACGTACCCGGCACGCGGACACCACCGGCGAGAGTTGCGCCGGGCACGATCGGTCCGAGGTGCTTTACGCAGGCTGGATGACTCATGGCGAGCATCGCGCACGCCAGGGAATCGAGCAGCATGTAGCGCGCGGTGCTGTAGGCCTCGTCGGAATCGATCGTGTAGCCGGTTACATAGTCGGCGATGTCCAGCATCGGCTGGTCGGGGGCGGGGCGTACGGCGGAGCGGATGTCGTGCTGGCTCATTGGGGTTCGATCACGTTGCTGGACAGTCCGGCATTTTGCCAGAAGCGTACTTGCCGCGTCGCGAATTGCACTCCGTCTACTGATCGCGTGCGACAGCCACCCCACCCCCATCATTGGCTCTGCCGATGCCCTCGCACCCGCTTCGCAAGAGAGCGTTCATGGAGTGGCGATGCGACTGCGGCCACATGGACTTGTACGCCCGAATGAATCCCGGCATGGTGCGTGCTCCCCACGATCCTGCCGCGATGGCCACCGACTACCCGCATCTGTTCGCCCCGCTCGATCTTGGTTTTTGCACCCTGCCCAATCGCGTGCTGATGGGTTCGATGCACACCGGGCTCGAAGATCGCTCGTCGGATTTCCCGAAGCTCGCCGCGTATTTCGCGGAGCGTGCGCACGGCGGCGTTGGGCTGATGGTCACTGGCGGAGTCTCGCCGACGATGCTCGGCTGGCTCAAGCCGTTCTCCGGCAAGCTCAACTGGCCCTGGGAAATCCACAAGCACCGCATCGTGACCAAAGCGGTCCATGCGGCGGGAAGTCGCATCTGCATGCAATTGCTGCATGCGGGGCGCTACGCGGCGCATCCATTCGCGGTTGCACCGTCGAAGATCAAGTCCCCGATCAGCCCGATCACCCCGCGCGCATTGAGCGCGCGTGGCGTCGAGCGCCAGATTTCCGCGTTTGCCAATGCTGCGCGCCTCGCCCGCGACGCCGGTTACGACGGCGTCGAGGTGATGGGATCGGAAGGCTACCTGATCAACGAATTCCTCGCGCCGCGCACGAACCAGCGCACCGATGCGTGGGGCGGCGACGCGCGCAAGCGCATGCGCTTCGCCGTGGAGATCGTGCGTCGCGTGCGCGAGGCCTGCGGACCGGATTTCATCCTCATCTATCGCTTGTCGATGCTCGAACTCGTCGACGAGGGCTCCGCCTGGGACGAAATCGTCGCGCAGGCCAAAGCGGTCGAAGCTGCCGGCGCGACGATCATCAACACCGGCATCGGGTGGCACGAAGCGCGCGTACCGACGATCGCGACGTCGGTCCCGCGCGGAGCATTCGCGGATGTCACCGCACGCATGAGACCGCATGTCGCACTGCCGCTGGTCGCGACCAATCGCATCAACATGCCGGAGGTCGCCGAGCGCATCCTGGCGTCTGGCGCAGCCGACATGGTGTCGATGGCGCGCCCCCTGCTCGCCGATCCCGAATGGGTGAACAAGGCGAAAACAGGTCGCACGCAAGCCATCAACACCTGCATCGCGTGCAACCAGGCGTGTCTTGATCATGTGTTCGTCGGCAAGAAAGCGAGTTGCCTGGTGAATCCGCGCGCGTGCGCGGAGACCGAGCTCAACTACATCGCGACCAAAGCGGCGCGACGCATCGCAGTGATCGGTGCGGGGCCGGCCGGCCTTGCATGCGCGACCGTCGCCGCACAGCGCGGCCATCGTGTCAGTTTGTTCGATGCACACGCGGAAATTGGTGGCCAGTTCAATCTCGCCAAGCAGATTCCGGGCAAGGAAGAGTTCCACGAAACGCTGCGCTATTTCGGCTGTCGCCTTGCGGAGGAGCGCGTCGACCTGCGGCTCGGTCGCGCGGCGTCGGCTGTCGATCTCGGCGATTTCGATGCGGTTGTGCTCGCCACCGGCGTCACTCCGCGTGCAGCGAATTTTCCTGGCCACGATCACGCGAAGGTGTGCAGCTATCTGGATGTTCTGACGCGACGCGTCGTTCCCGGGGCGCGCGTCGCGATCGTCGGCGCAGGTGGGATCGGCTTCGATGTCGCCGAGTTCCTCGTGCAGGAGACACCCTCGCCGAGCCTCGACGCCGCGCGATGGATGGCCGAATGGGGCGTCGATCCCGAACAACGCGCACGCGGCGGATTGATGCAGCCGAAACCCGAACCACCGGCACGCGAGATATGGCTGCTGCAGCGCAGCCCTGGCAAACCCGGCGCCAGGCTTGGCAAGACCACCGGCTGGATCCATCGCGCCACGCTCAAGGCAAAAGGCGTGAAGATGCTCGGTGGCGTCGAATACATCGGCGTAGAGGCCCTCGGCTTCCGCGTTCGCATCGACGGAATCGAACAACTCCTCCCGGTCGACCATGTCGTCGTCTGCGCGGGACAGGAGTCGCTTCGCGAACTGTTGCAGCCGCTCACCGATGCCGGCCGCGAAGTGCATGTGATCGGCGGGGCGGATCTGGCCACCGAGCTTGATGCAAAGCGCGCGATCGACCAGGGCAGCAGGCTCGCGGCGCGCCTGTAGCGCGTGCACGCATCGGCACCGCGCTTCCCAACAGCCAGGCAACGGGCGATGCCTGCCGTCCCTCATTCATGCGCACCGGCAATCGCCGTGCTATGTTCCGCCCCCCACTCATGACGGGCCGCAGCGGCCCCGAACCAGAGAAGAATCGATACAGCACTGCGTGTCCCCATGACGCCATGCCGTCGGTGATCTGCACGATCGCGATGGCCAACGAAGCAAGGAACCACCGCGATGAAACTGGCCTTGATCCTCTGGCTGGCGCATGTACTGCCCCAGCAGGTCGCCGACCCGATGTGTCTGGCGACTACTGTTTACCTGGAAGCACGCGGACAGCCCGAAATCGGGCAACAGGCGATTGCGGAGGTCGCTTTGCGCCGGCGCGACAGCGGTGCCTGGGGCTCTTCGGTTTGCGCCGTCGTGACCGCACCGGGTCAATTCGCAATGGCGACGCTCAATCCTGCCAATCGCCTCGCCGATCCGCGCGCATTCTATGCCGCGCTGCGAAACGCCATCGCAGTCCAGCGCGAATGGACCAAGCCCAGCGGCCAGCGCCGCGAAGTCGTGCCGGGCGCAAACAATTTCGCAGCGCGCAATGGCGACGGTCCGGCATGGCCCCGTTCGCGCCTGGTCGCTGTCATCGGCGACCAGAACTTCTACAGGGTCGGCATGATCGGCATTGGACATTCGAAAGCCGGCCGTTCACAGCCGTAACCAGCCGCGGTGGCACGCAGTGTCCTGTTGGTGCGACTCGAATCGCTGCGCGAAGACCCCACTGAACGGGTTCCCAACACGGAGTCCGCCGCATGAAGCTCTATACCCTTCCAGGTGCCTGTTCGCTGACCGATCACATCGTCCTCGAGTGGATCGGCAAGCCATTCGACGTCAAGGTGCTCACGCGCGCCGAGGCCAAGGAGCCGGAGTATCTCAAGATCAATCCTGCGGGCGCCGTCCCCGCGCTCGTCGATGGCGACATGGCGTTGACCCAGAACGCCGCAATCCTGAACTACCTTGCCGACCTTAATCCCGAAAGCCATCTCGGCGGCGACGGCACCCCGAAGAGCCGCGCAGAAACCAATCGCTGGCTGTCCTTCCTCAATGCCGACCTGCACACCGCATTCCATCCCCTGTTCGGTTCGACCGCGTTCCTCGAAGACGCGGCGACAATCGACAAGACCAAGGACGCCGCGAAAAGGAAACTGCGCGGCCTGTTCGAGCGCGCCGACAAGCAACTCGAAGGAAAGGACTGGTTGACCGGCACGCGTTCGATCGCCGATCCGTACTTGTTCGTCGTGTATCAGTGGGCGAAGAAGGTCGGAGTCGACCTGGGCGGTTTCGACAACCTTGCTGCGTTCGACAAGCGCATGGCAGCCGATGCGGGCGTGCAGCGCGCGATGCGCACCGAGGGGTTGATCTGACCGATTTGTAGCTGGATCTTGCCCAAGGAAAAGGCCGCGCATGCGCGGCCTTTTTCGTGACTCCCTCACCCGGTGAGATAGTGGGAATCCATCGCAGATCGCGAGACGCATGCGAAGCAGATATCACGGTCGCGTGGGGGAAACGACCGGCTGCGAACCGTCGCTCCTGCAGTTCGCCGGCAAGAACCCTGTGGGTACTGTGCCAAGGCAGGCCATGTTCTTTGCGGCCGCCTGCGTGCGCAGGTACAACGTGCGGCCCGAAAGCGCGCCCTGGCCGTCGCCGAAGGTCGCCACGTAGTCTGAGCCGCTGACGTCCACGGTGTAGTCGATCAGCTTCGCAAACCCCCTGGGTGCATTCGGGTTTTCGTCGTGGACATGACGCGGCATTCCCGCGCGCACGAGCGTCGCTTCGGACGCAGGCGCCGTATCGATCATGCGATGGAGGTGAAGACGGCATCGCCGACCCGCGCACGCTGCGTTTCGTCGTCGCGCAGCTTGGACACCGAGCCGAACATCACCAGCAGGGGCGTCACGATCGCGGCGGCCACGAGCAGAACCTTCGAAACGCTCCTCACTGCTTGTCCTCTCGCGTTGCGATGTTCCAGTCCATGGTCAAAGCCACGGACGCGCTCCGCTAAGGCCTGTCCGCGAGTGGCACAAAGCTCAAATCCTCCGGCCCCGTGTAGTTCGCGCTGGGGCGGATGATCTTGCCGTCGATGCGTTGCTCGATCACGTGCGCGCACCAGCCCGAGGTACGCGAGATCACGAACAGTGGGGTGAACATCGCGGTCGGCACGCCCATCATGTGGTAGCTCACCGCGCTGAACCAGTCGAGATTCGGGAACATTTTCTTCGCATCCCACATCACCGTTTCCAGGCGCGCGGCGATGTCGAACATCTTCATGTTGACCTGCGAGGACGACAATTCGCGCGCAACTTCCTTGATGACCTTGTTGCGCGGATCGCCAGTCGTGTAGACCGGGTGGCCGAAACCGATCACCACTTCCTTGCGCTCGACGCGCGCGCGGATATCCGCTTCGGCTTCGTCGGGCGTCTCGTAGCGCTTCTGGATCTCGAACGCGAATTCGTTCGCGCCGCCATGCTTTGGACCACGCAGCGCGCCAATCGCGCCGGCGACGCACGAATACATGTCGCTCCCGGTGCCGGCGATGACCCGTGCGGCAAACGTCGAGGCGTTGAACTCGTGTTCCGCGTACAGGATCAGGGAGGTATGCATTGCGCGCACCCACAGATCGCTCGGCTTTTCGCCATGCAGCAGGTGCAGGATGTGCCCGCCGATCGAATCGTCGTCGGTCTGAACGTCGATGCGCTTGCCGTTCACCGCGTAGTGGTACCAGTACATCAGGATCGATCCGAGCGATGCCATCAGGCGGTCGGCGATGTCTTTCGCGCCCGGATGGTTGTGGTCGTCCTTCTCTGGCAGTGCGCAGCCCAGCGCGGAGACTGCCGTGCGCATCACGTCCATCGGATGCGCCGATGCGGGCAACTGCTCCAGCACCGCCTTCACCGATGCAGGAATGCCGCGCAGCGACTTCAGCGTCGCCTTGTATGCGACAAGTTCCGCTCGATTCGGGAGTTTGCCGTGCACGAGCAGGTGCGCGATTTCCTCGAACTCGCTGGTCGTCGCGAAATCCAGGATGTCGTAGCCGCGATAGTGCAGGTCGTTGCCAGTACGGCCAACCGTGCACAGGGCGGTGTTGCCGGCGGTGACACCGGACAGTGCGACCGACTTCTTCGGCTTGGGAAGGATGGTGGCGGGTTCGTTCATTGATGAATTCCTGGAAAAATCAGTCGGGCTTGTGCGTCGCGAACAGCGCGTCGAGCTTGTCCTCGTACGTGTGATAGCCAAGGAAGTCGTACAGCGCGTCGCGCGTCTGCAGGGTGTCGATGATGTTTTTCTGCGTCCCGTCGCGGCGTACTGTCTCGTAGAAATTCAGCGCGGCCTTGTTCATCGCGCGGTACGCGCCACAGCAGTACAGCGCGATGTCCACGCCCGCTTCGCGCAACTCGTCGGTGGTGAAGAATGGCGTCGAACCGAACTCGGTGAGATTGGCCAGGATCGGTACCCTCACCGCCTGCTTGAAGCGCCGATAGTCGTCGAGCGATCGCATTGCTTCGGGAAAGATCATGTCCGCGCCCGCTTCCACATACGCGCAGGCCCGCTCGATCGCGGAATCGATGCCCTCCACTGCCGCCGCATCGGTGCGCGCCATGATCACGAAGCCTGCGTCGGTGCGCGCGTCCACGGCCGCCTTCACGCGATCGACCATCTCGTCCTTGGTGACGACTTCCTTGCCGGGTCGATGGCCGCAGCGCTTCTGCCCGACCTGGTCTTCCATGTGCACCGCAGCGACGCCGACGCGCTCGAACGCGCGCACTGTGCGCGCGATGTTGAATGCCCCGCCCCAGCCGGTATCGATATCGACGAGCAAAGGCATCTGCGTCGCTTCGACGATGCGACGTGCATCGGTGAGCACGTCTTCCATCGTGCTGATGCCAAGGTCGGGCATGCCCAGCGAATTCGCCGCGACGCCGCCACCGGACAGATACAACGCCTTGTAGCCCACCCGCTTCGCCATCAGCCCGGCATAGGCGGTGATCGCGCCCATCACCTGCAACGGCGATTCAGCGCGGAGCGCGGCGCGAAAACGTGCGCCGGAAGAATCCAGGCTCATGGTGGCTCCGGGGAAAACGCCATTTTAGCCGATCGCGGGCAGCCGCGCGCCCGACCATGGCTTCAAACCCGACCGTGGCTTCCAATCCGAAACGACCCCGAGGCGAACAGCGCTCAGTTCCTGCGCGCCGACTCGAGTTCTTTCTCCAGCCGATCCGCGCCATACACCTTGCGCAGCGCTTCCAGGATCGCGCCGCTGTGCACGGCGACCGTGCGGTTCACGCGTTCGTCGAACCAGTAGTCGCCGCCAAGCGATTCGATGTTGCCGTCGAACACAAGGCCCACCACCTCGCCGTTGCGGTTGATCACCGGGCTGCCGGAATTGCCGCCGATGATGTCGTTCGTGGTCACGAAGTCCAGGCGCTGCTGCATGTTCAATTTCGATTTCGCATCGAGCCACGATTGCGGCAACGCGAACGGTGCGAAGCCCGTCGCACGTGTAAACGCGCCGGCGATCTCGGTGAATGGCTTGATCAATTGCCCGCGCTCCTGCCAGCCCTTGACCTCGCCGAACGAGAAGCGCTCGGTGAAGGTCGCATCCGGATACACCGTGTTGCCATACTTCTCGAATCGCGCGGTCGCGATCAGCTCGGAGTTGCGATCGACCACCGAATCGACTTCGTTCTCCATGCGCTTACGCACCGCACGCGCCGGCCCGTCAACAGCGCGCGCGAGCACGATGAACGGATCAGTGGACTTCGCGACCGCATCGCCAGTGTCGTTCCACAGCGCCATGCGCACCTTTGGATCGCCAAGTTGCGTCCCATCGACAAGCATGTTCGCAAAGGCTTCCGGCGACTGGTCGCCCAGCACCTGGTGCACCAGCGGGTCGTCCGCACCCAGCCATTCGCGCAGCTTCGTCAACGACAACGCGAGCTTGACCTTTTCGAAGTCCGGATACACCGGTGCGGTCGATGCGAGGCGTTGCCGAAGCGCGGGCAATGCCGATTCGGTGTACTCGCGCATCCGCTCGCCGTTGGGTTTGTCGCGTTCGGCCGCATGCCGCACCAGCGCACGCGCATAGCCGAAGTACCGCGAGTTGAACCCCTGCGCGCGCTCGACAAACAGGTAAGGACGCTCGAGGTTGCGATAGGTCGACTGCGCAGCAGCAATCGCATCCCAGGCCGCGCCATATTTCGCCTTGCGCGCGGGGTCGGCATTGACGTACTCGCGCAACTCCGCTTCCTGCCTGCGCTTGCCATCGAACACCGATGGATCCTGCAGCGCCTCAAGCCGTCCCTTCAGTGCCTTGAACGAGTTTTCGATGCCGAACAGGTCGCTCTCGGCGATGCGGTCGTGCTCAAGCGTCTCGGAACGAAACCTCTCGAGCACGCCGCGCTGTTCGGCGAGCAGCATCAACCGATGCTGCAGGTCGATGTCGCGCGTGGTTTCAAGTTCGGCAATCGTGAGCTCGCGGTCGGTGCCCCCCGGGTTGCCGACCACGATCGTCATCTCGCCTTCCTGCGCGCCGCTCTTCGAGAACGGGAAGAAATCCGCGACCTTCGCCGGTGCATCGTTCTCGTACGCGCGCAACACGCCCATGTCGAGGTCGTAGCGCGGGAAGTTGAAGTTGTCCGGATCGCCGCCGAAGAACGCCATCGCGAATTCCGGCGCGAATACCAGGCGCACGTCCAGGTAGCGGTGGTACTTGTACACGTCGTAGACGCCGCCGTGGTACAGGTCGACCACGTCGCATCGCGTGCTGTCGGCGTCGTTGCCGGCGCACTCTTTCTCGATGTCGGTCTTCACCGCCTTCTCGGCGCGGCTGTAGTCCTCGCCGGTCTTGCCGGCGGTCGCCTGCTTGACGCGCGCGGTGATGTCGGTGATCCCGTCGAGGCGGTTGAGCTCGATCTCGGGACACTTGATCTCGCTCTTCTCGTCCTTCGCGTAGAAGCCCGTCTTGATGAAGTCCTTGTCCGCCGTGGAGAGCTGCTGCACGCACGAATTGACGCAATGATGGTTGGTCAGCACCAGCCCGTCCTTCGAGACGAACGACCCCGAGCATCCGCCCGCCAGCCGCAACGCCGCACGCTGCACATGCCCGACCCAGGCTCCATCGGGGCTGAACTGGTATTGCGCCTGCAATTGCGCCTTGGGCAGGTTGTCGGGCGTCCACATGCCCTCGGCGGCGAACGCACTGGTGCAGGTGATCAACACAAGCGGCAACGCGATGGAATAGCGGAGCATTGGAATCTCCCAGAGGATGACGATGGCCTGCGCGCATTCGGAAATGGACCCCTTTCCTGCAAGGCGCTCGCGGAAGCCGATGGTTGGCCATGCCGATTCTAGCCGAAGCGACGGGCTGCGCCATGCCGGCGCCTGACGCCGCGATGGATGCGTTTCTTCCCCCGCATCCTGCGGCCCGCTCGCATTTGTCCGACGGATGTGGAACAAAGGCGGGCATGCGCATCCTTGTCGCCACCATCAGCGTGTTCGGCATCCTCCTGTTCGGCTCGGCCTGGGTCGCCGCGTGGGTGAGTCCGGCCTTCGTCGAATCCATGGGCCGGGAGATCGTGCGCATCGAGGTCCAGCGCCAGGTCGATGAAAAACTCGACACCCTCGACAACAGCCGTATCGGCAAACTGGCCGAACGCCTTTCCGGCCGCAATGCGGCCGAGATCGACGACATCAAGCACAAGTTCGCGCAAGGCATTCCGCAGAGGATCGACGCGTTGATTGCAAAGATGCTCGATCCGAACTGCACGTGCCGGCAGTTGCTGCACTTCGCGACGCGTGGCTACAAGGACCGTTGGTCGATCCTCTCACGCTTGAACGAACGGCTGGACGCTCTCGTCCAGGCGAAGTACATGGACACGACCGCAAAGCTGATCCGCGAGTTCCGCATCTTCAGCGGCGCCAACGCACTGGTCTTCGCCCTGCTCGGGCTCACTGTGCTGCTGCGCAAGCGCGCCAACCAGCAACTCATCGTGCCCACCGTCGTCCTGGTCGGCGCCGCGACGCTCGTCGCCTGCCTGTACCTGTTCGAACAGGATTGGCTGCACACGATCGTGTTTGGCGACTACGTCGGCTTCGCCTATTTCGGCTACCTCGGCATCGCGCTCGGGTTCCTCTCCGACATCGCCTTCAATCGCGCGCGGGTCACCACGATGCTGGTGAATCTTGCGCTGAACATCGTCGGCGGTGTCGCTTCGGCGGTGCCTTGTTGAGGCAGCGGCAGGAGGACCCCCACCCCCGCAATCCTTTTCGCAGACCGACTCGCTCCATCGTGCAGCGGCATTTGGCTTACCATCGGCACATGAACCCTGCTGCCGCCCCTGCCGACCCTTTCCTGCGATCCGCAAGCGATGCGGTGTTGCGGCTGTTGCCAGGCGTCGAGGCGCTGTACGTGTTCGGCAGCTTCGCCCGCGGCACGGCCAGTGCAGATTCCGACCTCGATCTGGCTGTGCTGGAACCCACCCCACTCGCACCGCAGCGGCGACTCGAAGCGCAACGCGAACTGTCTGTCCTGCTCGACCGCGACGTCGACCTCGTGGATCTGCGCGCCGCCAACACCGTCCTGCGTTCCGAAGTCGTCAACGGCGGCATCGCCCTCTTTCAGCGAGACCCGATGCGCACACTCGATTTCGAGGCGCGCGTGCTCGGCGACTACGCCGACCTGCTCGACGCCACGCGCGCACTGCGCGAAGACATTCGCACCAGCGGACGCGTGCTGGCGTGAGCAGTCCGCTGATCCTCGGCAAGATCGCCGCCATTGAGCGCAGCGTCAAACGCGCACGTGAGGAATTCGCCGCGGCGGGCGCCAACTTCCGCAACGACTTCACCCGCCAGGATGCGGCGATCCTCAATATTCTCCGCGGATGCGAACAGGCAATCGACCTGGCCAACATGCTGATCCGCGATCGCAAGCTCGGCATCCCGCAATCCAGCCGCGACAGCTTCAAACTGCTCGCCGACGCGCATCTGATCGCTCCCGAATCAAGCGAACGCCTGCAGCGCATGATCGGATTCCGCAACATCGCCGTGCATCAGTACCAGGCCATCGAATTGGCGATCGTCGAGGCGATCGTGCAACGCGACCTGGACGACCTGCTTGCGTTCGCGCGGACGATCGCAACGCTTGATTGACTAGTTTGGCGCCCACCGTCATGGCGCATCGTGTTGGCTCTGGCTACTGACTTGGTTTTCCGTTCACAGGGAGTCGATTACTTTGTGAACCCAAATCTTGATCAGCCGGCCGTTCTCGTCAAAGCCCCATGCTGCGTAGGCTCCCTCGGTACCCAGAGGAAGCCATGGATGCTCGCCAATGGTCACCGTGATCGAAGCTTTCCCGACCGTTCGCTCCGGATGCGAACTATCGTCGTAGTAGCCGCGATTGGGACTAATTTTCAAGTCCTTCCAGCCTTTTTTTCTCGCGACCGCTTCTACCTCAGCGAACGTAGAACCGATAGGCGTGATATTTAATAGCGACGCTGTAATTTCTTCTTCGCTGCGCATGGAACTGATCGAGGCGCACGCTGCCACGAGTAGCGCACAAGACAAAACGACGAGCTTGCAAATCGTGGTCATTTCTTAGCCTGCCGTCTTCTAGACCCCGAAATGGGGAATGCGCGCTCGATGTTCAGATGCGTCACGGGTTTTGTCAATCGAGCTTAGTCACCGCGTTGGCGCGTAGTCGCACCTGCAGTCGTGAAGCGTTAGTAGATGCACTCGCGACGACAAGTCATCTCTCCCAGCGTTTGCAAAAACACGCCGGAGCGACGCGATGCAGTACGTCCCTCGACTATAGGCGCGTGCAATTGAAAAAGCCGGAGCCCACCGCTTCCACGGCAGACCCCGGCTCAAGTTTCCAGCTACCTCCTTGGTTCAAACTATCTTCTTAGTTCACAAACAACGTCGCCGCCGCACTCCAGTCGCTTGTCCCCTTCCTGCCGATCACCCGCGTCTGCACGGTGTATTGCGTGCCGGGCGTGAGGCCGTCGATCGTACAGGTGGCCTTGCCGGTGGGATCGGCCTGGGTGAACACCAGTGGGGCCGTGCTGGTTGCGCTGCGCCACTGGTACGACAGCACGTTGGGTACGGCGCCGCAGCGGGCGATGAGTTCGCCCGTTTTGCCCTGTTTGAGGCTCAGGTTCAACGGTGCTGCGGGGATGCCGGTGGGTTGGCGGGTTTTCTGCAGCGGGTAACCCGTGGAGATCAGGATCACCCGGTCGCCCTGCGCCGTCTGCTGCAGGTTCAAGGCCAGCATGCGCAGGACCACCTCCAGCGGTGCCCGTGCCGCATCGCGTTTGGCGACCGCCGCGCTGCCGCGGTCGAGGGTGGCGACTGCGGCGACGAAGGCATCGCGCGCGGCTGCCACCAAAGCCAGGACAGGCGTGATCGCAGTGAAGTGCGCGTTGCCGGTCAGTCCGGTGACGATGCGGCCGGCCCAGGCGATCAGGACCGCATCGGAACTGCGGGCGATGAAACCAAGCGCGAGCTTGGCCGCCTTGACGTTTGGAGTCGGCGTCGGGCTGGTGACGGCTGTGGCAGCAACCGTGGCGGAAGCGACCGTGGGGGTCGCATTGGTGGTGGTGTTTTCATTGAGAATGTTCATGGCAAACCTCGTTTGTTGCGAACGCCTTCGAGCCGTTCGTCGGATGAATTGAAAAGTCGTTTTGGACAGCAGGACGCGACGCAAGCCGCAGCCCACGCACGCGCAAGGCGTCGCGGAACCTGGAACGAGGGTCATGCACACGCAGGCGCGGACCGGTCGACCTGGCTTCGATATGGGGGGAGCGATCCCGCTCATGCGGGGATTGGCGCTCGGATGCGAAGTGGTGCGACGCGGATCAGGCGCGCCGCGGGTCCATGACCTGCACGGTCGGGGTTCCCGCGAGCCGGCCTGTCGTCAGAACGGGACTTCGCGGTAGCCGTCCGGATGCTTCGTCGAGCACGCCTGGGCGCGATCGACCGGGGTCTGGATACCTGAGACTCCCCGGTTCTGTCCAAGGGTTTCCCGCCGGATCTTCTTCTTGGTGCGACGGAACGGGGCGATTTCCTGCTGGAATCGCAAGAAATCTGTACGGATCGCCAGCGTGTCCGACGGATTGTCATGGAAATCCGTCGGATCTCCACGTTTGCTGACAAGATTTCCACGCGTGTTGATGGGATTTCCACGCGTGTTGATGAGATTTCCTCGCGTGTTGTCAAGATTTCCTCGCGCGTTCATGAGGTTTCCACGCGTGCTGTACAGCCCCCGCAAAAATCCATACAACAATCCTGGCGAGTTCAGCAACACGCCAGGATTTCCGTCGGATGTCCATGAGCTTCCGTCGGAAAACCTGGAGAAACATGCAGCAATTTCCGGGATCCATGTGGATCCGACGGATTTTCGGGTGGAACGGCTCGCAATCCAGTCGGAAACGCCGGGGATACATAGAGCTTGCGGGCGTTTTTCCGTGAAACCCGGCACGCTTCCATTGGCCAGCGCGGAGATCTGGACGGATCCGCAGCGAGTCCATGCGGAACGGCTCGAAAGCATGCTGGAACCGCAGCGCTGCACATGGTGCACCGGCGTTTTCCGCATGATCTGCGTGTTCGAACCGCTGGATTTCACGACACGCTCCCCGTTCCCCGAATCTGTTAGTAATTATACTACTAACGGGCCAATTGTCCAGTCCGTGTGCAGCCATGGAGGCCGCGCCACGGCTCACTCCCGTCGCATGCGCCGGATTGTTCATCGTTCCACCCAACCGCCGAAGCGGTTTCCGGGTTGTCTGGAGAACCATCGGAAAGGCGGCACGGTAGACTTCTCGCCGCGCCGATCTCCTGCCACGCCGCTCCGGCCATGGCCGTCGCCCTGGTTCAAGTTCCTTGATGCCTACTGCAAGAGTTCCGTCTTTCCAACGCTGCACAGTGGTATTGGGCACGACGCCGAAAAGCGCGCTGCGCCATGGACGTCTCTCCCCGGTCGCTCGGGGTTGTGCGATCGCGCTGGCCGGAATCCTGGCGATCGGCTGCATGCCGCCGGTGCACGCCGGGATCCTGTACAAATGCGTCGGCGGCAACGGTGTCGCGGCGTACGTCAGCCAGCGCATCGAGGGCTCGACCTGCAGCGTCGTCAGCCACTATGTCTCCGAGTCACAGCGCAGGTCCCAGATGCGCGATCCCGCGGGCGATGCGCAGGTGAACTTCGGAGCACCTGCCACCGCCGCGACCGCCGCACACCGCGCGCCCGCCGACCCAGGCCAGGACAACCTCGAGCCTTCCAGTGCCCGTCCCTCCGACGCGCGCAACGGAACGGCGGACGCCGTGCTGTCCGGGCATGTCGCAGATTTCGGCGATCCCAATGCAGGATCCGTTGCCGCAAAAATCCACGAACCCGGCAATGGCTTCCGCTACGTGCAGATTGGCGACTCGCACACGGGCGGCGACTACCTCACTGATCAATTGCGGATGCGCCTGCAGGCGCGGCTGGGCGATGGTGGCGACGGTTGGGCGATGCCGATGCGCGTGCCGGGCCAACGCCTTGCGCGCGTGCTTTACGACGTCAACGGCTGGGAACTGATCAACAGCCGCAAGTCGGGACCGGCCGACTATCCGTTCGGTGGACTCATCGCCCAGGTCGCGAGCAACGACGCGACGCTGACCATCAAGCCCAGACAGGGCAATCCGCAAGAGACGATCACCGCGATCATCCGCCAGGGCGCGCACGATGCGCCGCTCGCGGTCAGCGACGCCGACGGACAACAGCAACTGTTGCGCAGCCCGGTCGCTGATGGCCGCTGGCACAGCGCAAGCTTCAGCGCGCGGCTGCCGGTGACCGTCCTCGCCCGCAACAGCCGCGACACCGCGATCGGGGGCTGGTGGCTGAGCGGCCCGCGGGCCGGTGCGATCGTGTCCGCGGTGGGCATCAACGGATCGGAGCAGTCGCACTGGAGCCGTTGGCGCAGCGACTGGATGCAGGACCTGGAACCGGGCCAGCCCGATCTGATCGCGATCGCCTATGGGACCAACGAGGGATTCAGCAAGACGCTCGACGAGAACCTGGTCAGGGATGACCTGGAATCGGCCATCGACCAGTTGCGACACCGCTTTCCGCACGCGGCAATCCTTATCCTGGGAGCTCCCGAATCGCTGACCTCGCAAGGCGGCAGCTGCGGCGTGCGATCGCCCGCGTTGAATGCCGTGCAACGCATCCAGAAGGACGTGGCCAGAAACCGCAAGACCTTGTTCTGGGATTGGCAGCAGGCGATGGGCGGAACGTGCTCGATGAAGCGCTGGATCCGCCAGGGCCTGGGTCGCGGCGACGGCGTGCATTTTTCCGCCGGCGGCTATGCGCAGCTGGGCGACGACCTGTACCAGGGGCTGGATGGATTGGCGGGCCGCCCGGACGGCAACGGTCGCGAAAGCAGGAGCCGCTAGATTCCGTCCTGCCGTCCCCGGGGCAGCGGTCTCGCGTTGCCCGTTGGGTGCAAGAGAAATTGAACGGGTGAGGTCGCGCTGACCTGCAACCGATTTTCCGTTCTCGTCTATGAGGAGGAAAAAGAGATTGCGCGGCGATTCTTCCCGGATTCATCAGGGCTATTAACTGGGGCCTTCGTGAAGTCGTGTGGGTACATTTGCACGATTCAATGGCACGGGAACGCAGGTCGGACTCCCCATCGCAATCCGAGTTCTCCAGCGAACAGGCGGAGTGCAGGATCAGGAGCTTCCGGTTACTGAAGCGCCCGTGT
>JBBQTD010000029.1:0-37091 GCA_038234715.1 Lysobacterales bacterium | reverse complement strand
AAGCTGTAAAAGGTTGCTGCCGCATCAGTATGCGACGCAACACCAAAATCTAGCGTGCCGAGGAGCCCAAACTTGGAAAGCCTCCGCAGTTCTTGACGTTCGCCTGCCACGAAGCGTTGTGCTGAGCGTATCTGGGCTGCGAGAGAAAGTCGGCTGGCTTTGGACACACTGAGATTGAAGCCACTAACCTTGGACTTGCGGGTCGAGGTTGGCCTGACAAGCTCACCACGAAAATAAGTGGCACAAGGCTTCCAGTGCGTAGTGGCCAGGAAATCCTGCACTGCCTTGGTTCTGCCGCTGACGCGAAGGACTGTGGTCATTGAGCGCTAACGCCTATTCGGTTTCAAAGTGAAACGTAATCCCGCAGCGTAGCGCGGTATTTCGTCATGGGCAGCAGGAGATTTTCCACACCGATCAACGAGTTCCGCTGATCGCGCAGTCTATTTCACCAGCCTAATCTCGCAGTCTTTGCAGACGGCTGCCAGACGATTAAATCATCCTCTCATTCCAGCGGACCAACGACAACCTGGACTCTGGGACGCGGAAAAACGGGCCGGATCGAAAGCACACGAAGCATCTGCCTGGGCTTGAAGATGTCGCTTTGCTGGTTCACCGGTTGCACACGTTGCCTTCCGAAACCGAATCCGTGCTGCAGATCGGTCGACGTGGTGCAGTCCCGGATCGGCCATGTCCACAGTCGCCGCCACCTTGATTCGCCCCCCGGGCAATGCAACCCTTCGGCGCACCGGCATGGTGCAGGCAGCGCGGCACTGGCCATGGGCAGCACGGCAATCGCGACGGAGCTTGCGCATTCGATGGCATCGCCGGCAAGGCTGGTGCCATCGCGCGCGCGGCAGGGTTGGACTGTCAAGTTCCTTGCCACAGCCGCCGCAAGCGTTGGGCCAGATCGCGCGTCCTTGCATTCGGAAAGCAGGAGGACGTTGCAAGGCTCGCAAAAACAGTACCCATCCGCGCAAAAACAGGTATCGATCTCCGCGCTCTTGCGATCGATTGCGCAAGGCATTGGTACACCCTTGCGCAGCTATGGTTCACTTTTTGCGTAACTTGCATCGAGTAGTGCGCCGGGAACCAAGGTCTTGCAAGACCGTTGCCACTCTTCCCGCGCCTTGGATCAGTTTTTGCAAGACCGTACCCTGACTTTGCGCGGATGCATGCACATACGCCCCGCCTTGGTCCTGAACTTGAGCGGCATGACCCAAGGTTTGCGTGCCTTGACCCAAGTGTTGCGCACGTTGGTTCGGCACGGCAAACCTGGACCATTCCGGCGAAAATATGCGTACTGTTTTTGCAAGACTGGATAGAGTCTTTGCAAGACTGGGTTGAGAATTTGCAAGCCAGATAGCGCAAATGCGCGCCCTCACACCGGCATTTGCCAGGAGCAAGCCTGTCCATGGAAACATGCGGACGGTTTCACGAAGCCCTGATCCAGCTGCAGCGGAACAATGTTGTCCCCCAGAGAAACAATCGTGTGCTGTCGCGGAACAAGGTTGAAGTCGGGCAGCGCAAGAATGAAATGACACGGAACAAGGCAGCAATCTGCCGGAACCGGTTTGATCTGCATCGGAACAACATGGGGAGCCTGCGCAAACAGGTTGCGAAACCGGGGAACAAGGTTTGGATGCGCCGGGGCAAGGTGGCGATGCAGGCGAACCAAGGTGTCTGGTCGGGAGGCGAACTGCGCCGTGGGCCACTCACGCAACGACTGCTTGCGGCCTGGCGTGGACTCAGCGCTTCCGTCATCGCCACCTAACGCCACGCATAGCATTCTCCGCGGCAGGACAATTGGAGGGAGCGACGCATGCAGGTCAAGGTCTTCAATCGGCAGGGGCAACTGGTCGGTCCGGTGGAATCGGCGCGCGTGGTCAAGACCGATGCGCAATGGCAGGCGCAGCTAACGCCCGAGCAATACCGCATCGCGCGCGGGAAGGGCACCGAGGCGCCGTTCTGCGGCACCTTGCTCGACAACCACCAGGACGGCGTGTACGCGTGCATCTGCTGCGGGCTGCCGTTGTTCCAGTCGGATTCGAAGTTCCAATCTGGCACGGGTTGGCCAAGCTTTTTCCGTCCGATCGCCGATGCGAACGTGGTCAACCACGAAGACCGCAGCTACGGCATGAGCCGCACCGAGATCCTGTGCGCGCGTTGCGACGCGCACCTGGGCCATGTGTTTCCCGACGGACCAGCGCCGACGCGCTTACGCTTCTGCGTGAATTCCGATGCGCTGGTGTTTGTCGAAAAGTCCGAACTGGCCTCGCTCGCCGATCCAGCGGCAGGGGCGGCCGCTTGACGTCGCGCATCGGGCTCAGACGTGCGTTGGAAGATGCAGGCTCTTGACCTCGTCGGCGCTTTTGAGCCGTGCGCCATCGAAGTAGAACGCACGCACTTCGAGCCCACGCTCGCTCATCCCGACGTAATAGAACCGCGGGTTCCACCACACCGGCTTGCGCAGCGCGCGGTAGAAGCCGGCGTTTTCAAGTTCCAGCAGCACGCCGATGCAAGGAAAGCCGCGTTCGCGCGCATACGCTTCGAGCAGGGCGTTGGATCGGTTCATCAGGTCGCGCACCAGCGCGGTGGTGCGCCAGGCCTTGCCGACGAACGCGCGGTAGTAGTACATCGGCTGGCCGAAGCGCGGCTGCAGCAATGCGACTGCGGTACTGACGCCGGCGACGTCGCCAGCGGACGTGCGCGCGCACATCACGACCTGCGCGAGCCGCTTGTCGATCGCCTGATGGTTGTCGAGCGCGCCTTCGCGCACCCAGAACGCGCGAATTGCGCTCGCATCCTCTGGCTTGAGCGCTTGCCAGATGGCGACAAACTCGAATCCGGAGCGTTGCACCGAATCGCCTTCGCTTGCCTGCGTTTGTTCTTCAGTAGTCATGGGGGCTGGCATCGTGGGCTTGGTGGCGATGGTAGCAAGGCGATAGAAGCAAGTCGCCGCGCCGCGCCGCGATGCGTTGCCAATGCGGTCAATCGCCCATTTCGTCGAACGCGGACTCCGCAACCGCAAAGAATGCCCAGAACGGTACGCCGCGCTCGGCCCACGCGAACCCGGCTTCATCGAACACGTCGAGCAGGTGGTTGAAGTCGGCCGTGGCGGCGTCGCGCATGTCGTCGGCGTGGTCGAACAGGAACACGTAGCCGCGCGCAGGGAGCCAGCTGAAATCGCGCAGGCAAAAGGCGAGGGCATCCCAGTTGTTGCGCCATGCATCGGGGATGTCCAGCGCACTTGCGATACGGTGCAGCAAGGTGGCCTTGTCGGGGCAGCCGCGCAGTTCCATGCGTCGCACCAGCCAGCCCGCGTCGCTGGCCGCGGCATCGATGGGTGCGAGGTCGTCGTGGGCCACCAGGTACACGCCGGATGAAGCAGCATCGGACGTGGCGAAATCGAAACAGGATGCAGTCGTCATCGCGGCACCTCGAAGGTGCATTTCAAGTCCATTGGTCGGCGGCCGAGCACACCGTGCGACTCCTGTCCCCGATCATGCTCCGAGTGCCGCCAGATGCAAGGATCGCGTCCGGTGGATCGATGGTGGTACCGATTGGCCAACGCACGACGCGGCTCGCCATCTTGCGACGCGGATGGATGCACCGGTCGGCACCGTGCCGACCACGTGCGTTGCCACCCGCGCGCCGCAGCCTGCTGGCAGGTGATGAATGCCCCAAACGCCGTTACAGTGGTGCATCTCCCTCACGCGATGCGCCCATCCAGTCCCCATGAATGACCAACTGCAGTTGCCTTCCACGCAACGCCTGATGCTGCGCCGCTTCACCCTCGACGACCTGGACCTACATTGCGCGCTCACCAGCGATCCGGAGGTGATGCGCTACGTTGGCGGCGTGAAGACGCGCGCTGAAACCGAGGAGATGCTCAGGACGCGCGTCCTTGACTACTACGACGAGCATCCGGGCCTGGGCGTGTGGGCGACCCTGGAAAAGGCGACCGGCGCGTGCGTCGGCATGCACCTGATCAACCACATCCAGGGCGAGTCGCTGATCCAGGTTGGATACACGCTGTTTCCGCGCTACTGGGGGCGCGGCTATGCTACCGAGATGACCGTGGGCGTGCTGCGCTACGGCTTCGAGCAACTGCGTCTGCCGCAGATCAACGCGATCACCGACTTTCCCAACACCGTGTCGCAGCGCGTGCTGATGAAGGCCGGACTGCAGCGCAAGGGCGAGCGTGCATTCGCGCATCCACGCTATGCGGACGGCCCCTACGCGTGGTTCGAATCCACTGCTACGGACTGGCTGGCCGAGCATGCGCAGACAGGTCGCGATGGCAATCCAGCCGCAGAGGGCCAGCCGGACACCGACAGGACGATCACCGCATGAACAACGACAGCGCGAGCGAGCGCGATCGCAACCCGCAGGCCGAGCAGATGGGCGACGCATCGATGGCGCGCAACCTTGCGCACCAGGCCGATGCGATCTGGCCGCAGGAGCAACGCCTGTTCGATCGCTACGACCTGCCGGATCCAGCGCGCATCCTCGACCTTGGTTGCGGCACCGGCGAGATCACCCGCCGCCTGGCACCACGCTATCCACGCGCGACACTGACCGGCGTCGATATCCTGGAGGGCAACCTTGCGATCGCGCGCCGCGACAGCGTGGCCTTCGCGGGACGCATCCGCTACGAGCAAGGCGATGCCTTCGCGCTCGCACATGCCGACGCAAGCTTCGATCTCGTGGTGTGCCGGCACATGTCGCAGGCGGTGCCGGACTTTGCGCTGGTGCTCGCGGAAATGACGCGCGTCCTCAAGCCCGGAAGCTGGTTGCACCTGCTGTCGGAGGACTACGGGATGCTGCACATGCCGGTTGGCGCGCGCGATCCCGACCGTTTCTGGAACCAGAATGCGGTCGCGTTCCTGAGCGGGATCGGCTGCGACGGACGCATCGGCCGGCACACGCCGCCACTGCTGGACAAGGCAGGCTATACGGACATCGCGATGGACTTCATCACCGTCGACACGCTGCGCGTTGCGCGCGCCACGTTCGGCGGGATCATGCGCGCGTGGCGCGACGGTTATGCCGAGCCGCTTGCGGGCGTGACCGAGCGCCCGATCGCGGAAGTGACCGCGGACTTCGACGCGATGATCGCGGCGATCGAAACACCACCGAGCTACGTGGTGTGGCATGTGCCGGTAATTTCGGGGCGAAAGCCTGCCGCTTAGGGATGGTCTGAACAAGTCCGTACCGGACTTGTTCAGACGCACCGAATCCGGCACATGTCCGGACTCTGAGCTCGCAAATCAACGACTTGCGTCGTTGTTCGCGGCGGTGCATCCATGCACCGCAGAAGTCCTTGATGGCATTGATGAGTTGATCAGTTTTATTCTCGTTCCGGAGGGCTGATCAGTACCCTCTCCCTTCGGGAGAGGGTTAGGGTGAGGGCGATCGAAGTCCGCGCAGTGAATTCCCCTCACCCCAACCCCTCTCCCGCCGGGAGAGGGGCTTCAAGACAGTCGCTTTCCCGAAGAGAGGGGCGATCTTCAAGATTTCGAAAGCCTAGTGTCTGATATCGAAGCCGGGGTTCTCGTTGAGGGTGCCGTCTGGTTCCAGCACGGCGAAGCGCTTGCGGTCGGAATCGAATACGACGGCAACCGGTTCCTGGAACATCGGCCGGCGGATGAACTTGAGTTCCCAGCCGAAGCCTTCGAGTTCGGCCAAGGTCAGCAACTGGTCGTCGTTGAGCTGGCGCTTCATCACTGAACCGGGCTGTTTGCCGGCGTTGAGCCGCTTGTCGTTCATCTTGCCAACCCTCTCAGGCTGATCCGAACGCGCTTTGCGTGCATCGTACGACGCGAGCGATGGAAAATGAAACCGACGAAGCCAGCCGAAAGCATCGTTGATGTGCGTACGTTCAGCTGCCTTCTAGACCGTCGACAATGCGGAGCTGCTGCGGTGTCGCGTACGCTGTGAGGATTCCGAGGTCACCCATGCACCAGCTGCGCTTCGACAATGCCTTCGTGCGCGACCTGCCCGGCGATCCCGAAGCCGGACCGCGTTTGCGGCAAGTGCACGGCGGGCTGTATTCGCGCGTCGATCCAACGCCAGTGACCGCTCCACGCGTGGTCGCGTCCTCAGCCGAAGTCGTGGCATTGCTCGGACTCGATGCGGACGACGTCGCATCAGCGGAATTCGCACAGGTATTCGGCGGCAATACGCAGCTCGACGGCATGCAACCCTACGCCGCGAACTACGGCGGCCACCAATTCGGACATTGGGCCGGGCAACTTGGCGACGGTCGCGCGATCACCCTTGGCGAATCCGTCAACGCGATCGGGGAACGCTGGGAACTGCAGCTCAAGGGTGCGGGACCAACGCCGTATTCGCGCAGCGCCGATGGCCGCGCGGTGCTGCGATCGTCGATCCGAGAATTCCTGTGCAGCGAAGCGATGCATCACCTGGGCGTACCCACCACGCGGGCGTTGAGCCTGGTTGCCACCGGTGAGAAGGTCGTGCGCGACATGTTCTACGACGGCCATCCGCGCGAGGAACCCGGTGCGATCGTGTGCCGTGTCGCGCCGTCGTTCATCCGCTTCGGGAATTTCGAGCTGCCGGCTTCGCGTGCCGATGTTGCGTTGCTGGGCCGCCTGGTCGACTTCACGATTGGCCGCGATTTCCCGGAACTGTGCGAGCGCGATGCTGGCGGCGCTACCAGGAAAGAACAGGGGCAGGCGGTGCGCGCGCAATGGTTCGGCGAGGTGTGCGAGCGCACGGCGCGGATGGTCGCGCACTGGATGCGCGTGGGCTTCGTGCATGGCGTGATGAACACCGACAACATGTCGATCCTCGGCCTGACGATCGACTACGGGCCTTACGGTTGGATTGACGATTTCGATCCGGACTGGACGCCGAACACGACCGACGCGCAAGGCCGTCGCTACCGGTTCGGCCAGCAGCCGCAGGTCGCCTACTGGAACCTGACCCGGCTTGCCAGTGCGCTTGCACCAGCGTTTGTGGACCACGACGCGTTGCATGCAGGCCTGCAGCGGTATGCAAGCGCGTACGCGACGGCGGATCGCGAGCACACCGCGGCCAAACTGGGCCTGCGTGCATGCGCCGATGAGGATGTCGCGCTGATGCGCGAATTGCATGGGCTATTGCATGCGGCGGAGGCCGACATGACGCTGTTCTTCCGCCTGCTTGCCGATGTCGATGTCCCGGCGCCCGCGCTGGCGCCGCTACGCGAAGCGTTCTACGACGAAGCAAAACTGCAGCGGATGCTCCCCGACTTCGAAGCATGGCTGGCGCGCCATGCACGGCGTGTCGCGGTGGACGGTTTGGCACCCGTCGAGAGGCGCGCGCGCATGCACGCGGCGAATCCGAAATACGTGCTGCGCAATTACCTCGCCCAGCAGGCCATCGATCGCGCCGAGCAGGGCGACGAGGCCGGCATTGCCGAACTGCTCAGCGTGATGCGCCATCCGTACGACGAGCAACCCGGTTGCGAACGCTTCGCGCAACGCAGGCCAGATTGGGCGCGCGATCGCGCGAGATGTTCGATGTTGTCGTGCAGCTCGTGACGGCAGGCTGTCCTTTCAGCACTCCTCACGATTCCGTGCAGGCAGGCGCTTCGCAGGCGCGGCCTTCGTCGATGACGACCCGATCGCGGCCATTTGCCTTTGCCTGGTACAAGGCCGCGTCGACGCGCGCGAGCCACGTGTGTTCGTCCTCGCCGGGCATCAGCAACGCAGCGCCAAGTGAGGTCGTCACCGGGCCGCCCGGGCCGTGCAGGTTGGCCGCGATCCGTGCGTGCAGATTGGTGGTGACGGTTCGTAGCCCTGCAAGGTCGACGCCGGGAAACAACATCACGAACTCCTCGCCCCCGTAGCGGAACGCGCGATCGACCTTGCGCGAGGAATTGCGCAGCAGCTCGGCGAAAGTGGCCAGGATCCGGTCGCCGGACTCGTGGCCATGCTCATCGTTGACACGCTTGAAGTGGTCGAGGTCCAGCATGACCAGGCCGAACCCGACTCCGCTGCGTTTGTGCGTCTCCACGGCGATCCGCAATTCCTGCTCCATCGCCCTGCGGTTGTGCAGGCCGGTCAGGAAATCGAGCGTCGCCAGGGTGCGCAGCTGCCGTCGTTGTGCTTCGGCGCTGGACGCAAAGATGAAGGCGAAGACGCTGATCATCGACGCGTTCACGACGAAGGCGAGCATTTGCGCCTGCGACGCAAACGCGGCACCGTCCACGACCAGGACGATCAGCGTCAGCGCCGCGATGACGGCAGCCTTCCAGCGATCGATCAGCAGGAAGCTGGCCACCAGCAAGGTGTCCATCGCGAACAGCGCAGGCGGTCCTATGCGGTGGGCCATCGCGATCCCGGCCAGCATGTTGACGATCACCAGCGCCAGCCCGGTGCGCCTGGTGTCGCCAGTCCGCCACGCATACGCCGCTGCACCGCAGGCGAACGCAACCATGCCGAGGTCCGCGAGGCCAGCGAATACGCCGCCGGTGAGCAACCGATAGGCGCCGAGTGGCAACACGCCGAATGTCGCGGCCAGCGCGAACAGGACGATGACCGAAAGCTGGAATTCAGTGCGCAGCCGGTAGAGCATCGCCGGGATCGTCCGTGAGGTGCGGTCCATTGGGCATACTTGCACAAACCGCCACGACTGCGTGTGACCGGCTTGGGTGTTGCAATGCATCTCGCGGTGCCCACCCGATCACGGCATCATGGCGTTTCCACAAGGAGCAATTCCATGACCAGAAACGTTGCGGTTATCGTCGGCAGCCTGCGCAAGGATTCGGTGAACCGGAAGGTAGCCCATGCGCTGATCGCGCGCGCCCCAGGCTCTCTGCAACTGGGCATCGTCGAGATCAGCAATCTGCCCCTGTACAACGCCGACGATGACGGCGCGCCGGATGCCGCGACGGTGGCATTCCGCGACGCGGTGCGGCCTGCCGATGCGATGTTGTTCGTGACGCCCGAGTACAACCGCTCGGTGCCTGGCGTGCTGAAGAACGCGATCGATGTCGGCTCGCGTCCGTATGGACAAAGCGTGTGGTCTGGCAAACCATGCGCAGTCGTGAGTGCGTCGCCTGGCGCGGCGGGCGGCTTCGGCTCAAACCATCACCTGCGCCAGTCGCTGGTGTTCCTCGACATGCCTGCGATGCAGCAGCCGGAGGCCTACATCGGCGGCGCCGACAAGCTGTTCGATGCGGATGGCAACCTCACCAACGAGGGAACCGGCAAGTTTTTCGAGAAAATCATGAAGTCGTTTGCGGATTGGATCGAGCGCACGGCCAAGGCCTGAAGTGCAAGCATGTGGTGTCGTCGCCGTAGGCGCTGCCCACCTGCCAGCGCCGCGGCGGCCCTATCGAGCCGGAACGAGGACGTCGTCGCGCCGGATCGCCAGCGCCAGCAGTGGCTCGGGCATGTGGATCGCGTAGCCCTGCGCGTAGGTCACCCCCAGTTTGTGCAACCAGGGCAGCACTGCAAGATCCTCAACCCATTCGGCGACGCAGGTGATGCCGCGCAGGGATGCCACGCGGACGAGTGATTCGATGACGACTTCGGCGCTGGGATCCTTGCCGAGGTCGCGCACGAAACGGCCATCGATCTTGACCATGCCGACGGGCAGGTCGCTCAGGTAGCCGAAACTTGCGACGCCGGTTCCGAAATCGTCGAGTGATATCTCGAAACCGTGCTCGCGGAATCGCCGCAGGGTCTCGACCGCGCGCGTGAGGTTCTGCACGGCGACGGCCTCGGTGATTTCCAGGACCATGCGGCGCGCATCAAACGCATACCGGGCTGGCAGCGCAAGCACGAAGCGTTCGAATCCCTCGCTTTCCAGCGTGGTCGCGCCAACGTTGACGGCGAGCCGCACGTCCGTTTCGGATTTGCCTTCGAGGTACGCAGCGGTCTGCTCAAGCACCCAGCGATCGATCTGGGCAAGCAGGCCATAACGCTGCGCCATACCGATCACCGACTCGATCGTCTCGACCTGTTCGCCGTGCGCATGGCGCAGCAGGATTTCGTAGAACTGCATCCCGTCGGCAGGCTCGCGCAGGTTGACGATGCGTTGCGCGTGGAGTTCGAACACGCCGTTCGACAAATCAGTTTGCAGCTGCGAGATCCGCTGGATCTCCGAATGCCGATCCTGCATGCCCAGGTCGGATGGGTTGTACTCGTGGGTGCGGTTGCGGCCGTGCTCCTTGGCCGCGTAGCAGGCGATGTCGGCGCGCGCGAGCACGTCGTCGGGCGATTGATCCTCGAGGGTCGACAGGAACGTGGTGCCGATGCTGACGCCGACGGTGAAGCGCAATGCGCCGACCATGAATTCGAAGGAATTGATGGCTGCGTGAAGTCGCATGGCGACGGAGCGGACGTCCTCCGGGGTTGCACCGTGCAGCAGGCAACCGAATTCGTCGCCACCAAGCCTGGCCAGCACTGCATCGGCAGGCAACGCTTTGCCGATCGTCGTGGCAAGCCGACGCAGCATGTGGTCGCCGGCGAGGTGGCCGCAGGTGTCATTGACCAGCTTGAACTGGTCGAGATCCAGGTACAGCAAGGCGCAGGGACGTGACGTGTCGCGCAACGCCGCTGCAAGGCGATTCTCGAATTCGTAGCGGTTCATGAGGCCGGTGAGTGCGTCGTGCCTGGCCCGCGAATCCATTTCTGCCGCCACGTGCTCGCGTTCCCTGAAGGCTGCGGCAACCAGATAACCCGTCAGTACGGCAATCAACGCGCACAGCGTGCGCAGGATGCTGTCGGTGACGGGCACCGGTGTGCGCATCGCCATTGCAGTCATGACCATCACCAGCAGCGCAGCTGCAGCACTGGCGCCACCGACCTGCGCAGCGAGGGCGCACAGGACGACGAATGGCATCAACAGGAACAGCAGCCTGTCCTGCAATTGCGGATCGACCAGCAGGACCCACCAGCCGCCATAGGCAATGCCGGCCATGCCGATGGCGAACAGCCAGCGCTTCGCATGCGTGTCGAAGGTGCGTGCAGACCAGGAGACGAGCAGTGGCGCGAAAATCAGCAGGCTCAGCAGCGCAGACAGGAAGTAATCCGCGCCGAACTCGGTAGCCTGGGACACCGAATAGTGGAACACCACGGCCATGCGTATCGCGTAGATCGGCGCTGCGAGCGACGTTGCGATGGCCAGGGCGAGCAGGAAAAAGCACATCTGGCGCATATCCGCCACAAACACGTGGACATGCCAGCGATGCAGCAGGCGCAAGGCCACCATCACGACCAGGACCTGCAGCCAGCCGACGCCGAGTGCGATCAGGAACGGCGTCCCCACGCTCATGCTCAGTGCGGTGCTCGATGCCAGGATCGCCGGCCAGTAGCGCGCGCCATGCCGCCAGACAAGGGCCAGTCCGATCCCTCCGGAAGGCCAGATCGGCACGTAACCCTGGTTGGGTTGGGCGCTGGCGGAAAGAAACGAGACCAGGCTCAGCAGTAACGTGCACAGCACGAGTTGCAACGCGAAGTGCAAGTATTCGCGCGCTCCACGGTCAGCAGTGCCAACCCCCGGGTCCATGGCTGCAGTATAGGCACAGGCCCGGGGTTCGCATCAGGTTCGACCCATGCAGGCATCGCATCTCACGGACAGGTGCTCGCACAACCTGGCACTCAGCTGGTCGCGGGCTCGGTGCGGATCATCCACGCTGCGAGTTCCGGGCTGATGCCGGGCAATTTCGCCCAATCGATGCGGTCGATCTTGTCGGTGTCAAGGAAGCGTTTTGCGTAGTCGAGGTAGACGCGCTCTCGCACGAAGATGTCGAAAAGGTCCGGGTCGACGTGCCCTTCGAGCTTCATGCGACCGAGAATGGTGAGCGATTCGGACAGGGTCTTCGCAGGCTTGTACGGGCGGTCGCGCGCGGTCAGCGCCTCGAAGATGTCGGCAATGCCCATCACCCGCGCGGGCACGCTCATCTGGTCGCGCGTGAGGCCGCGCGGGTAGCCCTTGCCGTCCATGCGTTCGTGGTGGCCGCCGGCGTATTCGGGAACGCGCAGCAGGTGCGCAGGCCATGGCAGCGCTTCGAGCATGTCGATGGTCACGTTGATATGGCGGTTGATGATCTCGCGTTCGGCACTGGTCAGGGTGCCGCGACGGATCGTGAGATTTTCGATCTCTTCGGCATCGAGCAACGTGCGTTCCACGCCGTCGTGGGTGCACCAGGTTCGGCCGCCCAGATCGATGATCGCCTTGACCGCGGTATCGTTCATGAACTCGCCGCCGACATTGGAAACGCGCACGCGCTCGCGATCCTCGAGCAATTCGCGCACGCGCTGCGCATGCTCCTCGTCGGACAGCTCGCCCTTCAGCAGCGCGATCTGTGCGTCGCGGAACAGGACCTCGAAACGTGTATCCACCAACGCGATGCGATCGAACAGGGTCTCGAGCTTGGTTGCCTTGTCGACCACGTGCACCGGCGTGGTGATCTTGCCGCAGTCGTGCAGCAACCCCGCGATCTTGAGCTCGTAGCGATCGGTGTCGCTCATGCGGAAATCGGCGAGCGGCCCCGTCGCGTGGCGTGCCGCCGCTTCCGCCAGCAGCATCGTGAGCACCGGCACGCGCGAGCAATGCCCTGCGGTGTACGGCGATTTTTCGTCGATCGCGGTGTTGATCAGGCTGATCAACGCCTCGAACAGTTTTTCGAGCTGCTCGATCAGCTGGCGATTGTTCATTGCGATCGCCGCCTGCGAAGCGAGCGACTCGACCAGTTGCTGGTCGGAATCCGAAAATGCGCGGACGGTTCCATCGGGTCCTTTCGCATTGATCAACTGCAGCACGCCGATCACTGCGCCGCTGTGGTCCTTCATCGGCACGGTCAGGAAGGATTGCGAGCGGTAGCCGGTCCTTGCGTCGAACGCGCGTGTGCCTGAAAAATCGAATCCCTGCGCCGCGTAGGCGTCCGGGATGTTGACCGTGCTGCCGGTCAGCGCGGCGTGCGCGACGACCAAGGTGTCGTTCGCTGCGCCATCGGCCTGGTACAGGGGCAATGGGGCGAAGTCGATCGGCTCGCCGCTCCTGCCGCCCATGCGCAGGCCCAGCGTGTCGTTGCGCAGGACTTCGAAGACCAGGCGCTCGTTGGCGACGCGATACAGGGTTCCGCCGTCGGCATTCGCAAATCCCCGCGCGGCATCCAGGATGCGTTCGAACAGGCTGCCGAGGTCGCTTTCGGATGACAGCGCGACGCCGATCGCGTTGAGGGTTTCCAGGCGTTTGAGAATGTCGTCGGGGCTGGTCATGGCGAATCCGTCGATCGATCAAACCGGATGAGGGCAAGCGACGGGGGTCGCACCGTTGGTGACGCGCAGCCCCTAGGATACGATGTCCGACGGGTGCCGTTGCGAGTGTCGACCGCCCTTGGCGGTTCGGTCGGATTTCATCGCGGCTGGTCCGATCCGGTAGGGCAGCCTGGCCCGTTCTCAGTCGTCGTTCTGCAGCGCATCGCGCCGTGCCTTCCAGGTTTCAGGGGTCTGCGGCTTCACGAACAGCGTGGTGATTTCCGGGTGGCGCGCCTTGATCGCGGCCTCGACGCGGTTCACGCAGGCTTCGATCTCCGGCGTGGTCAAGCGGTCCTCGAACTCCGCGCTGAGCGCGGCCACCACCTGCTCCGGGCCCATCTGCACGGTCAGCACGCCGTTGGCCGTGCGGATCGCCGGATCGGCAGTGGCGATTTCCAGCACCGAATCGCGCACCTGCGGCAGTGCAGACTCGCCGATCAGCAGGGCTTTGGTTTCGCGCGCCAGGAACATCGAGGACACCGCCAGAACGACCGCGATGCTGATCGATGCAATGCCGTCGAGCTGCGGCATGCCAAGCAAGTGGGTGCCAAGGATGCCTGCAAACGCGATCACCAGGCCGACCAGCGCCGCACTGTCCTCGAACAGGACAGTGAACGTCGTTGGGTCCTTGCTGCGCCGGAACGCCTCGAAATAGGAGAGATCGCCCTTCACCGCGCGGAATTCCTTCATCGCGACCCTCCACGACGCCGCCTCGAACACGAACGACAGGCCGATGACGAAATAGTTCACGAGCACGTGTTCGATCGGGTGCGGCGCCAGCAGGTGCGCGATGCCTTCGTACAGTGACACCCCCGCACCGACCGCGAACACCAGCAGCGCGACGATGAAGCTCCAGAAATACAGCTCGCGGCCGTGGCCGAAGGGATGGTTGCGGTCGGGCCGTTTCCCGGCGCGGTACATCCCGTACAACAGCAGCAACTCGTTGATGGTATCCACCAGCGAATGCACCGCCTCGCTGAGCATCGCCGAGCTGCCGGTAATCCAGGCCGCCACGAACTTGATCGCGGCAATCGCCAGGTTGCCGGCCAGCGCTGCATACACGACTTTGCGGGATGTGGCTTTGGCGCGCATGCAAGGGGACGGCGTCTGCGCTGGTCGCGGGTTCACGCAGACTACAACGCCCCGGGGCAGAGGGACTAGAATCCGGCATCACAAGAAGGGGAGTGCGCAATGCGTTCGAGGACATCGTTGATGCTGGCATGCGGGCTCGTGCTGGCGCTGGGGGCACAGGCGTCGGACAAGACGCGCTATGTGCTGATGCTCGGCAACGGCAAGCATGTCGGCGAGCAGGTCGTCGAACACGGCGACGACGGGATGACGCGCGTGCACTTCATCTACAAGGACAACGGGCGCGGACCGGAAATGGACGAGGAATACCGGCTCGCGCCGGACGGCACCTACAGCGACTACAAGGTCAAGGGAACATCGACCTTCGGCGCAGTGGTGGATGAGCACTACACACGCACTGGCGATCACGCGGTATGGAAGTCGACTTCCGAAGACGGCGAGCAAACAGTCTCCGGCACGGCGCTGTTCGTGCCGCTCAACGGAACCTTCGAGGCTGCATCGGTCGCGATCACGGCCGTCGCGATGCGCCCGGACGGAAAGCTGCCGCTGCTGCCTGGTGGAACGCTGACCCAGCACAAGCTCGACGAAGTCGAGGTCACGCACAACGGCAAGACCGAGCGTGTGCAGTTGATCGCGCAGGTCGGCCAGGGGCTGACGCCGTCATTCCTGTGGGCTACCACCGACGTGCGGCCGCGACTGTTCGCGGTTGTCAATCCGGGTATCTTCGCCGCCGTCGAGGAAGGCACCGAAGACAGCATCATCAAGACCCTCAACGCACACCAGAAAGCCGCCGAAGCGATCCTGCTCCGGGACATGGCGGCGCACCTGATGCGGCCCATGCCCGGACTGACCGTGATCAGGAACGCGCGCGTGTTCGACAGTGAGAACGCGAAGTTGGGGGCGGCCTCGGATGTGTACGTGCTGCGTGGCCGCATCGCTGCAGTAATGCCGTCTGGCCAGCCGATGCGCGGCGTGGAGCACGAGATCGATGCCGGCGGTCGCGTGCTGCTGCCCGGCCTGTTCGACATGCACACCCACACCGGCAGGTGGGATGGGGGCCTGCACCTTGCGGCGGGCGTCACCACTGTGCGCGACATGGGCAACGACAACGCGACAATCCAGCAAATCATCGACGAGACCGCGAACGGCCAGCTGCTCGCGCCGCAGATCGTGCCCGCCGGTTTCCTGGAGGGAGAGAGCCCGTATTCGGCACGCATCGGCTTTGTCATCAAGACCCAACAGGAGGCCAAGGATGCGGTCGACTGGTATGCCGAACACGGCTATCCGCAGCTGAAGATCTACAACTCGTTCCCGCACGCGATGGTGCGCGAGACGGTCGCCTACGCACACAGCCGCGGCATGCGCGTCAGCGGCCATGTACCGGCGTTCATGCGCGCGCAGGACGTGGTGGAGCAGGGCTTCGACGAAATCCAGCACATCAACCAGGTTCTCCTGAACTTCCTGGTCACGCCGGCCACGGACACGCGCACGCTCGATCGCTTCATCCTGCCAGCGGAGAGAGTCGCCGACCTGGATTTCGATTCCAGGCCCGTGCAGGACTTCATTGCGCTGCTCAAGGCGCACCAGACGGTGATCGATTCCACGCTGACCGCATTCGATTTCATCCGCCAGCGTGACGGCGACATGTCGCAGGCCTACGCGGCGATCTCCGATCACATGCCGCCGGATGTGCAGCGCGGTTTTCGTCAGGGGCAGCTGAAGATTCTGGATGCCGCCAAAGCCGCACGCTATGAAAAATCGTACGCGAAGATGATCGAGTTCGTCGGGCGCATGTACCGCGCCGGGATCCCGCTGGTTGCTGGCACCGACCAGTTCTCCGGGTTCACCCTGCAACGCGAGTTTGAACTCTACGTGCAGGCTGGAATGACCCCGTCGCAGGTCCTGCAGATCGCGACATGGAACGGCGCCAAGTACACCAGGACTCTCGCCGATCGCGGTTCGATCACCGCCGGCAAGCGTGCCGACCTGGCCTTGATCGATGGCGATCCGACCACCAACATCGCTGATATCCGTAAGGTCGCGTTGGTGATCACCCAGGGCAAGCTGCTCTCGCCATCGGACATCGACCAGGCGCTGGGCATCAAGCCCTTCGTGCAGAACGTGCCGGTGATGCGCGACGTGGTGGCAACCCCGTCCGGCTCGGCCAGCGCGCCGGCATTGCGCAATGCACGCGTGTTCGGCCACGCAGCGGGGGCAGACCTGGAGGACCGCGAATGAGCGGCAAGCGCGACCCACGCATCGACGCCTACATTGCCAAGGCCCCGGAGTTCGCAAGGCCCATCCTCAGCCGCCTGCGCGAGGTTGTGCATGCGACGTGTCCGGACGTCGAGGAAACGATCAAGTGGTCGATGCCGACGTTCGTGTGCGCGGGCGGCATCCTGTGCGGAACGGCGGCGTTCAAGCAGCACTGCGCGCTCGGGTTCTGGAAGGGCACGCTGATCGTGCCGCCGGAAGGCATCAGCAACGAAGCTGCCATGGGCCAGTTCGGGCGCCTCACCAGGCTGTCGGACCTGCCGTCGAAGAAATTGCTGACCGGCTACATCAAGCAGGCGATGAAGCTCAACGAGGAGGGCGTCAAGAATCCCACGCGCGTGAAGTCCGACAAACCAAGGCCCGCCCCGGACGCGCCGGACGACCTGGCAACTGCATTGAAAAAGAACAAGCAGGCGAAAGCGACCTTCGAAGCGTTTAGCCCGAGCTGCAAGCGCGAATACGTCGATTGGATCGCGGAAGCAAAGCGCGAGGAAACGCGACAGCGCCGTGTTGCCCAGGCGGTGGAATGGATGGCCGAAGGCAAGCAACGCAACTGGAAGTATCAGAACTGTTGAGTCTTCCTTGCTACGCCAGCGAAAAATCGCTCCGGTCCACTGCAGCGGCTGCGGGGCCGACGATGCGCTGCGCCAGTGAATATTGGATGGAACCCTATGGGTTTCCCTCGAATTCCAGTCTCGACGCCTTGAGGTCGATCAGTGGACCCAGTTCGTACACGTTCTGGTAGCCATAGTTGTACAGCGCGATGTAGGTCGACAGGTTGAGCGAAGCGCTGGGCAATTTCGAGGGGAACGGCGCCGGCGCTCCGGAAAAATTGTTGTTGCAGTAGATGAGGATCCGCGTCGACCTGTCGGGAATCGTCAGCTGCAGGCTGGCCACGGTGATGTCCGGAAAACTGAGGTTGACCGCGCCCTTCACGTGCAGGAGATGGTACTTCTCGGCGCTCCTGGCATCGAGGACGATGGTTCCGGCTTGCTGGCTCATGCGCAGGAATTCCTGTTCGGACACCCGATGCGATTGCCTGTGCGTGGCCGCTTCGGCCGACACGCGCAGGTACGCCTGCATGTCGATCGCGGGATTGGCGATGTCCGTCCGACCTGCGTCGCTGCTGACAGGTGCCGCATCCGTTGAGCCACTGTCGACGCCGGACGGAACGTCCTTGCTGTTGGCGGATAGTGGAGCGACCACAGGAGTGGCGAGGCGCGATTGACCTTCCGGGGAATCGCCAAGCCCCGTGTTCGGCGCATCCTGTGCGGCTGCGACGCCTTGCATCAGCGCTATCGCGAGGATCAACAGGCGCACGTGCATGGCGCTCTCTCCCATGGCAGGACCGGGTCGGGTCCACTGGATTCGATGCCGGCCCCGGATGAAAGTTCAACGGAGTTGGACGTTTCCAGACCGGTGCATCGCGCAGATGCGCCCGGCGCGGTTGCACCGGCACAGCCGCATGTCTAGCATGGCTGCAGGATCGCTCAACCCCCGAGGGCGGTATGTCGAACAAGATGATTTCAGTCCAGGGCTCCATCCCTGGCGAGGCAGAGCCGGAAGGGCTTTTCATCAAGAGCAGCAACACATGGATGTCGCCGCCCGGCGGATGGATGACCCATCAATCCGGCAAATGGGAGCAGCTCAGCGTTGCCGGCCTGTCCGTGCAGAGCAAGGCCGGCGGTCCCAATGTCTTCATGGCGGGTCTGGTCTTCGATACGGCCAAGCAGGGTGATTCCGGACAGTTGCGCGATCAGGTGAGCGGCAAGGTTGGTACGTGGCACGTCGTCGGCACCAGCCGGTAGCATCCGTGCGAAACCTGCCTCGCCCGCAGCGAGCACGCGCAGGATGAACTGAACCGCACTGGTGGCATGCGTCAGTGCAGTGCGCGCGGACGAAAAGGTGAGAATGGACCTCTGCCGCCTGGAGGTCGCAATCGCTTGCATGTGATTTTCGCCATTTTCCGCAAGCCGCTTCGCGCATGCGCCGGCGTCTTGGGCGTTGTCGCACAGATCACTTTTGTCGGTGGCTGCAGCGTTGTCCGGCCGTCGCATGTCGAACCACCGCCGGTGGTTGTGGAAGCGCCGCTTCCGCCATCGGACTTCGCCATCGGCGCAGGCATGCTCGATACGTGGAACGCGGTGGGCCAGATTCTCGTGCGTACCGACGGGGTCACCTACAAAGGCCGTGCGCAAATGCTTGGCCTGTACGACGTGGAGTTCCGCGGCGAGCGGTTCCTGGTCCTGACACGCGCGCTGCTGCTGGACAGCCAGGGCCAGGGCATGTCCACCAAGGTGAGCGTTGCCATGCAGGACGGCAAGCCGGACGCAAGTGAGCCCGCAATCGCGTTGCTCGCATCGCTGCAGGCACGGTTGCCGGAGGAATTGCGGGTCATCGCGGAACGGAAACCCAAGCGGAAAAAACATTGAGCTCAACGACTGACTTCGGGGCACCTGCCAGCGTCAATGGTTGAAGGCGCTCGGAACACCCGCCTTGCATTGCGCGCGTTCTTCCACTGTCTGCATCCATCCGCGTCCCGGAATCCAACCGCAATGAACACTGCAGCCCTAGCCACGCATGATCCAAAACTCGACCTTGCCTTCGAGCGCATCGTTGATGTCCCGCGGGAAAAGATCTGGGCGGCATGGACGCAGCCGCAACTGTTGATGCCGTGGTTCTGCCCGCTGCCCTGGAAGGTTGTCGATTGCGAGATCGACTTGCGTCCCGGCGGCCTGTTCCGCACGGTGATGCGTTCGCCGGAGGGACAGGCCTTTCCGAACGTGGGCTGCTATCTCGATGTGCTGGAGAACGAACGCCTCGTCTGGACCAATGCGCTGGGGCCTGGCTTTCGCCCGGCGCGTGGACCCTCGGCGGGCGAGGGCATGGAGTTCGCATTCACCGCCGTGATCGCGCTGGCTGCGCAAGGCAACGGCACGAAGTACAGCGCGCGCGTGATCCACGGCAACGAGAACGATCAACGCAAGCACGAGGCGATGGGATTCGAGCAAGGCTGGGGCACGGCGCTCGATCAACTCGTTGCGTTCCTCGCGTCCTGACGATCGCGTCAGCGCGCACGGTTTCGCTGCCGCCGTGGCTTGAGTTTGCTCTGCGCCTCGGCAACCTCGCGCACACCCTGCGCGAGAGCGAGTGCATCGGTCGTGGCATGGCCCAGCGTGGTGTTGTCGAAGATGCACCAGCGTTGCTGCGTCGCACCGGTGGGCCGTGCGAACCGGCGCGCGATGCGATCGAGGACCTCGGGGGAATAGGCGTCGTAGTACATGCGTGGGGAACCATGCAGGCGCACGTATTCGATCGTGCGATCGCCCGCGGGAAACAGTGCGCGCGGAACCCGGAACGGATCGGCGCCGACACGCGCGATGCAGCGTTCGCGCAACGCTGCATCGACGGCACCGTTGAACCACGACAGGTGCCGTGGCTCGCAGCCGGCGGGACCATCAAAGCGCGCGCGCAAATGATCGAAAAATCGCAGCGCAGGACGCGCATCGAAGGCGAGGCTGGGCGGCAACTGCAATAGCAGGAAGCCAAGCCTGTCGCCGAGCTGCTCGACCTGCGCGAGAAAGCGCTCAAGCAGCGAATCGCAATGACGAAGCCGTGCTTCGTGGCTGATTGCCTTGGGCATCTTCACCGAGAAGCGAAACCCGCGTGGCACCGCGTCGGCCCACTTCCGGTAAGTCTGCGGTTGATGCGGTCGATAGAACGACGAGTTGATCTCGGCGCAATTGAATACCGCCGCATAACGCTGCAGGTGGGACCCCTCGCGCGGAAACAACGCGGCATGTTTGCCCGCAAGCGACCAGCCTGCGCAACCGATGCGAATGCCATCCATGCGGCGATCCTCCTTGTGCAATGTCCTATTGCGGCACCGTTGCGGTGCGCATCACTGGGTACAGATTGAAGCGGTCGTCCCACGATGGACTGCGACGGTAGAAGAACTGCAGGCGCGCGTCCGGATCCTTGGCGAACGCGGGATCGTTGGCGAGCTTGCTGCGGAATTGCGCGGCCAATGCAGGATCGGCCTTCAGCTGCGCGCGTGCGACATCCTCTGCGACGTAGTCCTCCATGTATTCCTTGCGCTCGAAGTCATTGTTGAACTCGCCCCACGCGACGAGCGAATCGGGCGCTTGCGGTTCGAACAATTCGATCACCAGGCGTGCCTTTGGTTGCGCGATCGGAATGAACAATGCTCCGCTGCCGACGTCGCGCGTTTCCGGCTTCCACGCGCCTTCCAAGGTCAGGTGCTGATGGCTCTCGTTCGGGGTTGCCGCGAACGTGGCCTGGTCGGCGCGAAAGGTTTCCACCGTGGCATGCGACAGCGGATGGTCGAGGATGCGGAACTGCACGCCGTGCTGCTCAAGTTTCTGCGCGACCCACGCCGCGTGCGCAGCGGGAACGATATAGCCGCCGGTGGGCGCAACCACCGTGACGCTTGGTTGCACATCGTTGCGCAGCGGGATCTTCCAGACCGCCGGTTTGCCCTCGTCGTAACGCGTCATCAACGCGCCGGAAACATCCGATAGCGTGCGCGTGTAGGCGTAGCCAAGGAAATCGATGGTGTGCGCCGCGTCCGTCGCCATGTAGTCGAGCGGAACCGTTTCACCACCCAGATGCATCGCACGTCCGCCAGCTTCATGCGCGAGCTTGAGCCACTCGGCACCGCGTTCTGCAGTCAGACCAATCATCGCGATGATCGCGTTGTGGGTGATGCGCACGCGGGTCGCGTAGTCCTTCCACGAATGCGTTTCCACCAGCATGCCGAAACGGTTGCGCAGCGGCATGTAGCCGTGGGAGAAGCGCGGCGTGGGTACGCCATCGGCAAAGCCGGATGCGGGATCGTCGTTGCCGATGAAGGCGGGATAGAACGCGAGTGGCTTCGACCCCTGCGCGACGAGCCTGGCGATCACGGCATCGCGCATCGCGGTTCCGGCCTTGCGCAGTTCGGTGTCGCCCGAATGCGTCGGTTCGGCGGTGATCGAGACATCGTGCTGGAACTTGGCGCCGTCGGTGACGTGCAGGTCGACATACGCGATCGGATCCCAGGCGTTGATCAGACGCAGCATCGCCTGCATCTCGGGCGCGTCGGCCTTGACGTAGTCGCGGTTGAGGTTGAAGTTCTGCGCGGTCGTGCGCCATCCCATCTGTTCCGGCCCGCGCTGGTTCGGACGATTCCACGCGCCGAAGCGTTCGTGCCCATCGATGTTGAAGACGGGGACGAAAATCCACACGACCTTCGCGAGGTCACCCTGCGCGGCCTTGCCGTCGAGCGCTTCGCGCAATGCAAGAAAGCCAGCGTCCTTGCCGTCGATCTCGCCAGCATGGATGCCGCCCTGGATCAGCAGCACGGGAATGTCTTTCGTGTGCGCCTGCTCCGGCGAGAACGCGCCGGTACGGGTCACCACCAGCGCCTTCATCGTGCGTCCTTCCGGCGTCGTGCCGAAGTCGATGCAGCGCACCGCGTCTGGATAAGCCTTGGCGAAACCCGCACACAATGCGATGACTTCGTCGTAGCGTCCGGTCTTCACGAATCCGGAGCGCTCCGCGACCGTGGTCAATGCAGCGGAAGCGGCCGCCTGCGCCGCAGCGGCGATGGCGAGTGCGAGCAGGATTGCAATGCGATGCCTGCGAATCGAAAACATGATGGCTCCCATGGAAGTTCCAGCAATATGGTTGCTGTTGGCAAGTTGGTGGGTCAACTCGGCGCACTCGTGATCAGGAATTCGTGGCGCCGGCACCCCAGCGTGTCGTTCCCACCACCACGGTCTGAGTGCGCCCGCCAACCCACACCGCGTCGCCTTCGATGCGGATGCGGATGCGTGCGTCGCGGCCCATTTCGCGGCCCTGGCTGACGCGGTAGCCACGTGCGAGTGGGCCGTGCGGCTCGCGCTCTGCGATGTACGCCGCGATCAAACCGTTCGCGGCGCCTGAGGCCGGGTCCTCGATGATGCCGACGCCAGCGGGGAACGCACGCACGACGAGCTCGTATGCGGTGCCCCTGCAGCGCGCAAATGCGCACAGCCCGAGGCTGTCGGTTGCCTTCGCCAGCGCCGCGATCGCGGAATGATCGGGATGCCACGCGCGCAGGCCAGATTCAGTCGCGAACTCCGCCAGCCACCAGCGTCGACCGCCCTCGACGAAGGCCGGTGGCAATGCGCCCAGCGCGATTCCGCCAAGCACGTTGCGCAACAGCAACTCGTCCATGCCGGTGCGCAACGTGCGCGCGGGAGGCGCCTGCACGAACAACCGGCGCAGCGCACCTTCGCCTTCAACGCGGACTGGCAACAGGCCCGCGCCGCACTCCTGCACCAGCAACCCATCGCGCGGATGCGCATCGCCGAAATCGAGCGCCGCATGCGCACTGCCGATGCTCGGGTGGCCGGCGAATGGGATCTCGCGGGTCGGCGTGAAGATGCGCAGCCGATAGGTGGCTTCGGGCGTTGTGGGTGGAAGGATGAACGTGGTCTCGACGAGGTTCGTCCACCCCGCGAAGCCCTGCATCGCCGCATCGCTCCAGTGCGCGGCATCGAGCACGACGCCGAGCGGATTGCCGCCGCCAATCCGGTCGGCAAACACGTCGAGCTGCAGGTAACGGACATCGGGCATGCGTTGGAGCCTTTCGAGGAGCGGCTAGCGTGCCAGAAACCGCAGCGAATGAGGACACTGTTACGATCGTCGGACGCTCAACCGGAATGCAATGCACCATGATCACCGTCCACCACCTCGAAAACTCGCGCTCGCAGCGCGTGCTGTGGCTGCTCGAAGAGCTCGGCGTCGCGTACGAACTTGTCCTTTACAAACGCGATCCGGAAACCCTGCTGGCACCGCCGTCGTTGCGCGCCGTGCATCCGCTCGGCAAGTCGCCGGTGATCGTCGACAGTGACACGACTGTCGCCGAGTCGGGTGCGATCGTCGAGTACCTGATTGACCGCTACGGAAAGGACTCAGGACTCAAGCCGCCGTCGGGATCGCCGCAACAGCTGCGCTACACCTATTGGCTGCACTACGCCGAAGGATCCGCGATGACGCCGCTGTTCCTGGGCCTGGTGTTTGCGCGGCTGCCCAAGGCGCCGATGCCGTTCTTCATCAAGCCCGTGGTACGCGGGCTGTCCGACAAGGTGCGCAGCAGCTACATTGCACCGCAGATCAAACTGCACCTGGACTACATGGAATCCGAGCTTGGCAAATCGGCGTGGTTCGTGGGCGATGCGTTCACCGGGGCGGATATCCAGATGAGTTATCCCATCGAAGCCGCGAGCATGCGTGCGGGCCTGGATGCGAGTCGACCGAACCTGTGGGGCTGGCTGCAGCGGATCCACGCGCGTCTGGCGTACAAGCGTGCGCTTGCGAAAGGCGGACCGCTGCAGGAAATGGGCTGAGGACAGGGAGCATCTACGGCATGGAAGGCGCTTACTCGACCATCATCATCATCGCGATCACCTGCGTGGTGTCGTTCGCGGCGTTCGGCAATCCCAAGCTGATGAGCGCAATGATCTTCTGGCCGCCGGCGGTGACGCAAAAGCACGACTACTCGCGCTTCATCACTTACGGTTTCGTGCACGGCGACATGGGGCACCTCATTTTCAACATGGTCACGCTGTTTTTCTTCGGGCGTCTGATCGAGGGATTCATCAGTGAGCATCTCGGCCCATACAGTTTTGCGCTGTTCTACCTGCTTGGATTGATCGTGTCGATCCTGCCGACGTATTTCCGGCACCGCAACGACGCCAGCTATCTCAGCCTCGGCGCGTCGGGCGCGGTGTCGGCGGTGTTGTTCGCCTTCATCCTGTTCCAGCCGTGGGCAATGATCTACGTCTTCTTCGCCGTGCCGGTGCCGGCGATCGTGTATGCGGTGCTGTACGTTGGATACACGATCTGGGCGAACCATCGAGGCCGCGATCGCATCAACCACAGCGCACACCTGTGGGGCGCTGCGTTCGGGGTTGCGTTCGTGCTGGTGCTCAAGCCGGACGTGCTGGACCTGTTCCTCAACCGCCTGGCCCATCCCACACTGGGCGGGTGATCGCTGATAGACGGCACCGTGAGCTTCGCGGTTCAGCACTGGCATCGGTCGCCAACGCGCCAAGTCAGTCCAGCGTCCACTCCAGCACGATGTCGGTACTGAACAGCTTCGACACCGGACAGCCCGCTTTCGCGCCCATCACCAGCGGTTCGAACGCCTCGCGCGTCATGCCTGGCACTCTTGCCTTCAGCACCAGCAGGCTGCGGTTGATCCGGAAGCCGTTGTCATCCTTGATCACCGACACTGAGCATTCGCAGTCCAGTTCCTCGGCCGGATGGCCCGCCTTCTCCAGCGCAAACGCAACCGACATCGTGAAGCAGCCGGCGTGCGCGGCAGCGAGCAGTTCCTCGGGATTGGTGCCCTTGCCGTCCTCGAAGCGCGAGTTGAAACCATACGGCGCATCAAGCGCGCCCGATTGCGTGGCCAGTTTCCCCTTGCCGTCCTTGCCGGCACCTTTCCAGTTCGCGATCGCCTTGCGGATCATGTAGCTGCTCCTTGTGGGTTGGTCGCGAAGCGTAGCCCCGGCCCGGTAAGAAAACGTCAAGACAGCCCTGGAACGCATTTACGATGAATCGCCGCCGGCGAGAGAGGGAGTCACAGCAATTCCGCCTGTTTCCCCGGCTGTCCCGAACACCTGGATCTGTCCGGGCACCGTCTTGTCGGCGCCGGGCTCGGCCTGGACTCGACGTGGGCGGGGTTGGGCGGCGACGGCAAAAGTCGTGGTCCGGGCAGCCACGACCATGCGGCCTGCTTTCAATGATGTGCTTCGTGCGGACGAGGTTGTGTCGGCTGCGGGCAACGTTTGTTGCGCTGCCGGCAGGGTTTGGCCCTGTCGATTCAAGGCTTTCTCGCCTCCGAGCGCGGTTTGGTCCGCAGCATTTGATGTTTGGTCCCGTGCAAACGACGCTTTGTTTCCAGCAATCGAAGTTTGATTCGGACGAACGAGGTTTGGTCCGGTGCAATCGAAGTCTTGTCGGCTGCAATCGAAGTCTTGTCTGCAGCAATCGAAGTCTTGTCCGGAGCAATCGAGGTTTGGTCGGCAGCAATCGAAGTCTTGTCCCGTACAAACGAAGTTTGGTTTCCTGCGGACCAAACCTTGGTCAGGCAATCGAAGTTTGGTTTCGAGCAATCGAAGCTTGGTTTCGAGCAGTCGAAGTTTGGTTCCGCACAATTGAAGTTTGGTTTCGAGCGATCGAGGTTTGGTTTCGGGCCGTTGAAGTCGGGTCTCGGACAATCGAAGTGCAGGAACATCGGGTCGGAGCGTGTGCCGTACGGACCAAAGGCATGGATCACGCGCCCGCAAGAAAGTCATGCGACAGCAGCCGTTAGCTCGCGCATGCATCCGGAGGGATATTGCGTAGAGCTCATCTGACGAGGATGGCGCAAGCGTGCAACCCGAATTGCATCCGGGCTGCGATAGGCGTGCATCCGCAGCCCGGATGCAGTCCGGGGTTTTCTCGCGAGGGATTGGGCGCACGCCCCGAGTTGCGGGCATCGCTGCGGAGAATGATGGGACGATCGGCACGCGAGCATCCAGCTGTCGCGACGCCGGAAGGAGTGGGGAACGCCCGCTTTCGGGAATGGGGCAGGGCAGAGGGCTCTTCGTAGCGGGAAGCGCGATATCGCGCCAAGCCCCTGCAAGGCCCATCGAAATCCTGCATGAACCGGCGTCCCATCCTCCGCACCCAAGCCTTGTGGCATCCCCCATCCGCCCTTACACTGCAGTTGTCAGACGACGTTGTGTTCCTTGTTTCGAAACCGGGGGTGTCCAGGCTTCGACGGGGGTAGCAAAATCGCTTGGTGCATGCCGAGGGGGCAGCTTTCCTCGTTAATCCAGCGGCAAATTCTAGTTGCCAACGACGACAACTACGCTCTCGCCGCTTAAGGCGTAAGCCCCGAACCCACTTGTGCCTGTGCTCGTGGATGTAGGGTCATTATCACGGGATCGCCTTTGACTGGCCGTGCATCGGTCATTGGTTAACCCAACGCGCTGGTCCGTCGATGTGCTTCGCACGTCGTGTTGTCGCCGGACGAGATCAAACGCCGTGCTAAGCATGTAGAGCTGGGGATGGAGCATCTTCGGACGCGGGTTCGATTCCCGCCACCTCCACCATTCCAACATAACTAGACATCACGCAAGACCCTGAAACCGCGCTACGGCGCGGTTTTTTTCTTGTCTTGCATCACGAGTGCACACGGAAGTTCACTGGCGGTCACTCAAGTCTGGCGGTATCTTTGGCGGAACCCGTACCGCCGCCAGCCGAAATACCGCCATGCTGACTCCTTCCGCAGTTCAGAACGCCAAGCCGCAGGACAAGCCCTACAAGCTACGCGACGAGCGGGCCATGTACCTCCTTGTGACACCGGAAGGAGGGCGCTTGTGGCGTTTCGACTATCGTCGACCAGGCACCGGCAAGCGCAACACGCTGGCTCTGGGGGCCTTTCCGGACGTAAGTCTGAAACGTGCCCGAGAGAAGCGCGATGAGGCACGCCGGTTGCTCGCCGATGGCATAGATCCTGGTGCGCAGCGAAAGGCAGGGAAGGCCGCGGGGGTCGAGCGTCTCGCCAACAGCTTCGAAATCGTCGCGAGGGAGTGGCACGAGAAGCAGTGCGGCGTCTGGGTCGAAGACCATGCCAGCCGCATCATGCTGCGACTCGTAAACGATGTCTTCCCGTGGGTCGGCGCTCGACCCGTGAACGAACTCACTGCGAAAGAATTGCTGACGGTCGTTAACCGAATTGCCGAGCGAGGTGCGGTCGAGTCCGCGCATCGCGTCCTGCAGAACTGCGGCCAAGTCATGCGCTACGCGATCGCCACGGACCGGGCCGAGCGCAATCCAGTGGTCGATCTACGTGGCGCGCTTCCCCCAGTGAAATCGGAGAACCGAGCTGCAATTGTCGAGCCTGTCGCGGTGGGTGCACTCCTGCGAGCGATTGATGCGTATTCGGGGACGATGGTTACGCGCTGTGCGCTTCAATTGGCACCGCTCGTCTTCACCCGGCCCGGCGAACTGCGTGCCGCCGAGTGGTCGGAGATCAATCTTGAAACGGCGGAATGGAGCATCCCCGCCGAGCGCATGAAGCTGAGACTGCCGCATCTCGTTCCATTGGCTAGCCAAGCGGTAGCGATTCTGCGCGAGCTTCAGCCGCTCACAGGGCGCGGGAAGTACGTTTTCCCTGGTGGCCGTAGTTCCAAGCGACCAATGAGCAACAATGCGGTGAACGGCGCATTGCGCCGTATGGGCTACGACAAGGACACGATGACCGGTCATGGCTTCCGGGCAATGGCACGCACAATCCTCGATGAGCATCTGCACTTTCGGCCCGACTACATCGAGCACCAGCTGGCACACGCGGTGCGCGATCCGAACGGGCGTGCTTACAATCGGACGGCACACTTGCCCGAGCGTCGCAAGATGATGCAGGGCTGGGCCGATTATCTGGATGCACTCAAGCAGAGCGGTAACGTGGTCCCGATGAAACGGAAGACTCGCGCAACGGCCTAGGCGAACGCGCCTTGATTAGGGCGTCCGGCCGAACGCTCGGGGGCGCCAACGCGCTATCGTGTCAATTCGTCGAGGATCAAGATAGGTGCGCCGTGTCCGAGTTGCTAGGACGTTTTAGAAGACCGACGTTGCTCCGTTGGCTCCAAAATAACAGCCTAACGGTCAGGGAAACGGCACTGCTGATTTTTGGCCGCGATCCAAGCATCGACTCAACAGACGAAGGACATGCTGAGTTGGGTCAGACGATGATTGCACTCGTCGAGGCAATCAAGCAGAGCGAGATCGGGCGTGTGTCGTGGCAGCCGTGGAACGGTACGGAGAGCTGCGAACAGGTGCTCGGGCTTGAATACGCCAACAAGCTGCAAGACCATGAAATTGTGTCGTGGGCTCGATTGACTCGGTCGGGCGTTAGCGAATGGCTCCAAAGGACCGGGCGTTCTGATGCGTTCTTTTTTCTAGCATCCGCGACGGACTGGCCTGACTGACTACGCTCATTGGGCAAAGATGGCAACCTGGACGCTCAGAGAGGGTGTAATTCTGTCGTGCGGTCTGAACTGTGAGGACGCACCGATAGAACCCTATGCGAACGAAGTCGCCCGTCGCCGGATTGAAATGACTGGGCGCGCGGTCGCAATCGATGAACTGCGTGTTTGCGACCCAGACGTAGTGAATGTTTTCAACTCACGCATTCGGCCCGAAAGGTTCCTTTCCTGGGCAATCAACACATTTGATTGTGTCCCGTCAGAACTGGTGAAACTCGTTAAGGATCGTGGCAAGCAGATTGCCGATCTCCAGGCGTTTGCAAACTTGGAGGCACTCACTGCCGAGCGCGATCCTCTGCGCATTGAGCGCGATGCTCTGGAAGACCGCGCCGACCGGCTTCAGTCAAGGTTACAGGGACAGCCAGAGAGGATTGAGCTTGACGACGATGGAAGTCATTCGCCTGCAGCTTTAGACACCGACAAGGCATTCTCAGCACGAGAGCGAAAGACGTTGCTTGGGATCATTGGTGCGCTCTGTGAGATCGCTGGCGCGGACCTTCGATCAGACGGGGGCCACTATTTGCATGCGAGATCTCTCCTGCCGGAACTTCTGCGTCGAAAGGTTGGAGTTTCGGACCAGACACTCGCGAACAAGATCAAAGAGGCGCGTGAAGAAATGGCTCCTCAAGGGCCGGGATGGAGGGAAGCCAAGCCATCTTAATTGGGCTGACGCGATCCCAATTGTGGTCAATTGGCGCTGCGAACATGCCAGGATCACACTTCGCATCACGCGATGTCCATGGACTCCCCACATGCAACCTACTGTCCGCCCGCCTGCATTACGCACCTCGCCGCTGCTGAAGCCCGGCGACTTTCTGACCGAAAAAGAAGTGTCCGAGAGGCTCAGGGTCGCTCCTCGCACGCTGAGCAACTGGCGCTCGAAGCGCGAGGGCCCGGTGTTTCTTAAAGTCGGCAAGCGAATGGTTCGCTATCGCGCTTCCGACGTGGAAGCGTTCAGCGCGACGGCACCGATGACGACACTTGCTGATTTTGCTTGAGTCAACGCTTTTCGCCGCGCGACCGCAGTCCGCTCTGCTTGCCAAAGGACACGAGAGATGATTGATGGCACGGGCGAAATTGCACTAGCGCTGTGCACAAGCACCTACGATTACAGGTTTCGCGACAATCGCTCCATTCGCCATAGAACTATTGAGTGGGACCTCGTGGAGTCCGTGACAACGACGGTACGCATGATGGAGCTTGTCATTCGATCGCGACGTCAGCTTTTCAAGAAGTCGAAAAGAAAAAACAATGGCCGTTCCGATCTGGAAGACCGATTCCTGGGCTGCTATGCGCGGTTGGACTATACGGAGATCCAGCGCCACTTTCCCATCTGCAAGGTCAATCCCTTGGTTTGGCTTTTTGAGCAGCACGCTATCAAATTGGTCATTAGGCCTCTCGGCGAACTCGAGGCCTTCGATATCGATGAATTGAACGCTTGCGTCAGAAGCATTCGCATCGCTGCAAAGGGCAAGATTTTCAAGAAGCAGCTCCAGGACCATTATCGCTCACCGAAGAAGAACAGGCTGAGCCTAGCGGCGTATGTCGCGAAAATTTGCGTTGTCTACCCATCATTGTCCTGTCTGCGCATCCATCTCGGCTACTCGGAGCTTGATCGGTCCGGGATATCTAGCGATGACTGCAAATCGCACCGGAAAACATTTCTCGTGCTACTCAAAAAAATGTTTCCATCTGGACTACTTGCTGGCCATGTATGGAAGGTTGATTTCAGTCTGGTAGCGTCTTTTCACGTACACGTGCTGCTCCTTATCGATGCCCGTTTGGAGCATCAGATGGCCAATATCGTCCGCGAACTTGAACGCCTTTGGGTTGTTGCTACCGGAGCAAAAGGCGCGTTTTTCAACTGCGACCGGTTTGCCGGGGACTATCCGGGCGTTGGCCGGATTTGCGGAGATCCTCGGGAAAAACGCGCGTTGCTGCAAAAGGCTGTCACCGCCATGACGATGTCTGCTTGCTACATGAAGATGAGTGCTCCTAACAAGGATCGAACCTTTGGAAAGGGTGTGTGGCCAAAACGGGCGGTCCTAAGTTCACACGCGAACGTTTCGTGGACTGAATCACCTCGAATCCGGAATGGTCGAATGCGGCTGCGCGATTGAACGTTGAGTCGAATCTTTGACGGCGCTGGCGCCTTGGCTTGAACGAAAGTTGGAAGCGCGACGATCATTCAAGGCACTCCATAGAGGACTGGGACAAGAGGGGTGTTCCCCTCTTTCGATTGAAGTGCTCAGGAGCAGCTCATCCGAGCTTGCTGCGGACAGCGTCTCATGCTGACCCGGACAACCCGAACTACCGTCGTGCGTAATTCGGCTCACCGGCTGCCGCCACCACTCCGGGTCAGCGCTCTCACACCGCACCCACCACCTTTCCGACATCGATCTCCTGACGCGCCCCGGCCCCCAGCCAGTCATCAGGCCGGCAGGTGAAAAGTAGCACCTGATGGCGCTTGGCGGCCTCAAATAGGACACGTTGCATCTGCCCCCGACGGCCCGCGTCGCTGTGTACCAGTGCATCGTCGAGTATCAACAGGGTGGGCTGGCCCGCCTCCTTCAGCAAATCGGCATATGCCAACCGCACCAGCACCGAGAGCTGTTCGCGTGTGCCGTAACTGTAGGCGTCCATCGCCAGCGCCAGCCCGTCGCGGTGCATCGCGGTGGTTTCCAGGTCCTCCACCACGATGCGGGCTATGGAGTCGGGAAAGAGCAGTCCCAGGTAGCGTTGTAGCTTGCCCAGCAGTGGCGCGTAGAGTTTCTCCGTGGCTTGTCGCTGGTGTTCGCGCAGGCGCGCACAGAGAAGGCGCAGTGCGTCGGCTCTTAGGCCGAGCTGGTCGCGTCGTTGCCGCGCCGTCTCCAGCGACAGCCGGGCCTTGGCGGCGTCCTCATCCACGCCATCGGCACCGAGCGCATTCAGGCCACTTGTTAGCGAAGCGATCGTCTTGCCAAGCTCCGAACGTCGGTTCATCGCTGCGTTCAACGACAACCGGAGGCGTTGAGCATCATCTTCCAGGTCTTGGGGATGCAAATCGGCCAAGTCGCGCTCCCCGTTGCTGATCTGCAGGCGAAGCTCCTCCTGAAGGCCCAGCTCCTTTTGGAGCAGAACGTCGCGCTCCCCGGCTTCGGCAATCACAGCTCGACTCTCCAGCCGATCCGAATCGGCCGTGATCCTAGATGACAGGCTCTGGAGGTCCATGCGGTTCTGGTCGTACCGGGCCCGTGCGTTCGTCTCCGACTCAAGTGCCAGCTCAACGGCATGCTCAGCGGCTTCGAAAGCGCGGTCCGCTTGTCCGGGCGTCGACTGGACGTCCGGAATGTCTGCGAGTTCCTTCAACTTCTTGTCGTGTTCGGCAATCGCAATGTCTAGGGACGCAGCCCGCGCAAGCCACACTTCGACCGATGCCCCATCCAGCACTTGGGTCCGCTGCGCCTCGCGCACGCTTATCTTCTGCCGGAGGTCGTTGGCGGACTCCATGTGGCCGCTGGCGACGGCCGCATCGGCAACCCCCAGGCGCACACGCAGCTCATCTACCGCGATCTCAAGATTCCGGCATGCGCCGTCCAAGGTGTCGACGCTCTCGCCGCCGGGCATGATGCGCAGCGATCCCAGACCGGGGATCGACAGGTCCAACGGCCGCGTGATCCGGAATTCGCCTTCGCCACTCAGCGTCCCATGGGCGCCGCCATCGATGTTGGCGCCCGGCCGGAGAACATACGACACGCGTGTGGCTACGGCGTCGCGACGGATGGTTGCATCCTTCAGATCGCTTTCGCACTTGATCAGCGCCGCCACCTCCTTAGGGTCATGCTGCACCTCGGCGCATTGCGTGCGCAGGAGCAAGAGAGCCTGATGATGTTCGGCATCGATCGCGACGACCTTCCGTACCCGCTCGAGCTCCTGTTGGTCGCGCGTGCGTTCCCCTTCCCGGCGTTTCCGCTCCTGATACTGATTGGCTCGGCGTCGGTGTTCACGAGCAGCATCGAGCAGCCCACGCGCTTCGTCGAGCGCCTGCTGCGCCGTGGTCCAGGCGCATGTCGCGGGCGCAGCGGCAGCCTGAAGGCCGTCGAGCTTCTCACGATAGGTCGCCAATTTCGCCAGCTGCTCCTTCCGACTGTCAACTTGCCGGCGCAGCTCGATAATCGTCACGTCGCGTTGTTGTTTTTGCGCGATCAACCCATCGACGAAACTTCGCCGCGTACCGGCGTGGATAATGGCCCGAGCCACCTCCGCGATCTTTGCCTCGAGGTCGTCCCATGGGCGCGCGGTTTCCAAGGACTTTTGATCCTTGATTGCCTGTGCAACGGCGTCGCTGTCCGTGCGGAAACGGATGGCCTTTGTGTTCAGTTCCACGTCCGCTTTTTCGCACTGGTCCACCCGTGCGATCGCGTCGCGATAAGCGCCTCTCGGCCTGCCTTCGGGCGTCTGAATTTCATACAGGGAGCGCTCGAGTTGCGCGAGCACCTCGGATCCAGAGGTGCTGGCAAGACCGCCGAGCACTGGCGCAAGTCGTTCGCGCAACGTCGCCCGTGCTGCGTCCACGCGCGACGACAGCTCCACGCACTCGCCCTGTGTGATCCAAAGCAGGCCGGGAATCCCCTGATGGCCCGGTGCACTTGCGCCCTTGCCTGCGAAGCCGAAGCCCAGGCGCTTGGCCATCTCCTCGTCGGCCCCTTCACCGTTCCAGTTCTCGTTGCCGATCACCAGCATCGCCCGGGGCTGTTTCAGGAAGGTCTTGGCGATGTGCCCCGCCTGCCCACCCAGTTCGAAATCGATCCGGATGCGGGGCGCTGCTTCAGGCATGTCGACCGGGCGCAGTTCGGTCCTCACGGACTCGCCGCCGACGCCGTGACGCTCGAAGAACACTACCCGGATCGCTCTGGCGATGGTGCTCTTGCCGGCCTCGTTCGGGCCGTGGAGGACATTCAACCCGCCCTGTAGGCCGTCGATCACGACGGGCTTGCGGAACTTGCGGAACGAATCGATCTCGATGCGCGTGAGTTTCATCGTGCACCCTCACGCACGCTGGCTGGCAGGGCATCGAAAAGCAGCTTGAGTGCTTCGTTGCCGACCGCTGCGAACTTTTCGTCCGTGCCGGACTGCATGGCCTGCAGTTCGCCGACCAGGCCGACCAGCGCACCGTCCACCTGCAGACCTGCCAGATCGGCCGCACTGGGTTCGAGGCGCAGCTTGGTTAGGTCCGACTCGAGCACGTGGGCGCGAGCACCGGCCTCGTCCAATACGCGGCGCAGGCGCTCGCGGGTGCTGACGTCGACCATGCCGTTCACCTCAAGCCGGAGCACGTCCGTGTTCGTCGCGCCGGCGAGCTCTGCCGCCACGATGTCCACGTCGGCAGCGACGCGCAATGCGTGTTCCTGCTGCCGCCAACAATAGGTTCGGGTGGGTACCACGCGCACTTTGGGTTCGGTGCCGGGCGCGTCGATCTGGACGACGAGCACATTGCCGGCGTCGTTGGCCTTGAAGCGGTCGGGTTCGGGCGTACCGCTGTACCAGGTCCGCGGATCGATCTCCAAGGTGCCGTGCCAGTCGCCCAGGGCGAGGTAATCCAGTCGCGCGCGCCGGGCACGATCGGAAGCAATGGGATTGTTTGCGTCCACGCTCGCCGGAAGGATGCCGCCGACACTCCCATGCGCCAGACCAACGCGCACATGCCCTTCCGGCGTCGGCATGGCATCGAAGGCTTCCGTGAGATCCTCATGGGTCTGGCGCTGCGTGAGTGGTGCGGTCAGCACCGACAGGCGCAGCTCCGGCAGATCGATGGCTTGGCGCGTGAGTGCACACGTGACGTTGTCTGGAACGATCTCCAAGCGTTGCAGGCGCGTCCACACCGACTGGCCGATCGCTGCGTCGTGGTTGCCAGGCAGCAGGATCCACCGGCCGCCAAAGTCCTTCATGGCGTGTAAGGTTCGCCGCAGCGTGTTGTCGGAGAGCCCTTGCGCATCGAATACGTCGCCGGCGACGAGCACCACATCGGCATGCTCATCGCATGCCAGTGCGGCGATGCGCGTGATCGCATCCAGGCGCGCCTGCCAGAGCGCAGGGTTGGGATCATGGCCTTCACCCTCGATGGCGAAGTTGCATCGCCTGCCGATCTGCCAGTCGGCAGTATGTACAAGCTTCATGGGTCACTTCTCCCGAGCCTACGTCAGACACATGTGCATCATCCAACGAATCTGCCTCGGCTTCACGTGTGACCGACAGCCCCTTCGTAAAGCGTAGCAGCCTGCTCATCGACGAACTTGAGACACCCGGAAGGGCCGCTAGGAACAGTTCGCAAGACTTCGGCACCACCACACGACGCTGGGCATCAAACAAGTGCGCGCGTTTGGAATGCGCATACGGATTCATCTTCCGTCCTCCTCGTTAGCCCTTTTGCGGCGGTCGGCACGGCGTCAACAGTGGCGGGCTGCTGGTCGACGCGTCGCGCCATGTAGTGCAAGCGCTGCCGGGCGAACTTGCGGTTGTTGCAATGGTTACGCCTCGCCTGATCGCGCGGCGACAGCTGACACTTGGCGAGGCAACTTGGCTGACGTAGGTCTCGCGAGGCAGCTGTCGACCCCAAGCAGTGGATTCAAAGCGCAGGGCATGGGCGGGGGCTCGCACCGAAAGGCGTCTATGCACCGAAAACATCCCTCCTCGGGGCGCTGCACTTCCCCCTAGACGCCGCAATTTCTGGCCAGCTGAGATCACTAATGTTTTCGACTTTCAAGCACTAACAATTAGTGTATGGAAACACTAAGAGTTAGTTCCTTTTATTCTGCAAATCGGCCTGCCCGCTAGCCAAAGTGCAAAGACACAGTTGTGTGACTTAACGTCAATTCACCGGCGCCTTCGTGGCCGCTGGTGTGTCTCAACTGTCGGTCTTCGGCAGGGCGGGTCGACCAAGCGTGCGCGCGGTGGGGGAGTCTCACCGTTGACTTCGAAAGCCCGCGTGGAAGGGTGGGGGGGGCGATGAATGACCGTCCCAACACGCTGGCGCGCGTGCACCTGCTCGGGTTGCTGCTGCTACAAAAGGGCAGGCCAGCCGAGGCAGAGCTGCTGCTGCGCCAGGCCCTCGCGGGCCGCGCGCCCGTTCTCGGCGAAGCGACCGCCTTGCGCTGATGTCGAAGGACACGATGGCCTACTCGCGGACACCGACGAGCGGTCGCTGTCGCACCTGGGCTCCGCACACGCGCATAAGGGTCAGGCCGCGGCATCGAAGGCGGACTAGGAGAAGCATCGCGCCTGCTCTCGAGCCGGGCCGCCAGACGCACAAGGCCGACGTGCGAGCGGTGGGGAGGCGCTGCAGCCTCGTAAAGATGTCGCGGCGATTGCACCGCGACGCGATGTAGCGCTGCGGTCATCACTGGGCGCAATGAATCGCCCGTGTTTCCCTATCCTGTCTCGCTGCCAAAAAGCAGCCGGTCGTCAACGGCGGGAATAGGTCGAGAGTGGCGGTCATCACCAGCGCGCTTATCGTGGGTTGCCGCAACTGCTGATCAGAACTGCCGGCGTACGCAGAAGGCAACAACGGCCGTCCGGCGTAACCGCGGCAAGCGCTTGCTCCGCGCAAGTGTTCGCGACGCGTTGCAACATGTCAGCGCCCCACTACGTCGGGCAATAGCCCGGCATATCTGGTGCGCCCCCCGTTCCCCCCCGGGACGCGGTATTGGGTTGGTGCGCTGGGGGGGATGAAGCCGGGCATGAGAGACGATAGATGAGATTTTCTTGTGAGGAGAGGTGCGGGTAGCCAGGGAAATGCTGCGGTCTGACTAGGCTTCATCCAATGCTGCATGTGCGTACAAATTTGCCATGAGACATCGATGGGGCTAGCGCTTGAATTCGAAGCACGCCTTGTCGCCGAGCTGACCGTAGCAGCGACCATCTTTGCCGCAACAGTAGCTGCGAGGCGCAGAAATCCGCCTTTTGAGCTACTACAGCGCTTCAGTCCAGCCCCTGACTGTCACAGCGACGTGCGCGAAAGACCGGCGGTTGCGCATGGTGTCGGAAGGAAGGGTGCGAGACACGCACTCTTCTCGATTGTTGGCTCTCAGTCCATGGGCACATTGTCTCGATCGGTGACGGTGCGGCTTACCGTGGGAGAGGCAATCCCGGTGCGGAACGGCAGATCATGTCTGCGGGGATTTTGAAACAACTGGCGTTGTCCTCGTCGAATGTCTTTTGCTACCGGCCCACCTCATGTTGTGCGGATGACGACGTCAACCGCAAGCTCTCGACAATTGTCCGCCCGTTGCCAGCCCGCGGCTGGCAACGGGTGTATGCCGATAATTGGCCGCAGTCATACAGGCGGTTTGGTCCAGCCACGAAATGATCCCGCACTCGGATCTCGACT
>JBBQTD010000028.1:0-40443 GCA_038234715.1 Lysobacterales bacterium | reverse complement strand
CAGCGTCAGCACCTGCGCGGTGTTCTTCACCAGTCCGCGGAAGCGCACCTTCACGTAGCCGAACTGCCGCTTGACCACCCGGAACGGATGTTCGACGCGCGCGCGAATGCTTGCCTTCGCCGTTTCGATCGCCTGCAGGCGATCCTTCTTCTTGCCATCCGGCATCGCTTTGAGCTTGCCTCGCTTCGTCGCGATCTTCCACGCCAGCTTCTTGCGCACAACCCGCTTGTCGGCACCGGTGTAGCGGCTTATTCGATTCCGACCTCGCCTCCAGTCTGCGAGTTCCTCGCAGATCCGCACATGCAGGTGCGCACCTTCAGACCTGAAGCGACCGAACCTGCATCCGTGCGGGATTCGTCACTGCTTTCGCCAATCGCGCAGGATTCGAAGCGCATGCTGCTTTCGTCGCGGGGAGTCTTGCGGCACCATGCGCGCAAGCCCGGGTGGCGAAACTGGTAGACGCAAGGGACTTAAAATCCCTCAACCGCAAGGTTATGCGGGTTCGAGTCCCGCCCCGGGCACCAATAGCAGCAACGGTTTCAGCGATTTATCTTGAAATAGCCAAAATGTCGTGGGACACTCGTGGGACAACGCCTAGTCAGGTTGTCCCTTGGCCACCATCGAGCCGCGAAAACAGAAGGACGGAACGACCGCATACCGCGTTCGTGTCCGTCGGCTCGGCGAGTCGCCGCTTTCCCAAACGTTTGCCCGCAAGACCGAGGCGCAGGCGTGGGCGGATGAAACAGAGACGCGGATACGGCAGGGCGCCTACGTCGCCAGCGCTGCTGATCGAAAGCGCACGCTGGCCGCATTGATCCGGAAATACCGCGAGGAATACTTGCCGCAGCGTGGTATCAGCGACGAAGCGAAGCAGGGCGCGTTGCTCGACTGGTGGGCGACCAACTTCGGACACGTCACGCTCGACAAGCTGCGTCCTGAAGTCGTCGCTGCAGGCCGCAGGAAGCTCCAGGCACGCACCAAACGAGATGGCGATCCATTGAGCGGCGCAACGGTCAACCGCTACCTGGCGGCCCTAAGCGCTGTCTGCAAATGGGCATGGAAGGAACTGCGGTGGATCCCTTCGAATCCAGTGCTCGACGTCACCAAGGCGCCGGAAACTACGGGCATTGTGCGGTTCCTTTCCGATGCAGAACGCAATGCACTGTTCACCGCATGCAAGGCGTCGACCGATCCGAACATCGCCTGCTTCGTGATGCTCGCGCTGGCGACCGGCGCCCGCTATTCCAACCTGCGAAGACTGACCTGGGACGACGTCGACCGGGAGCGATGGACGCTGCGTTTCACGGAAACGAAGAACAAGATGCCGCGCTATGTGCCAGTCGTCGGCGCCGCTCAGCCAGCGCTGCAGGCGCAATACGACCGCGACCCGAACGGGCAGGCCTGGGTCTTCAAGGGCAGCCGCGATGGTGTTCCTGCCGATCTGGACAGGCCTTGGCGGAAGGTCCGAAAGGCAGCCGGTATCGAGGATGTCCGCTTCCACGATCTGCGGCACACGACCGCGAGCTATCTCACGATGAACGGCGCGACGCTGGCCGAAGTCGCCGAGGCGCTCGGGCATCGCACCCTTGTGATGGCAAAGAGGTATTCGCACCAATCCGGGGAGCATGTGCGCGGCACGCTTGAGCGCATGGCGGATCGCTTCCTGGAGCACACCGAATCCGGCAAGAGCCGGTAATCGCCCGCGCTTCCGGTGTGGACGCACCGGGGCGCGGACTTCCACATGGCGCACGCCTTCGAAAGCGGCTTCGAAGCGATCAAGAACTGGGTCGAGGCGACCGTTACCAGCCAGGTCGAGCTCGAACGCATGCACGAGAAAACCGGCCTAAGTGCGGAAGCACTGTCGGGCCTGAGCGTTGCTGCCAAGCTGGCCGGCGCCGATCTGGAGTCAGTGAAAAAAGCCGTGCAGAAAGTCGCGCTGATTCAACTCGACTCGGCGACCGGATCGAAGGCCGCAGCGCGCGAAATGCACCTGTTCGGCATCCAGGCAAAGGACACCGCAGACCAGGCGTTCGACAAGGTGTCGCGATTCTTCCATGACATGCCCGACGGCATCACCAAGACCGGACTCGCGGTCAAGGTCTTCGGCAACCGCATCGGAACCGACCTGCTGCCGATGTTCGACAAGGCCACCGACGGACTCAGGGGAATGGAGGAACAGGCAGCGAAGTTCGGGCTCAAGCTCTCGCAATCCGACTTGAACCAGGCCGAAGAGTTCGAGCACACCATCAAGGCGATGGGGCTGGTCTTCGAAGGGGTTGCCGTTGGTGTAACGCGCGACGTGATCCCCGCCATCAACGACTTCGTCAAGGAATTGAACGACCCCGGCATTGCCGAGGGCTTCGGATCGATCGCCAAGGGCGCCATCGAGGCGTTCAGCACAGTCATCTCATGGACCGCGCAGGCTGCAGGCGGAATAAGGGCGCTCGCGGAAAATGCAGCGGCGGAAGCGGCAGGCGCCAACCGTGGCGACATCGTGCGGCAGATGGACGAAATCGACCGCATGCAGAAACGCATGGGGTTGTTGCGGGCCGGTGGCGGTGGCAATCGACTTGAAGCATGGATGCAGGGACCAGACCCGCTGTACCAGAACACCGGCCAAGCCAACTTCGGAAACTACGATCCAAACCAGGAGATGGCGTTCCTCACGCAGAAGCTGCAGAGCGCAAGGGCCAACCTGAAGGCCGACCAGGCGAACGTGGGGCAGGGGAGCAAGCCGGTAGCGATCGACGCGGCAGCTACAAAGGCCATGGCCGAAGCGACGAGGATTCAAAACGAAGCGCTCGCGCGTTCGGCGCAGTTCCTGAAAGAATCGGCGGAAGCGCACGCAGGCCACGCTCGGAAGGTCAGGGACGACACGGCAAGCGTACTACTGGCACCCGCGCCGGACAATTTGAACCCAGCAATCCGCTAAATCAGGCAATCGAACGGCACAAGCGGGCGCCAGTGTGCAGAGCAGTGAAGGCCGCGGTGCAACGAGAGGTGCTTCACATGGTGCATTTTGCGGCCCGTCGCTGCGCAACGGCGTTCGTCTGCGCAAAAACGTGTTTCGTCCCTTGGCGCTGCGTGGGCATGAAGATCGCGGCGATACTGAATGCGGCGCAGATGTCGGGAACCCGGCGTCCGACTGCTTGGGCTACCTTGCAAGGAACGACCACCGCACCAGGAGTGGCACGAAGGCGACGTCCCCAGACGGTCTCGCTGGACAGCAAAACAATGTTCCATCGGTTCCTAAAGGAGTGACATGACAACCGGCACCATTGACGCGTCGCAACGTAGAGCCGCAAGAGTCGCGGGAATCGCACTCCTGTTCGCGACGGCGGTGGTGGTCTTCGGGGAGTTTTACGTCTCTGGCAATCTCGTCGTCCGCGGCGACGCGGCTCAGACCGCGCGCAACGTCTTGGCGCACGAAACGCTCTTCCGGATCACCATCGCTTGCAACGTGATCTACGTCGCGAGCATTCTCGTGCTGACCACTGCACTTTACGTGATCCTCCAGCCGGTCCATCGCGGCCTCGCGATGATCGCGGCGCTCTGTAGGTTCGTCTTCGCGTTGATGTGGGGACTGACCGCGCTCAACATGCTTGGCGCCCTGCGGTTCCTAGGCGATGCCAACTACCTTGCGGCCTTCTCGGCGGATCAATTGCAGACGTTGGCGAGGGTCCACATCGCCGCGAATTTCGATGCTTATTACGTCGGACTGCCGTTCTTCGGATTGGCTTCCACGATTTGCAGTTGGCTGTGGTTCAAATCGAGGTATGTCCCGAGGGCACTGGCCGCATTCGGCGTGGTCGCGTCCGCCTGGTGCGTCGCATGCGGTTTCGTCTTCATCGTTTTCCCGCACTTCAACAAGATCGTGAACGACTGGTGGTTTGATACGCCCATGGCTCTGTTCGAATTGGCCATCAGCTTCTGGCTGCTGTTCAGGGGGCTGAGGCCCTTAGGACCTACCGGCCCGGCAATAGATCGTGTCGCGTAGTTGGAACGGTCGTGACGAACGTTCGACTCCTACGGTCCGACGTGCACCGACGTTCGATCGTCGGCTTGCTCACGCAGGCAACGGACGCACCGCAGCACAGGATCGTGAGGCGCGTCGACGACGCCCCGGAGTGAAGCGCGACAGTCCGGACACTGGCGCCAGGTGAAGCCTCTCCGTGCGCCTCTGCGCTCGCGCTGCGAGCCTAGGGCGGCTACTGCAGCCAGCGCCATCATCGCCATCAGCACGACAGAGGCTGCCACCGCACCAGCATCGACGCCATTGGGCCGAATCGAATGGACCAGCACGATGGCCGACACCACCACCATCAAGGCCGGCCCCAATAAGTACTTCACGAACGGTGCGGCACGCATGGCGAATCCCGATCAAGGAGGGGACGCCCCACGGGGATGTGGTTGCCCAAGCCATTACCCGCTGTCTAGCGTGGGCGGCATCGCGGCATCCGTGCCGGGACGCGCGGGCGGTCTGCGTGGAGCGTCTGACCATCATGATGGTTGCTGATTACGGGCCGATGTATCGGGGAAAGGCGGCTTGTCGTGTAGGAAAACTCCTACAGCCTTGGTGATTTGCTAAGTCTCGACCTGCCTGGGCCATGTCCAGGCCAACCAGGCGATCAACCCCGTCAGCGTGACCTCGAGAATTCCATAGAACACGTAGAACGCCCAACTCCACATCGTGATCAGGATGATCATGGAATAGATCACGCCAAATATGATGTTCAGCCAGCGGGCAAGGTTTGCCTTCAGCGCCAGCGACAGGAAGACCATGACGCTCGGGATCGCCATCATGAGTGAGGTTCCAAGCAGCATCCCTTGTGTGACCGCCCCGAGCGGCGGCATTTTTCCGGCCAGCATTCCTTGCAGCTGCCCTGGCACGTAGAGGCCGAAGTAGTCTGCAGTATTGGCAACCAGTCGACTCATCGCGTTATCGCGAGGATGGTTGCGACTGCAAAGTCGGAATTTGGATCGTCGAGGATTGAGATGAGCCTAATGAGAGATCCTCATCCGAGTTGAAATTACCTCCACAAGGAACTGTCGTGGCGATGTGTCTTATTAATGTAGCACTTACATCTTGGAGCCGACAATTGAAACTCTCCAGCCTTGTTTTTACGCTGCTCATTGCTGCGAGCCAAGCAGCAATTGCGTCGCCTCCAACTCCACCTTCGCTTGTCAAGCATGCGCTCGAACTCGACAAACAATCGTCAGCGACACTGGGGGTCGGTATTCGCGCGCTTGGCTTGCTTATGAATGTGCGTGGAGAAAACGGGGTGGTCTTTCAGAAAGATTTTGCCGAACAGGACGGGACGTGGACGCAATTGGTGGCTCTCGAGAAGAACGGTTACGCTACCCTGAAGGTCGTAACAGGCGTCCCCGACGGAAGCTCTCTGCAGACCAAGCATGTCCTTGCCAAGTTGACGATCAAGGGCGAAGTGATTGCCGGCACGTTCGATCATTGAGACGACCAGACGAACCGAACGGGAGCCGATTGGACTGGCCCGGACTTCAAAGACAGGTAGTCAAGATATAAGTTTTAGCGGGGCAAACCTTGATCGAATAGTGCCCGCTAGCGAAAGCTATGGTCATTGCCGTCTATATATAGACATCGTCCGCAGGACAGTGGGCTAGGGACTTGCGGAGGTCGGCTGTAAAGAGGCGCGGCTCTATCAACACCGTTTAGGGCGGCAAGCCGGGCGGCCTTCCGGTGATGAGCGAACTGTCGTCCTACGCCGTCAGATCCCGATTCTGCGGCACTTGGAGAAGGCGGGCACACTACCGAGATCGTCGCGGGACAATTCTGGGACAACGTCCCCAAATTTCGACCCCAATCATCAACCCTCGCCAACGCCTAACCCATTGACTGCAAAGGTCTGCAACAATTCGCAACGCTCCAAAGGCAAGACTTAAAATCCCTCAACCGCAAGGTTATGCGGGTTCGAGTCCCGCCCCGGGCACCATCGCAACATCCAGCATCGCGCGCAGGCTCGCATCGATGCCAGGATTGTGGCCATGGGCACAATGTCGTGTCGCGGGTGGTGCACAATGCCTGCCGACAGCAGCGGTATCGCGCGCGTTGCCTCAAAGGACCGTTCATGAAAAACCGGCCTGCGTGGTTTCACCGTTGTCGGGCCGTTTCTGCGAGCCGTGGCTTGGCGCTCGCCGTGTCGCTTGCGCTGTGCATTGGGGGCGAATCCAGCGCAAGCGTCGCCCCTTCACTCCCCGCACCTTACTTCACGGTTGCAAGCGCGACCGCGCTTGGTCGCGGCGATGCAATCACCGGCGCCTTGCCGGCCACCCAGCTGATCCACGTGGAAGTCGCGCTTACCATGCGCGATCGCGCCGGGCTCGATGCCTTCATTACGAGCAACGCAAGCAGGCAAGTCCGAGGCCTCGCCCCCCGCCTCATGACTGCCGACGAGTTCCTGGCGACGCATGCGCCAACGCAGGCCCAGGCACTTGCTGTCGCACGCTACCTTGCCAGCACTGGATTCAAGAACGTCACCGTCGCGCCGAACCGCTTGCTGATGTCCGCAGATGGCACCGCATCGACGGTCAGCATCGCGTTCGCCACCAACCTCGCGCAGGTCCGCACGCGCGACGGGCGCATTGCACTTGCGAACACCGACGCGGTGCGGATTCCATTGGAGCTGGGCGACAAGATCCTCAGTGTGGTCGGATTGCAGACCGTCCACATCGCGCATCCATTTGCGCAGCGCCTTGACTCCACGGATGCGCATTCCGCGGGCGCGCGCCCATTCGCGGTGATGGACCACAACCCGCTCGATTTCTCTTCCATCTATTCCGCTGGCAGCACCGCCAACGCAGCAGGCGTCACCGTTGGAATCGCCACCGATGGCGCGTTGACGCAGGTCGTTACGGACCTCAACACGTTCACATCCAACAACTCGCTGGGCACCGTGACCACGCAGACCGTCAATACCGGCGGTACCAGCACCGACATCTCTGCGGTCAGCGCATGGGACCTGGACAGCCAGAGCCTGCTCGGCATGGCGGGCGGGCAGGTGGGCAAGATCATCTACTACAACATTCCGTCCCTGACCGATTCCAACCTCACAGCCGACTACAACGCCGCTGTCGTCGCCAACCAGGCGAAGATCATGCTGGTCTCGTTCGGTGGCTGCGAGTTCCAGGCGAACGCCGACGGTTCGGCAGCGGCGGACGACCAGATCTTTGCAACCGCTGTCGCCCAGGGACAGACGTTCGCGGTTGCGACTGGCAATGCAGGTGCCGACGAATGCGGAAATGGCACCAACACGCCGCACTGGCCCGCATCATCGCAGTACGTCGTAGCAGTCGCCGGCACCACATTGGACGCGACCACCACCACATGGGCCAGCGAGACAGTCTTTCACCTCAGTGGAGGCAGCGAAAGCAAGTTCGAGCCCAAGCCGGCTTGGCAAACCTTGTGGAACGGAACGCACCGCGGTGCGGCCGACGTCGCTTTCGATGCTGATCCGGCATCGGGGGCCGACATCATCAACACCGGCGCTCTTGCGACGTACGGCGGAACCGGTCTTTCCGCCCCTATCTTCGCCGGAATGTGGGCCCGTGTGATCGCGGTGAAGGGTACCGGCGTCGGTTTTGCGGGACCGCTTATTTATGCCCTCCCGGTCGGCGACCTGCATGACATCACATCCGGGAGCAACGGTATCGCGGCCGGCGTAGGCTACGACCTGGCCAGTGGCCGCGGCAGCATCAAGCTGAGCAGCGCGATCACCCACATCGGAGGGACCGGCAACAGCCCCCCGGTCGCGCACTTCAGCTTTGTTGCCAATGGCCTGACAGAAAACTTCACCGACAGCTCCACCGATCCGAATGGCAATGCGACGATTACTGCGCGCCTATGGACCTTTGGCGATGGCAGCACATCCACCGCAACGAATCCCAGCCACACTTACGCTGCACCCGGCGTCTACAGCGCATCAGAGAAGGTCACCGACAATGGCGGCCTGACCAATACAATGACGACCTCGCTGACCGCGGCAAGCACCATCCAGCTGGTGGTCAATCCCGGGTTCGAGTCGGGCAAGGCAACGCCGTGGATCATCCCAGCCGGGGTTCTCAACAGCAACATCGCTGAGCCCCCGCATCGTGGTACCTGGGACGTCTGGCTCAACGGCAAGGGCGCTGCGAATGCCGTTACCGTGTCGCAGCTGGTGTCAATTCCGACGGGCCGCACCTCGGCGACATTGTCGTTCTGTCTGCATGTGGACACTGCCGAAACCAGCACGACACAAGTCAAGGACCACCTGATCGTGCGCGTCACCGACGCCGCCAACAATGTACTGGCGGTGCTTGCGACGTACTCGAATCTCGATCACGCCAACGGCTATGTCGTTCACAAGTTCGACCTGACGCCATATCTCGGACAAACTGTGAATCTGAAGTTCTCCGGCAACGAAAACGGATCTCTACAGACATCTTTCGTGCTGGACGACATCGCCGTCACACTGCGTTAGTGTATGCAATACACGACCGACTGCCCCGCGGGTTAGTTGGATCAGGGTCCCTTCGTGGTGAGCCAGTCTGCTCGGAGCCGCTCGAAGGGAACGATGATCGGAAAGTGCCCATGTCGCTTGCCAGCGTGATCCAGAGGCTTGACGCGCAAGCGCACGTCAACACTCTGCTGCTACCATCGGATCGCGGACGAAATTCGCAGCGCTGAGCCAGTTCACGGAGCCAGCGATCCGACCGGCAATTCACGCTCGCATGCAAGGGGTGCACGATGCGTTTCTTCCTGTCCGCGCGACTGTGGGGCTTTGCGGCCTGCCTTGCGCTGCTCGTGCTGTCGGCGGTGGAAATGCGCTGGGACACCAGCTGGGGCTGGGGAGTGCTGCTGTTTGGCATTCTGGCGGTGGTCGGGGTGTTCGATCTGGTCCAGCGCCGCCGCGCGGTCAGCCGCAACTATCCGGTGCTTGCGCACATCCGCTATTTCCTCGAATCGATCGGGCCGGAAATCCGCCAGTACTTCATCGAACGCGACACCGAGGAAAACCCGTTTTCCAGGCTGCAGCGGTCGATCGTCTACCAGCGCGCGAAGGGCGAGCGCGACACGCGGCCATTCGGCACTCAGATCGATGTCTATGGCACGGACCACGAGTGGATCAACCATTCCGTGTGCCCGGCCGAAATCGAATCGCACGATTTTCGCATCGTGATCGGGCCCGATCGCGCGCAGCCGTATTCGGCGAGCGTGTTCAACATCTCCGCGATGAGCTTCGGATCGCTGTCCGGCAATGCGATCCGCGCGCTCAATGCGGGTGCGAAGATGGGCAATTTCTACCACGACACCGGCGAAGGCTCGATCTCGGTGCACCACCGCGCGCATGGCGGGGACCTGACCTGGGAAGTCGCATCGGGTTACTTCGGATGTCGCAACCAGGACGGCAGTTTCAACGAAGAGAAATTCGCCGAACATGCACGCGACCCGCAAGTGAAGATGATCGAGATCAAACTGTCGCAAGGCGCGAAGCCGGGCCATGGTGGCGTGCTTCCCGCCGCGAAGGTTTCCGCCGAGATCGCCGAGGCCCGCGGAGTGCCGCAAGGGGTCGACTGCATCTCGCCGGCTAAGCACAGCGCATTTTCGACGCCGATCGGGCTGTTGCAGTTCGTCGACAAGCTGCGCGACCTGTCCGGCGGCAAACCCACCGGATTCAAGCTCGCGCTGGGGCACCCCTGGGAATGGTTCGGCATGGCCAAGGCAATGCATGAAACAGGCATCCTGCCGGACTTCATTGTGGTCGATGGCGGCGAGGGAGGGACCGGCGCGGCGCCTGCGGAATTCATCGACCATGTCGGCGTACCGCTGCGCGAAGCGCTGTTGCTGGTGCACAACACACTGGTGGGACTGAACCTGCGTGGCCACATCCGCATCGGCGCCGCCGGAAAGATCACCAGCGCGTACGAGCTTGCACGCATCCTTGCGCTCGGTGCCGACTGGGCGAACGCCGCGCGTGGCTTCATGTTCGCGATCGGCTGCATCCAGTCGCAGAATTGCCACACCGATCGCTGCCCGACCGGAGTCGCCACACAGGATCCAAGGCGACAACAGGCACTGGATGTCGAAACGAAGGGGATGCGCGTGTTCCGTTTCCATCAGAACACATTGCGTGCCTTGAAAGAGCTGCTCGCTGCGGCGGGTCTTTCGCATCCCGAAGAACTCGGCCCCGAACACATCATCAGCCGCGTTTCGCCGACCGAAGTACGCTCGCTCGCCGCGTTGTACAATTTCCTCGAGCCTGGCGCGCTGTTGCGCGGCGCGTCCGGGCACGCGGTGTTCGAGGAATTCTGGGAGTCCGCAAGCGCCGCGGCTTTCGCACCACCGAGCAAGGTCGCCGAATTGCGCCGCAGCAAGCTCCTGTAGGAATCGCAGGCGAATTTCAGCCCCGCTGGCCTGGGTGCCTTTCGCCGGTCGGTTTCGCGCCCAGTCAAACCTGAACAACGTGGATTCGCATCCCCTCCCGAAAATGGTGATAGTTGCGCAATGATCGACCTTCACTGCCACATGCTTCCCGGTATAGACGACGGCGCACCCGATCTTGCGGTTGCGCTCGCCATGGCGCGCTGCGCTGTTGCGGATGGCATCACCGATGTCGCCTGCACCCCACACATATATCCTGGCCTTTACGAGAACGATCGCGACGGTATCCTCTCTGCGATCGCTGCCTTCCGCAGCATCCTCGATGAGGAAGGTATCGCGCTGAATCTCGTCGTCGGCGCGGATACCCACCTCACGCCGGACCTTGTCGAAGGCATCCGCGCCGGTCGCATCCCGACCTTGAACGACACGCGCTATCTGCTGTTCGAGCCCCCGCACCATGTTGCCCCGCCGCGCCTGGAGGAGTCGGTATTCAATTTGCTCGCGGTTGGAATCGTTCCGGTGCTGACGCATCCTGAACGTCTTTCCTGGATCACGACCCAATACGAAGTTTTTGGCCGCCTCGTGCGCGCAGGTGCATTGATGCAAATCACGGCAGGAAGCCTCACCGGACGTTTCGGCAGCAATCCCAAGTACTGGGCCGAGCGCATGCTCGATGAAAATCTCGTCCACTTGCTGGCCACCGACGCGCACCACATCGACAAGCGGCCCCCGCTGTTGGCCGAGGCGCGGGACGCCGCCGCGCTGCGCGTGGGAGAGGAGGAGGCGACTCACCTCGTCCTGACCCGGCCGCGCGGCATTCTCGACAATCTGGCGCCAAGCGAGCTTCCGCAGCTGCCAGACGGTAAGATAGCCGACTCGAAGCCGGGCAAGAGCGTTTGGCAACGCCTGTTCCGGATTGGCTGAATAGGGGAACGAGTCGATGCGGCAAGTACGGACGTGGGTAGGAATTCTTCTGTTGGTTGCGTTTGCCTTGCTTGCCGGGTGCGCTAGCCAGCCGGCACTCGTCACCAATAGCCCGAATGTTCATGTGAGCGCAAATGGGTTGCCAGCGCCTGACCTCAAGCAGACCTACGAAGCATCCTCCGAATACCGCATCGGCCCGCTGGACTTGCTGACCATCAGCGTTTTCGGCGTCACCGATCTCACCCAGGACGTGCGGGTGGACTCGGTTGGCAACATCACACTTCCGTTGATCGGGATGGTGGCGGCGGGCGGCAAGAGCACTGGCGAACTGCAGCGCGACATCGCCGCAAAACTGGCGGCTGGCTATCTGCAGTCGCCGCAGGTCAGCGTTTTCATCAAGGAATACACCAGCCAACGGGTCACCGTTGAAGGCGTGGTGAAAAAGCCGGGAATCATTCCGTTGACGGGAGCAACTTCGCTGCTGCAGGTCATCGCCAGTGCGGAAGGACTCGATGAGCTGGCTGATCACAAGGGCATTGTCGTGTTCCGCGTTGTCGGTGGACAGAAATTGGCTGCCGTCTTTGACATCGACGCGATCGGACGAGGCGCGGCGGAAGATCCGAAAATGTACGGTGGCGACATCATCGTTGTGTCGCAATCCGGATCGAAAGGTCTTCTTCGCACATTCATCCAGACGTCGCCCGTTCTCTACATATTTCGCGCGGCTACCGGGCTTTGACGCCTAACGTTTCCAGGACCATTCATGCAGGATGAACCCATCACCAGCCATCCCGAAGGGGATCGGCTTCCCGTCGAGCAGCAGAATCCGCTGGCACGGGCATCCATGCGCCCAGAGCATCTACTGTCGCTCGACAAGAACGACGGAGAGCACGAGGGCGACAAGGGTGATATCGACCTGCGGCGTTATTGGCAGGTGCTGCTGAAGCGCAAGTGGACCGTGATCCTGGCGTTCGGAATTGTTTTCCTGTCAGCGCTCGTCGCGACGTTGCTGATGACCCCGATTTATCGTGCCAGCACGACGATCCAGATTGACCGCGACACGGTCAAGGTCATGCAGGTACAAGGCATGAACGATAACAACAGCGACGTCGCGTACAACGACGCTGCCTACTACAAGACCCAGTACCAACTGCTTCAAAGCACCGCGCTGTCGCGCAGGGTTGCCGCCGAACTGCACCTGGCCAACGACCCCGGCTATCAGCATCTTCAGGACGCCGCGCCGCTGTCAAAGCTTACCGGGATGCTTGTGCCAGGCAAAAAGCCGGAAAGGGCGACGTTGGCGTCTGACGCCCAGTCCTCGGAGTTGGGTGATTTCGTGAACAAGCACCTTGACATCGAGCCAGTGCGCGACACGCGGCTCGTCACGATCAACTTCGATAGCCCAAATCCGGTTCTCTCCGCGAAGATCGCCAATGCCATTGCCGATAACTTCATCGCAGCAAACCTAGAGCACAGCTTCAATGCCTCCGCATATGCCCGTAGTTACCTTGAAGGGCGCCTCGCGCAACTCAAGCAAAAACTCACGGATTCCGAGGCGCATCTGGTCGATATCGCAACCAAGGAAAAGTTGTTCCTTGATGTTGATGGAAAGACTCCGCTGACCACCTCCAACCTCGCCGCATTGAATGCGGCACTAGCGATCGCTCAGGACGCGCGGCTTACAAAGGAATCGCGCTGGAAGCTCGCAAACTCACTTCCGAACGAGGCATTGCCCGGCGACATGCTGGTCAATTCGATCGTAGGAACGCTACGCCAGCAGCGCTCGACAATGGTTGCCGACTACCAGCAAAAGTTGACTGTCTACAAGCCGGGCTATCCGTTAATGGTTGCATTGAAGGGCCAGATCGATGACCTCGACAAGCAGATCGCGGCCGAATACTCGGGCGTCAAACAGTCCATCCGTTCGGAATACGAAGCCGCGCTCGCGCATGAAAACATGCTGCACCAGCAGATGGATCAACTGAAGACTGTCGTGCTCGATCAGGAACAGCGCAGCATCGTCTACAGCGTTGCGCAGCACGACGTCAATACGAATCAGCAGCTGTACGACGGGCTGTTGCAAAGGTACAAGGAAATAGGAATTGCGGGCGGCATTACCAGCAACAACATGAGCATCGTCGACCGCGCCGACGTTCCGACGCGGCCCAGCAAACCCAGTATCGTCAAGAACCTGTTCATCGCGACGTTTTTTGGTTTGGGGCTTGGAGTCATGCTGGCGTTTTTCTTCGAATATCTCGACGACACCATCAAGACACCGGACGATGTCGAGAAGATGCTCGGTCTTGCCGTGCTCGGCGTCATTCCCCGCCTGAAGGGAACCAGCCCCAACGAAGCACTGAAAGATCCGCGTTCGGCGTTTGCCGAGGCGTATCGATCGGTACGCACTGCGCTGCAGTTCTCCACCGCTTCGGGCGTCCCGCGCAGTCTTCTCATCACCAGCGCCACGCCGGCCGAGGGCAAGTCGACCACCGCCATGACGCTCGCGATGAACTTCGCGCAACTCGGCAAGAAGGTGCTGCTGATCGATTCCGACCTGCGCAACCCATCGCTCCATCGCGCCTTCGGCCTCGACAACAGCAAGGGGCTCAGCAACTATCTTTCCGGTGCGATGACGCCGCAGGACGCGATTCAGCGCATACCCGAAACCACGCTCGACCTGCTCTCCTCAGGTCCGTTGCCGCCGGACCCGGCAGAACTTCTGGCAGGCCCCAGGATGCTGTCGCTGCTGACCCTGGCGATTGCCAAGTACGACCAGGTGATCATCGACGCCCCACCAACCATCGGGCTTGCCGACGCACTGATCACTTCGCACATCGCAATCGGCACGCTGCTGGTCATCGATTCCGGATCGACGCGTCGCGATGTCGCGCGCGGCGCTGTCAAGCGATTGCTGTCCTCACGAGCGCGCCTGATCGGTGCGGTCATGACCAAGTTCGATCCCAAGATTGCGGCTTACGGCTACGGCTATGGCAGCTACAGCTACTACCCCTACGGCGGCGATCAGCCAAAGCTCACACAGCAATGACCGACGACGGCACCGACGCCCTGGAACAGGCGCTGGCGCTGCATGCAACGCCTGGAAGGTTGCCGATTTTTCTCGATCTGCCGCTGCCCGGCGGAGTGCTGCTGTTGATCCGCATTGCAGCCGGTGATGCCGAAGCGATTGCAGGTGCGTTGCCGCGTTCCGGCAAGAGCCAGCAGCTCGTGACCGAAGCAGCCGTGTTGTACATCCAGCAGATCCTCTTCCACGAAGGCGCCGACAGCTATTGCCTGCTCGGTGTCGCGTCAGACGCCGACATGGCATCCGTGAAGGAACACTACCGCTGGCTGATGCGCTGGCTGCACCCGGACCGTCATCCCGACAGATGGGAAGTGGTGTACTCCGAACGCGTCAATCGGGCATGGAATTCCCTCAATTCCGAGCAACGTCGCAGCGATTACGACGCGCAAGCCAAGGCTATTGCTCCGGTCCGGGCAGGCTCGCAGGGTGTGCGTCGACACGCTGCCCGGAGGAATGCGAAACACCCGCTGGCGCAGCCGCTCCTCTCGCCCCGGGTCGTGCACCGGATGCCGGCCCTGGTGCTTGGTGGTCTGACCATCATGGCGGCGATTGCATTGGCCACGTTTGGGCTGTTGCAACGCGATGAGCATGAGGCCAGTTCCGGAACCCAGGAAACCAGAAGGCCAACTGCCGACGAAACCGCCGCGCAGGAGGCCGCCATCCGCCGACAAGTGGCCCTTGAGGAACACGAAATCGAGTTGAGCCAACCGGTCCAGCCGAATCCGCAAACCATCGCGAGGGAAAATGCGCTACGAGCGCCGATCGTTGGAGGATCCAATCCGCCTGCGATTGCGGCCGACGCCAGTCCGCAAGCGCTGACCGCCGATCCGGTTGCCGGGACTGTCGCAGAGCCGATTCCGCTATCGACGACAGCTCCGGCGACCTTTGCAGTCCAGCAGAATCGGGAAGCGCTTCCAACCGTGATGCCAGGTTCAACGCCGGTGCATACCGCACGCGGCGAGCCATCTGCTCTTTCAACACGCAACCTTGCCCCAGCACGGCGCAGCGCTCCGGCTAGCGCTCTCGTCATGCCAACTCCCGCGCCCATTGGACGCGAGCCGGTCCGCGCATCGCTGCGCCCAACGCCCGACAGCAACGCGCAGACCAATCCAGTCGCACCCGCAGCGCCCGCAATCACCAAATCCACTTCAACTCCGGCGCACGCAGCGTCGCCAGTCGCGTCTGCTGCAGAGCATCCCCAGTCTGCCGTTTCCTTGCCCCAACATGTTCGCGTCCAGGCAGCCGTTCTCCCTGCACCAACGTCACCCGACGTGATGGCGCCCGCTGTCCATGTTGCCGCCACTCCGATGCCAACCCTGGTCGCGCGCACTGCCATGTCCGCTGAAGTTGCCACGAAGCTCCTGCCGCTGATATTTGAAGATGCCTATGCGAAAGGCGACCTGATCCAGATGATGCGTCTGTTCGCGCCAAGCGCCAGCAACAACCGCGGAGGCATCGAGGCCATCCGGCAGGATTACGACCACTTGTTTCGCGCATCTGTGTCACGCCGTCTGAATCTGGAAGAGCTCAAATGGACGGTGCTACCGGATCGCATTGCCGGCAGCGGGGCCTTTGAGGCGCAGGTCCGCCAAGGCGACGACCAGGCTGGCAAGCGCGTGCGTGGCTGGATCCAGATCGAAGCGGTGCCCATCAACGGGGATTGGAAGATCCAGCGGCTTCTGCACAGGAATACGGAATGAGCTCAACCCAATCCCCGCCCGACGCACAATTCCGTCCGGCCACGTTGTCCCAACCAGCCCCCAGGTCGCCGGCAGCTCCCAAAGGGCCGCCTGCTTCCACGCCGTTGTCCCCATCCACAAAGGCGATGCTGGCCGTGCTGGCACTGCTCGCAGCATTTGCAGCGTGGCGCGTACTCACCATTGGTATGGCGGACCTCTGGGTCGATTCCAAGCCGGAGCGCGCACTTTACTGGCGCCCTGAAGACCCGCAAGCGCTGTTCGATGCATCGGACGATGCTTACCTGAACAAGGATTTTGCCCACGCAAAGGCATTCGCTTTGCTTGCAGTGGCACGCTATCCGCTAGACGGTCGCTGCTATCGCGAGCTTGGCGACATCTCTGATTTCTTCGGCGATCACGCTGGAGCCAGGCGCCTGTACGAAACAGCAGAGCGGTTGGCGCCGCGCGACGTTGCGACGCACGGCAAGTTGCTCGAGTACGACATGGGGGAAGGGCACATGCCGGAGGCACTGCATCATGCCGATCTGATCTTGCGACTACAGCCAGACCTGATGCCTGATCTACTGCCGCGGCTTGGCGCGGTTTCGAAGAATCCGGCCGTTTTGGCTGCATTGGGCCAGATGCTAAAGGAGCGCCCACCTTGGAGAGATTATTTCCTGGCCGTACTTGCTGAATCGGGCACGGACCTCGACCTCATAGAACGTGTATTCGCGAGCCGGGGCGAGGACGATCCCCTTCCAACACACCCGCCACAGATCGTTTTGCGTACTCGGGGGACCGACACCGACGAAGTGAGTGGCTTCACCGAAACGGACCTGCTCATTGCCCGTCAAGTCGCTGACGGTCGTTGGGGGGATGCATACGTCAATTGGGTAGGGACCTTGACCGCGGCGCAACGAACGGTCCTGGGGAATGTCTTCGACGGCGGGTTCACGTTTCCGCCACTTCAGAAAAAGTTGCCCTGGTTGCACCTGTCGGGCAAAGCCTTCGGATGGCAGATCCCGGACCGGGGAACCGGATTCGACGTGCGCGTTGCTCCGCGGACCGAGTTCAGTACCGATAACGTCCTGCAGATCACGTTCAACGGCCTTCCCATCGATTATTACCCGGTCAGGCAATTGCTGATCCTTGCACCGGGCCACTATCGCCTGAGCGGGATGGGGCAGGCTGGAGCCGTCAGCGAACTCGGGATCCAATGGGTAGTTACCTGCGCCGAAGGCAACGAGACGGCGCTTGGCCAATCGAAGGCCTTCACAGGGGATATACCCTGGGGTCCGTTCCAGATGGAGTTCGATGTCCCCACTCCGGACTCTGCAGCTACGTCTTGCGGCGGCCAGTGGCTGCGACTGGACTTAGCGAACGGCATCTTCAAGGGTGAGCCACTCGAGGGAAGCGCCATTTTCGATGACCTGAAAGTCTCTCGTCTCGGTCCCGCGGTCTCACCGGTGGCGGACGGGCAGCAATCAGTCGATCTTTCGAAAAGCCGCTAGCACGGGATGGCGTGGATCACCCGAGGGAACATTTGAACCCAAGCGTCGTTTCGGCTTGCAATTCACATTTTTACCGGTTATTTTACGTTGGACTGCAACTTTTCGGGTCGGTCTGTCGGAGTAGTGCCATGTTTCGTACCGTTCTGCTCGTCGTTGCATTGTCTGCCACCACCGCTGCATTCGGCGCGGCGGCTCCCGCCTCTTCAGCTTCAGGCCCCACTCTGGATGTCTCGAAGGGTACTGTCCTCGTCAGCAATGGCGCGCAATTCGTCACCGCGAAGCCCGGTCAGGTGCTCAAGGCGGGCGATCGGGTCATGGTGATGCAAGGTGCGCATGCCACAGTCAACTATGGCAACGGCCACACTTCCGCACTCACTCCAGGCACCCTGGCGGACGTCGGGGCGACGAACGCGACAACATTCGCAGGCCGCGGATTGGCGAGCCAGCAAAAGATAGGCGCGATGTACGCGCAAGCAGTCGGCGAAACAGATCGAGAGAAGTGTCGCGACGGCCAGGGGCACGACGGCCAGGGGCACAACGGGTGCGCAGCTGCCGATACGGACGATGGATTCATCCTGCCTGTCGTGTCCGCAGTCGTGATTGGTAGTGCCATCTATCTCGCGCTTCACTCAGCAGGCAACAACCACCAGTCCTCGATCAGCGCTCCCTGAGAGTTCCGGTCGCTGACAGCTTGTTGCAAAAGGGAAAGGCCGCGCTAGACGCGGCCTTCTTTTTTGGAATCTCAGTCCAGCCCGCCATGCGCGCTGGATTCTTCATTCGACGCAGCGCCTCGTCCCGCAAAGAATGATCCCGACAGCATGACCAATTCGAAGCATCGTCACCGCTCCCGCCAGGCAAAGGCTGCATCCGAGTTCGTCTCCTTCTGGGAAGACAGCGGAGGAGTTTCGCCAGCGGTTTTTTTGCTGGCATGCGCAGTTTTTGTTGGAGGAGTGTTGCTCGGCGGTGGCGCCGGATCGTTCGGCGACACGGTGGTGCAATTGATGGCACTGCCCTTGATCGTGCTCTCCGCAATCCATTGGAGCCAGAACCGCCTGGCAGCTCCGGATTGGCTCGCCCTCGCCCTGATCATTGGGATGACCCTTCTCGGACTCGCACAACTCGTGCCCCTCCCGATGTCGTTGTGGGAGTCGATGCCTGCCCGTGCCGACCTGATTCGCGACTTGCACTCTGCCGGCGTTACACCGGCATGGCACGCGCTTAGCTTGAATCCGTACGCAACCGAACGCGCGCTGCAATGGACCCTGCCTGCCGTCGCGATGTTTCTCGCCGTACGATGGATGTCCCCCAGGCAGCGCAAGGCGATGTTGCTGGTTCTCTTTCTCGGGGCGTTGGGGTTATTGATCCTTACCCTGGCGCAAAACAGCTCTGGACAGAGTGATCCCTTGGCGGCGGCCAATGAAGCGGTCGCCAAGGCCACGCTGGCGCTCAATTCCGGACCGCAACTGAAGGCTCCTGCGCCACCGCCGGAGTTTGCCGGCTTGTTCTCGAACAGGAACCACTTCGCGACATTTCTCGCAATGACGCTGCCCCTGGTGATCGCAATGGGTCTGCGGCTGTGGATCGACCGCCCGAAGGACAAGAACAATGCATCGGCTCCGCTAGCGTTCCTGCTGGCGCTGGTCATGGTTGGACTGCTCGCCGGCATGATCCAGACCCATTCGCGCGCTGCGCTGATCCTCGGTGGCGTGGCGCTCTTCGGCAGCCTGGCCTTGTTACGCCACGCAGGCTTGAAGCGCGTCGTGGTCTGGTCTGTCGTTGCCTGCACGCTGTTGGGTGTGCTGGCTGCGATCCAGATGGCAGCATCGGTCACCATCAACAGGTTGGACAGCAGTCCGGGGAACGAGCTTCGCTGGCAGATACACGCGACGACGCTCAAGGCGGCGCAACACTTCGGCCCCTGGGGCTCTGGACTTGGCACGTTCGTCGAGGCCTATCAGCAAGTCCCGCCCGTTGAAGGCTATTGGCCCGAATACATCAATCGCGCGCATAGCGACTACCACGAACTCTGGCTGGAAACCGGCGTTCCGGGTGCCGCGCTTGTGCTCGCCTTTATCGGGTGGTTCGCATGGTCGTCCGCGAGGGCGTGGCGCGACACGAGCAAAAGAGGTTCGCTCACCCTGGTCGCGCGCGCCGCCAGTCTTTCGATACTGATCGTGCTCCTGCACAGTTATCTCGACTACCCATTGCGCAAGACCGCCATCCTCGTCGTATTCGGCCTGGGTTGTGCGCTGCTCGCGCCGACCGAACTCGAACCGAAACGCGATGGTGAAAAAATCCGTCGGAGAAAGACGACGTCGCCAACCCAATCGGCGACGATTGCCAACTGACAGGATTCGATGCGTGCGCGAGATGCGGCATTCGGACACGAGCAGGAACCGCGCATGAAAGTACTCGTCACAGGCACAGCCGGGTTCATCGGAGCTGCGCTTGCGATCCGCTTGCTGGACCGAGGCGATCACGTCGTGGGCTTCGACAACCTCAATGACTACTACGACGTCGCGTTGAAAAGATCTCGACTCGCGCATTTCATCGACAATCCCCGCTATACCCATATCGAAGCCGACCTGGCCGATCGCGATGCCGTCGATAGTGCATTCGCGGTGCATCACCCGCAACGCGTGGTGAACCTGGCGGCGCAAGCGGGGGTTCGGTATTCGGCGACGAATCCGCACGCCTACGTGTCGAGCAACGTGACCGGATTCCTGCACATTCTCGAGGGTTGCCGTCACCATGGCGTCGAGCACCTGGTATTCGCTTCCACCAGTTCGGTGTATGGCGCCAATACCAGCATGCCTTTTTCCGAGCACAGCGGCACCGAGCATCCGCTAACGCTTTACGCGGCAACAAAAAAAGCCGACGAGATGATGGCGCACAGCTATGCGCACCTCTATGGAATTCCGAGCACCGGCCTGCGTTTCTTCACCGTGTATGGTCCATGGGGCAGGCCGGACATGGCGCCAATGTTGTTCGCCAAGGCAATCCGAAGCGGCGAGTCGATCAAGGTATTCAACAATGGACGTCACAAGCGCAGCTTCACCTACATTGACGATATCGTCGAGGGCATCGTGCGCACGCTCGAGCTCGTGCCAGCCCCGAACCCCGGCTGGGATGCCGCGCACCCGGACCCGGCCAGCAGCAGCGCGCCTTATCGCATCTACAATATCGGGCATGAACGACCTGTGGAGCTGCTGACGTTCATCCAGTTGCTCGAACAGGCATTTGGCCGAAAGGCGCACATGCAGATGTTGCCCCTGCAACCCGGCGACGTTCCCGATACCGAAGCCGACGTCGCAGAATTGATCCACGCAGTGGATTACTCCCCGCAGATTTCGATCGAATCAGGCGTGGCCCGGTTTGCGCAGTGGTACGACTCGTACGACGCACACGTCCAGCGAACCCAGGCATGAGAATGCCCCTGATTCCAACGAGCCAGGACAACCTGAACATTGCCATCGTTGGCTTGGGCTATGTCGGCCTGCCGCTGGCGGTTGCATTCGGCCAGCTTTTTGCCACCACTGGCTTCGATATCGACGCAATGCGCGTGGCAGAGCTTCGCTGTGGCAAGGACAGCACGCTGGAAGTGGACGCGGAAGAACTCGCAGCGGCAAATCAACTTGCCTTTGCGACGCGCATTGACGAAATTGCCAGCTGCAACATCTACATCGTGACCGTGCCCACGCCGATCGACGAGCACAAGCGACCGGATTTCACGCCGTTGATCCAGGCGAGCCAGGCCATCGGCAGCGTCCTCAAGCCAGGCGATCTGGTGATCTATGAGTCCACCGTGTACCCCGGCGCGACCGAGGAGATCTGCGTCCCGGAGTTGGAAAGAGCATCCGGCCTGGTCTTCAACCGCGACTTCACAGCAGGCTACAGTCCCGAGCGCATCAACCCAGGCGACAAGCAACGCCGGTTGGCGACAATACCCAAGGTGACGTCCGGCTCCACCCCGGAAGCGGCGCTGTTCGTGGATGCCCTTTACAAGCGCATCATCACGGCGGGCACCCACCTGGCACCAAGCATCATGGTGGCGGAGGCATCCAAGGTGATCGAAAACACCCAGCGGGATGCGAACATCGCGCTGATCAACGAGTTCGCGATGATTTTCCATCGGCTGGGCATCGACACCACCGACGTGCTCGAAGCCGCCGGCACGAAATGGAACTTTCTGCCCTTCAAGCCCGGGCTGGTAGGGGGCCACTGCATCGGTGTCGACCCTTACTACCTGATCCAGAAGGCGCAGGCCACCGGCTACCACCCTGACATCCTGCTCGCCTGCCGGCGTATCAACGACGCCATGGGCCAGATGATTGCTTCCGAGGTCATCAAGTTGATGATCCGGAAGGGTCATTCCATTTCAGGCGCAAGGGTTCTGGTGATGGGCTTCACGTTCAAGGAAAACTGCCCGGACCTGCGCAACACCCGCGTCATCGACTTGGTGCGGGAGCTCGAATCGTACGGATGCAATGTTGATATCCATGACCCTTGGGCCAATGCGACCGACGCAACGCGAGCGTACGGGGTCGAACTGTTGTCCGGTGCCCCGCCTGCCAATGCGTACGATGCGATCGTGCTGGCCGTCGCGCACCGCGAGTTTTCCGCCATGGGCATCGATTGGGTACGCCGCTGCGCCAAGCCCAATGCCGTGGTCTACGACATCAAGGGGATCTTCCCAAAGGCCGACGTGGACGGCCGGCTGTGATCCGCCATTCTCCCGGGTAATTCCCGCGGGCCCATTCGGCGTCCGTCTGGCCCTCGGGCTGGGTTTGATCCACAGGGTTGCCCAGCGCCAACCCGCAATGCTCCAATGACGCGCCACGGTTGAAACTCACTCTCTACAAGGTCCAGGCATGCTCAACGACAAAGCGCTTCTCATCACCGGTGGCACCGGCTCGTTCGGCAAGGCATTTGTCAAGACGGTTCTTTCGCGCTATCCGAAGATCAGGCGTCTGGTGATCTTCAGTCGCGACGAGCTCAAGCAGTTCGATATGGCGCAGGAGTTCGACCAAGCCCGCTACCCGGCGCTGCGCTACTTCATCGGCGACGTGCGCGATGCCGACAGGTTGCGCCGCGCGATGGAAGGCATCGATGTGGTCGTGCATGCCGCCGCACTCAAGCAGGTGCCGGCGGCCGAATACAATCCGTTCGAGTGCATCAAGACCAACATCCTTGGCGCGCAGAACGTCATCGAGGCGTGTTTCGACAATGCGGTCAGGAATGTCGTGGCCCTCTCGACCGACAAGGCAGCTGCACCCATCAATCTGTACGGCGCGACCAAACTTTGCTCCGACAAGCTGTTTACAGCCGCGAATAACATCAAGGGCCGTCGCGAGCTGCGCCTGAGCGTCGTGCGCTACGGCAATGTCATGGGCAGCCGCGGGTCGGTCATTCCGTTCTTCATGGACAAGCGCGCGACCGGCGTGCTGCCGATCACGGTCGCTGAGATGACGCGGTTCAACATCAGCCTGCAGGAAGGCGTCGACATGGTCCTGTGGGCACTCGAAAACGCCACCGGCGGTGAAATATTCGTCCCGAAGATTCCAAGCTATCGCATCACCGATGTAGCCAAGGCCATCGGCCCCGATTGCGAACATCCGATCGTCGGCATACGCCCCGGCGAAAAAGTGCACGAGGAAATGATCACCACAAGCGACAGCATGAACACCGTCGACCTCGGGCGCTACTTCGCAATCCTTCCTTCGGGCGGCAGCTTGTCGGTACGGTCTTATTGCGAGGACAAGGATGGCAAGCCGGTCGCACCGAACTTCTCCTACAACAGCGGCACCAACGACAATTTCCTGACCGTGCAGCAGATACGCGAGTTGATTCGCGCCCATGTTGCCCCGGACTTCGAGCTCGTCTGATGATTCCGTACGGTCGCCAGGACATCACCCAGGCGGACATCGATGCCGTGGTCGAAGTCCTGCGCTCGGATTTCCTCACCCAGGGTCCGATGGTGCCGCGGTTCGAGCAGGTTGTCGCCAACCATTGTGGGGCACGGGATGCGCTGGCTATGAACAGCGCCACCTCGGCGCTTCATGTCGCATGCATGGCTTTGGGTCTCGGGCAGGGCGACTGGTTGTGGACCAGCCCGATCACATTCGTGGCTTCTGCAAACTGCGCCCTGTATTGCGGCGCGCAGGTGGATTTCGTCGACATCGACCCGCGCACCTACAACCTCTGCCCGCAGGCGCTCGAGCGCAAGCTCGTGGAAGCGGAGCAACGCGGATGCCTGCCCAAAGTCGTGGTGCCGGTGCATCTGTGCGGCCAGCCTTGCGACATGCAAGCGATCCACGCCCTGGCGCAACGCTACGGCTTCAAGGTGATCGAGGACGCCTCGCACGCGATCGGCGGCACGTACCAAGGGCTGCCCATCGGCAATTGTCGCTACAGCGACATCACCGTCTTCAGCTTCCATCCGGTCAAGGTCATCACCACGGCAGAAGGCGGGATGGCGCTGACCAACGATGCGCAACTCGCCAATGCGATGAACCTGTTCCGCAGCCACGGCATGACCCGCGACCCAGCGCAGATGACGCACGCGCCCGACGGCCCCTGGTACTACCAGCAGATCGAGCTTGGCTACAATTACCGCATGACCGATCTGCAGGCAGCGCTAGGGGTCAGCCAGATGCATCGGCTGGACGACTACGTTGCCCGCCGCCATGCTATCGCCAGACGCTACGACGAGCAGTTCGCAGCGCTCCCCGTGACGACTCCGTGGCAACATCCAGACGGCTATTCCGGCTTGCACCTGTACCCGATTCGCCTGCAGCTCGATCGCATCGCGCACAGCCATCGTGAGGTGTTCGAGTCGCTTCGCGACCAGGGCATCGGGGTGAACCTGCATTACATTCCCGTGCACACGCAGCCCTATTACCAGCGCATGGGCTTCAAGGCCGGTGACTATCCGCAAGCGGAAAGGTATTACGCCGAGGCCATCAGCCTGCCGATGTATCCGACGATGACGCAATCGCAGCAAGACGCCGTGTATTCCGCATTGCTGGCTGCATTGGAATGAACCTTGAATCCGATCGCCTTCTACTGCGTCCGTTGACCGGGCATGACGCGACCCAAGACTACGCCGACTGGCTAAACGATCAGGAAGTCAATCAATACCTGGAAACACGTCATAGCCCCCAGACGCAACGGTCGTGCGTCGAGTTCATCGAAAAAATGAACAGCGATCCTGCGAGCCACCTGTTCGGCATTTTCCTCAAAGCGGACGGAAGGCATATCGGCAATGCGAAGCTCGGGTTCGTCAATGCGCAATATCAAACAGGCGAATTGAGTTTCTTCATTGGCGACAAAGCGCAATGGGGGAAAGGTCTTACGAGCGAGGTTGTTCGTTTGCTTACCCGTTACGGCTTTGAGACCTTGAAGCTTGAGCGCATCGAATCGGGCTGCTACGAACAGAACCTGGCATCGCTCCGCGTTCTTCTGAAATCAGGCTATTCCGTCGAAGGTTTTCGCCGGCGCAGCGTCGTTTTGAATGGGCATCGCGTTGGAAGTTTCTGGCTTGGGATCCTGAAGCATGAGTTTGTCTAGTCAAAGCGGCAGGATTGCCCTGGGAACGGCCCAGTTTGGTCTTTCGTATGGCATTGCCAATACAGCAGGCCAAGTCCAACGTGACGAGGTAGGCGCAATCCTCGCTTTGGCGTCGGCGCGCGCCATCGACACGCTGGACACGGCAGTCGCCTACGGCCGAAGCGAGCAGGTGCTGGGCGATGCGGGCGTGCAAGGCTGGCGAGTCATCTCCAAGCTGCCCGCGCTGCCCGATCATTGTCCCGATGTCGCAGGCTGGGTAGCCGTGCAGGTTTCCGACATCCTGAAGCGCCTTCGCATCGACCGATTGCATGGGCTGCTCCTACATCGGCCGGACCAGTTGCTCGATAGCAACGGAAAGGCTCTTTATGACGCGCTGCTAGCGCAGCGTGCTTGCGGACGGGTAGAAAAGATTGGTGTCTCGATCTACGGGCCGGAGGAACTCGACCGGCTGTTCGAACGCATGCGCTTCGACATCGTCCAGTCGCCGTTCAACGTGATCGACGATCGGCTCACTCAGTCCGGGTGGATGGACAGACTACACGCGAGCGGCTGCGAACTGCATGTGCGTTCGGTGTTCCTCCAGGGCTTGCTGCTGATGGACAACAAGAGCAGGCCCACGCAATTCGACCGGTGGCAGACACTGTGGGATCAATGGCAGCGCTGGCTGCTCGATAGCGGCCTGACCGCATTGCAGGCATGCCTACGGCACGCACTGTCTATCCCGCAGATCGCAAGAGTGGTCGTCGGTGTGGACAGCCTCGCCCAATTCGAACAGATCCTTGAAGCGGCGGACGGCGAACTGCCAGCGCTTCCGATCGGTTTGAAGTCGCACGACCCCGACCTGATCAATCCCGGACGCTGGGTGCGCGCATGAAAACCGTCGCAATTGTCCAGGCACGGATGGGTTCGACGCGCCTGCCGAACAAGGTCATGAAGCCGATCGGCGGAGTTCCGATGATCGAATTGCTGCTGTCGCGATTGGCCAGCGCCAGGCAGATCGACCAGATCGTCGTTGCGACGGCCGACAATGCTGTGAACACGCCACTGGTCGATCACGTCCGCGCGTTAGGCTTCACCTGTTTCATGGGCAGCGAGCACGATGTCCTCGATCGTTACCATCGCGCCGCGAAGCTGGTCGGTGCCGACACCGTTGTGCGGATCACCGGGGATTGCCCGCTGATCGACCCTGCGCTGGTCGACGAAGTGATCGCGGGCTTCAAATTGTCCGGCGTGGACTATTTCAGCAATATCAGCCCGGCGACGTATCCCGACGGGCTTGATGTCGAAGTGTTTGGTTTTGCAGCGCTGGATCGCGCAGCGCAGGCAGCGACCAAGGCTTTCGACCGCGAGCACGTCACCCCGTTTTTACGCGAGTCCGGCCTTTTTACGACAGCCGGGATCACGTTGAGCGAAGATCTGTCCCATTTGCGCTGGACAGTTGACGAAACCGCGGATTTTGAAGTCGTGTCGCGGGTCTTTGCGAGCTTCGCCAATCCCGTCGCGTTCACCTGGCGCGACGTGCTGTTGTTGCAGCGCAAGCAGCCCGCGATATTCGCCGCAAACCAGAATCTGATTCGCAATGAGGGATCCAACATGGGAACCGGGCAAAAGCTCTGGAAACGCGCCAAGCAGGTCATTCCCGGCGGCAACATGCTGCTGTCCAAACGCGCCGAGATGTTTCTTCCCGACCTGTGGCCGGCGTATTTCAGTCGCGCAAAAGGCTGCAAGGTCTGGGACCTGGACGACAACGAATACATCGACATGTCCATCATGGGAATCGGCACCAATACCCTTGGTTATGGCCAGCCGGAGGTGGACGACGCCGTACGCCGCGTCATCGATTCCGGAAACATGTCCACCTTCAATTGTCCGGAGGAGGTGTACCTGGCGGAGAAACTTGTCGAACTGCATCCGTGGGCCGACATGGTGCGTTTCGCACGCGCCGGCGGCGAGGCGAATGCAATCGCCATCCGCATCGCACGCGCAGCATCCGGTAAGGACAAGGTCGCAATCTGCGGCTACCACGGTTGGCACGACTGGTACCTGTCCGCAAACCTTGGCGACGACAAGAATCTCGCCGGTCATCTGTTGCCAGGTCTCGAACCAAACGGTGTTCCAAAAAACCTTCGCGGTACCGTGTTCCCATTTACCTACAACAATTTCAGCGAACTGCAGGCTCTAGTCGATGCACACGACATTGGCGTGATCAAGATGGAGGTATCGCGCAACAAGGGCCCCGAGGATAACTTCTTGCATAAGGTGCGCCAGCTTGCGACCGAGCGCGGCATCGTGCTGATCTTCGACGAATGCACGTCCGGCTTTCGGCAGACCTTTGGTGGATTGCACCAGCTGTACGGTGTCGAGCCGGACATGGCCATGTTCGGCAAGGCGCTCGGCAATGGTTATGCCATCACCGGCACGATCGGTCGACGGGAAGTGATGGAGGCGGCACAGACCAGCTTCATCAGCAGCACCTTCTGGACCGAACGGATCGGGCCGGCTGCTGCACTCAAGACGCTCGAAGTGATGGAGCGCATGCGCTCGTGGGAAGTGATCACCGCAACCGGCATGCAGATCCGCGCGCAATGGCAAGCGCTTGCCGAAAAGCATGGCCTTTCCATTGAGCACTGGGGCCTGCCCGCACTGACGGGGTTCACGTTTGCGGGTCCGAACGCGCTTGCGTACAAGACCCTTATCACCCAGGAAATGCTGGCGAAGAACTACCTGGCTGGAAACAGCGTCTACGTTTGTACCGAACACACCCCCGACGTGGTCGCCGGATTTTTTGATGCGTTGGATCCTGTGTTTGCGCTCATCAAGGAGTGCGAGCAAGGCAGGGACGTGTTCTCTCTCCTCAAGGGTCCGATAGCCCATGCCGGTTTCAAGCGATTGAACTGATCATGCGTGCAGCCTTCCGTACCGATGCGTCGATTGAAATCGGCATCGGCCATCTCATGCGGTGCCTCACGCTCGCAGAAGAATTGCGCGCGCGCGGCGTGGATTGCCTTTTCATCTGTCGGGAACATGCCGGGCATCGCAATGATCTGGTTCGCGCGCGCGGATTCAACCTCGTTGGCTTGCCGGCGCCTGACCTGCAAGATGTTTCGGCAAGCGGTCGCGAGACGGCAACGGCCTATGCTTCATGGCTCGGCACTAGGCCCGACGAAGACGTCGCGCAGACAGCGCTAGCTCTCGACGGCATGCGGCCTGACTGGCTCATCGTCGACCACTATGCCCTCGACGACGCTTGGGAAAAGCGGGCCCGCCGTTGGGTGGAACGTATCATGGTCATTGACGACCTCGCCGACCGGCGGCATGACCCTGATCTTCTTCTGGACCAGAACCTTGGCCGACATGCTGAGGACTATGCGGGCTTGGTGCGGCAAGGGTGTTCCCTGTTGATCGGGCCAGGGAACGCCTTGCTGCGTCCGGAGTTTGCGCAACTGCGCGACCTCAGTCTTGCTCGGCGCCAGAAGCCCAAGCTCGAACACATCATGGTCAGCATGGGAGGCGTCGATTCGCAAAATGCCACCGGGTGCGTCGTGCGAGCCCTCGAAAAGACAAAACTGCCAGCCCATTGCCGGACGACAATCGTCATGGGCGGGAAGGCGCCGTGGCTGGCTGCAGTGAGCGCCCAGGCGCGGCAGTCCTCCAGACCGATAACGGTGCTGACCGACGTGGAAAACATGGCGCAACTGATGGCCGACAGCGATCTCGCGATCGGCGCCGCGGGGTCTACTTCATGGGAACGATGCTGTCTCGGGTTGCCGAGCCTGATCGTTGTCCTGGCTGAGAATCAGCGCAGCATTGCTGCCGCCTTGGCCGAGTCCGGTGCCGCTACCCTGCTTGGAGGGGTGGATGACGATGCAATCGACAAGAAACTCGTCGCTCATCTGGACCGTCTCGGATCCGAACCGCATGCGCTCTCCGGCATGAGCATGGTCGCCCGCAGTATTGCTGATGGAAGGGGAGCGTCGTTGGTAGCGGAGCGAATGAAGGCGATGGGACAATGAAGATCACCATCCTCTGCAGTGAAGGAGACCATCCAGTCCGTCCCTACCTGGAGCGCTGGATGGGCCTGAATGCTGGGGTCCACGATATCGATCTGGTTCGGAATACTTCCGGGCTGGCGGGTGGAGACATCCTTTTTCTGATCTCTTGCAGTGAAATCATCCGTGCAAGAAACCGCGGCTTGTATCGCAAGACGCTGGTCATGCATGCAAGCGCGTTGCCGATGGGCCGAGGATGGAGTCCCCACATCTGGCAAATCCTCGACGGTTGTTCTGAAATCACCTTGACCCTGCTTGAAGCAGAGGACAAGGTGGACAGCGGGGCGATCTGGAGACAATCGAAGCTCGGTATTTCAAGAACAGCCCTTTGGAACGAGATCAACGACCGATTGTTCGAGGCCGAGCTCGCAATGATGGACTTTGCGGTGGAGCAAATGGAGACGATCCGGCCGTACCCGCAGGATCCGGCAGTCGAGCCAAGCTATTTTCCGAAGCGCACGCCTGCGGATAGTCGCATCAGCGTCGATGAGAGCATCGCAGGTCAGTTTGATCTGATCAGGGTGTGCGATCCGGTACGCTATCCGGCGCACTTCGAATTCCGTGGACGAAAATTTAGGATTCGCCTGGAGGCGATCGATGAGTAGGCAGTTCTGCATTGCAGGTCGTGCGATTGGAGAGGCGCATGCCCCTTACGTGATTGCCGAGATGTCCGCGAATCACAACGGTAGCATCGACACCGCCTTCAGGATAATTGATCAGGCAAAGCGTGCCGGCGCCGATGCCATCAAGATTCAGACTTACCGTCCCGATACGATCACCTTGGATTGCAAGTCTCACGACTTCCAGATCCGGGATGGACTGTGGGCCGGGCGGACCTTGTATGAGTTGTACGAATGGGCGCACACGCCATGGGAGTGGCATCCGCGATTGTTCGAACGTGCGCGGGCCCAGGGCATCACAATGTTCAGCTCGCCATTCGACACCACCGCGGTCGACTTGCTGGAAGACCTCAATGCGCCGGCCTACAAGATCGCATCGTTCGAAGCGGTTGACCTGCCATTGATCCGCTATGTCGCGGCTACGCACAAGCCGATGATCATTTCGACCGGCATGGCCGACGCCGAGGAGATTGGCGAGGCGATTGCGGCTGCCAGAGACGGCGGTTGCACGCAACTCGCGATCCTGCATTGCGTAAGCGGTTACCCTGCGCTGGCTGCGGACTACAACTTGCGTACGATTTCCGACATGATGCAGCGCTTCGGGCTGGTCGTCGGCTTGTCCGACCACACATTGGACAACACCACCGCGATTGCCAGCGTGGCGTTGGGAGTCGCGATCATCGAGAAGCACTTCACGCTGGACCGCAGCGGCGGCGGCCCAGACGACAGCTTTTCGCTGGAGCCGCCAGAACTGACGGCGTTGTGCGACGGCACGCGCACCGCATGGGAAGCCATGGGCCGCGTCGATTATGGTCGCAAGTCCAGTGAGCAGGGCAATGCGCAGTTCCGTCGTTCGCTGTATGTGGTGCGCGATGTTAAGGCCGGGGAAACGGTTGGGCCGGATAATGTGCGCAGCGTGCGCCCCGGCTACGGCCTGGCTTGCAAGCATCTGGACAAGGCGATGGGGATGCGGTTTGCGACGGACATCAGGTTGGGAACGCCGTTGAGCTGGAAGCACCTCGAATGACGGACGTCGCGCTGTCCGCACAGTCGAATGTGACCGGCAAAAGCATCGCCCCTGTCCAGTACTTGCGCGGCATCGCGGCCATGATGGTGGCATGGTTTCATGTCGGCGCCGATGCGCGGTCCACGTTTGGAGCACAATACTTCAGCTTCGGAGAATTCGGCGTCGATATCTTCTTCGTCATCAGCGGGTTTGTGATGGTTGTTTCAACGCGAACTGGTACTTCGCCGAAGACTTTCCTCTTGAAGCGGCTGATACGAATCGTTCCAATGTACTGGTTCTTTACCATCGCGATGGTTGCGGGGGTCGCATTGGCCCCGGCGGTGTTCAGGAGTGCAGTGCTGACCAGTTGGCATGTGATTGCGAGCCTGGCATTCATTCCCCACTACAGCCCTTCCCTGGCCAACGCTATCCTTCCTGTACTGGTGCCTGGCTGGACTCTCAACTACGAACTCTTTTTCTATCTGGTTTTTGCATTGCTTTTGGGCCTCACGCCTGCAAAGCGCTCCATCACCATCGGGTTGCTGTTCCTTTTCGGCGTCGCCTGCTTTCGTGTTCTCGGCGCGCCGGATCACCCAGCATTCGTTCCGTTCTATGCGAACCCGCTGATCTTTGAATTCGCTTTTGGCATGTTTGTGGCCGTGGCGTATCAACGCGGAATTTGCTTTCCGCCAGTTCTCGCATTGCCTGCCTCCTTGTTGGCACTCGCATTTCTCTGCATTTTCGCAACTCCTGGCACGCGTCTGCTCACCGCGGGCGTGCCCGCGATCGTCCTCGTCTGGAGCTGCCTGACCTGGCGGGGGGTCACCGGGCTGGCAGCCCGCGTGTTGGCGAGCATTGGGGATGCCTCGTATTCGATCTACCTGGGAAACATTTTCGTGATCGGTCTTTGGCGAATCGCATTCAAGGTTTTTCCACACGCGCTTGCTTCGCCAGTGGTCCTGTGCATTTACTGTTTGCTGGCAACCGCAAGTTGCGCGGTTGTAGGCGTTCTCGCATACCGGATGGTCGAGTTGCCAATGACGAAATCGCTTCGTAAGTTGTTGTTTGCTCCGAAGTTGAAGCAGAGTGAATCGGCTTGAACAGGTCAATGCCGGTGGTTATCGTTGATGAGAGGGCCGCGCGCGCGGCGGGATGCTAGGCATGTCACTTCTTCGAAAAGCCCTTCACCGAATCTATCCTCCGCGACACGCGCTGTTCTACATGCAACGGCAGGTCATGCATCCGGCATCACGCGCACGCCTGGCAGCTCTCGCATGCCGGCGACTGCCCCCTGCTGCTGTCTCTGCGCCTACGACGACGCAATCGGCTTCCGACCTTGATCGCGACGGCTTTGTCATGTTGCCGCGCCTGGCGAGCGAGGCCCAAATAACCGACATTTTTCGCTACCTCGCAGACAAGCCGGTTTTCGACAGATGGAAGTCCGCTGGTGGATCGTTCGACGTAAACGCTCCGCCGGCGGATTGCCACACGGCTCCATACACTGACGCCGATGTGGTGAACTGCCCGCATGTCCTGCGCTGGGCCAACGACCCACACGTGCTTGCGACGGTGGGCGACTTGCTGGGCTGTAAGCCGACGATTTCGAATCTCACGATCTGGTGGTCCTATCCTGGCCACGACACCCCTCAGGAAGCCGAAAACTTCCACCGCGACGTGGACGACCTGCGTTTCATCAAGCTATTCGTCTATCTGACCGACGTCGATACCGGTTGCGGCCCGCACACATTCGTACCGGGTAGTCAGCGCATTCCGGAATTCCTGAAGATCCGGCGGTACACCGATGCGGAGGTCGAACAGCGCTTTGGCAAAGCCGGCATCAAGCGTTTCACAGGCGAGCGCGGGACGAGTTTCCTCGAGAACACCTTCGGCTTGCACAAGGGACAGCTTCCCGCTACCGGGCGACGCCTGCTGTTTCAGGCGCAGTACTCGCTGCACCCGATCGGTATCTACGACTATCGACCGGTGCCGCGCATCCTGGACGAGGGCTTTGTTCTCGATCGCTACGTGAACCGATTGTTTGTCAAATGAGCGGATCGGCGCTTCGAAGATTTGCCGAAGCAATGCTTCGCCTGTCACCGGTGAGGGCGATGCTGCGACTCGCGATGGCAATCGGCGCAACCGCAGGTCGCGCCTTCAGCTTTCTCAAGATACGCAGCTTGCTTCACGTGCCAGCCGGAACAGTTTGCCATTGGTCCGTGGAGATCAAGTATCCGGAAAACTTGACATTGCTCGGCGCGGTCGTCATCGGCCCTGGATGCACCATCGGTGCAAAAGGCCACATCACCTTGGGCGCCGATGTGCGGGTTTCGAAAGGCGTGCTGATCGAAACGGCATCGCTGGATATCAATGCTGGTTTGCCGTTTCCGCACATATCAAGGCCCATCGTGATCCACGACGGCGTATGGCTCGGTGCGCATTCCATAGTGCTGGGTGGCGTGACGATTGGCGCAAATGCGGTCATTGGTGCGGGAACTGTGGTCAGCAGGGACGTATCTCCTGGCGCGATTGTCGTGGGCGGTGGATCTCGCGAGATCGAGCGCAAGCCGAACTATCGGACATGAAGTTCCTCTTTGTCGAAAACCGTTACAAGACCTATTTCTGGGAGGCGATGGCGCAACATCTGGTTCGCGCTGGCCACGACGTTGCGTGGCTTGTGCAAAATCATGCCTTCATGCCGGCGATAGGGCGTGTGCATGTCCTGCCTTACCCCCGTCGCTCTGACTTGCGGCCTCCAGACGAGTCGGCTGACATTGCATTCATCCGCAGCAGCGACCGCAGCATCAATTTCCTCGGTGGCAATGACAGGCACTACGCCCACTACCAGGAATTGATCGATGCATGCCTGAACGCAGAGAAGCCGGATGTGGTGGTGGGCGAGCCGACCCTCTTTCACGAGCTGATGGCCGCAGGGTGGTGTCGTAGGAATCGCGTCAGATACCTGCATCCATCGATGCCTGGTTATCCCAGCGGGCGCTTCTGCATCTACGATGGTGATACCAAGATTCCCCTCGGACATTCCAACGACGTCCCGTCCGACGCCGATTGCCTCGCGCTTGCGCAGGCGATTCGCACCCGATCCGCAATTCCCGACTACATGAAGCCACCGCCCCTGGATCAGGGGCTGCGTGTCCATCCAGTACATCGCTCGTGGAAGGATGTACGGAATATCTTTTTTGCGAACCTGTCGGGCGAACGCTACAACACCACGCCACCCTGGCGGCGCCTGTGGCGCCCAATCGGCCTAACCATGCGTTCGCGCGCGTGGGAGCGCCTTGCGCTCAATCGTGGCAGTCGTCGAGGCGAATGCCCGTTTGTGCTGTACCCAATGCAGATGCAACCGGAGGCAAACCTTGATGTGTGGGGCAACCGCCATCGCGACCAGACGGTATTGATCGCCGCCATCGCCGATGCACTACCGCCAGGCTGGGATCTGCTCGTGAAGGCCAACCCGAAGACCAAATACGAAATGTCGGGCGAATTGATCGACGTGGTGCGCGCACGCGCGAATGTGATTCCGCTGCCAATCCGGATGCCGATGGGCGATGTGTTGCCATCCGCGCGCCTTGTCGTCACCGTCACCGGTACGATCGCGATCGAAACGGTGCTGTCGGGCATTCCGCTGGCGCAACTCGGCCCCGGTGTGACCGAAGGATTGCCAGGATGTGAAACAATTGCAACCGTCGGGGCCTTACCCACGTTGATCGACGTGATCGTATCGGAAAAATTTCGGACGGCTACCGATCAAGACTGCATTGCATTGGTGAAAAAGCTCTATCAAACGTCGTTCCAGGGACGTGTATCGGATCCGGCGACATTGCCAGAAGTGACCCAGGAAGCCAATGTCGCCAAAGTGGTCGCAGAATTATTGAAGGTCGTTTGCCGATGAGTGTTGCTAGCAAGGTCGCTGCGGCCGCGTGCATGCTGCTACCGCAATTGCCGGGCAAGAATCTGCTGCTGCGGTGTTTCGGCTGGCGCATTGCCCCTGGTTGCCGACTAGGCATGTCGTGGATTGATGCGAAGCACATCACGCTCGCAGTCGGAGCAAAGATCGGCCATGGAAACATCATCCGGATCGATGCGTTGCATCTGGAATCCAAGGCATACATTGGGCAATTTAACTACATCAAGGGTCCATTCATCGTCGCAATGAAAATGCAGGCTGGCATCGGCAACAGCAATCAGATCTCTCGCGCCCGCCGCGGCGTGACCTGGGGCCGCTCGATGCTGCGCCTGGGCACATGGTCGAAGATCACCAGCGGACATACCATCGATTGCACGCGCAGCGTGCGCTTTGGCGACTACAGCACCCTGGCGGGGAAGGGGAGTCAGATCTGGACCCACGGCTACCTGCATGCTCCTGTTGGCATCGATCGCTTTCGCATCGATGGAAGGGTTCAGATCGGCTGCAACGTGTACGTCGGTTCGGCCAGCGTGATCAATGCGGGCATCAGGATCGGCGATGCCATCACAATCGGATCGATGAGCTGCGTGTCGTCGTCTCTGGCGACGCCTGGCCTGTACGTTGGCCAGCAGTTGCGCATGCTGCGGCTGGACTATGAAGACGCCTACCAGCGTCATCCGGCGGTGCATGTCGCTGGATTGCAGGACCGCGTCGTCAACAAGCAACCTGGTCGTGGTCGGTGATCAAGGTTCTGTCGCGCATTTCCCGACATGGGGTGTTGTTCGTTGTCGCAAAATCGGCAGTGCTGCTTGCACCTCTTCTTGCGGCCAAGCAACTCAGCCAGAGTGGCTACGGGCAGGTCGAATGGTGGCTCGCCCTTTCCACGGCCTTCGGCCCGGTGCTCGCCTTCGGCGCGCATGGCCTGCTGGCCTATGGCAGCGTTGGATCAAGTGCGCGCATCCACCAACGCACCGCGACCGTCTATGTGATCCAGGCCGGAGTGGCTGCCATTGTCTTGGCGGGCCTGCTGGCCTTGCTCGGCCCGGCATGGGCGCAGGACTCCGTTGCTCCGGTTCTCGCACAGTCCGGCCTGGTGTGCCTGCAGATGGCGCTTTCGGCGCGCCTGAAAGGGCTGGGCCATGGAGCATGGGCATCGCTGGTCGAGAGTGGCTTGTACATCTGCCTGCTCGGCGCATTGCTGTTGTCGATGGCCGGATGGAGATTCGCCTGGTCTTATGCAGTGTTGATTGCGACTGCCTCCGCCATGGCCGTGTTTGGCTTATCGAAAGCCGTGCGCCTTCCTGCTTTACGGCGCTGGCGGCGCAGGAACTACCGGGGTTTTCTGCTTGCGGGTATGCGATTCGTATTCGCCGGCATGCTGATCGGCTTTTTCATGGCCGCCCCGCGCGGCCTGCTGGGCGTCATCGACACCAATGCGGCGGTCGGACGCTTCGCGCTGATTTTTCGCTGGCTTTCAATCTCCATTGTGGTGCACCAGTTCATCATGACGGTGTTCTTCCGAAGCCTGTTTGCCGACCGCGCGACCCACGAGCGGGACCGGCTTCTCGCGATGACCGTCGCGATGGTGTCTTGTGCAAGTATTGCACTGGTGGTGGTGATCCGCGCCGGCTGGTTGGGAGGGATTGGTTTGCCCCAACCGGCGGCCACCGATGCACGCCTGTTGTGGCTGATGGCAGCCGTAATGGTGTTGTGGTCCGCTACCGCGTGCTGTGAAGGAAACTTGTTTCGCCTGAACGCGCCACGCGCGCAGATGCTGGCCGTGACGGCTGGTCTGATAGTGTTCGCTGTTGTGGCAGCGGCATCCGTCCGCTTTGGGAGTGACGTTGTGCTGATGATGATCCTGGCGTGGCTCACTGGATTCGCAGCCATGGTTCTGATGCAACTGCGAGCACTGGCAATCCGGAATGCGAGCATGCCAAGGCTGATGATGGCTACGACGCTGCCAGTCGCTATATGTTCGATCCTGGGTGCACTGTCATGAATACCGGCGCCGGCCTGATGCCCGTTTCGCTGCGTGTATACAGTCCAGTCCAGGTCGTCCTGGTATCCGCTGCGTTGTACGCGATCATATTTCTCACGTCGCCTGTTTCCTTCACGGACGTGGGAACTTTCTATTCCGTCGCGGTATTCTCGGGATTCTTTTTCTGCCTGCTTGGTGGGCTGATCGTTGGTTGCGGTCGTATGGTTTCAAAGAATACGCAAATCTGGATCAATCCAGCCCGCATCGATCTGTTGAAACGCGTGTTGCTTGTACTGGGCGGTCTTGGAATGGTGGCTCGCCTGTACGATCGACTGTTCCTGCGTGCCGCCGCAGCTGTAACGGGCGATTTCGCGGCAAATCGCGAGTTGCTCGCTCAGGGTAGTGGTTCTGGCACGTTGAGTATGATCGGCGCCCTCTTGTCGCCGCTGCTTTTTTTTCTTCCTGTCGCTGTTTTCCTTTCCCGTGCCTCGGGCCAGTCCCGAAAGAGCAACGGCGTGTTTCTGGCAGGTGCGGCGGTCTATTCCCTTTTCGACGCAGTGTATTTCGGCTCACGCAGCGCTATGCTGATTTTGATCGCGATGACGATCGTCGCATACGCGACCATCGGTGCAAACCGAATTCGTCCAGCGACAATTGGCTTCGCTATAGCCGGTCTGATCGCGTTTGTCTGGGTATCAGGCTCGATTGGTCTGGCGCGGGTGACGCAAATGGGGCTTGACCCCGTCGAGTCGCTCTATTCTTCGGCGGGGGCGTACATGGTGCGCATCAATCCCCATGTACTGGACGTGCTGGATTCGGGACAGATGACAGGTCTCAAAGGCCTCCTGTTTGCCTACCTTACTTTTTGTCAGTACACACTGCATGGCATGTTCGAGTTCCTCTACGGGGTCGACAATTTCGCGCACCTGCACCACAGCGGAGGGCTGCAGACGTTTTATATTCCATCCAAGGTGGTATGGGCTTTTCTCCGGCTACCCGGCAGCATCGAAGACGAGATCTACCAGAGTACCGTCAGGTCAGGCGTCTACACGACCTTTTTTGGGCCGCTGTTCTACGACTACGACGCACTGGGCGGACTTGTAGCATGCGCGATCATTGGGTTTCTCATGGGGCGGATCGGCCGATGGCTCGCCAACGGATCCATGCACATGATCATGCCCTACGTGCTGGTGACGGCACTGTTGCCTTTTACCCTGATCGTCAACCTGTTCACCGGTGGCACCGGGCAATGCCTGCTGATAGATGCGATTCTTCTGGCATTGATCCTGAAAATACCGCGGTTTCGCCTGACTCCTCGCGCATGAAGCCCCTCGGTTCAATGCTGGCGACACCAATCCGGAGGGCCTCATGCGTTCTGTATTGCGGCTGTTGATTGACAGCCAGATATGGCTTTCCAGGAAGTTCGATACGCTGTTTCCGGCGGCATTGCGTGTGGACGGCTACGAGGATTTCGAAGACGACCTGTGCCCGCGTCAGCTAGGTCGCAACCAGCTTGTCTACGATGTGGGCGGTGGCAAGAACCCATTCTTCGATGTCGCGCGCAAGGCGCAATTGCACGCATCAGTGGTGGGCGTTGATATCGACGCAAGCGAACTTGCGCGAGCGCCGGAAGGCGCCTACGACCGCATCGTGGTCACCGACATCTGCACCTACCATGGCGTGCACGACGCCGATGTCGTGATCTGCCAGACGTTGCTCGAGCATGTTCCCAACGTGAGCGAGGCGGTGCGTGCAATGGCATCGATGCTCAAGCCTGGGGGCAGGGCGGTTGTGTTCGTGCCGTGCCGCAATGCGGCGTTTGCACGGTTGAACCTGATCCTTCCCGAGAAACTCAAGCGGGCGTTGCTGTTTGCGATTTTTCCGTCGATGCGTACGTTCCAGGGCTTCAGGAGCTACTACGACCACTGCACTCCCGCGAACTTCATTGCATTCGCGGCAAAGAATGGTCTGCGGGTGGAGGAGCAGCGGATGTACTACAAGAGCGACTATTTCAGCTTCTTCTTTCCCCTGTACGCCCTCTGGCGCATCTGGACGCTGGTTGCGTCGTGGACCAGCCGGGAACTTGTGGAAACGTTCGCGATGGTGTTGCTCAAGGTCGAGCCAGCCGCCGACGAAGCCTCGACATAGGCTTTGCAGATGCACGGAGTCGCTGGGAACCTGCGAATGAAATGGGTCGAGCTTGGCAAGTTCTTTCCCCCGGACATGGGCGGGATCGAGCGCGTGTCCGAGGCGTGCGTCCGGATCGTAAGCGCAAAAGGGTACGACGTTCGCGTCATCGTGTTCAGCCAGAAAGACGCATCCGAAGATGTGGTCGCGGACATCGGCCGCGTCTCGCGCTATGCACCGTGGCTCACGGTTGCGTCGGCTCCTCTGTCCCCCGGATACGTGAGCAACGCGGTGCGCGCGATGCGAACGGCGGATGTCGTCCATGTGCACATGCCCAATCCCCTGGGCGCACTCGCGGTTCGATTGCATCCGGGTTCTTACCAGTTGATCGTGCATTGGCATAGCGATGTGATCTCGCAGAGCCGTGGCACTTATCTGCTGTACAAGCGCCTGGAAACCGCATTGCTGCGCCGCGCCGACAAGATCATCGTGACCACCAGCGCGTACGCCGATGCCTCCGCGGCATTGCGTCGCTGGATCCACAAGTGCGTGGCGGTGCCACTGTCCACGTCGGATCCGCAGTTGCCGGACGCGCCGACAGTGCCGCGCACCTTGCTCGCATGCGGGCGGCTGGTTCCGTACAAGGGTTTCGACGTACTCATCCGCGCGATGACGCTGCTTCCGCGAACCTACCGCTTGCGCATCTGCGGAACCGGCCCGCTGATGCAGCCGCTGAAACAGCAGGTGAGTGCTGCAAACCTTCAGGACCGTGTTGAATTGTGCGGCTTTGTTTCCGACGCGCGCCTCGCCGAACTCATGGCGGAATCCGACGTGTTCTGCATGCCCTCGATCACCAAGGCCGAAGCCTTCGGCATGTCGGCCATCGAAGCATTCGCAGCAGGATTACCATTGGTCAGCTCAACCCTTGTCGGCTCTGGCCTCACCGCAATCAACCGCCATGAAGTCACCGGCCTGCAATTCCCCGCAGGCGACGCCCCGGCCCTGGCCGCAGCGATCACCCGCATCTGCGAAGACCGCGCATTCCGCGACTCCCTCGCACACGCAGCACGCCAGGAATTCCTCGCGCTGTACACCACAGCCGCCTACGAAAAGCGCTTCGCCGAAGCCTGCTTCGGCCCCGAGCCGACCTCTTCGACGCTCTGAATAGCGTTCGGGCCGGTACGATCCTCCTGCAATTGCCCTGCTTGAGATGATCCACGACCGCTCGATCAATGCGCCAGCTTCGCGAGTGTGTCCATCACAACTGCCCATTGATCCGGACCCTCACCTGGACGAGCGGGTTGACGTTCTTGATCAGTTGCACCGCGCAGGTTCGCGTTGTCCAGGACGGTGGGGAACCTCCGGAGAGGTCCTTGCTATCTTCCGATACTTGCAATGACCGAACACTGCTCAAAATCGGAATGCACTCGTCTGAAGTACTAGGGAACCTCTGAACAAGTTCAGAGGTTCCTTCGGTGCATGGATGCACCGCCGCGAACAACGACGCAAGTCGTTGATTCGTGAGCAACGAGTTCGGACATGTGCCGAACTCGGTGCGTCTGAACGAGTCCAGGACGGAC
>JBBQTD010000027.1:0-40571 GCA_038234715.1 Lysobacterales bacterium | reverse complement strand
AGGCGTGGAGATGGTGATGCCGGGCGACAACGTGAAGATGGTGGTGACGCTGATCAATCCGATCGCGATGGAAGAGGGCCTGCGCTTCGCGATCCGCGAAGGCGGCCGCACCGTCGGCGCCGGCGTGGTGGCGAAGATCATCAAGTAAGTAATTCAACGGGGGGCGAAACATTCGCTTTCGCCTCCGTCGTTCTTTCGAGATTCAAGGGAATCGGCCATGGCTGACCAGAAAATTCGTATCCGGTTGAAGGCGTATGACTATCGCCTGATCGACCGTTCCGCCAGCGAGATCGTGGAGACCGCCAAGCGCACTGGTGCGCAGGTGCGTGGCCCGATTCCGCTGCCGACCAAGATCGAGCGCTACACCATTCTGGTGTCCCCGCACGTCGACAAGGACGCGCGTGACCAGTATGAAACCCGCACGCACAAGCGCGTGCTCGATATCATTGATCCGAACGACAAGACCGTCGACGCGTTGATGAAGCTCGAGCTCGCCGCTGGCGTCGATGTCCAGATCAAACTGTACTGAGGCCTAGAATATGAGCATCGGTATCGTAGGCCGCAAGTGCGGCATGAGCAGGGTCTTCACCGACGATGGTCGTTCCATTCCGGTCACCCTTATTGAAGCCAGCCCGAACCGCATCACCCAGGTTAAGACGGTTGAGAGCGATGGCTATACCGCCGTGCAGGTCACCGCAGGCAACAAGCGCGCGGCGCTTGTGAATAAGCCGCAAGCCGGACACTACGCAAACGCGAAAGTGGAAGCCGGGCGCGGATTGTGGGAATTCCGTGTGGAAGCCGCGAAGATCGGCGACTACCAGGTCGGCGGCGAAATCAAGGCTGACATCTTCGCAGTCGGCCAAATCGTCGACGTTCAGGGCACGACCAAGGGCAAGGGCTTCCAGGGCACGATCAAGCGCTGGAACTTCAGCATGGGCGATGCGACGCACGGAAACTCACTGTCTCATCGCGCTCCGGGCTCGATCGGTCAGCGCCAGACGCCGGGTCGCGTCTTCCCGGGCAAGAAGATGTCAGGCCAGATGGGCAACGTGCGCCAGAGCATGATGAATCTGGAAGTAGTCAAGGTGGATCTCGAACGTGGCCTGATCGCCATCAAGGGTTCTGTTCCGGGCGCCCCGGGCGGCAACGTCATCGTCCGTCCTGCGGCCAAGGGTTGAGGAGTTAGATCATGGAACTCGCCGTCATCGGCACCGGCCAGAATCTCGCGGTTTCAGACGAGATTTTCGGTCGCCCCTTCAGCCACGATCTGGTGCATCAGGTCGTCGTTGCATATCGCAACGCCGGTCGCTCCGGAACCAAGGCTCAGAAAACCCGTGCAGAAGTCAATGGCACGACCAAGAAGTCGAAGAAACAGAAGGGAGGCGGTGCGCGCCATGGTGCTTTGACCGCGCCGATTTTTGTCGGCGGTGGCGTCACGTTTGCCGCGAAGCCGCGCAGCTTCGCACAGAAGGTCAACCGCAAAATGTATCGCGCCGCGATGAGCGCGATCCTGTCTGAGTTGAACCGTCAGGGCCGTTTGAAGATCGTCGAGAACATCGAGATCTCCTCGTCGAAGACCAAGGACCTGGTCGCCAAGCTCAAGTCGCTCGACGTGCAGCGTCCTTTGATCGTGACGGAAGACGGCAACGAGGCACTGTACCTGGCCGCGCGAAACATCCCTTATGTGGAAGTTCGAGACGTGCAGGGCATGGATCCGGCTTCGTTGGTCGGGGCGCATTGCGTGGTCATGACCTCCGATGCGGTCAAGAAGATCGAGGAGTGGCTGGCATGAGCAACCTGAAATATCTCTCGGTGATCCGCGCTCCGCGCGTGTCTGAAAAAACCGCGCGGCTGCAGGAGATGTCGAACCAGTACGTGTTCGAAGTCGCCAAGAACGCCACCAAGGCCGATGTGAAGTCGGCGGTGGAGCAGCTGTTCAACGTCAAAGTCGAGGCAGTCAACGTGTTGAACGTCAAGGGCAAGATCAAGTCCTTCCGTTCACGTGAAGGCCGTCGCGGCGACTGGCGCAAGGCATATGTTCGGTTGGCCGAAGGCCAGACGATCGACGTGATGGCCAAGGCCTGAGGCAGGAACGACCCATGGCACTGATGACATTCAAACCCACTTCGCCTGGCCGCCGCGCCATGGTGCGTGTGAGCACGGACACCCTGCATAAGGGCGAACCCTACCAGCCACTGCTTGAGAAGCAGAACCGCAATGGTGGCCGCAACCACCATGGTCGGATCACCACGCGCCATATCGGCGGCGGGCACAAGCAGCATTACCGCATCATCGACTTCAAGCGCGACAAGGTTGGCATACCTGCGCGCATCGAGACGGTGGAATACGATCCCAACCGGACCGCGAACATCGCATTGCTGTGTTACGCCGACGGTGAGCGTCGCTACATCATTGCGCCGCGTGGCGTGGTGGTCGGTGACCAGGTGATCGCGGGACATGACGCTCCGATCAAGATCGGCAACACGCTGCCGCTGCGCAATATTCCGGTCGGCTCGACCGTGCATTGCGTCGAAATGAAGCCTGGCAAAGGCGCGCAGATCGCCCGCAGCGCCGGCGCATCGGTGCAGCTTGTTGCGCGCGAGCAGGGTTACGCCACCTTGCGCCTGCGTTCGGGTGAGATGCGTCGGGTACCTGGTGAGTGCTGTGCGACCATCGGCGAAGTCGGCAACGGCGAGCACAGCCTACGCAAGATCGGCAAGGCTGGCGCCAAGCGCTGGCTGGGCGTGCGTCCGACCGTTCGTGGCGCGGCCATGAACCCTGTCGACCATCCGCACGGTGGTGGTGAAGCACGTGCAGGGCAGGGCAATCCGCATCCGGTTTCCCCTTGGGGCACGCCGGCCAAGGGTTACAAGACGCGCAACAACAAGCGTACTCAGAAGTTCATCGTGCGAGATCGTCGGAGCTGATGCCGCGTCTTGACGCGGCGTCCAAATAAGGTATCTAGAAAATGGCACGTTCACTGAAGAAGGGTCCGTTTGTCGACCACCATCTGCTCAAGAAGGTGGAAACTGCAGGCAGCAGCAAGAAGCCGATCAAGACGTGGTCGCGGCGTTCAATGATCCTGCCCGAAATGGTTGGTCTGACCATCGCGATCCACAATGGCAAGGCGCATATTCCGGTGCTGGTCAATGAGAACATGGTCGGGCACAAGCTCGGCGAGTTTGCGATGACCCGCGTGTTCAAGAGCCATGGCGGCGACAAGAAAGCCGCCGCCGCGGCATCAGCCAAGTGAGGACGACTGCGATGGAAGCGAAAGCGATCCTGCGCACCGCACGCATCTCGCCGCAAAAGGCCCGCCTCGTGGCGGACCAGGTGCGCGGGATGCCCGTTGCCCGCGCGAGCGACCTGCTGCAGTTCAGTGACAAGAAAGCAGCGCATCTGATCCGAAAAGTGTTGATGTCTGCCATCTCAAACGCCGAGAACAATCAGGGTGCCGACGTGGACGAACTCAGGGTCTCGAGCATTTTCGTCGATGAAGGCCCGATGCTGAAGCGCTTCATGGCGCGTGCAAAAGGTCGCGGCTCACGCATTCTGAAGCGCACCAGTCACATCACTGTTGTCGTTGGCGCGGGGAAAAACTAATGGGTCACAAAGTCCATCCAACCGGTATCCGCCTTGGTATTTCCAAGGATTGGAATTCCAAGTGGTTTGCCAACAAGCGTCTCTATGCCGAATACCTTACCGCGGACCTGAAGGTTCGCGAAATGCTGCGCAAGCGGCTCGCCCAAGCCGGGATCTCGAAGATCCTGATCGAGCGCCCGGCCAAGACCGCGCGCGTCACGATCCACAGTGCGCGCCCTGGCGTCGTGATTGGAAAGCGTGGCGAAGACATCGAGAAGCTGCGCAAGGACGTGTCGGACGTGATGGGCGTTCCCGCTCACATCAATGTTTCAGAAGTGCGCAAGCCGGAGCTGGATGCCCAGTTGGTGGCCGAGTCCATTGCGCAGCAGCTTGAGCGCCGCATCATGTTCCGTCGCGCAATGAAGCGCGCGGTCGGCAATGCGATGCGCCTCGGTGCGCTTGGCATCAAGGTCAATGTTGGCGGCCGCCTGAATGGCGCCGAGATCGCGCGTTCGGAGTGGTACCGCGAAGGTCGCGTGCCGCTGCACACGCTGCGCGCCGACATCGACTATGGTTTCGCCGAGGCAAAGACGACCTACGGGATCATTGGCGTGAAAGTGTGGGTGTATCGCGGCGAGATCTTCGATTTCTCGGCAGTAGGTCAAGAGAAAGCGAGCGATGAGCAGTCGCCGCGTCCACCGCGTCGTGACGATCAGCCGCGTCCGCCGCGCCGTGACCGCGACGATCAACCGCGCGCTCCGCGTAGCGCTGCGAAAAGGGACTAAGCCATGTTGCAACCAAAACGCACCAAATACCGCAAGATGTTCAAGGGCCGCAATGACGGATTGAGCTGGAGCGGGGCAGCGGTGAGCTTCGGCGAGTACGGTCTCAAGGCCACCTCGCACGGTCAGTTGACTGCGCGTCAGGTTGAGGCGGCACGCCGCAGCATCAGCCGGTACGTCAAGCGCGGCGGCAAGCTGTGGATCCGTATCTTCCCTGACAAGCCGATCACCAAGAAGCCGATCGAAGTCCGCATGGGCGCTGGCAAGGGCAATGTCGAATACTGGGTTGCCCAGATCAAGCCAGGCCGCGTGCTGTACGAAATGGAAGGCGTTGATGAAGCTACGGCGCGCGAGGCGTTCCGTTTGGCATCGGCCAAGCTTTCCGTCACCACCACCTTCGTTACCCGCACGGTGCGCTGATGGAATTTAAAGAACTGCGTCAGAAATCCGCGGCCGAGCTCGTCGTCCATTTGACCGACCTGCACAAGGAGCAGTTTTCGCTCCGCATGCAAAAGGCCACAGGGCAGTTGACCCCGACTCACCAGATCCGGCGAGTGCGTCGCGAGATTGCTCGCGTCAACACGGTGCTGATCGGCAAGAAGTAAGCCGTCTAAATTTAAGGCTCAAGCCATGAACGAAGTTGTAGCAACCGAAGAGACCAAGCTGCGCACCGTCCAGGGACGCGTGACCAGCAACAAGATGGATGAGACGGTGACAATCATCATCGAGCGCCTGGTCAAGCATGCGTTGTACGGAAAGTACATCCGTCGCTCAACCAAGCTTCACGCGCACGATGCCGACAACGCCTGCAAGGAAGGCGACATCGTCAGGGTCGCCGAGTGCCGCCCACTTTCCAAGACCAAGAACTGGCGCGTCGTCGAAATCGTCGCTCGCGCAGCCGAATAAGGAGACTGACTCATGATCCAGATGCAGTCCTACCTGCAGGCCGCCGATAATTCAGGCGCGCGCGAAATGATGTGCATCAAGGTGCTTGGTGGTTCACATCGCCGTTACGCCCACATCGGCGATGTCATCAAGGTATCGATCCGCGAAGCGATTCCGCGCGGCAAGGTCAAGAAGGGCGAAGTTTACGACGCCGTGGTCGTTCGTACCCGCAAGGGTGTGCGTCGTGCAGACGGTTCGTTGATCCGTTTCGATGGCAACGCAGCCGTTTTGTTGAACAACAAGCTCGAGCCGATCGGCACGCGCATCTTCGGGCCAGTGACCCGGGAGCTACGCACCGAGAAATTCATGAAGATCGTATCGCTCGCGCCCGAAGTGCTCTGAGCGAAGAGGACCAGACAATGAACCGTATCCGCAAAGGCGATCGCGTCCTCGTGATCACCGGCAAGAACAAGGGACAGAAAGGTGAAGTGCTGCGTGTTGCTGCCGACCGCGTGATCGTGCAGAACATCAACATCATCAAGCGCCACACTAAGGCCAACCCGCAGGCGAACCAGCCGGGTGGCGTGATCGAGCGCGAGGCCCCGATCCATATTTCCAACGTGATGCTGCTCAATGCCGCGACTGGCAAGGGCGAGCGCGTTGGCTTTAAGGTGCTCGCAGACGGACACAAGGTACGTGTATTCCGCTCGAGTGGAGAGGCGATCGACGCCTGATCGGGAAACCCGGCGCCATCCGGCCGGTTCCGATACGCACGATCCAAAGGACATTGAAATGACTACCCGTCTCGAAAAGCATTACAAAGAAACCGTTGTACCAAAGCTGATGGAGCGCTTCGGCTACACGAATCCCATGCAGGTGCCGCGCCTGACCAAGATCACGCTGAACATGGGCGTTGGCGAGGCTGTGGGCAACAAGAAGATACTCGAAAACGCTGTCGCCGACATGACCAAGATCGGCGGCCAGAAGCCGATCGTCACGAACGCCCGCGTCTCGGTTGCGAGCTTCAAGATCCGCGACGGCTGGCCGATCGGCTGCAAGGTCACCTTGCGCCGCGCTCGCATGTACGAGTTCTTCGACCGTTTGGTCAACGTCGCGTTGCCGCGCGTGCGTGACTTCCGCGGCATGTCGGGTCGTTCGTTCGATGGTCGCGGCAACTACAACATGGGCGTGAAGGAACAGATCATCTTTCCGGAAATCGATTACGACCAGGTCGATGCGATGCGCGGCATGGATATCGCAATCACCACGACTGCAAAGACCAACGAGGAAGCGCGCGCGCTGCTCGAGGCCTTCAGCTTCCCGTTCCGCAACTGATTCGTTAGGACTCAAGACATGGCAAAGACCAGCATGGTGAACCGCGATCTCAAGCGCGCGAAACTGGCAAAGAAATATGCGACCAGGCGTAACGCGCTGAAGAAGACCATCAGCAGCGTCACCGCGTCGTACGAAGAAAAAGCGGAAGCCGTGATCAAGTTGCAGAAGTTGCCGCGTGATTCGAGCCCGAGCCGCGAGCGAAATCGCTGCGCACTGTCAGGTCGCGCGCGTGGCGTCTACGCGAAATTCGGCCTTGGCCGCAACAAGCTGCGCGAAGCCACCATGCGTGGCGATGTTCCAGGCCTGCGCAAGGCCAGTTGGTAAGCGTTACGCGGGTCTCTCCGCGAATGTCCGGTGTTCGATTGCTGGGCTTTTCCAAAAAATGGTTCGCAGGATTCTCTGCGGATATCGGTGCCTAAAGGAAAGTATCAATGAGCATGACTGATCCCATCGCCGACATGCTGGTGCGCATCAAGAACGCACTAGCCGTGGGCAAGCCGACGGTAAAGATGCCGTCGTCCAAGACCAAGCTCGCGCTCGCCGGCGTGCTGAAAACGGAAGGCTACATCGCCGACTCGCGCGTGACCGAGGCAGGCAAAGGTAAGTTGCAGCTGGAAATCGTGCTGAAGTACTACGAGGGAAAGCCAGTGATCGAGCGCCTTGAGCGCGTGTCCCGTTCCGGCCTGCGGCAGTATCGTGGCAAGGACGAACTGCCGAAGATCCTCAATGGCATGGGCGTGTCCATCATCTCGACTTCCAAGGGCATCATGACGGACCGCCAAGCCCGCGCTGAAGGCGTTGGCGGCGAAGTCATCTGCTTGGTTGCCTAAGGAGAAATCTATGTCTCGCGTTGCCAAGAAGCCAATTGCCCTGCCGAAAGGCGTGGAGTGCACCATCAGCGCCGACAAGGTCAGCGTGAAGGGGCCAAAAGGTACGTTGAACCTGGCCAAGCCGCATGGCGTCGATGTCGCGATGGAAGACGGTCATGTGCAGTTTTCGACGACCGACTCCGACCGTCTCCCGATGGCCGGCACTGCACGTGCATTGCTCGCCAACATGATCACTGGCGTGTCCGTGGGCTATGTGCGAAAGCTGGAGCTCGTCGGTGTGGGCTATCGTGCGGCGATGGCAGGCAAGGACCTGAACCTCAGCTTGGGTTTTTCGCATCCGGTACTGTTCAAGACTCCTGACGGGATCACGATCGCGACGCCGACCCAGACCGAAATTCTGATCAGCGGCGCAGACAAGCAATGCGTTGGCCAAGCGGCCGCAAAGATCCGCGGCTACCGTCCACCGGAACCGTACAAGGGCAAAGGCGTCCGCTACAGCGGCGAGAAGATCAACATGAAGGAAGCCAAGAAGGCGTAAAGCGCCCTTCAGCTTTCGAGGAGTTAGACCATGGAAAAGAAAATCGCTCGCCTCCGCCGCGCCAAGACCACCCGCTCGCATATTCGCGTGCTCGGTGTGCCGCGCCTGTCTGTACTTCGCTCCGGCCAGCATATCTATGCCCAGCTGTTCACCGCGGATGGTGCAAAGGTACTGGCTGCGGCGTCCACCCTGCAGGCCGACGTCAAACAGGGTCTCAAAGGCACCAAGAATCTCGAAGCGGCTGCGAAAGTCGGTCGCGCAATCGCAGAGAAAGCCCTTGTAGCCGGAGTGGTCAAGATTGCATTCGATCGTTCCGGCTATCGCTATCACGGTCGCATCAAGGCGCTCGCAGACGCAGCCCGTGAGGGTGGCTTGCAATTCTGATTTGTCGCACCTATTGATTTCGACAACGAAGCAACCACAACGATAAGCGGCTCTGCCGTAAGTAAACGGGAAACGACATGGCAAATTTTGAACGCAACGACAATAGCGACGGCTTCATCGAGAAGCTGGTCGCCGTCAACCGCGTCTCCAAGACCGTCAAGGGCGGTCGCCAGTTCACCTTCACGGCATTGACGGTTGTCGGTGATGGTGCAGGCAAGGTCGGCTTCGGTTACGGCAAGGCGCGTGAAGTGCCGGTCGCTATCCAGAAGTCGATGGAGTCCGCGCGCAAGACGATGGTAAATGTGGACCTCAACAACGGTACTTTGTGGCATGCGGTCAAGGCTGGCCACGGGGCAGCACGTGTATTCATGATGCCGGCTTCCGATGGTACCGGCGTCATCGCTGGTGGCGCGATGCGAGCCGTACTTGAAGCGGTCGGTGTCAAGAACGTGCTGGCAAAGGCAGTTGGTTCGCGCAATCCGATCAATCTGGTGCGCGCCACTGTGAGGGGACTGACTGCGATGCATTCGCCTGCTCAGATCGCCGCCAAGCGCGGCAAGACCGTCGAGGAGATCAGTCATGTCTAATCAGGAGGCCGCGAAGACCGGCACTGTCGCCGTGCGCCTGGTCAAGGGCATGCGTGGTTGCCGCGAACGCCACCGCCAGTCGGTACGTGCGCTAGGCCTGAACAAGATCAACGACGTGCGTGAGCTGATTGACAGCCCATGCGTGCGTGGTCTCATCAACACCGTGCACTACCTTGTTCGTGTCGAGGAATAACCGATGAAGCTCAATACACTCAAACCAGCCGACGGCGCCCGCAAGGATCGCACCCGCGTTGGCCGCGGAATCGGCTCTGGTCTGGGAAAGACTTGCGGTCGTGGCCACAAGGGCTCGTACGCGCGCTCCGGCAAGGGCAAGATCAAGCCGGGTTTCGAAGGCGGCCAGATGCCAATGCAGCGGCGCCTGCCCAAGGTTGGATTCCGATCGAAGCTCAAACACGACACCGCCGAAGTGCTGCTGTACAAGCTTGCCCTCATCGAAGCCGATGTAATCGATTTCGCGGTACTGCGCGCGGCCAAGCTGGTTCCCAGCAATGCGAAGCAGGCCAAGATCGTCAAGAAGGGCGAGCTCGCACGCAAGCTCACGCTCAAGGGCGTGCTCACGACCGCCGGTGCAAAGGCCGCGATCGAAGCAGCCGGCGGCAGTGTGGAGTAGTTGGTGTCAAGAGATCCAAAATCGATAGCGGGCATGGCTTCTGCTGGCAAGTTCACCGAATTGCGCCAGCGCTTGTTGTTCGTTTTTGCTGCTTTGGTCGTCTATCGACTTGGCACCTATATCCCGGTGCCCGGCGTGGATCCAGCCAAGATGGTCGCGCTGATGAATCAGCAGAAAGGCACCATCCTGGACATGTTCAACATGTTCTCGGGCGGGGCGCTCAAGCGGATGAGCATCCTTGCGCTCAGCGTTACGCCGTATATCACTGCGTCGATCATCATCCAGTTGCTTGCACAGATCCTTCCAGGCATGCAAGGGCTGAAGAAGGAAGGCGAAAGCGGTCGACGCAAGATCACCCAGATCACACGCTACTCAACGGTGGGCCTGGCGACGTTCCAGTCGTTCGGCGCGGCGGTTGGATTGCAGGCATTGGGAGTAGTGATCAGCCCGGGGCCGGGGTTCCTGATGACGGCTGTTGTCTCATTGACGGCCGGTACGATGTTCCTGATGTGGCTGGGCGAGCAGATCACCGAGCGCGGCGTCGGCAACGGCGTGTCGCTGTTGATCATGTCCGGAATCGTCGCCGGGATGCCGCAGGCAGTGATCTCCACCGTCCAGCAGGTCAGCAACGGCGAGATCAGTCCGCTCGCAGTGCTGCTCATCTTCGTGTTGGTGCTCGTGGTCGTCTGGTTCGTGGTGTTCGTCGAAAGCGGGCAACGTCGGATCACGGTGAACTACGCGCGTCGCCAAGGCGGGCGACAGGCGTACATGAACCAGACCTCGCACCTGCCACTGAAGCTCAATATGTCGGGCGTGATTCCGCCGATCTTCGCATCGAGCCTGATCGTGTTTCCAGCTACTGCGGCAACCTGGTTTGGACAGAACAGCAACTTCTCGTGGCTGCGACGTGTTTCCGACGCGTTGGCTCCCGGTGAGCCGCTCCACATGTTGCTTTACGCGGCGCTGATTATAGGATTTGCATTTTTCTACACAGCACTGACGTTCAATTCGCAGGAAACCGCTGAGAATCTGAAAAAGTCGGGCGCCTTAATTCCGGGCATCCGTCCTGGCAAGGCTACAGCCGATTACGTCGATGCGGTCTTGACCAGGCTGACACTGGCCGGCGCGCTCTATCTGGTGCTGGTTTGCCTACTCCCGGAGTTGCTTCGGTCATGGGGTGGGGTGTCGTTCTATTTCGGCGGTACGTCCCTGCTGATCGTCGTGGTGGTGATCATGGACTTCACCTCGCAGATCCAGGCTCATTTGATGTCGCATCAGTACGAGAGTTTGTTGAAGAAAGCCAACCTTAAGGGCGGTTCGCGCGGCGGCCTCACGCGCGGATAAACCAGTTCCAGTGCCTGCGCTTGAGTAGCGCGGGCCGAAGGGGTTCCAATCCATCGGACGCCGACACAACTGGGTTCTCGCCAGAGCTTGGGCACACTCCCCATGCCGGGTTCCAAGGGGCTTTCGCCTTGGGACTTCACTAAAACCTGAAGCCCTGCTATTATTTCCGATTCACCGCGCCCGGCTTTGTTGCCCGGCAGCCAAAACACAGTTGGAGATCGCCCGATGGCGCGCATTGCCGGTGTCAATCTTCCTGTCCAGAAACATGCCTGGGTGGGTCTGCAAAGCATCTTTGGAATCGGCCGCACCCGGTCGAAGAAAGTCTGCGAGGCGGCCGGCGTGGCGCCGTCCACAAGGATTCGCGATCTGACCGAAGTCGACGTGGAGCGTTTGCGCGCTGCGGTCGCCAAGTTCACGGTCGAGGGCGACCTGCGACGCGAGGTCGGAATGTCGATCAAGCGCCTCATGGACTTGAGTTGTTACCGCGGCCTTCGCCATCGTCGCGGTCTACCTGTTCGTGGTCAGCGCACTCGCACCAACGCACGTACCCGCAAGGGCCCGCGCAAGGCGATCAAGAAGTAAACCTCGCCCTTCGACGAAGGGTTCAGAAAATTCGGGATTAAAAATGGCAAAGCCAGCTGCAGCGGCCAAAACGAAGAAGAAGATCAAGCGTGTCGTCACCGACGGCATCGCGCATGTCCAAGCTTCGTTCAACAATACGATCATCACGATCACAGACCGCCAGGGCAATGCTCTGTCGTGGGCGACTTCGGGTGGCGCGGGTTTCCGCGGTTCGCGCAAGTCCACGCCGTTCGCTGCGCAGGTTGCAGCCGAGAAGGCCGGAAAAGCTGCGCTCGACTACGGGGTGAAGACTCTGGAAGTGCGCATCAAGGGTCCTGGCCCTGGACGTGAGTCCGCAGTTCGCTCGCTCAACAATGTCGGCTACAAAGTGATGAACATCATCGACGTAACTCCGATCCCGCACAACGGCTGCCGGCCGCCGAAGAAGCGCCGCGTGTGATTTTTGCGATCATCCTTGATCGCGAAAATCAAGAACCGGCCATTCATGGCCGGACTTCTCAAGAAGAGAGAATTCAATGGCACGTTATATCGGACCCACTTGCAAACTCGCACGTCGTGAAGGCGCTGACCTCGGTCTGAAGAGCCCGGCGCGCGCGATCGATTCCAAATGCAAGCTCGAGAACAAGCCTGGCCAGCATGGCGCGGCCGGCGCCCGCAAGGGAAAGCTCTCCGACTATGCCACCCAATTGCGCGAGAAGCAGAAGCTCAAGCGCACCTACGGCATGCTCGAGCGGCAGTTCCGCGGCTACTATGCCAAGGCAGCGCGCCGGAAGGGCAATACTGGCGATACTTTGTTGCAGTTGCTTGAAATGCGCTTGGATAACGTGGTCTATCGCATGGGATTTGCGGTCACCCGTCCGCAGGCGCGCCAGATGGTGTCGCATTGCGCTGTGCTCGTGAACGGCAAGTCGGTTAACCTGCCGTCGTACCAAGTCAAGGCGGGCGACACGATCGCGTTGACCGAGCGTGCCTCGCGCCAGTTGTCCGTGCAGGAAGCCCTGACCATTTCCGCGCAGATGGATCTCGTGCCAGGCTGGATCGACGTCGACGCCAAGAAGTTCAGCGGCGTGTTCAAGTCCGTCCCGGAGCGTTCCGACCTGCCTTCCGATATCAACGAAGCGCTGATCGTCGAGTTGTATTCGAAGTAAAGTTTCCATCAGGCAAGGCTCGCACAAGCGAGGTTGCATCGGCTCTATTGCCGCACAGAAATTCTTTCAGGAGTACGCGTATCCATGTCGGTTTCCGCCCATCAGGTGCTGCGTCCGCGCGGCCCGAATATCGAACGCATCACCACGCACCGCGCCAAGGTCGTGATCGAGCCGCTCGAGCGCGGCTACGGCCATACCCTCGGCAACGCGCTGCGTCGCGTGCTGCTGTCGTCGATTCCAGGCTATGCAATCACCGAAGTCGAGATCGATGGTGTGTTGCACGAATACACAACCGTCGAAGGCCTGCAGGAAGACGTTATTGAGATCCTGCTGAACCTCAAGGATGTTGCGATCCGCATGCACAACGTCGACCATAGCATGCTGACCTTGTCCAAGCAGGGCAAGGGCGTGGTCACTGCTGGCGACATCAAGACCGATCACAACGTTGAGATCCTCAACACCGACCACGTGATCTGCCATCTGACCAAAGACACCTCGATCAATATGCGCCTCAAGGTCGAGCGTGGATTCGGCTACCAGCCCGCAACCGCGCGCCGCAAGCCGGACGAGGAAGTCCGCGCCATCGGTCGGCTGATGCTCGATGCCTCGTTTTGCCCGGTCACCCGGGTCGCGTATGCGGTGGAATCCGCGCGCGTCGAACAGCGCACCGACCTCGATAAGCTGGTCATCGACATTGAAACCAACGGCACCATCGACGCTGAGGAAGCCGTCCGCACTGCCGCCGATATCCTCACCGACCAACTCTCGGTGTTCGGCGACTTCACGCATCGCGAGCGCGGCACGCCCAAGGTCGCCGCGTCCGGGGTTGATCCGGTACTTCTGCGTCCGATCGACGATCTCGAACTCACCGTGCGTTCGGCGAATTGCCTCAAGGCCGAGAACATCTATTACATTGGCGATCTCATCCAGAAAACAGAAGTTGAGCTGCTCAAGACTCCCAATCTCGGCAAGAAGTCGCTAACTGAGATCAAGGAAGTTCTGGCGCAGCGCGGTTTGTCGCTCGGTATGAAGCTGGAGAACTGGCCGCCGGCAGGTCTGCAGCAGGGCATGATGGGCTGAAAGGCGATCGTTGAAACGCAACACCGCGCGGCAAGCCCGGTGTCTATACTTTAGGAAGCACGACCATGCGCCACCAGAAATCAGGCCGGAAATTCAACCGCACCAGCTCGCATCGCGAAGCGATGTTCAGCAACATGGCAGCGTCCCTGTTCAAGCACGAACTGATCCGCACCACGTTGCCCAAGGCCAAGGAACTGCGCCGGGTCGCCGAACCGCTGATCACGATGGCCAAGACCGATGGCGTGGCGAATCGCCGCCTTGCGTTCTCAAGGCTGCGCGACAAACAGGCTGTGGGCAAGTTGTTCGTTGAGCTTGGTCCGCGCTACACCACTCGTCCGGGCGGTTATCTTCGCATTCTCAAGTGTGGCTTTCGCGCTGGTGACAACGCGCCGATGGCGTACGTTGAGTTGGTTGATCGTCCGCGCACGGATGCGGCCACCGCCGTCGCGTAGTCCCCACGCGGTTTGCCTTGCATCGGAATTGAAGGCCCCGGCATTGCCGGGGCTTTTTTTGCAATGGAACATCGTCGACCAATTGCGATGGAACTCTGCACATGTCCCTGGGGTCTGGGTTACTGTTTCCACATCACCATTTCGAAGCGGTAGCCCATGACCTCCAACTCCTCGCGATTTCGAATCCAGTTCGCATTCGGCGCGCTGGCCTGCGTCGCGTTGATGGGATATGCGCTGTACGCGCAATACGAGTTGCATCTGGAGCCGTGTCCGCTCTGCATCTTCCAGCGCATCGCGGTATGTGCTCTCGGCTTGGTGTTTCTGATGGGAGCTTTGGCAGGCCCGAAGTCCGTGGGCGGCAAGCGTACATGGAGTGTGATCGCAGTGCTGATGGCGCTCGCCGGGATCGCAGTCGCGGCCCGGCATCTCTGGTTGCAGTCCCTACCGCCGCATCTGGTTCCCGCCTGCGGCCCCGGGCTTGGTTACATGTGGGACGCAATGCCCTTCGGCAGGCTGATTGCCAAGGTCTTCTCGGGTTCAGGCGAATGTGCCGCGATTCCGTGGCGCTTCCTGGGTCTTTCAATGCCGGGCTGGGTGTTGGGCTGCTTTGTCGCGCTCGCAGGTTGGGCGCTGGTCGCAGGATTCCGTCGCCGGCCCTGATCTGTCGTTGCGCCTGAAATCCTGTGGCATGATGACTGCTGCGCCGCACCAATCAGCCGCCATGCCACACGCGATACGAACTTCCGACCCATCTTCATCGCACTTGAGCGTCGCTCACGACGCCTGGACGCCACAGAGCTGGCGCGCACGCGCAGTGCAACAATTGCCCAGCTATCCAGATGCACATGCGCTGGAATCGACGCTGGCCGAGCTGCGTCGATTGCCGCCGCTGGTGACGTCGTGGGAAATCCTCATCCTCAAGCAGCAACTCGCCGAGGCCCAAGAAGGCAAGCGATTCCTGTTGCAGGGTGGCGATTGCGCAGAAAGTTTCAGCGATTGCACGTCGGAGATTATCGCCAATCGACTCAAGGTGCTGTTGCAGATGAGCCTCGTGCTCGTGCATGGATTGCGCCAGCCGGTCGTGCGCGTAGGTCGTTTCGCTGGCCAGTATGCGAAGCCGCGTTCGGCCGACACTGAAACCCGTGATGGCGAAGCCCTGCCGAGCTATCGCGGCGACATTGTCAACGGCTCTGAGTTCGACCTCGCCACGCGCACACCTGATCCGCGGCGGTTGTTGAAGGCGCATGCACGCTCGGCGATGACGATGAATTTCGTGCGCGCCCTGATTGATGGCGGGTTCGCTGACCTGCACCACCCCGAGTACTGGGACCTGGGATGGGTAGGCCATTCGCCGCTGTCCGATGAATACCGGCGCATGGTCGCCGCAATCGGCGACGCGGTGCGCTTCATGGAAACGATTTCCGGAGAGTCGCTGCATAACCTCAATCGCGCGGATTTCTATACTTCCCACGAGGCACTGTTGCTGCCCTATGAGGAAGCGTTGACGCGACAGGTTCCGCGCCAGCACGGCTGTTTTAACCTGTCCACGCACTTTCCATGGATCGGCATGCGTACCGCAGCGCTCGATGGCGCGCACGTCGAATACTTGCGCGGCGTTCGCAATCCGATCGGGCTCAAGGTTGGTCCGGGGATGACGGCAGATAACTTGCTGCGCCTGCTTGATGTGCTTTCGCCCGACCACGAACCGGGCCGCATCGCGCTCATTCATCGATTCGGCGCTGCACGCATCGGCGAACTCCTGCCGCCGTTGCTTGAGGCCTTGCACCTTGAGGGTCGTCGCGTGCTGTGGATTTCCGACCCAATGCACGGCAACACAGAAAGCACATCGAACGGCTACAAGACGCGCCCCTTCGCTGCCATCCGCAGCGAACTCGAGCAAGCATTCGAAATACACGCCGCGCACGCTTCGCGTCTTGGCGGCGTGCATCTGGAATTGACCGGCGAGAATGTCACCGAATGCACTGGCGGCGCACGCGAGCTCACCGAGATCGATCTTGAGCGCGCGTATCATTCGAACGTTGATCCGCGCCTCAACTACGAGCAATCGCTCGAGATCGCGATGCTGATCGTGCGCAAGCGCAATTCGGTGCAAGCCGCGCAAGTCTGAACTGCGATTGGATCTGCAAAGCGTCCCTCTGCCTTGGTGGATGCGAGTTTGGCAAGCCTTGCGGGAAGCCAGCACTCCACATGAAAGCCGGCGTAAGCTGTGTCCAGCTTTTCGCCAGCGAGTGCTTTGCCATGCAAATTCGCAGTTCCGCATCGATTCTGATTTCCTGCGTCGTCGCAACTGTCGCTGGCGTCTGGCCCGCGCAGGCACCAGCCAACCCACCTGATCGCGCATTCGATGGACTGAGTTGGCGCCTGGTCGGCCCTCAGCGCGGAGGTTGGGGCACAGTCGCTGTCGGTGTCGCCGATCAGCCGGACACATTCTATTTCGGCGCTGCGGGCGGCGGTGTCTGGAAGACGCTCAATGCAGGACGCACATGGCAGCCAATCTTCGACCACGGACCTGCGTCGGTCGGTGCGCTCGCGGTGGCGTCTTCCGATCCGCGCGTGATTTATGCCGGGACCGGCCAGGTCACAACGCGGTACGACATCGCGGCGGGCGAGGGCGTGTTCAAGTCGACTGACGCCGGTGCGAGTTGGCACTCGGTCGGCCTGGACGCGACCCGGCATATCGGCGAGATCTGGGTCGATCCGCACAATGCCGACGTGGTGATGGTCGCCGCACTCGGTCATGCATTCGGCGCGAATCCCGAACGCGGCGTGTTCCGCTCCGAGGATGGCGGCAAGACGTGGCAGAAGACGTTGTTCGTCAGCGACAACACCGGCGCTGTCGATATCGCGGCCGATCCGACCGATTCCAAAATCGTTTTCGCATCGGTCTGGCAACTGCGTTTCAAGCCATGGATGAGTTATTTCACCCCGGATGTCGGTTCCGAAAGCGGCGTGTACAAGTCAGTCGATGGCGGACGTCATTGGACGCGTGTCGTTGGACACGGTTGGCCCGAAGGCAAGCTCGGCCGCATCGGTCTCACCGCAACGCACACGTCGCAAAGCACGCGCGTCTTTGCGGTGGTCGATGCCGAATCCGGCGGTGGCCTGTATCGCTCCGACGATGCTGGCGCGAGCTGGAAACTCGTCAACGACGATGGCGAGCTGATCAACAGCTACTTCGCACGATTGACCGTGGTGCCAAGCGACCCGGACGCGGTCTACGTGGTGGGACGCTCGATCCATCTGTGCACGGCCGGAGGCACGCATTGCGAGATCGTCAAGGGCTCGCCAGGCGGCGACGATTACCACGACATCTGGATCAATCCGAAGCATCCCGACCACATGATCACCGCGTCGGACCAGGGCACGGTTGTGTCCGTGGACGCCGGACGGACCTGGAGCAGTTGGTACAACCAGCCGACCGGCCAGCTCTACCATCTCGCAACCGACAACCGGTTTCCGTACTGGATCTACGCAGGCCAGCAGGACAACGGCACGGTCGCGATTGCGAGTCGCAGCGACTACGGATCGATCGGCGCGGGCGACTGGCATCCGGTCGGAGCACAAGAGCGCGACGATGACATTCCCGATCCACGCGATCCGAATATCGTCTACGGATCGGGACTTGGCGGCGCACTGACGCGCTGGGATGCGCGCAATGGCGAAAAGCAAAATATCTCGCCATGGCCGGTATCGAGCTACGGTGCGCGACCGACTTCGGTTAAATACCACTACACCTGGATTACGCCGATCGCGGTGTCGCAGATCGCGCCGTATCCCTTGTACCAGGGCGCGCAGGTCGTGTTCCGTTCGCTCGACCAGGGCGAGACGTGGGATACGATCAGCCCGGATCTCTCGTCCAGGGATGTAGCAAAAAAGAATTGCGCCGGCGACCAGGACGCGGCAGGCGCGCTTACGTGCGGGTACGGCGTCGTCTTCAGCTTCGGCCTGTCGCCGCGCGACAACGATACGATATGGGTCGGCATGGACGACGGCGCCGTGCAGCTCACGCGCGATGCGGGCAAGACCTGGACGAAGGTCACGCCGAAGGGATTGCCCTCTTGGTCCCGGGTTAGCAGCGTGGATGCGTCGGCGCTCGACTCTTCGACCGCATACATCGGTGTCGACAACCATCGGCAGGATGACTTTCGACCGATGATCTGGCGTACGCACGATTTCGGGAAGACATGGACTGAAATCGTCGACGGGCTTCCGGCCAATCACTTCATTGGCGCCGTGCGCGCCGATCCCGTCCAGCGCGGATTGCTCTATGCGGGCACCCAGGACGGCGTGTACGTATCGCTCGACGACGGCGATCATTGGCGGTCGCTGCAGCGCAATCTTCCGAACGCGATCGTCAACGACCTCACCGTGCACGGCAACGACCTGATCGCCGCAACGCAGGGACGCGCAATCTGGGCGCTCGATGATGTAACCCCGCTGCGACAGATGGCAGATGCATCGATCGCGAACCAGCCAGCCCATCTATTCGCGCCCGCTACTGCAATCCGGGTCCGTGGCAACCAGAACAACGACACGCCGCTGCCGCGCGAGGAGCCGGTCGGCAAGAATCCGCCGAAGGGTGCGATCTTCGACTACTGGCTCGCCCACGATGCGCATGCCCCGGTCACGTTGACCATCCTTGATGGCAGCGGAAACCCAAAGGGCCGTTTCGCGAGCAACGACCAGGCGCCGAAGCTCGCTGCAGAGCGCTATTTCGAAGCACGTTGGCTGCAACCGCCGGCCAGGCTGTCGACGCAGGCAGGTGCGCATCGCTTCGTCTGGAACCTGCGTCTGCCGCGCCCGCTTGCCGCGGCCTACGACTACAGCATCGCTGCAATCGATGGCGATGACACGCCCCTGTTGCCGCAAGGCATGCTCGTTCCGCCGGGGGACTACCAGGCTGTACTCAGGGTGGACGGGCACGATTATCGCGCCACGTTCAACGTGAAGGCCGATCCCAGGACCACGCTCGATGACGGTGCGCTAGCAGCTTCGCTGGCGCTGTCCGCGGAACTGGGCGGTGCCCTGGAGCGTCACTACGTCGTGAGCGGCGAGCTGCAATCCTTGCGAAAGCAGATCGAAACGTTGCAGAAACGACTGGCTGGAGATTCCGCGAAGGCAGCGATCACCAAGACGTTGGCCGACTTCGCGGCGAAGCTCGCACCACTGGCTTCCGCCGAAGGCGAACATGCATTGAACCTTGGCGCAATCGGCGGCGCGCTGATTTCGCTGGAGGTCGATCTGGAAAATACAGATCGCGCGCCATCGCAACCGCAGCGCGAAGTCTATGCACAGTATTCGGCTCGCCTGGACCGCGCCGTGGCCGCTTGGACGACAATCAAGTCCAACGATCTGCCGAGTCTCAATGCATCACTGCATACGGCCGGACTCGACCCAATCAAGGTGCCTCCTCGCTCGGAACTGCCGGTGATCGATGCGGGCGAATCGAGGGAACTGCCGTAGGCGCGTGCGCGCGGTTCAGTGCGCAGATGGGTGCGTGATGCGAAGACGCCGCGCAGCAATGTTGCGGATATTGCGTGCAAGCACGAACACCACCAGCACATTGATGAAGACGATACTCGCGGCGATCCAGTTGCGATGATGCCAAAGCGCGAGCGTGTCGACCGGCAAGTACAGCGCAGCGCCAACGCAACCGAACCACGAAGCCCAGCGCTGGTCGAACCACAGGCCGAACGCTTCCGCGCCATGCACGCATGCATAGACCAGGATGATGACCGCCGCCAGATGAAACGATTGCGAGTTCATCTGGCCCAGCAGCCACACCAGGAATTTGCTGTCCGGATTCCAATGGAATCGCTCGATCAGAAGTCCGATCCCTTGGCGCATCCGCAGCGGGCCGAAGACTTCAAGTCCAACCGCAATGAATACTGCAAGCAGCGACTTGAGCGCCACCAGCAGGGCGATCAGCCGCAAACTCGGATCGTGCCGCCTCGTAGCCCACTCCGCCGAAGCCGTATCAAGCGGATGCCGCAGCCGCTCGGTTGAATCCGGGGCATGCGGCATTGAGACGTCCCTATCCGGCATTAGCCACGCGAGGCGCGCTTGCGGTCGTTCTCCGTGCGCTCTTTCTTGCGCAGCCGGATCGCAACCGGGGTCACTTCGACCAGCTCGTCGTCGGCGATGAATTCCAGCGCCTGCTCAAGCGACAGTTTCACCGCCGGCGTGAGCTGCTCGTTGTCATCCTTCCCCGATGCGCGGAAGTTGGTCAGCTGTTTTGCGCGCAAGGCATTGACGGTGAGGTCGTTGTCCTTCGCATGGATGCCGACGATCTGGCCTTCATAGATTTCCTCGCCGGGCTCGACCATCAGGCGGCCGCGTTCCTGCATGAACATCTGCGCATAAGCGGGCGAGGGTCCCGTGCCGTTGGAAATCATCACGCCATTCTGGCGTTCGGCGATCGCGCCTTCGGACTTCGGTCCGTAATGATCGAACACATGAAACAGCAGGCCAGTGCCGGCGGTGATCGTGCGGAACTCGGTCTGGAAGCCGATCAGCCCGCGCGCAGGAATCATGAAGTCGATGCGCACGCGGCCCTTGCCGTCGGGTTCCATGTTCACGAGTTGGGCGCGACGCTCGCCGAGGCGCTGCATCACGCCGCCCTGGTACTGCTCTTCAAGGTCGACGACCAGGCTTTCGTACGGCTCCATCTTCTGGCCGTCGACGTCCTTGATGATCACTTCCGGGCGCGACACGGCCAGCTCGTAACCTTCGCGACGCATCGTCTCGATCAGGATGGACAGGTGCAACTCACCGCGGCCGGACACCTTGAACTTGTCGGCGTCATCGGTTTCCTCAAGCTTAAGCGACACGTTGTGCTGGGTCTCGCGGACGAGGCGATCGCGCAACTGGCGTGAGGTCAGGAACTTGCCGCCGCTGCGATCCTTCTTGCCGGCGAACGGCGAGTTGTTGACCTGGAAGGTCATGCTGATGGTCGGTTCGTCGACAGTGAGCACCGGCAGCTGCTCGGGTGCATCCACCGCGCAGATCGTCTCGGAAATGCCGAGATCGCCAATACCGGATACGGCGATGATGTCGCCGGCTTGGGCATCTGCCACCTCACGGCGCTCCAGGCCCAGGAACCCGAGCACCTGCAGCACGCGCCCTTGGCGTGGCTTGCCCGCACGGTCGAGAATCGTCACCTGCTGGTTGGTGCGTACCATGCCGCGCTGGATGCGGCCGACACCAATGATGCCGACGTAGTTGCTGTAGTCGAGCGACGTCACGCGCATCTGGAATGGGCCGTCCATGTCCACCGGCGGCGGCGGGACGTGCTGGATGATCGCGTCGAACAGAGGATCCATGTTGCCATCGCGCACATCCGAGTTGAGCCCGGCATAGCCATGCAGTGCGGACGCATACACGATCGGAAAATCGAGCTGCTCCTCGGTCGCGCCGAGGCGATCGAACAGGTCGAACGTCTGGTTGACGACCCAGTCCGGACGCGCGCCGGGACGATCGACCTTGTTCACCACCACGATCGGCTTGAAGCCCATCGCAAACGCCTTCTGCGTGACGAAGCGCGTCTGCGGCATCGGGCCATCCATCGCGTCGACCAGGATCAACACCGAGTCGACCATCGACAGCACGCGCTCGACCTCGCCGCCGAAGTCGGCATGGCCTGGCGTATCGACGATGTTGACGCGGTAGTCTTTCCAGCGGATCGCGGTGTTCTTGGAAAGAATCGTGATGCCACGTTCCTTTTCCAGGTCGTTGCTGTCCATCATGCGTTCGGTGGTAACCGTGCGCTCGTGAAAGGTGCCCGACTGCTTGAGCAACTGGTCGACGAGCGTGGTCTTGCCGTGATCGACGTGGGCGACGATCGCGATGTTGCGGAGTTTTTCGATGGACATGGGATCTGCCCGCCGACGTGGCCGACGGGACTGCAGGTGAGGGATTCAGCCGATCATTCTACCTGCTTTATGTTGCCCATTGCGGCGTTGCAACAATGGACGTTCATTTTTTGGGCCCGGCCCTTGCCGAGGACTAACGTGATCAGGGTCGACAGGGCGTCGGTCGATACTTCGGACTGACCGTCGAGCCGGCGGCCGAATCGCAGGTCCATTTCACCGCGTTCTGATCGGCGCTTGGCGCAAAAACCAGCACGCTGCCCTTCAGGGACGCATTCGCCTTGGGACCGTCGTAAGCCACGACGATCCTGCCATCGGCGATGCTGACGCTGCTCGCGTAGTTGCCGGCGATTTGCGCGGGTGCGGCCACTCCAGCCTGCGCATTGTCGTGCGGCATGTGGCCATTGTTCGCGTAGTACTCCGCGACCGCGGTCTTCGATCCCTCGGCGAGCACGACGCCTTCGCTGACTTGCGAGCGGATCACATAGTCCTGATAGGCCGGAATCGCGATCGCGGCAAGAATTGCAACCACAGCCACCGTCGTCATCGTGCCGCCGCCGCCGCTGAGCACGGTCTCGGCCGGCGATTGCTCGTAGGTGAGCTGCAGGGCGAGACGCCGGTCGTCCGTCACGAGCGCAAACCCGGCAACGCCGTCGACAGGCAATTTGAGCTGGCCTGCGCTGGGCAGCGTGGTCAGGTCCACCGGCTGGCCAAGCGCATCGCCCAGCGACTCCAGTGCACCGAGATAGGTGTAGTACATCTCGCGCTGCATGTTGTGCGTGGTCGCGGTCATGCCGACCAGGGTGTGCTGGCTGTCATAGGACTGATTGACATGCAGCCATTTGCCGAGCGATGTGTCCGGCTTCGACGCGACGCGATCGACCAGCGCTTGCGGCACATGCGCGAACACAAGATAGTCGCCGTCCTCGACCCAATACAGATGGCTCCCGATCCGTGCATACAGCTGCATCCAGGCACGTGCCTTCGGATCCATCCCGGGTTGGCTGGCCGCCATGTCGATGCCGGGGATGTGCAGATGGTGGATCTGTGCATCGCCCGACTTGACGATGTTGCTCTGCCATCCAAAGCGCTTGCCGAGGTCGTCGAGCTTGGCGTAGAGAGCTTTGCGGTCGCGCACGTGCAGCGCGACATAGCGGCCGTTGAAATCGGCGAAGGCCAGCAGATGCGGCCCGATGAGCTTCGCGAACTCGATCGGATCGATGCCCGTTTTCGCCTGCAATTGCGCCATGCCGGCATCGAATCGTGCACGCGCGCCGGGAACATAGTCGCGATCCATTCCATCGCGCATCGCCTGCAGGTTCTCCGCGCCGGGCAACGCCATTGTCATTGCCCAATCCGGCTTGCCGGCCGTCTTCAGGTCGACTTCACCCGGATTCGGTGCGAGATAGGCAAGCAACCGCGACTGCGGTGCGCGGATCTGCAATTGCAGACGACCATGCCCATCCACGGTGCCCCAGCCCAGGGCGACGCTTTGCGCGTGCGCGATGTAGTCCTGCAGCAGGCTGTCCGGGGGCAACTGCGGCAGTTGTGCGGCGATGCTCGCGTTGAGGCCCTTGACGCTCATCCACACGAACAGGCCTTGTCCGGAGCTGTCGATCTCGTGTTCGGCTTCCTGCATTGCAGAGGCCTGCATGGGCTTGAGTTGCGCAATGTCCTGCTGCAACGTCAAAGCTGATGCGGTTGTGCCCAGCGACACGTACAGCCGGTGAGTCTGGGTATCGAAGTGCAGGGCGCCGAAGCGCTTCAGGGTCGCGTCGCCAGCTGCATCGAACGGCGCCTGCAACGGCGACTGCGGGCCCGAGATGGCGGCCACGCGCGCATTCAGTGCCGCAATATCGGGCACATCCAGCACCGTGGTGGCCAGCGCGCGGCTGAACGGAGATGCACCATCGCTGGAATCGATCACGGCGACCTCGAGCGGGGCACCCTGGTCTCCGAGCAGCAGCTCCAGGACCGGGCCAGCGCCGGTCTGCGCGATCACCGGATCGGTGTGCACGGCCTTGCGCAATTTTGCGATGATCTGCACATGCTGCTCGGCCACCAGCGCGGTATCGAGAGGGCGACCCTCGGGCGCAGACAGCGTGCCCCACAACGATGGAATCCGCGCATAGGCGACGGTGTGCTCGGGCAGGCGCTCGCGCAACCATGCTGGCTGCGAAATCTGCGCGTCCGCGCGCGCGATCAATGCTGGATCGACGGCATGCGGCCGGTTCTCGTCGGAGGACTGGCCACCGTGCCGGTCGCACCCGCACGTGAAAGTGAATGCGGCGAGTGTGCTCGCCAGCAGCAATTGCCGGAACCTGTTCATTCGGGAGTCCTGGAAGATGTATGTCGCCGGCGCGTCCGGATGCGTGACGCCCGGGAAGCATGCAGCGCATGGTAGTCGAAGCGACCCTTCGCGTCGCGTCCATGCAGCCGCTCCGCTATGATGACGGCCAGCTTTTGCGATCGATCCCTGATCGCGAAAATCAAACAGCAGCCATCCGTGGCTGCACATTCAAATCTGGAGAGCGCCATGACTGCAATGACCGCCACTTTCGCCACCACCAAAGGCCCGATCCACGTCGAGCTGTATCCCGACAAGGCGCCGATCACGGTCGCGAATTTCGTCAACCTCGCCAAGCGCGGCTATTACGACGGGCTGAGTTTTCATCGGGTGATCCCGGAGTTCATGGTCCAGGGCGGTTGCCCCGAGGGAAGCGGTCGTGGTGGTCCGGGTTACAGGTTCGAAGATGAGGTCAAGACGGGCCTGGGCCACGAGAAGGGCGTCCTGTCGATGGCGAATGCGGGACCGGGCACGAACGGAAGCCAGTTCTTCATCACCCATGTCGCCACGCCGCATCTCGATGGCAAGCACACGGTGTTCGGCAAGGTCCTCGGCGCGGAGGACCAGAAGATCGTGAACGCGATTCTCTTCGGCGACCGCATCGACAGCATCACCATCGAGGGCGATACGGATGCATTGCTCGCGAGCCAGCCGGCGCGCGTGGCGGAATGGAATCGCGTACTCGACAGCAAGCGCTGATCGAATCCGACGACGCTGACAGGGTCAGTGGTCGAAATGCGCTGAGTCGAGGATGTGCGCAACGCTGGTCGCATCGCGGGAGTAGTAGTACTCCTCCGGTGCCATCCAGAGCAGGAAGGTAAGCCGGTCGTCGCGCGCGGCTGCGAGCACCATGCCGCGATACGCAAGGCCAGCCGCAGTGCTGGCCCTGAATTCGAAGCGCAATCCATCGATGGCGCCGATGCGAGCGGGGCGCAGTCCTTCCGAGCGGATCTCGACCGCGCCGGTTTCGGTCAACGCATCCAGCACGATGTCGCGGATTTCCTCGGCGCGCATGCCTGCATGGAATGCCGGCGCATCGGGCGCGTTCGCGCTGACGCGACGCTCCAGGAATACATGCTCCCCGCTCCTCACTGCCGGAACGATGTACAGCCTGTTCAAGGGAACGCCGTCGATGGTCCAGATCTCGTAGCGATCAAACGCAAAGCGCGACCATGCGATCGGCGTGTCGATCACGATGCCGCCGTTCGCGGATGCGACTCCGGGCTGGACGAGGCGTCCGTCCGCGCAGCCCGCCAGCAGCGCAATCACGACCGGCAATGCGACCCGACATCCGACCCGCCGCACGGCTGCCTTCACTGGGCATGCTCCTGCAGTTCCGCGAGGTCGTGCTCGACAAACGCGCGGTCCGGTGCTTCGTCCGCCAATCCGAGGTAGCGACGCAACGCGTCGGCCGCTTCGCGTCGTTGCCCGGCATCGCGCAGCGCCATGCCGTGTTCGCGCCATGCGGCCGCGGGCGGATCGGGCAGGGCGATCGACTGCGCGTACCAGCGCGCGGCGGCATCGCGGTCGCCCGCATTCGCGCGGCGACGGTAGGCTTCACCAAGGTAGAAACTCAGTACGGCCTTGTCCCCGGATGGTGCATCGGCAAGCAGTTCGGTCACGACCAGGAGCGACGCCGCGTATTGCCGGCGCGCGAGTTCCGCATCCAGCCAATGCTGCAGGAACGGATGGGTCGCGGTGCGATAGTCCAGCACACCGCGCGCATTGCCGTGCGTGCCAAGCGCTGAAACTTCGGCGCGCATGTCGTCGAGTCGCTCGCGCGTTGGCGGGTGGCTGGATAACACCGACGACGACTTGCCACCGCTCCTCGTGTCCTCTTCGCGCAGCATGCGCGCCCACAACTCGACGGCAGCCAGCGGGTCGTAGCCGCTTGCGACCATCGCTGCGAAGCCGAGCTGATCCGCCTCGTGTTCCTCCTCGCGCGAAAATCGCGACACCGCGAGTGAGCTTGCGAGCGCGCCCACTCCATGCGTCACCGATGCGGCCGCGCCGGTGCCTGCGACTTCAAACACGCTCGTCCACGCCGATACGTTCTTGCTGTGCCGCCATTGCGCAATCACGTGCCGTGCGCGGTAATGGCCGACCTCATGGCCGATCACGAAGGCCAGCTCGGCTTCGTTGCGTGCGCGCAGCAGCGCTCCGGTCCATACGATCAGCATGCCGTTGGGCGCCATCATCGCGTTGAACCACGGTTGCTCGACGATGTATACGCGCAGGACCTGCTCCGGACCTGATCCGGACTCAGCGCAGTAGTCGGCCGCGACCTTGCATGCGACGCCGCGCACATAGGCATTGAGCGCGGGATCGCGGACGCGTTGCGGCGAGGACTGCAACTCGCGTTCGGAGCGGTCCATCGCGTACCACAGCGCTGCTTCATCGCTGCCTGGCGCGGGGCGGTTCACGGGGATCGGGTCGTGCAGAGGTGCATCGGATGCCCATGCGGCCAGCCCGACCAGCCACGAGGACAGCATCAGCGCCCGCGCCACGTTCACAGCGGTATCCGCTTGAGCAGGGACGCGACCGTTGCGCGCGCACCATCCGCGCTGCGCAGGTCGCCGTTTTCAGCGACGAGCAGGTTGAACCAGACGACCTGGCCTGTACGCAGGTCGACGAGCGACGCGAGTCCGACCTGTTCGCCGCCACCGATGTCGCCGCTGAGCAACAGCGCGCCGACCACGCGCATCGCGGCGCGACCGCCGCCGGTATAGCTGTCGCGGATATAGGTGAACAACGCGTAGTCGGCGCCCGTGCGATCGCGCAGCACCGAAACGCCCGGCCCCAGCGTCCAGTCGAATTGTCCGTGCTTGGTCGCCAGGTCGTTGCCCGGCTTGCTGTGCAGCAGGATGCTGTTCGCGACCGCTGCGTGCAGCAGCAGGAGCTGGTGCACGCGATCGTCGTGTAGCAGTGCGGGTGGTGGAACGAAGTCGTGCACCAGGGTCGCACCGTGTGCGGCAAGCAGGTCGCGCGCAGCTTGCGGATACGCGCGGCGCGCGGCCTGGGTCCATTCCGGGCGCGGCTCGGACATGCCGCCCGCCGCTACTTCGTACAGTTCGATGTCCGGTTCGATCAGCACGACGCTGCCATGCACCCGCACCGGTGCGCCTGATGCATCGCTCGCGGTGCGCACATCGGTGGTTGTACAGGCCGTCAGCAGCGCGCAGGCCATCGCGCAGAACAGCATCGCGCGGCCTGGCGACCGCCATCCGCACGTTCGCGGTGGAGGCGGCTTCAAGCCATGTCGGCGGTCGTGCAGCAGACTCATCGCGATCCTCCTCGAAGCCGCATAGTGCGTGTCCGATCGGGCTTGTTCAAGCCAGCCGGACCAATCCCCTGTGATATCATTTTCGGCCTCGCATTCGACTCTTTCCGAGGGTTCCCCATGCTGAAACTCGCCCAGCGAGTCGGTCGTGCCAAGCCGAGCGCGATCATGGTCGTCGCCGAGAAGGCCAAGCGCCTGAAGTCCGAAGGCCGCGACATCATCAGTTTCTCGATCGGCGTGCCGAACTTCCTGCCCGGCCCGCACGTGTACGACGCCGTGCGCAAGGCGCTCGACCACGACAGCGGCCAGTACGGCAGCAATCGCGGTTCCGACGCGTTGCTCGACGCCTTCATCGCGCACATGGACCAGGTCGGCATGACCGGCTACACGCGCAAGAACTGCGCGATCGGCATCGGCGCGAAGGGCGTGCTCTACAACCTGATGGAAGTGCTGCTCAACGAAGGCGACACGATCGCATTCCCGACGCCGTACTGGACCAGCTACGTGGACATTGCCGAGATCGTCGGTGCAAAAGTCCTGTTGCTGCCGTGCCCTCCGGATCAGGATTACAAGCTCACGCCCGCGCAGCTCGATACCGCGCTCGCGCAGAAGCCCAAGGTGTTCCTGTTCAACAATCCGTCGAACCCTACCGGCATGGTCTACACGCGCGATGAAGTCGCGGCGCTCGCCGACGTGCTGGTTAAGTATCCGGACACCTGGATCATCACCGACGACATCTACAACCGCATGGTGTTCGACGGCATCGGCTACCACAACTTCGTGATGATCAAGCCCGAACTGCGCGAGCGCGTGATCTTCATGGATTCGTGCTCGAAGACCTACGGCATGCCCGGTTGGCGCATCGGTTTCGTCGCCGCTCCGGAAGTGGTTGCGAACGCAGTCGTCACCCTCAATTCCAACCACATCACCAACCTGCCCGAAGTCACCAGTGCAGCTGCGCTCGCCGCACTCAGTGGCCCACAGGACGTGCCGATCGCGAAGAACGCCGAGTTCCAGGAACGCCGCGACCGCGTGATCGGCGCGATGCGCGCGATCCCGGGCGTGGTCTGCCCGAAGCCGCAGGGCGCGTTCTATGTGTTCCCAGACATCAGCTGCGCGTTCGGCAGGATGCACGGAACCACCCGCATCGACAACGACGTGGACTTCTGCAATGCGCTGCTCGAGGTCAAGGGCGTGGCATGCGTGCCCGGCGTCGCGTTCGGCGAGCCGCGTGCACTGCGGATCTCATATACCTGTCCCGCCAGCCAGCTCGATGAGGGCCTCAAGCGCGTGCAGGAATTCTTCGCTGAATTGAAGTAACCCCTTCTTGTCATCCTGAGCGCAGCGAAGGATCTGCTCCCAAAATGGAAGCAGATCCTTCGTTTCACTCACGATGACACTTCCCATATTTTCGAGGAGTCCTCCATGAAAACCCCCGTTCGCGTCGCAGTCACCGGCGCCGCCGGCCAGATCGGTTACGCCCTGCTGTTCCGCATCGCCGCCGGCGACATGCTCGGCGCGGATCAGCCGGTGATCCTGCAGTTGCTCGAAGTCACGCCGGCATTGCCCGCGTTGCAGGGCGTGGTCATGGAGCTCAACGATTGCGCATTCCCGACCTTGCACGGCGTGGTCGCGACGGATGATCCCAATGTCGCATTCAAGGATGCGGATTACGCACTGTTGGTCGGTGCGCGTCCGCGTGGTCCGGGCATGGAACGCAAGGACCTGCTCGAAGCCAACGGCGCGATCTTCGGGCCGCAGGGCAGGGCGATCAATGCGCATGCAAGCCGCAACATCAAGGTGCTCGTGGTCGGCAACCCCGCCAACACCAATGCCCTGATTGCGCAGCAGAACGCACCGGACCTCGATCCACGCTGCTTCACTGCGATGGTGCGCCTGGACCACAACCGCGCTATCTCGCAACTTGCCGAGAAGACCGGCGCGAAAAACACCGACATCCAGCGCGTGACGATCTGGGGCAACCACAGTTCCACGCAGTATCCCGACCTGCATCACGCGGTGGTGAAGGGTTCGGCCGCGATGGCGCAGGTCGACACGGGATGGTATGAGACCAGCTTCATCCCCACCGTGCAGCAACGCGGCGCGGCAATCATCAAGGCGCGTGGCGCTTCGTCGGCCGCATCCGCGGCATCTGCCGCGATCGACCACATGCGCTCATGGGCGCTTGGCACCGCCGACGGCGACTGGGCATCGATGGGCATCCCGTCCGATGGAAGCTACGGCATTGCACCGGGCGTCATCTACGGCTATCCCTGCGTGTGCCGCAACGGCGTGTACGAGATCGTGCAGGGCCTGGCGATCAACGACTTCTCGCGCACGCGCATGGATGAGACCGACAAGGAGCTGCGCGAGGAGCGCACGGGCGTGGAGCATCTGTTCGCGAAATAGTCGCGGCGAGACGAGGATCGGAAAGGGTGGCTTCCGTCGCCTCGCCGTTGTCCGACTGTTGCCCCGCCAGCGTTTCAAGCAGTGCTTCGCGACAAGTCCGGCTGATGGATAGCCCGGTGCTGTTGCTGCGGCCCTGCAGCGCTGGCCTTGGTCTGGTGCCCGCACTGCGTGCAGGGGCGGTGTTCCTTGTCGCCGCAAACCTGCGACCATGGATGCATCCTCGGCACCCCAGGAGCTTCCATGTCCGACGACACATCCATCCGCCGCGATGTAGGCCCGTTCGCGTTGATGCTCACCGGCCTCGGCTCGATCATCGGCTCGGGCTGGCTGTTCGGTGCCTGGCGGGCGGCAAAACTCGCCGGGCCCGACGCGACCCTTGCATGGGTGATCGGCGCCCTGATCATCAGCACGATCGCGCTGACCTACGCCGAGCTCGGTGCGATGTTCCCCGAGTCGGGCGGCATGGTGCGCTATAGCCACTACTCGCACGGTTCGCTGGTCGGCTTCATCGGTGCTTGGGCGAACTGGATCGCAATCGTGTCGGTGATCCCCGTCGAAGCCGAGGCGTCGGTCCAGTACATGGCTTCATGGCCGTGGCCGTGGGCACAAGCTCTCTACGTGCACCTTCCCGATGGCCACGGCGAGATTGCGCCCGCGGGGCTGGCGATCGCGGTCGTGCTGGTGGGCATCTACTTCCTGATCAATTTCTGGAGCGTGAAACTGTTCGCACGCTCCAACGCAATCATCACCGTGTTCAAGCTGGTCGTGCCTGCGATGACCGCGGTGTGCCTGATGCTGACCGGTTTCCATCCCGCCAATTTCTCGGTGGGTACCAACGGTGGGCCGCATGTGATGGATCTTGCCGCGGTGCTGACGGCGGTGGCAACGGCCGGTATCGTGTTCAGCTACAACGGCTTCCAGAGCCCGGTGAATCTCGCCGGGGAAGCGCGCAATCCCGGACGCAGCGTGCCGTTCGCGGTGCTCGGTTCGATCGCACTGGCGACGGTGGTCTATATCGCATTGCAGGTCGCGTTTCTCGGTTCGGTTCCGCCCGACCTGCTGGCGAAGGCTGGCTGGCATGGCCTCGACTTCCGCTCACCGTTCGCCCAACTGGCGCTGCTGCTCAACCTGCAATGGCTGGCCATCCTCCTGTACGCCGATGCCTTCATCAGCCCCAGCGGGACGGGTATCACTTATACGGCGACGACCTCGCGCATGCTCTACGGCATGCAGAAGAACGGCACCATGCCTGAAGTTCTGGGTACTGTGCACCCGGTTTACGGCGTGCCGCGGCCGGCGATGTGGGTCAATCTCGTGGTGGGGCTGGCCTTCATGTTCAAATTCCCCGGCTGGGACAAGCTCGCCGCGGTGATCTCGGTGGCGACGATCATTTCCTACCTCACCGGCCCGATCAGCGCGATGACCCTGCGCCGCACCGCCGCGACTGCGCATCGACCCTGGCGCATGCCCGGACTCCCGGTGTTCGCCTGCCTTGCTTTCGTGTTCTCGACCGAGCTGTTGTATTGGGCGAAATGGCCATTGACCGGCGAGATCATCCTGCTCGTCGTCGTGGCGTTGCCGATCTATTTTTACTACCAGCACCGCAAGCGCTGGCACGATTTTGGACGGCAGCTCGCGGGCGCGCGTTGGCTGATCGTCTATATGCCGACGATGGCCGCGGTGTCCTGGGCCGGCAGCGCGAAGTTCGGCGGACACGACTGGATTCCGTACGGATGGGACCTGCTGGTCGTCGCGATCATCGGCGTGGGGTTCTATGTGTGGGGACTGCGTTGCGGCTGGGCGACACCGGAGATCGTGGACTTGTTTCCGCCTTCGCCGGCATCGATGGCGCGCCAGGAGCGCGGAACAAGGTGACCGCCCAACAATTTTCTGCTTCATCCATCCGGTGCGTCTTGCAGCGCAAGCCGTTTCGAAAGGGAGTATCCCGAAAGGCAGCCGTGGTTGCTGAGGCTCGATCCGGACTTCGAAGCATGCCCCTTCGGGATGCCGAAGCCGTGACCGACGCCAGTTAAACATTAGTTAAAGTTTTGATAAATTTCCGTTCAATTCGTGTCCTATCCCTCTTCTGTCCTGCGTTAAGAACAGTAACTACCAATCCCGCCGAGAGTCATGATCAGTTCCAGGCTTGTGCGCAACGCTGGTCGCGATACGAAAGCCACGGTTCCAGCCCCCGTACCCACCCCTTCGATCACGCGCCACATCGCCGGCCTGGATGGACTGCGCGCGATCGCGGTCGTTGCGGTCATTTTCTTCCACGCCGACCTCTACTGGGCGCGGGGCGGCTACCTGGGCGTGGACCTGTTCTTCGTCCTGTCCGGCTTCCTGATCACGGGCCTGCTCGCAGACGAGATCCAGCAGTCGGGTCGCCTGAACGTCGGCAGATTCTATTGGCGTCGCGCGAAGCGCCTGCTGCCTGCGGTCTGGCTGATGATGGTCTGCGTGACCTTCGCCGCCGCGATCATCGCCACAGACGCGTTGCCGCGGCTGCGCGGCGACACCCTCGCGAGCCTGGCCTACCTGACCAACTGGGAACTGCTCAGCGTCCACGTCTCGTACTTCGACTCCACCGGTCGCCAGCCCTTGCTGCAGCACCTGTGGTCGCTGGCCATCGAGGAACAGTTCTACATCGTCTGGGCTATCCTGGTCCCGTTGGGCCTGGCCCTGGTCGGCCGGCGCGCCCTGGCGGTGGTCGCGGGGTCGCTGGCAATTGCTTCGGCGACCTGGATGGCCGTGCTGGCCGCGAAGATCGGCTATCCGGGACACGGCGATCCGTCGCGCCTGTACTTCGGCACCGATACCCACGGCTTCCCGTTGCTGCTGGGCGCGGCCCTCGGCCTTGCGTGGCAGCCCGGGCGTGCCAGCCGGACGCTGCGCGCCGTCCCGCGCGTGGTCGGCGTCGTTGTTGGCGTGGTTGCACTGGCCTTGCTGCTGGCGTTGTTTGCCAGGCTCGGCGAGGAATCCACGGCCCTGTATCCGTGGGGGCTGCTGCTCGCCGACGTCACCAGCATGGCGGTGATCGCGATGGCTTCGCATCCGGGCCTTGCCTTCGGCCAATGGCTCGATTGCAAACCGTTGCGCTGGATTGGCCAGCGTTCCTACGGGATCTACCTGTGGCACTGGCCGATCTTCATGCTGACCCGCCCGGGAATCGACCTGCGGATGCTCGACGTGCACGCGGCCCTGGCCTTGCGGGTGGCGCTTACGATCGGCATCGCGGCACTGTCCTACCGTTACGTCGAAATGCCGATTCGCCAGGGCGCGCTCGAGCGCATGCGCAGCGACTTGCGCGTGGCGACCTCACGCCGGCGCGTGGTACGCCGTGCAACTGCGCTCGCCATGATCGTCCTGCTTGGTTTTGGCGTCACCGCTGAGGTGCTCTCGCGTGCCCCGACCGCTGCAGAGCCGGCGCAGGACGTGCGCGAAGCCCTTCACCTCGACCCTGTGTCCAGTGACCGGATCTCTGGGCGTGGCGCGGTCGATCCAGTGCTTGATCCGAGCGGCGCGGATGCGATTGGCTCAGGTCTCCATGGCGCGGCTGCAACTGGTGCCGGACCGAAGCACGTCCGCTCCAGGTATGGCACGCCCTTGTCACCCGCTGAGACTGCGGCGATCAATCTTCCCACCCCGGCCGAGCAGTCCGACCTGCCTGTCGAACCCATGCAACCCGATCCTCCAACCGTCGACACCTACACCGGCGACAAGCTCACCGCGGTCGGCGATTCGGTGCTGCTCGGTTCGAGCCAACTGCTGGAAGGCACCCTGCACGGAACCGATGTGCATGCCACCGTCGGGTCGCAGGCAGCCGATGTCCTTACCCAGGTCAAGGCTCTGCACGATTCCGGAACATTGCGGCTGGTCGTGGTGGTCCACCTGGGTACCAACGGTTACGTCTACGAGGACCAACTGCGCCAGATCCTCACCACGCTCAAGGACGCAAAGCGCGTGATCCTGGTGAACACGCACGTGCCCAGGCGCTGGATGGAATCGAACAACCTGATGATCGATCGCGTCGCACCTGACTTTCCGAATGTCGTGGTCGCGCGGTGGAGCGATGTGTCCGAGGGCCAGCCGGATTATTTCGTCTCCGATGGCGTGCACCTGACCGACCGCGGACAGCGCGCCTTCATCGCCAACATCATGCGCGCCGGTCACCTGGTGTCCGACCCGGCACGCGTTGCCGACAAGGTCCCGCTCGAGAAGCTATCGAACGACAAGGTAACGCTAGGCAAGGCATCGGTTGTCGAGGCACCGCTCGGCAAGGAATCAATTGGCAAGGAAGCGATCGGCAAAACGCCGCCCGAAAAGGAATCGATCGGCAAGGCATCGCACGACAGGAACTGGGTCGATCCGGACAGGGACTACGCGACCGGCGCCGGCGACCTGTCGCCGACCCTGGTGCTGGCCGAGCGGGCCGCAGCTCCGGACAAGTACTGGCAGCAGATGGCGCTGTGCGAGACCGACGCAAACTGGCACAACCCGGGCGCGCAGTCGGGTGGGCTGGCGATCGCTCAGGACGACTGGAAAGCCTGGGGTGGCCTTGACCTCGCGAAGACCCCTGCGGAAGCGACGCCAGCACAGCAGATTGAAGTCGCCAACCGCATCTCCACGGCAGGGTGGACGCCGCCGGACGGCGCAGAGGTGAAACCGGTCGGCTTCGGTCGCTGGCGCTGCGTGGCCGCGCTGCCTCCGCCGGCTGCCCATCCCGATGATGACGCGACGCCCGTCTACACACCGGAGAGCGTCATCGCCCAGTCATTCCATCTCGGCGAACGCGGCCAGGTGGTCAGCGACCTGCAGATCCTGCTTGGCGCGCCCCGTGACGGCATCTACAGCAAGGCCACGCACAAGCGGCATGTGGCGTATCTGAAGACGAACGGATTGCCGGAAGACAGGGCGGGTGCAGATTGATCAGGGGACAGCGAAGCGTCGAATGCTTGTTGAGTAGTTGATCGACGCAAGATCAAGAGTGCTGGCTGACATCGACCTGACCACGACCGTCGGTGTGCGTGGAGTTGACCCATCGTCCGAAGGTTGGCTTGACCCTCGTCGCGGTTGGAAATCGCCTCGACTACCGAATGACTGGTCCAACGTGCCGCAGCAACGCAACCCGACGGAGGTCTCCGTCGGGCTACGGCGCAAGCAACAAGCCTACCTGATCCTCGTACGCACCAGCAGCAATGCAATCAAATCGACAGGAACGCATCTGGAATGCCTGAACCAGGAGCAATCAGCAGTACGGGTCCGTGATGGTGATGGAGCCGGGGGAGCCGGCGATGGCATTGTTGTTGAGCGGGGTGGCATTGACGTAAAAGGTTGCGAACGGTTGCCCGTACATGTTGTACCTGCATGCGGCGTAACCGACTATCGAGATAGGCACGGTCCACTGGGTTTGCCCGGCGGGGATGTATACGTCCCCGTCGTAAGGGATGTAGTAGATTTGGGACACGGCTGTGCCATCTTTAGTCGTTACATGAAGGTAGATGTCGTAGGGCGCCGGACTGGACAAACTCCCGGTGTAGTTCACCTGGAAGATGCCGGGGTCATAGTCAATGATGTTCGGGTTACCGCCCCAGACCGTCGGAAAATCGTCGTCGATGATCGTTCCATAGCCCTGCGATCGCGCGACCGTCGCGCCTGAATTCGCAGTGAAGTACAGAATGAATGCTTCGTTTCCTTCAACGAGCGTATCGCCGTAGACCGGTACCGAGATCGTCGCCGTGGTAGCCCCACCGGGGTAAAAGGTGCCATTCGCGGTCGTCGCGGCGAAATCGCTGCCGCTCTTGGCGTACTGGTCCGCCGTCGAGACGCTGTAGGTCACCGGCCAAGGCGTCGGCTGCGACAGGGTGATCGTGAAGTTCATCATCGTGGTGCCGCTGTTGCCCTCGACAACGCTGGCGTCGCTCACCGATAGCGTCGGGTAATCGTCGTTCTGGATCGTGGCAATGCCATGAGCAGTGGCGATGGTAGCTCCGGCCGCGTTGCTGAGATTCAGTGTGAACGTCTCGTCGGGTTCAACTGTGGTATCGCCATTGACGGTCACCGAGAAAGTCTTGCTGATCGCGCCGGCGGGGATGGTCTGGGGCGTGCTCGCCACCGGGACGTAGTCGTTGGTGATCGCCGTGCCGTCGGCGGTGGCCACGTTGTAGGTCACGTTCGAGCCCGATGGCGCCGACAGCGAAACCGTGAATGTCGCCTGCGTGGTGCCGCGGTTGCCCTCGAAGACCGCGATATTGTTGACCGACAGCGAAGGCATGGCATCATCGTTGACGATCGTGCCGGTGCCCTGGGATCTGGCAATGCTCGCGCCGGTCACCCCTGAGAGATTGACCACGAATGTTTCGTTGGGCTCGAACGTGGTGTCGCCATTGATCGTGATGTTGAACGGCATGCTGGTCGTGCCGGCGGGAATCGTCAGCGCGGTGTAGGGCACGGCGAGGTAGTCGCTGCCGGCCTTGGCAGTACCGTCGGCGGTAGCGATATGGAAGGTCACCGGCACGCTGGACGGCTGCGACAGGCTGACCGTGACGGTCATCGACGTCGTACCGCTGTTGCCCTCGGCGACGCTCGCGTCGCCGATGGAAATCGCCGTGCTGTCGTCGTTGACGATCGTGCCGATGGCCACGCCCTTGACGTCGACCGCACCGACCGCGCTGCTCGCGATCAGCTGGAATGTTTCGTTGGGCTCGACGGTGGTATCGCCGTTGACCGTCACCGAATAGGTCATGCTGGTCTGGCCGGCGGGAATCGTCTGTCGGGTAGTAGGCACCGCGACGTAGTCCACGCCCGCCGTGGCTGTGCCACCTGCGCCCGTTCTCAGATTGAAAGTCACCGGCATGAGCGAGGCCCGCGACAACGATACGGCAAAGGTCGCGAGCTTCGTGCCGCTGTTGCCTTCGGTCACGCTGATGTCGTTGACAGATAGGGTCATGTCGTCATCGGCAATAGTTCCGACCGCATCGCCGCGGACGACGGTCGCCCCGGTCACGCCAGTTACATGGACGAAAAAGGTCTCGTCGGCCTCCTGGACGTTGTCGCCATTGATCGTGACGCTGACATTCATGCTGGTCTGGCCAGCAGGCATGGTCACGACGGTCGGGCTGAGAGCCACGTAATCGCCGCCGGCGGTGGCGGTGCCACCGCTGGTGGCGACGGTGAACGCCACCGCCTGGGTCGAGGCCTGCGAAAGGCTGACCTTGAACGTCGCCTTCGCTGTCGTACCGCTGGCGCCTTCGCGCACCAGCGCTGCATCGGCGATGGACAACGTCGGCACGGCCGCGGCATTCGTGCCCTTGGCCGCCCTGAGCGCGGCCGCTGCATCGACGATGCCGCTACCGCAGCCGTCGCAGGTCGTCGGGAACGGCCGCGCGGACTTCCTGAGGAATACCTTGACCATGGCCGGCGTGTTCACGTTCAGGCTCTGCATCAGCGCGACGACGCCTGATACCAGCGGCGCGGCCATCGATGTGCCCTGCAGGCCGGCATAGCCTTCGGCGCCCGGGCTCGTCGCGCCGGCGTTGTAGGTGGAATACACGAACTCGCCGTGATCGCCGCCGGGTGCCGAAACATCGACGTTTGCGCCATGGTTGGAATAGCTCGCGCGCGCGCCCGAGCGGCCGACCGCGCCGACCGTGATCACGTTGCTGCAGCTCGCCGGGCTGAAGGCCGCCGCATTGGCGTTCTCGTTGCCGGCGGCGGCGGCGACCACGGTTCCCGCCTTGACCGCGCTGTTGATGGCGGTCTGCAGGGCCGATCCGGCCTCGCACGCGCCGGGGCTTCCGAGCGACAGGTTGATCACTTCAGCCGGGTTGGCGTTCATCGGGACGCCCGGAACCTTGCCGCCGGCCGCCCAGACGATCGCATCGGCGATGTCCGAGTCGTAGCCGCCGCACTTGCCGAGCACGCGCAGCGGAAGGATGTTGGCACCCGGGGCGACACCGGCGGTGCCCTTGCCGTTTCCGGTCAGTGCAGCGATCGTGCCGGCGACATGGGTGCCATGCCAGCTTGACTTCGCGCCGGGATTGGACGCGCTGCATTCGCCGGCCAGGGTCCAGTCGCCCATGTCGGACGGATCAGCATCGCGACCGTCGCCGTCGCGGGCGATCGCACCGTCGCTGATGAAGTCGTAGCCGCGCAGGTAGTGCGAGGAAAGGTCGGAATGAAGCGTGGTGCCGGTGTCGAGCACGGCCACGACCACGCCGTTGCCGCTGGACTGGCCCCATGACGACGGCAGATCGATGCCGGCGGCCGCATCGAACAGCTGCCACTGGTAAGCCGCGCCGTAGCTGTCGTTCGGAAGCGAGGTCGGCTGGCGCAGCGCATCGATCTCGACGTGCGTTACGCGCGGATCCGCGGACAACCGCAGCATCAGCAGTTTCGCGCTTGCGCGATCGAGCTTGCGGTCGGTCTGGATCACGTCCGACCCGATCGCGAGGTGGCAATCTCGGCTGCGCGACCGTCCCCCGAGCTTCGTGATGTCGAACTCGTTCTCGAACCAGACCCTCGCACAGATGGACATGGGGGCTAAGGAACCTCTGCAAGTTCAGAGGTTCCGTGCGGTGCACGGATGCGTCTGAACAAGTCCAGGACGGACTTGCTCGGACCATCCCAAACAAGGGTTTCTACGACCGCAAGGTCTATATCCTGCCTAAGAAGCTCGACGAGCAAGTCGCGCGGCTGCACGTGGAGAAATTCGACGTGAAGCTCACCCGCCTGACCGACGCACAGGCCGCGTACCTGGGCGTGAATGTGGATGGGCCCGGTCCCAACACGATCGGTTCTGTCGTGCCGTCCAAGCGCGTAAGCCAACCGCACTTGGACAGCGCTTTGGCTTCGCGGTCCACACATCCACAGACGGCGCGATCGGTTCTACAGTAGCAGCAACGCCGCTTTAAGTCGGCGCGGGCCAGGAGCGAGGCTCCACAGCGCTCATGCCGTGTATGCCCGGCGCGCCTTCCCAAGCTCTTCCACCATCTCCCGCCGCAGATGCGCAGGCTCGATCACCTCGAGTTCGCTGCCGAACGACAGCAGCCAACGCTTCAGCTGCACGTCGTCGTCGACGGTCGCGCTGATCTCGACCTTGTCCGCGTCATCAATCGGCCGCCAGGTCTGGTACTTCGACAAACGCGTCTCGCGCAGGTGTTCGGCGGCGAGCGCGTCGACGTGGATGCGCAGTCGAATCCTGCCGCGCGAGCCGATGCCGAGGTCACGGGCGACGTAGCGTTTCATCGAGAAGCCGTGCGGTTCCTTGCAGCGTTCGGTGCCGATGAACGTGTCGCTCATGCGGTGCAGGCAGAGCTGGCGCGGTTCGTCGTGTTCCGTCAGAAGGCACACCAGGTACTGCACGGTGCCGCGCACCAGCAGGCCGAGTGGGGTGATGTCACGCTTCTTCGGAACCTTGCTGCCCTTTGAGCGGTATTTCGCGGTCATGCACATCCGTTGCGAAACGGCGTGCTGGACGTCGGACAGCACCTTCGCATCGATGATCGGCGGCAGCAGGGCGAACGCTGCGGGTGCGACCGCGGTGCGCTTGTGCCAGTCCCTCCAGCCCGTCTTCGCGAGTTCGCGTTCGGCGGCATCGAACAGCGGCGCGAGGTCGTCGAGCATCGTGCGGGGTAGAAGATGCTGGATGTGGGCTTGGGCCAACACAAGTGCGAGGCATTGGGAGACGGTGAGGCCAGGCATGAATTCCATAGCCGCGTTCTGCATCCAGCTCCAGCGGAAGGGCCTGCAGGTATCGTCGACTGTCAGCGGGAAGCGCGTAGACAACTCGTGCAGATCGCGCTCGACAGTCCGACGCGAGGGCGTGAAGCCCTGGTCGTGCAGGCTCGCCAGCAATGCAGGTGCGGTGATGGTCTGCGGCTGGCCTGGGATCGCGCGGAGCATCGCCCACTGGCGTTGGAGGGTTTGGTAGTCGTTGCTCTGCATGCGGGAACTCCGGCGCTGTTGTTGGTCGCCCCGCGCATTGCGAAGGACTTGGATGTCAATGAATCACGCTTTCAGGATGGAAAACGAGGACGGATCGGCGCTGCGCTCAGCCCGGCCGGACGGGAAGGGCGGGAACAGCCCCCGGAAAATGTTTCGCCGGGATGCGACATCAGGTTACGTGTCGGTCAGGACAATGGTCGCACACCCCACCTGCGAGCACGCCCTCATGTCTTCCCTGTATCTACATCGCTGTTTCAGCGTCTCCGGCCGAGCCCGGTTGACGTGTGGGCGCGGGCAGGGACGCGCCGGATCGATGCCGGTTCCCGATGACTCTGTAAGCGTCGTGTTGGACTGCGCATTGGCGCAAGCACGGACAAACTCTGCAAGCCCAAAACAGGCCTTGGGCGTTAGGGAAGGTCTGAATAAGTCACCGGGAAAGATTTGACCGGCGAATTTTCGTGTTCTCGACGCGCGTGATTCATTCCAGACCCGCTGAGTTGCTGGAATCGCGTTCAAAGCATCATTTAGCGTCGCTTTCTGC
>JBBQTD010000026.1:0-40842 GCA_038234715.1 Lysobacterales bacterium | reverse complement strand
CCGACCAGCGACCGGATAGAACGGCGCTATCACCTTCTGCAGCGAATCCCACGGAACGACCTTGTCCATCTCCGCCAGAAACACCTCGCGGCGCGTCGTCTTCTTCTTGGCGGCGTATTCCGCATCGCCGAAGCTCATCTGGTCCATGCAATGCAGCCCTTGTTCGCCCGATCCAATTTCAACACACTTCGGGCGACTTGTTCAGACCTTCCCTAACGTGGAAAATCGCAGCATGCGCAATGGGCATGCTGCGGGAACTCAGTGAGGAACCTGTTCCTGGAATGCATCAGTGCGGCAAAGCAGATCCTTCAATACGCACACGCATGTACTGGTCAGGGATACATCGTGTGGTCACTTGATTCCGTGCATCCAGCGTTTGATCAGCGGGCTGAGTAGCAAGGCCACTGCGGCAGCGGCCAGCCCCATCAGCAACATGTTGTGGAACAGATCCGCGTACTTGAGTTTGGCCACAGCTACGTCGATCTTCCCGCCTGCGGGAATGTCGAGGGCTGCGAACCTGCCGAACAGCGCTGCGGCCTGCTCGGACAGTGACGTGGCAAGCCAGTAGGCACCCATCATCAGTCCCACGACGCTGGGCACGGAGAGCTGGGTCACGGCGGCCAAGCCGATCGGCGACAACGTCAGTTCGCCGAGTTCGAGTACGGCGTATGCCAGTAGCAACCACCACACCGAGCCAAGGTGGCCTGCGCTGACGGAAGCGTTCGCGGCCGACAGAACGAGGAAGGACAGGCCACAGAAGGCCAGGCCGATTGCGTTCTTGATCGGCTTGCTCGGATTCATGTTGCGCCGCTCCAGCCACGGCCATAGCCAGCCGAACAGCGGGGTCATCACGACCAGCACCCAGGACGCGAGGTATTCGAGCGATTCGGCGTCCTGCGGCAGGACCAGCGCATCGCGCAGGAAGAACACGAACCCAAGGGCGCTGACGCCGCACACCAGCCACGCCGCGAGCGTTGGAGGCGAACGCAGTGCGACCGCAACGATCGGCGGCGCGAGTACCAGCGGGATCACGCACCAGGGCCATGCCTTTCCGTTGATCAACACCATCCACGAGGGCAGCGCCGACCACGGCCATGGCAGGTGATGGGTGTCGTAGATCACGATCTGCGGAAAGAAGTCCTTGGTCAGCATGTGGTCGGTGAACAGCAGCCACGAGCCGTAGGTCTGCTCGTACATCGAAAAGAACAGCAGCGCGCTCGCGATGAAGAACACGACCGCAAGCATCTGCTCGCGCCGGACCTTGTCGCAGCGATTCGCGAGATACCAGACCAGCCAGCCCAGCCAGATCGCCGTCAACGCGTACTGCAGATAGAGGACGCCGCCACCGAGCTGCATCAACAGCCAGATCAGCGGCAGCCCGAGGATGGCGCCCAGGTAAATCGTCCACTCGATGTTGAGGGGGCCGAGAACACGACGTTGCAGCTTTTCCGGTTCGCGCGGCTCGGCATGGCCCTGCAGGTATTTCTGCCCGGTGATGAACATCCCCAGTCCCGCGAGCATGCCCACTCCAGCGGCGCCGAAACCGTAGCCCCAGCCGAAGGTCTCGCCCAGCGTCCCGCAAATCAGGCTCGAGAAGAGCGCGCCGACATTGATGCCCGCGTAGAAGATTGTGAAGCCCGAATCGATGCGCGGATCGTTTTCCGGATAGAGCTTACCGACGATCGTCGAGATGTTCGGCTTGAGGAAGCCGACCCCGCTGATGATCAGCGACAGCGACATGTAGAACACGCCGAGTGCAAACTTGTCCTGGTGCACAACGCCGTTGACGGTCTGCGCGGCTTGTCCCTCATAGGCCATGCCCAGGTGCCCGAGGCACAACAGCATTCCGCCGAGGACGACTGCCTTGCGCATGCCCAGATAGCGGTCGGCGAGCAGGCCTCCAATCAGGGGAACCGCGTAGACCATACCCCCGTAGGCGCCAGTGACGACCAGGCCCTGTGATTCCAGGAACCCGTGATGCTTTATCAGATACAGCAGCAGCAACGCTTTCATCCCGTAAAACGAAAAGCGTTCCCACATCTCGGTGAAAAAGCAGACGTACAGGCCCTTTGGATGGCCGAACATCTCGTCGGATCGATCGATGGGGGCGATGGTCGCGCTCGCTGTCATGCAGGTTCCTGCTGGATGCGCCGCGGTGCCGCGCACCGGGAGAGTATAGCCGCGTGATAGCCAGCGCCTGCGCCACGGCATGACTTCTGGCCTATGCCAATCCCTTCCACGCAAGCGCGCACGCGCCTACCATGATCCGTTGGCCATCCTGCCGTCCGTTGTCGAGGGAAACTACATGCTGCGTCTGTGCCCCATTCCGCTGTTGCTGCTCGCGTTGTTGCCGATGGCTGCCAGTGCGGCCGATCCGATGTCCGCAAGGAAGCCCCTCGTCGTGCGCGACATGGTGACCCTTGATCGCGTCTCCGAACCCGCCCTCGCGCGCGACGGCCGCATGGTCGTGTTCTCGGTGGCGGTCACCGACTACGCGGCGAACAAGCGCACGACATCGCTGTGGATCGACGACCTCAAGACGCGTGATGCAGCACCCAAACGCCTTCTGGCCGACGGCATGCCGGGCAATTCGGGCGCATTCACGGCCGATGGCCAGATCATTTATTTCATCTCGTCGAAGTCCGGTAGCGACCAGGTGTGGCGCGTGTCCGCTGCGGGAGGGGCGGCAGTCCAGGTCACCAACTATCCGCTTGATGTCGGCAGCTTCAAGTTGTCGCCGGACGGCAAGTCGCTCGCGATGAGCTTCGATGTCTTCACCGATTGCAAGGGCCTTGCGTGCACCAGGCAACGTCACGACGCGACTGCCGCGGACAAGGCCACCGGCAGGACGTTCGACAAGCTGTTCATCCGCCACTGGGACACCTGGTCCGATGGAACGCGCAGCCAGTTGTTCACAGCCGCGATCGGCGCCGACGGCAAAGCTGCCGCGGAGCCGACCCTCATCAGCATTGGCATCGATGGCGACGTCCCATCGAAGCCGTTCGGCGATGCCAGCGAATACAACTGGTCGGCCGACGGCAAGTTCCTCGCATTCGATGCACGCACCGCAGGTCGCAGCGAACCCTGGTCGACCAATTTCGACGTGTTCCTCGTCCCCTCCGATGGCGCCGCGCCGCCGCGCGATATCACCGCGGCAAACAAGGCCTGGGATGCCACGCCGGTGTTCTCCGCGGACGGCAATACCCTGTACTACCGCGCGATGAAGCGCCCAACGTTCGAGGCCGACCGCTTCGCATTGATGGCGTTCGACTTCGCGTCCGGCAGCGCGCGCGAAATCGCTCCGGCATGGGACCGGTCCGCCGACGGCATCACGTTGTCCGCCGACGGCAAGACGATCTACACGACCGCCGATGACATGGGCCAGCACCCGCTGTTTGCGGTGTCCATAGCTTCGGGCGCAGTGAAGAAGATCGCTGCCGATGGAGCAGTTTCAGCGATCGACGTGGCAGGCGATACGCTCGTGTTCACGCGCAATTCGATGAAATCGCCGGACCAGTTGTTCGTCGCGCGTGGCGACGGCAGTGCGCAAAGAGCCGTGTCGCACGACAACGACGACAAGCTCAAGGACATCGCGTTCGGTGATTTTGAGCAGTTCTCCTTCCCTGGATGGAATGGCGAAACCGTGCATGGTTACGTGGTCAAGCCGTGGAACTACCAGCCAGGCAAGAAGTATCCCGTTGCGTTCCTGATCCACGGCGGCCCGCAGGGTTCGTTCGGTAATGACTGGAGCTTCCGCTGGAATCCGCAGACGTACGCAGGCCAAGGCTACGCGGTGGTAATGGTCGACTTCCACGGTTCGACTGGATACGGCCAGGCGTTCACCGATGCGATCTCGCAACACTGGGGGGATCGGCCACTGGAGGACCTGCAGAAGGGCTGGGCAGCGGCGCTGCAGAAGTACCAGTTCCTCGATGGCACAAACGCGTGCGCGCTGGGAGCGAGCTACGGCGGGTACATGATCTACTGGATCGCCGGAAACTGGAGTTCGCCATGGAAGTGCCTGGTCGATCACGACGGTGTATTCGACAATCGCATGATGGGTTACTCGACCGAGGAGTTGTGGTTCAGCGAATGGGAAAACGGCGGCACGCCGTGGGCGAACCCGGAAGGTTACGAGCGCTTCAATCCGGTCAACCACGTCAAGGACTGGACGGTCCCGATGTTGATCGTGCACAACCAGATGGACCTGCGCATTCCGATCGAGCAGGGCATCGCCGCGTTCACCGCGCTGCAGCGCAAGGGCATCGAATCGAAGTTCCTGTCGTTCCCCAACGAGAACCACTGGGTGCTCAAGCCGCACAACAGCGTCGAGTGGCACGACACCGTCAACGCGTGGCTAAAGGCGCATCTGCAGCCCGCGCATTAGCGAACAGAGACCGTCTACTTACGATCGGCAGACGGACGTGCTGCAGATGAGGGGGTGCCGTCGAACTGGACGGTACGAGATCCGTTTCCCGTTGCCAGGTTTGGCCGTCCATTCCTCGCAATGTCGCAAGCGCTCGCGATTGCGGCCGGCCCCCTCAGTGCTTCGGGGGATCGCCTGATCGCAGAGTTCAAGACAGCTACAGCCAGCGCGCCCGCTTCAGCGCGATGTACAGGATCGCGCACACCACCAGGGTGACGCTGATCAGGATTGCGTAACTGTAGCGCCCGTTGAGCTCGGGCATGTTGTGGAAGTTCATGCCGTACCAGCTGGCCATCAGCGTTGGCACCGCAAGCAGCCCGGCCCATCCGGCAAGGCGCTTGACGATTTCGCCCTGCGCGACGGTGACCAGCGCGAGGTTCACGCCCATCGCGGCGGTCAGCATCTCGCGCATCATGTCGGTGGCCTCGTTCACCCGAGCCACGTGATCGAACACGTCGCGGAAATACACGCGCACACCGTCGTGGATGAGGTCCGGGTGGAACCTGTGCAACTGGTTGAGGATGTCCTGCAGCGGCGACACCGCCATCTTCAGCGAGGTCAGTTCCTGCTTGAGGTTGTAGAGCTCCTGGATCGTCTCGCGGCGGTAGTCCTCGGCGAAAACATCCTTTTCCAGCGTGTCGAGTTCGGACTGGAAGTCGCTGACCACCGGCATGTAGTTGTCGACCACGAAATCGAGCATCGCATACAGCGGATAGCTGGGCCCCATCGCCATCATGTTCTGATCGCGCTCGCAGCGCATGCGCGCGGGAGCGTAAGTGAGCGATGCGCCGTGACGAATCGTGACGAGATAGCGCTTGCCGAGGAAGACGTGGGTTTCCCCGAACTCGACGCGGCCCTTCACCGCTTGCGCCGTCTTGATGACGATGAACAGCGACTCTCCGTAGATCTCGATCTTCGGCCGCTGATGCGCATTGTGCGCATCCTCGACCGCGAGGTCGTGCAGGCCGAATTCCTCCTGCAGCTTTTTCATCAGCGGTTCATCGGGTTCGTACAAGCCCACCCACACGTAGCTGCCGTCGTCGCGTGCAAGCACTTCGCTGATCTGTTCGAACGTGATGTCCGGCAAACGCGAGCCGTTTGCGGCATAAGCCACACAGGCCACGATCATTTGTTCGGAGTTGGGCAGGTCGTTCATGCATGGGTCTCCGGCAATTCGGGGGTCACAGCCACGTGCATCAGCGGCATTTGCATGCACCTGTACGACACTTGCGAGAGTCTACTCCCGGCGCTTTTTCAATCGGCCTGCATAGGCGAGCGCCAGATGGATCGGCAGGAACAAGGCGATCCAGTCGCCGTTGCTTTCGATGCGGAAAGGCAGGAACTTCAGGAACAGCGCAACGCCCGCAGATAGCGCTACCAGAACCAGCATGTACGCATGCCAGCGCGGCGCCGGGCGCCCACGCGCGATGTTCCACGCGCCTGGCAACAGTGCAAAGCACAGTGGACTGGTCAGCAGGATATTCTCGTTACCCCAGATCGCGACGTGTTCGGTCAGCCCCCATATCGCGATGAGGCCCGTTCCAGCCAGTCCACAGAACAGCCAGAACGCGCCCGCGATCGCGGCCGTCGTGCGCGGGGCATGGCGCATGCCGAACAGGCCCAACGCTGCAAAGCCGACCCCCGCCAACACGAACCAGACGCGCCAGCGCGGCACATCCGTCAGTGCAGGCGAAAGGCGCTGCGGAAGCAATTCCATTTCCTTTTCCACCAGCGGCGTGCCCGATGCCGTATGGATCATGCGCAGGCTGGCCTGCAATCGCATCGGGATGAACGCCTCGTCCCAGCGCGATAGTGGTCTGTCGGCGAAAGGGCCCAGCGCAAAATGCATGCTCAGGCCCAGCCAGGGTTCAGGTGCGCCAAGCCGGACCGCTTCGGACCGGTAAGTCAGACCTTGCGATGGCGCCGTGAGTTGCTGCTGCAACCGGCCATCCAGTGCCCTGTCAAGCGCATCGCGCACCCTGGTCGCGCAATCGGCGGTGAAGTAGTCGTAGCGATAGGTTGCGTTCTCCGGCCGCGCATTCCATTGCAGGTAAGCCTGCAATTTCGACGCTTGCGATGGCGTCATGTCCAGCCATTGCAGGCTGACGCCGCGACCTTCATGCGCGTATCCGGCGAGATCCTCCTGGAATGGCACGGCGGCAAGCTGGTAGCTCATGTAGCCCTGCGCGAAATGCAGCAGGAAGTACGGTTGGTCGAAGTCGAAATAGCCGTAGTTGTATAGCATCGGCACATTCGCGGGATCGTCCGCCCGATCGTCCACGAGGATCGCGTCGTGGCCGAAGCGCGACCAGTATTCTGCTCCAGGCTGCATGGTGACAACGCCGATGCGCGGCGCTGCGACACATCCGATGGAATACAACAACGCGAAGATCAGCAGTGTCGCGCAAAGCAGCATGCGCGGGCGGTGCTTATCAGCCATCGGCCTGCACGCTCACGATCAACGCATGCACGCGGCGCGCATCGGCGCGGGCGACCCGGAAATGGAAGCGACCCATGGCGAGCTCCTCGCCGGATTCCGGCAAGTGTCCAATGGCCGCGGTCACCAGTCCCCCGACGGTGTCGTATTCGTCATCCGGGAAATCGGCGCCGAAACGCTCGTTGAAGTCATCGATTGGCGTCAGCGCATCCACCACGAACTGTCCGTCGGCTTGCGCTGCGATTTGCGCCGATGGATCGTTCGCGTCGTCGTGCTCGTCATCGATCTCGCCGACGATTTCCTCGAGCACGTCCTCGATTGTGACGAGCCCGGCGACGCCGCCATATTCGTCTACCACGATCGCCATGTGGTTGCGCGACAGCCGGAATTCCTTGAGCAGCACGTTCAGCCGTTTCGACCGCGGGATCAGTACCGCTGGTCGGAGCAATTCGCGTACCGTTGCCGGGCCGCCATCGCAGACCACCCCGCGCAACAAATCCTTGGCCAACAGGATCCCAAGGATTTCGTCCTTGTCGTCTCCATGCACCGGGAACCGCGAATGGCCGGATTCGACCACCATCTTCATCGTAGTCAGGAAGCGCGCATCGACGGGCAGCGCGACCATCTGCGCGCGCGGAACCATGACGTCGCCAACGGTGCGTTCGGACACGCCCAGAGCGCCTTCCATCATGTTGAGAGTATCGATCGCGATCAGCCCGTCGTCCTGCGCGTCGCGCAGGATTTCCACGAGGTCCTCGCGGCTGCGCGGGTCGCCGGAAAACGCCTGACTGAGGCGTTCGAGCCACGAGCGGCGATCCGGCGCGGGATGCTCGGGCGTACGACTGCTTGGGTCGTCTGACATGGTTCTGCAAAGCGCGCCCGGAAGGGCGGGAGGGCGAGTGTACCGCAAGCGTGCGATTGGCCGCCGGCGCAGGGAGCCGCTCGTCACCGGAAGGGCCGGAACTTCGCCCTTCCTTCAGCCGCTGCCGCTCAAGGATTCGGAACCCGCCCAGGGTATCAATCGCCCGCTTTCAGGGGTGCGGCTGCCGTGCGGTCGACGCGGTCCGACGTATGCACGACAGCCGGCGTTCGGCTGATCAGCCTCAGCAGCCGCGTCCTGACGACGACCGACAAACCGTCTTCCAGGTAGCGCCGCGAAATGCCCGCGTAGAGCAGTGGAACAGGAATGACCAACAGGACGAACAGCGGCGTGTGGGTGAGTTCTGCCCAGCCGAGGCAATCCATCAGCCGGTCGATCGTGGTGAATATGAACGGATGCAACAGGTACAGGGAATACGAAATCCCGCCCAGCCAGACCAGCGCCCGCGGAAACCACAGCTCGCGGCTTTTCGCGGCAAGTGCGAGCACGGCGAACAGGATCGCCAGCGGCAGTCCCCAGCGTGCCATGCCGTGGAAGGCCACGATGCCGCTGAAAGACCACCAGCACACGAGCGCGAACGCGGCGACAACCAATGCCAGCGACAGGTTGCGGTTGCGGATGCGCGCCGGAGAGACGTACAGCAGGCCAACCGCAGTACCGGCAACGAAGTCCCAGACGATCGGATTCACGATCTCGTCGATCGAGCAGATACCGATGGCGTAATCGTGGTCGGCGAGCAGCGAAACCGTGCCTGTCGATGCCAGCGGAACAACGACAAGCGTGGCGAGCATCCATCCGAAGAAGGCGAGCCACCGGTAACGACCTGCGAGCAGCGACAGCCCGAAAACAAGATAGAAATAAAATTCGAAATTCAGGGTCCACCCGATCGACAGCGGAAGTCCCAGGTAAGGCGGATGGCGCGTTTCGACCGGCAGGAACGCAAGGCTCGTCGCAACGGCGTGCCAGGAGGACACCGGGTCCATCCAGACGACCTGCAACACCGCGTTGATCGCAATCATTACCGCGTACACCGGCCAGATGCGCGCGAAACGCTTCAGCAGGAACTCGGCCGAATACTGCGCGCTGCCATCGGAACGCATCGTCGTATAGACCATGATGAAGCCGCTGACCAGGAAAAAAAGATCGACGCCCTGGGCAGCCGGAAACATGTAGTGTTGTGCGAATCCCTGCCATGGCGAGTCGAAGAAAAACCGCCGCGCATGGGTCACCACGACCAGCAATGCGGCAAGACCGCGCAGTGCCTGTACCCATTCGAGCTTGTCGCGGATCACTAAGTGCAAGGCATCATCATCAGATATCCGCCGACGCTCCGAACCGGCGAAAAAGTCCGGGTCGATCGTGGCGTGCAGGTGCATACACCCTGCGTGGCCGCCTCACGCGTAGGGATCGGGCAAGCCAAGGCCGGCCAGGATTTCGCGCTCGGTCGCTTCCATCGCCTCGGCATCGCGCTCGTCGTCGTGGTCGAAGCCGAGCAGGTGCAGCACGCCGTGGACAGTGAGGTGGGCGTAGTGTGCGTTCAAGGGCTTGCGCTGCTCGCGCGCCTCGCGTGCGATCACCGGCGCGCACAGCACGATATCGCCGAGCAGCGGCAGTTTCACGCCTTTGGGAAGTTGCGCCGGGAAGCTCAGCACGTTGGTCGGATGCGGCTTGCCGCGGTAGTGTCCGTTCAGGGAGCGACCCTCACGTTCGTCGACCAGGCGTACCGCAAGATCGGCGCGCAGGATGCGCCCCTCGAGCGCCGCGGCGACCCAGCGCCGGAAGCTCATCGCCGCAGGCAGGCCAGAACGCGGCAATCCGTAGCTGACTGCAACTTCAAGCTGAACTGGGCCACGGGTCATGCTGTGTCCGCCTCGCGGCATGGGTTGGTGATGGATGTCATTGCGTCGACACATCCGCTGCGGTGCGACCGTCTCCGTCGCGTGCATCGTAGGCCTGCACGATGCGCTGCACCAGCGGATGACGCACCACATCGCGCGCGGTGAAGAAGGTGAATGAAATCCCGTCGATGCCGCGCAATACCTCGATCGCGTCGCGCAGGCCGGACTTCTGGTTTTTTGGCAGGTCGATCTGCGTCAGGTCGCCGGTGATGACCGCGGTCGACCCGAACCCGATGCGAGTCAGGAACATCTTCATCTGCTCGATGCTGGTGTTCTGCGCCTCGTCGAGGATCACGAACGCATCGTTGAGCGTGCGGCCCCGCATGTAGGCAAGGGGTGCGATCTCGATCACATTGCGTTCGAGCAGCTTGATGACTTTCTCGACACCGAACATCTCGTACAGGGCGTCATACAGAGGGCGCAGGTAGGGGTCGACCTTCTGGCTCAGGTCGCCGGGCAGGAAGCCGAGTTTCTCGCCTGCCTCGACCGCAGGCCGCACCAGGACCAACCGTTGCACGCGGCCGGCATTGAGCGCTTCGACCGCGCTTGCGACGCCGAGGAATGTCTTGCCGGTACCCGCCGGGCCGACGCCGAAGTTCACGTCGTGGATCGCGATCGCGTGCAGGTACTTCGCCTGGTTCGCACCGCGTCCGCGTACGCTGCCGCGCTTGACCCGGATCACCACTTCCTGCGGCTCGACCGACTCCGCAACCGCAGGTCGCGCAGTCGCGGGTTCAACTTCGCTGGCGACGTCGGACAACAGCAGGTGGAGTTCGTGCGAGTCCAGTGGCTGCTCGTCGAGCGCGGCGTAGAGTTTCTTCAGGAAGCGCTCGACGCGCGTCGCCATCGGTTCGGGGCCGCTGATCCGGAACACGTTGCCGCGATTCGCGATTTCCACGCCAAGCCGCAACTCCATCTGGCGCAGGTGACCGTCGAACGGGCCGCACAGGTTGGCTAGGCGTTCGACATCGTCGGGTTCGAGGGCGAAGTCGTGCTGGGAAAGGCTGTCCATGCTGCCATAGGGTAGCGCGCTGCGGGCGCTGCGGTCATCTTGCAGGTCGCCTCGGGACTCTCCGACCTGACACACTGTCGCCAGGCGACGTGGCTTGTGCATGCACGCGCACGGAGGACTCGATGAATCGCATTGCATGGATGGTCGCGCCGATCGCAATCCTGTCGCTCTCGGCGTGCACCCCGAAAGCTCCACAGGTACTCGGCACGCTCGAATGGGATCGCATCACGCTGCCCGCACCGGTGTCCGAGCGCATCGCCGAGGTGCCCGCGCACGAAGGACAGATGGTCGCGGCCAACGACACGGTGCTGGTGCTGGAGTCGGCACGCACGCGCGCTCGCCTGGACGCGGCGAAAGCCGACACGCAGCGCCTGCAGAAGGCACTGGACGAACTGCGCGCCGGTCCGCGCCAGGAAGACATCGACCAGGCCCGTGCAAGACTGGAGGGGGCGCAAAGCGTCGCGATCAACGCGCATCGCGCGCTCGATCGCGCGCAGGCGGAGATCGCAAGGCAGGTCATCGCGCGCTCCGAGTTCGACAGCCTCAAGGCGCAGGCTGGCTCCGCCGATGCCGACGTCCGTGCCGTGCAGGCAGCGCTGGCGACGCTGCTGCATGGCAGTCGCCCGCAGGACATCGCCCAGGCCGAGGCTGCAGTCGCATCGGCGCAGGCGCAAGTCGATTCCATCACGGTGGACCTGCAGCGCGTGCGCATCAGCGCGCCGCGCGGCGGTCGCATCGACAGCATTCCGTACAAGCTTGGCGACCAGCCGCCGATCGGCGCGCCGCTGGCGATCCTGCTGGTTGGCGATGCGCCGTATGCGCGCGTGTATGTGCCCGAGCCGCTGCGCGCGGGCGTGCACGTCGGCGAGTCGGCGCGCGTGTATGTCGCCGAAGGCAAGCAAGCGGTCGCCGGTCGTGTACGCGTCGTACGCAGCGAGCCGAGCTTTACTCCTTACTACGCGCTCAATGGCGACGACGTGTCGCGGATGTCGTACATCGCGGAGATCGCGCTCGGCAGCGATGCGGCGAATCTGCCATCGGGATTGCCGGTACGCGTCGAATTCGCGGATGGTGCGGCGAAGTGAATGCGCCTGCTTCAGTGGCTGGCGATGGCGGGCGCGGAACCGTCGCGCAAGTCGATGACGTCGCGATCCATGCGCAAGGCCTGACCAAGCGTTTCGGCGCCCTGGTCGCGGTCGACAATGTCAGCCTCGACGTGCCGCGCAGGCAGGTGTTCGGATTCCTCGGGCCGAACGGTTCTGGCAAATCCACCACCATCCGCATGCTGTGCGGGCTGCTGACGCCGACCTCGGGCGACATCGAGGTGCTTGGCCTGCGCATCCCGGAACAGGCCGAAGCATTGCGGCGCCACATCGGCTACATGACGCAGAAGTTCTCGCTGTTCGAGGACCTCACCGTGCGCGAGAACATGGAATTCCTCGCTGCGATCCAGGGCGTGCCGAAGGCGCGAACGAAGGAGCGCATCGACGAACTTGTCGTCCACTACCATTTCAAGGATCGACAGAAGCAGCTTGCGGGCACCCTGAGCGGCGGCCAGAAGCAGCGGCTCGCGCTCGCCTGTGCGGTGATCCACGAACCGGAATTGCTGTTCCTAGACGAACCGACCAGCGCGGTCGATCCCGAATCGCGCCGCGACTTCTGGGAGAAACTCTTCGAGCTGGCCGACATCGGCACCACGATCCTGGTTTCCTCGCATCTGATGGATGAGGCCGAGCGCTGCCACCAGCTCGCAATCCTCGACCACGGGAAGATGGTTGCCAACGGTACGCCGGGCGAGCTGACCAGCAAACTCGATGGGCGCACGTTGTTGATCGAAGCGTCCGATCCGCGGCGCGTGCAACGCACACTGGTTGCGGTGCCGGGTGTGCTTGGAGTCGCCCAGGTCGGCACGGCATTGCGCGTGTTGATCGCCGCAGCAGACGCCTCCACGGACCACGCGGCAGCCACGCGCAAACGCATCGAAGACGCACTGGTGAACGCAGGGCAGAAAGCCGAAGTGACGCTTGCGCCGCCGAACCTCGAGGACGTGTTCGTGGCGGCGACACGCAGCGATGCAACGCGCGCGCGGGAAAACAAGGCGGGTGAGAAAGGCACGGAGCGCGCTGCATGAAGTTCCGCCGGCTGTGGGCGATCGTGGTCAAGGAGATCCGTCAGTTGCGGCGCGATCGCATGACGCTCGCGATGATCGTCGGCATCCCGTGCATCCAGCTCACGTTGTTCGGCTATGCGATCAACACGAATGTACGCGGACTGCAGGCTGGCATCGCCGACCAGGCCAACACCGCAGGCTCGCGCGCGGTGATCATGGACATGCTGGCGACCGACGTCGTGGTCCCGACCGCGAAGGTGGACACGCCGCAACAACTCATGGAGCTGATCCGCCGCGGCAAGATCAGCGTCGGCATCGCGATCCCCCCGGATTTCGAACGTCGCCGCTACGAGGGACGCGAGGCGGTGCAGATCCTCGTCGACGGCAGCGACACGGCGGTGCAGAGCGCGGTGATCCAGCTCGCCCAGGTGCCCCCGGACAGTGCCAAAACCGATCCGCGCGTGCCCGCGGTCGGCACCCCGCCCACCGGCCCGGTCAGCGTCGTCGCGTTCTACAACCCGGAGCGCCGCTCGGCGGTCAACATCGTGCCGGGATTGATCGGCGTGATCCTGACCATGACCATGGTGTTGTTCACCGGGATCGCGATCGTGCGCGAGCGCGAGCGCGGCAACATGGAACTGCTGATCGCGACACCATTGACCAGCGGCGAGCTCATGATCGGCAAGGTGTTGCCCTACATTGCGATCGGCTTCATCCAGACCAGCGTCGTGCTGGCGCTCGGCACGTGGCTGTTCAAGGTCCCGGTGCTGGGCAGCCTGCTCGACGTCTATCTTGCGGCGGGTCTGCTGATCTTCGGCAACCTGTCGATGGGGCTGCTCATATCGACGCGTGCGCAATCGCAGTTCCAGGCAATGCAGATGTCGTTCTTCGTGTTCCTGCCGTCGATCCTGCTGTCGGGCTTCATGTTTCCATTCGCGGGAATGCCCCAGCCGATCCAGTACTTTTCCGAGATTCTGCCGCTCACCCATTTCCTGCGGCTGATCCGCGGCGTGATGCTGCGCGGGGGCAGCCTGTGGGAGCTGTGGCCTGATGTGCTGGCCCTGCTCGCGTTCACGCTGGTGATGATGACGCTGGCGATCCTGCGGTTTCGCAAGCGACTGGATTGACTGGTAGTGGACTGCCAATGGCGGCCCTGAAGCAATTCCCTGGTGCAATCGTGCCGACCCGTGGGCGCGGGTGACGGTGCTATCCTTTATTGGATCGACGCGGCTCTGGCGCCGCCCAATTTATTTGCGCCGTCGGGCTTGATGGTCCAGCTATTGCACAAAAGTTTCCCATCATCTTGCAGGACTACAAAATGACCAACGGGACATCGCCAAGGCTTGTCTGGAAAGATGATGAGCATTTGCGGATCAATGACGTTGATTTCCATCTGTCAGTCGATACGGCTGAATTGCAGGTTGGCAAATCGACGACCGACAGCTTCCTGCTTGGGAAGCCAAGGCAAATGGTCGAGGATTCGGCGCGCAAGGGAGAGGGGGAGAGATTTCGCAAGATATTCGAGATGGGGATACTCCAGGGCGGCAGTATGGCGATGTACGACCAGATATTCAGTCCTGAAAAGATAGTGGCGATCGAACATGTCAATGATCCGGTCAACATACTGGCGAACTATATAGCGACCCATGGCAGGTCGGATGCAGTCAAGCCCTATTACGGCATAAACCAGGCCGATCGGCCTGCCATGGAAAAGATATTGTCCACCGAGTTCCCCGACAGGGACATCGACTTCATCGTTGACGACGCTTCGCACCTGTATGACGAAACGCGCGAAGCATTCAACATCTGTTTTCCCTACCTGAAAAGCGGCGGTCTCTACGTGATCGAAGACTGGGCCTGGGCGCACTGGTCTGGTGACTACTGGCAAAAAGACAATGCCTATTTCAGCGGCAGGCAAGCCATGAGCAACTTGCTCGTTGAACTATTCATGTTGACGGCTAGCCGGCCGGATTTCATCAAGGATATCCTCGTGGAGCCCAGCGTCATCAGCATCCGGAAGGGCTACGGAGGATTGCCCGGCGGAAAGTTTGACATTGGCGATCACTATTTGTTGAGAGGGCGACCTTTCAAAGCGTGGTTGTAGATCGGCGCCGGCTGACGACATCGCCGGTCACACTGCGTTCCCCTGGTTGCACCGTCGCCCAAGGCGCATGGATGTCGCCAGGGAGATAGAGGCCGGAAGTATTTCGACGCAAGCTGTCGAACGGCGGCCGAAGTACGGATGCATCCGGCCCTGGTCTGCAGAAATCCGGTCAACGAATGGGCTCTTCGGGGCTTCGTACGCGAACACGACCGCTGCGTACGGGAACAGACATGCTGCGTTCCAGAGCAGAGCGGCTTCGTAAGGGAACCCAGCTGCTTCGTAGGGGAACAGGGCCGCTTCGTTCGGGAACAAACGCGGTTCGTACGGGAACAAGGACGGTTCGAACGGGAACGGACGCGCTTGGTAAGGGAACACGAGCGCTTCGTACGGGAACTCAGGCGGCTCGCATGGGAACCCGGGCGCTTCGACCGGGTACCTCGATGCCTCGTACGGGAACATCAAGGCGTCGAACGGTTGCAAAGAGATCCTGCACGGGTAAACCGCACCCTGGCACTGATATTTCAGAGCGTCGCATGGCCTGACGCGGCGCCAACAGTGGCAATCAGCACGCGCCCACGCAACGAATTGCTCATCACCTGGGTGATCTGCACATCCACGAACTGCCCGATCAGCCGCGCGTCGCCCGCGAAGTTCACGTAGCGCATGTTCTCGGTGCGGCCCTTGAGTTCGTTCGCGTCCTTCTTCGACGGGCCTTCGACGAGCACCGACTGCACGCTTCCAAGCATCGCTTCGGAAATCTTCCTTGCGTTCGCGGTGATGGTTGCCTGCAGGCGTGCGAGGCGCGCGTGTTTCTCGGCTTCTGGAGTTTCATCGGGAAGGCTGGCCGCAGGCGTGCCCGGGCGCGCGGAGTAGATGAAGGAGAACGACTGGTCGAAGCCGATGTCGTGCACGAGCTTCATCGTCTGCTCGAAGTCGGCATCGTTTTCGCCGGGGAAGCCGACGATGATGTCGGTGCTGATGCAGATGCCGGGTACCGCTTCGCGCAGCCGGCGCAGCTTGGACTTGTATTCGAGGACGGTGTGGTTGCGCTTCATCGCGCCGAGGATGCGGTCGGAACCCGATTGCACGGGCAGGTGCAGGAACCTCGCAAGCTGGGGCACGTCGCGATGCGCCGCGATCAGCGCGTCGGAGAATTCCAGCGGATGCGATGTGGTGTAGCGGATGCGGCCGATGCCCTCGATCTGGGCGATCGCGCGGATCAGTAGCGCGAGATCGGCCGTCTCCGTGGACTCGAACATCGGCCCGCGATAGCCGTTCACGTTCTGGCCGAGCAGGTTCACCTCGCGCACGCCCTGCGCTGCGAGTTGGGCGACTTCGGCGAGCACGTCGTCGAACGGGCGGCTGACTTCCTCGCCGCGCGTGTACGGCACGACGCAGAACGAGCAGTATTTCGAGCAGCCTTCCATGATCGACACGAACGCGGTCGGGCCTTCGGCACGCGGTTCGGGCAGGCGGTCGAACTTCTCGACTTCCGGGAAGCTGATATCGACCTGGGGCTTGCCGCTGCCACGGCGCGCGTCGATCATCGCCGGCAGACGGTGCAGGGTCTGCGGGCCGAACACCAGGTCCACGTAGGGCGCGCGATCGAGGATCGCTGCGCCTTCCTGCGAGGCGACGCAGCCCCCCACGCCGATAATGATGTCGGGATTGGCCTGCTTGAGCTTCTTCCAGCGGCCGAGCTCGGAAAACACCTTCTCCTGCGCCTTTTCGCGGATCGAGCAGGTATTGACCAAGATCACGTCGGCATCCGACGCACTGTCGGTCAGCTCCAGGCCGTGCTCGGCAGCGAGCACGTCGGCCATCTTCGCCGAGTCGTACACGTTCATCTGGCAACCGTGGGTGGTGATGTGCAGCTTGCCGGCCATGGGATGCAATTGAAGGGCGAAGCGGCTATTGTAACGTGCGGGAAGCCGCGCCAAGCCCTTGATTCAGCAAGGACATGCCCATTGGAAAGACACAGGGCAAGTGGCGCGGGCAATCGGCACGGATGGCCGGACCAAGAACACGCCGACCAGGCAGGGCGATGATCCGACGCAACTCCACTCTTTGGGCAACGCTACTCATGTTGTGCCTGTGCGCTCCGGCCATGGCGGGGACGCTTTACAAGTGCGTCGGAAACACCGATCAACCCACCAGTTATTCAAGCGGCCCCGTCGCGGGCATGACCTGCAAGACGATCGGCTACAAGGGTGGTTCGACTCACGGACATTCCGCCGTCGCGTTCGGTTCGGGGTCAGCCACAGCGCCGGGAGGGGCTTCCGCAATGATCGGGTCCATGCCGGATTCCGCCGGAAACGGTTTTTCGACGCCCGCGCCGAAACCTGCACCCGCAATTCCCGCGTTCGACGGATCAGTCGCGATACCGACCGCCGCGGGTGCGCTTGCGATCGCCAACGTCCAGGCTGCGCCATCGCGGGCCGGTAACCTGGGTGGGGGTGGCACGCCGCATGTCGTGTTTCGCACCTCGGATGCCTCCGAGTCCCTCGCGGCGCCGGTTATCCCGGTTGGCATGCAGGCCCGGGTCACACGCGGAGCGATGTACAAGTACACCCGCGACGGCATCAATACCTATACGAACGTGCCGCCACCGGGAAGCGTTGGCGCAAAAGTGCTCTTTACATACATCGAAACCTGTTACGCCTGCGGTGCGCTGCCAGGCGTGAATTTCGGAAGGCTGGCGCTCAACACGACCGCATACGCCCTCGAGATCGCCACGGCTGCCCATGCCTACGGGGTGGATGAGGCGCTGGTGCGCGCAATCATCCACGCCGAATCCGACTACAACCCGAACGCGGTGTCCTACAAGGGCGCGCAGGGCCTGATGCAGTTGATGCCAGGCACGGCTAGCCGGTTCGGAGTATCAAACGCGTTCGCCGCTGCGCAGAACATCAACGGTGGCGTGCAATACCTGTCGTTCCTGTCGAGGCGCTACAACGGCGATGTACGGCTCGTGGCGGCGGCCTATAACTCCGGCGAAGGCAATGTCGACCGCTATGGCGGCGTACCTCCATTCGCGGAGACGCAACGCTACGTCGAGCGCGTAGGGACCCTGGCCGAGCGCTATCGCAGCGCCAAGTGAGCCGCGCGACGGCGCCGCCGCGGCGTCCGCAAAGCCCCAGCATCGGGCGTCCATGAGTTCGCTGACGTTGTCGGCGACTTGGCCGTTCCGTTACACTTCGCTGTCTGCGCCGGGCCGGGGTGTTCGCGCGTGCAATCCATCAATGAATTTCCGCGGAGAGCCGGATGGCTAACCAAGAGGTCAACACCGGCCGCCGCCGTTTCCTGACCGTTACCACTGCAGTGGTCGGTGCGGTTGGCGTTGTCGGCGTCGCCATTCCATTTGCACGATCCTGGTTGCCCAGTGCCGAGGCCCTGCTTGCCGGCGGCCCGGTCGATGTCGATATCAGCAAGCTCGGCGCGGAACCTGGCATGTTCCTGATCGTCAAGTGGCGCGGCAAGCCGGTGTTCGTGTTCAAGCGTACGCCCGAGCAAAACCAGTTATTGCCGTCCCTGGATGGCAAGTTGGTGGATCCGAAATCCGACAACAGCGACCAGACTCCCATCTTCGCGAAAAACCAGACGCGCTCGATCAAGCCCGAACTGGGCGTTCTGGTTGGAATCTGCACCCATCTGGGTTGCGTGCCCATCTACAAGCCCGAGGTGTTGCCGCAACCGTTCGATGCGGACTGGAAGGGCGGATTTTACTGCCCCTGCCATGGATCGCGGTACGACCTTGCCGGTCGTGTGTTCCAGGGTGTGCCGGCGCCAAAGAACCTTGAAGTGCCGCAGTACAAGTTCGTCGACGACAACCATCTGGTCGTCGGCGGCGCTACGGCAGGAGCTGCCTGATGTCCGACAATATTTTCGTGCGGGCCGCCAATGGCACGATGGACTGGGTCAACGAGCGCGCGCCGGGTCTGATGCCGGCGTATCGCAAGCACATGACCGAGTACTACGCGCCGAAGAACTTCAACATCTGGTACTACTTCGGGTCGCTCGCGCTGCTGGTGCTGGTCAACCAGATCGTCACCGGCATCTTCCTGACGATGCACTACAAGCCGAGCGCGGCCGGAGCATTCGCGTCGGTCGAATACATCATGCGCGACGTGCCCGCGGGCTGGCTGATCCGTTACATGCACACGACGGGTGCCTCGCTGTTCTTCATCGTGGTGTACCTGCACATGTTCCGCGGGCTGATCTATGGATCCGGCAAGAAGCCGCGCGAGCTGGTATGGGTCCTCGGCATGGTCATCTTCCTGACCCTGATGGCCGAGGCCTTCATGGGTTACATCCTGCCGTACGGCAACATGAGCTATCACGGCGCGCAGGTGATCATCAACCTGTTCGGCGCGATCCCGTACATCGGTCCCTCGCTGACCGAGTGGATCCGCGGTGACTTCGTGGTTGGCGACGCAACACTGAACCGCTTCTTCGCACTGCACGTGGTTGCGCTGCCGCTGGTGCTGCTGTTGCTGGTCGTGCTGCATCTCGGCGCGCTGCACGAAGTCGGGTCGAACAATCCCGACGGAGTGGACATCAAGAAGAAAAAGGATGCGAAGGGCATCCCGCTCGATGGCATTCCGTTCCACCCTTACTACACGGTCAAGGATCTGTTCGGGACGGGGGTATTCCTGACGATCGCGGCATTCATCATCTTCTTCGAGCCCACCGCGGGGGGCTGGTTCCTCGAACACGACAACTTCAGCCCTGCCAATCCCCTCGTAACGCCCGAACACATCAAGCCGGTCTGGTATTTCACTCCGTACTACGCGATGTTGCGCGCGGTTCCGTCGTTCCTGGGCACCCAGGTCTGGGGCGTGATCGTGATGGGTGCTGCGACGTTGATCCTGTTCCTCGTGCCGTGGCTGGATCGCAGTCCGGTCAAGTCGATCCGTTATCGCCCCCTGCTCGCGAAAGTGATGGTCGCGTCCTTTGCGTTCGTCTTCCTGGCGCTGATGTGGCTGGGTACCCAACCGGCCGAGGGCAACAAGACCATTGCGGCGAGGATCTTCACTTTCCTCTACTTCGCATTCTTCATAGCGATGCCGCTGTGGACGCGCATGGGCACGTTCAAGCCGGTACCTGACCGGGTGACCATGCATGACTAAGCGCCTGCCATTCCTTGCCCTCCTGCTGGCTGCGGTGTTGCCGCTGGCGGCGTTCGCCGAGGAAGGCCCCGAGTTGCTCGAGGCCAACACCCACATGACCGACCAGGCCTCGCTGCAGCGCGGCGCGACCTTGTTCATGAACTACTGTTCGGGCTGCCACTCGCTGCAGTTCCAGCGCTATTCGCGGATCGGCGCGGATCTGGGCCTGACCGAAGCCGAGGTTGCGAAGAACTTCATCTTCACTGGCGCCAAGCCAGGCGAGACGATCAAGGTCGCGATGAATCCGGTCGATGCCACGGCGTGGTTCGGCAAGGCGCCTCCCGACCTGTCACTGGAAGGCCGTGCGCGCGGACCGGACTGGATCTACACCTACCTGCATTCGTTTTACGTGGATGAATCGCGCCCGCTGGGCTGGAACAACACCCTGCTTCCGAATGCGTCGATGCCAAACGTGCTGTGGCAGCTGCAGGGGTTGCAGCGCCCGGTGATGGGCAAGGGCGCCGATGGCCAGCCGGGTGTGGAACGGCTTGTGCTGGGAGACAAGGACAAGGGCACGCTCGATCCGGAGCAATACGACCAGGCAGTGCGTGATATCAGCGGATTCCTGCAATATGTCGCCGAACCAGCTGCGATCCAGCGCGAAACCTATGGGGTATGGGTCGTGCTGTTCCTCGTGGTATTCAGTTTCCTGGCGTATCTGCTCAAACTTGAGTACTGGCGCGACGTACACTGAGGCGACGATGACCCGAGGCGCTGCGCCAACGGAGTCGGTGACCGGCATGCGGTCGGTCGGGGGGAGCACCATGGCTGCGAGTCCGCGAATGCGCAACGCACTGACCTTGTTCTCCGCACGCGATTGCGTGGTCTGCCATCGGGTGCGGTTGGTATTGGCTGCAAAAGGCGTCACCTACGACCTGATCGCGGTCGATCCGGCCAACCCCCCCGAAGACCTGGTTGACCTCAACCCGTACCACACCGTGCCGACATTGGTCGACCGCGACCTCGTGCTCTATGCCGCCTCAGTGGTGACCGAATACCTCGACGAGCGCTATCCACATCCGCCGCTGATGCCGGTCGATCCGCTCTCGCGTGCGCGCCTGCGGCTTGCGATGCTGCGCATGGAGCACGAGTGGGTTCCGCATGTGCAATCGATCCAGCACGGCACCAAGGTGCAGGTCGAGGGCGCCCGGAAACGACTGCGCGAGCTGGTGATCGCCGCACTGCCGCTGTTCAAGGCCAGCAAGTTCTTCCTCAATCCCGAAATGAGCCTCGCCGATTGCGCAATGGCGCCGATCGTGTGGCGGCTGCCGACGCTGGGCATCGTGTTGCCGAAGGAATGCAAGCCGATCGAGGACTACGGGATGCGCATCTTCCGCAACCCTGGCTTCCTGCGCAGCCTTACGCCCGAGGAACGCGTCCTGCGCGAGATCGCGCTGTGATCTTCGCTACTGCGTTGCAGGGGTGAGCGCCGATTCGCCCAAGATGACTTCCAATCGCCCGTATCTGATCCGGGCGGTCTACGAGTGGATCAACGACAACGGCATGACACCGTACCTGCTGGTGGACGCTGCCTTCCCTGGCGTGCTGGTGCCGGTGCAGGCGATCACGGACGGCCGCGTCGTGCTCAACATCGCGGCGCGGGCTGTGACCCAACTCAGCCTAGGCGACCAGGAAATCCACTTCCTCGCGCGCTTCGGCGGTGTCAGCCAGTCGGTGCGGGTCCCGGTCGCCGCGGTGCAGGCCGTGTATGCCCAGGAAAGCGGGCAGGGCATGGCCTTGCCCGAGGAAACTGGGGGCCATACGCTCGCGTCGCAGCAGGATGGCGTTCCGGCCGGAGATCCAGATGGGCCGCCTGATGCAACGCCTCCATCCGGCGACGGCGCGCGCCGGGGAGCGCACTTGCGGGTCGTCAAGTAGGGTCGTCGGGTTCGTTACGGCGCGTCCAGCATGGTCCTCGGACCGGGGCCGTGACCGGCCGTGTCGCGCGCATACGCAACAGTGAGCATGCGACTCCGTTCGATGGCAGGCCGTTTTTTCCCCTCGATTGCGTTATCTTTGAATGCAGTCGGGCGGCCGCCGTCGCGAGCCCGGTATCCGATCAAGGGGAGATGGCATGAAACTGGTATTTCCGAACGGCGAGCATGCGCAGGTGCTGCTGAATCCTGGCGTCAACAGGATCGGCTCGGCGCGCGAAAACAATGTCGTGCTCAACCGTCCGGGCATTTCGCCCGTGCATTGCGAAATCCACCAGAGCGGGATCGGAGTAAACCTACAGGTCCCGCAGGGTGGGGGCGAGGTCCAGGTCAATGACAAACCGGTTCGCGAGATGATCGCGTTGAGGGCGGGGGATTCGATCAACATTGGCGGCATCGTGGCGCGCGTGGCCGCGATCGACGCGCCGCGTGCCGTTCCCGGCGGCGGTGCGCCGAGCAATTTCGATCCTGGCCAGGCCGACGACAGCGGCGCGACCCGCATGCGCCAGGCGGTGCCGAAATTCGTCCTGCGCGGCGTCTCAGGGCCGGTATTTGGAAAGATGTATCCGGTATCGGCCCCGACCGTGATCGGGCGCGCCCCGGAATGCGGGATTCCGGTGACCGTCGACGAAATCTCGCGTCGCCACGTCGAGCTCAAGCCCGTTGCGGATGGGCTTTCGGTTGAGGACCTGGGGTCCGCCAACGGCACCTACGTCAACGGCCAGCGCATCCAGAAAGGATTCATGAAGGCCGGCGACGAACTGCGCCTCGATGCAGTGCGGTTCATCCTGGTGGCGCCTGGGCAGGAAGTCGCGACCACGCGCAAGCTCGACGCCACCGCTTCGGCTGCTTCAGGCAAGACTGCTGGCAGCGGCAAGACGATGGGGATCGTGGCAGCAGTCGTCGTGATCGCGGTGATCATCGCCTGGGTGCTGCTTCGCTAAGTCAAGCCGCACCGGACCTGGTGCGAGAGGCATCAGCTTGGGGAGTTCCATTTGGTTGCAGCCGACTCCGGGGGCTCGCCAAAACGCATCGACAAGTCGACCGCGTGCACATGCTTGGTGAGTGCGCCGATCGAGATGCAATCCACGCCGGTTTCCGCGATTGCGCGCACGCCCTCGAGTTCCACGCCTCCTGAAACTTCCAATGGCACGCGTCCACCCGCGCGACGCACTGCTTCGCGCAAGTCGGTGGCACTGAATTCGTCCAGGAGAATGCGTTCGGGTCGCGCGGCAAGTGCCCGGTCGAGTTCGCTGAACGATTCGACTTCGACGATCAGTGGAACGCCCGGATGCCGCAGGCGGGCTTGTTGGACTGCAGCTTCCAGCGATCCGGCAGCCAGAATGTGGTTCTCTTTCACCATCATTGCGTCATGGAGACCGAGTCGATGGTTGCTGCCACCGCCAGCGCGGACCGCGTATTTTTGCGCCATGCGCAGTCCGGGCAGGGTCTTGCGGGTATCCAGGATCACCGTTCCGGTGCCGCGTACGGCGTCCACGAAGCGTGCAGTTGCGGTCGCCGTCGCCGACAGCGTCTGCAGGAAGTTCAGCGCGGTGCGCTCGCCGCTCAGCAACGCGTGCGAACTCCCGAGCAACCGGCACACCACCAAGCCCGCGACCACATGCTCGCCTTCGGCAACCGCCCAGTCGACCCGCACCTGCTCATCGAGCGATCGAAACGTCGCATCGAACCAGGCCTGTCCCGCGATCACCGCCGCATCCTGCTTGCAGATCACATAGGCGCGCGCGGGAATGTCGGGCAGCAGGTCCGCAGTGACATCGCCCGCCCCAATGTCCTCTGCAAGGGCGCGCGCAACATCGGAGGTGACGACAAGCGGATCGGGGGGCTGCAGGAATGCGTTCATGCGGCCAAGCATAACCGCGGCAGTCGCCCGCAAAAAATCAGGCGCGTTTCGCTTCGGCGGCGTCGTTGCGCAATTGGGTCAGAACCTGCGTAAGCGCCCGATGGAGCAGTTGGGTGTTGTCGAGGATGCTGGCTCCGCCGTTTTCGATCGCTTGCGCGAGATCTTCCGGGCGATGCTCCGCTACCTTCAGGCCATTGCGATTGACGAAGAGACAACGCCCGGAATAGGGACTGATCCAGGACAATCGCGCGCGCTCGCTGCCCTCCGGCTGGTCCTTGAACGTGAGCCACGTGCCCGGCCGAAGCGCGCGAACACGCGCCAACACTTCAGGGTTCACGTTTTGCGGCAGTGGTTGCTCTTCGACGCTGGCGGGATCGGCGGACAGTGCACCGGGGGCGTCTGCGGCGGGCGGCGCCGTCTCGATGAACGCAGGTGCCGGCAGGTCGCCCATTCGAAAGCGCACGAATTGCTGCAACTCGTTGACGAGTTGCGCGATTTCATTTTCCTGGTACGCCACGGTCGCCAGGCCCTGGCGCAGCTGCAGTTCCATGACTGGCAGCAGGGCGCGCAAGCGCAGCTGTTCGATCCGGTCGTTGCCGGCGTTCGCACACCACACCAACGATTCGGCAAAGCCCAGCGCGTCGGCGTATGCCTGCGAGTCCGGGCCTTGCCGCAGCCACAGCAGGACCAGGCAATTCATCCAGGGCCGCGTGACCAGGTACCGCAGCCACGTCGGCACGGGCGCACGCGCGACGATTGCGATCAGGGCCTGGTTTACCTGCCGGCGTGCCTGCCACAGGCGCTCGCGGCCCGCATGGGCCTCGACCGCGCGCTGTTCGGCAAGTTCGGAGCGGCGCCGCTGCTGTTCGAGCTGCGAGCGCAATTGGGAAATGCTGCGATCGGCATCGTCGCTGCTCTCGCTTCCCGCGATCCTTTGCAAGGTGACCTGCAGTTCGCCAAGTGAGCGCTCACCCGGATCCACGCTTGGGCACCAGCCGATCGCGCTTTCGCCGACCAGATCGAGCAGCTGGCGCAGCGGATGATTGTTCTCGGCCAGCAACCCCGGGTAGCGCAGTGAAGCGCGCATCACGGGCAGCAACAATGTCTGCATCACAGGTTGCATCCGTTGCGGAACACTGTGGTCGTTTGCCAAGGCATCGAAGACGCGGCCGACGATGTCCACGGTGGCCGCCTGTTGCGCTGACGGTGGCAATCCGTCGTCGGAATAGCGTGCTTCAGCGAGTAACTGTGCGGCCAACAGGCGTGGTGGTGGCAGCGCCTGGCCGGCCAGAGGCCGCGTGCGCAAGCGCGCCAGCGCGCGATCCATCACTTCCGTCGCAGTCGCCGTTTTTGGTGCCGCTGCATGCGAGGGGGAAACGGAGGAAAGGGCGGCAGATTCGATATCGCGTGTCAGCAGCGTTCGGAGTGCCGCAAGCAGATCACGATCGTGCGTCGGGATCGCAGGGGCACCCATCATTGCGGTATTGGAAGCCGGCGGGACGTCCACCGAAGCCTCGGTCGACGGCTGGTTGCGCACCGGCGGCTCTGCGCGTTCGTGTGTCCCGCGCTGCCGGCCCTGGCCGGGTCCGAGCATCGGCAGCACGCCGGAGGCGGCGAGCCGCGCGTTGATCTCCGCGTAGGCAGGTTCGAGTGCGCCGAGGACCTGCCGTTCGAACATCTTGTACAGGACCAGCCGCGCGTGCAGGTCGATCTCCAGCATCGCGGAAGCGTTGCGAAACGCCTTGCCGATCTGCAGCGGGCCGAACGGGTTGTGCAACGAATCCATCGCGTCGTCACCGAGCAACCAACCAGCCCGCTGGTTCAACGCGTGCAGACTGGCGGACATCCGTTGGGAAACCCGGGCGGCCATTCCGTCAAGCGCGAGGTCTTCCTCGAGATCCTCTGGCGCCACGAGCGACAGCTGTGCGTGCGACGGTTGTGGACGTGCGACCGGAACCGCATCCGGTTGGCCCAGGCGGCCCAGAAAATTCTCCTGCACCGCGCCTCGTTGCCGCCTGCATTCGCGCAGTGCGTCGAAATGATGTTGCTGCGCTTCGCCGGAGCGCGCGTGCTCGCCCATTTCGAACAACGTGTCGTCGAGCGCGTCGAACAACGCCGTCACCGGTTCGCGCAGGTGCGTGCGCAAGCACTCAAAAAGTTCTCGCATCAACCGGGCAACTGCCTGTGAGGGGACAGGGCGTACGCTGTCATCGCTCATGGCGAGCGCAGTCGGATCGGGGCTGTCATCGGGGCGACTGCCGCGCGTGGGGTACGGGCAGGGTAGGCACGTCAGGCGGGAAATTCTGTGACCTGCGCAGAGGAAATGGATTCGTCCGGCAACAACACCGGAATGCCATCATCAATGCGATAAAAAAGCTTGCGGTCGCGGGTCAGCAGCCCTTCGCGCAGCGGTTCGGCTTGCGTACTGCCGTCGGCGCGCCGCAGACTGCCAGTCGCAACCGCGCGGTTGATCGCTTCGATCTCGCGCGCTTGCAGCAGCACCAGGGGTTGGCGGGTGCTGGGGCAGCACAGTATGTCGAGCAGTCGGCGGTCCATGGGGTTTCCCTGTCAGCCTGCCGGGTTCGGTAGCGGACGTTTTGGTCAGGTGGATATTGTATTCACTGGCAGGCATTTACAACACATTTCTAATCTTCGACTGGATGCAGGCGAAGTTGAATGCAGGAGCTACGCGATATGGCCAATCCGAACGCAGTGCCGCTTGTTGGCGTCGTCATGGGGTCCCGCTCGGACTGGGAAACAATGCAGCACGCAACCGCCCGGCTCGACGCGCTCGGGATAGCGTACGAAGTGCGGATCGTGTCGGCCCACCGCACGCCGGACCTGCTGTTCGACTACGCGGCACAGGCGGCGGCGCGGGGATTGCGGGCGATCATTGCCGGGGCCGGCGGAGCCGCGCACCTGCCGGGGATGCTCGCGGCAAAGACCGCAGTACCCGTGCTCGGCGTGCCAGTGCAGTCCAAGGCCCTGAGCGGGCTGGATTCGTTGTTGTCGATCGTGCAGATGCCGGCAGGCGTGCCGGTCGCAACGTTTGCGATCGGCGCTGCGGGTGCGGCGAACGCCGCGTTGTTTGCTGCCGCAATCATCGCGCACGACGATGCGGCGGTACGCGACGCACTCGCAGCTTTCCGCCACGCGCAGACCCAGGACGTACTTGACAACGCAGACCCGCGCGCGACGACGCGCGATGACTCCAGCGCCGCGCAGCGATGATTTCAATGCCGACAAGTTCGGTGGGTATCCTCGGCGGAGGACAGCTTGCGCGCATGCTCGCGTTGGCTGGCGCGCCGTTGGGTTTGCGGTTCCTCGTGCTCGACGCCGCCGCCGACGCCTGCGCGGCACAATGCGCTCCCCTGCTGCGCGCCGATTACCATGACCTCGAAGCGCTCGGCGAGTTTGCGTCGCGCGTCGATGTTGCGACCTTCGACTTCGAGAACGTGCCGGCCGACAGCGCTCGCTGGCTTGCCGGGCGCGTGCCGGTATTTCCTGATCCCCGCGCCCTCGCGGTCGCCCAGGATCGCCTCGCCGAAAAAACCCTGTTTCGCGAACTCGGCATCGCCGTGCCCGAGTTCGCTGATGTGGATTCGCGCGTTGCGCTCGACGCGGCGATCGAACGCATCGGCACCCCGTGCATCCTGAAGACAAGGCGTCTTGGTTACGATGGCAAGGGTCAGTTCCGGATCATGCATCCGGGAGTCGGCACTCCGGGCTCGGCGCTGGGCGCCGCGACAGCCGAAGCGGCCTGGGATGTGCTCGGTGCGCAGGCCCCAACAGTGGGGTTGATCCTTGAAGCATTCGTGCCGTTCCAGCGCGAGCTGTCGGTCGTCGCAGTGCGTGCCAGGGATGGCGAATTCCGGCATTGGCCGCTGACCGAGAACTGGCATGATCACGGCATACTTTCGGCGAGTCTCGCTCCTGCGACGGTCGATGCGGCGATAGCCGGGAAGGCGATTGCGCATGCGCATGCGGTCGCCGAAGCGCTGGCCTACGTCGGTGTATTCGCGTTGGAACTGTTCCTCGCGGACGGCGAAATTCTCGCCAATGAGATGGCCCCGCGCGTTCACAACTCAGGTCACTGGACCATCGAAGGCGCCGAGACATCGCAGTTCGAGAACCACCTGCGCGCGGTGCTCGGTTTGCCCCTGGGCAGCACGCGAATGGTCGGCCACGCCTGCATGCTCAACTGGATCGGCGAACTGCCCGACGCGAACGCGGTGCTGGCCGACCCGTGCGGTCACTGGCACGACTACGGCAAGTCTGCGCGTGAGGGCCGCAAGGTCGGGCATGCGACGCTGCGCGCCGACTCGGCGGCACAATTGTCGGCGGCATTGCGACGTGTGGGGGCTGCGCTCGAACGCGAAGCACAGACAGCGCCCGTCATCGCGCGGATAGATACACTGGAATGATGGCGGCGGGCCCGATGCAAGAACGGCCGGATTGTTCCGGCCGTTGCGCTTCGCATGGATCCTGGCGGCTCAGCCCAGGCGCTTTGCCGCGAAGTCCCAGTTCGCGAGATTCCAGAACGCCTCGATGTACTTCGCGCGCGCATTGCGATAGTCGATGTAGTAAGCGTGCTCCCACACGTCGCAGGTCAGCAGGGGCTTGTCGGTGCCGGTGATCGGCGTCGCGGCATTGGAGGTGCTGAGAATCGCGAGCGAAGTGTCCTGGCGTTGCACCAGCCATGCCCAGCCCGAGCCGAACGTGCCGATCGCCGCCTTGGAAAACTCCTCCTTGAAAGCTGCGAAGGAGCCGAATGCCTTGGAAATCGCCTCGCCAAGCTTGCCGGTCGGTTCACGGCCCCCGGTCGGCGACAGGCTGTTCCAGTAGAACGTGTGATTCCAGACCTGGGCTGCGTTGTTGAACATCCCGCCTTGCGATTTCTTCACGATGGTTTCGAGATCGGCATCGGCGAATTCGGTGCCCACGATCATCTTGTTGAGGTTGTCCACATAGGTCTGATGATGCTTGCCATAGTGAAAGTCCAGGGTCTCGGACGAAATGTGCGGTTGCAGCGCATTGCGCGCATAGGGCAGGGCGGGCAATTCAATCGACATGGCGACTCCTTGGGTTACGGCGACAGGGCGTCATTGCCCCGCAGGGATTACAATTCTAGCAGCGCACGCGGGCTTTGCCGCGCGCCTGACAATGATGTTACGCCTCGCATGGGAACCCCGATGAACGCAATGGAACGGATCAGGACCGAAGTCGAATCGCACGCAATCGTGCTGTACATGAAGGGCACGCCGCAATTCCCGATGTGCGGGTTTTCAAGCCGCACCGTGCAGGCGCTGAAGGAATGCGACGCGAAATACCACGCGGTCAACGTGCTCGAAGATCCGGAGATCCGCGCAAGCCTTCCCCGTTACTCCGACTGGCCCACGTTTCCCCAGCTCTTCATCAATGGCGAACTGATCGGCGGTTGCGACATCGCGCTCGAGTTGCATGCAAGTGGCGAGCTCAAGCGGATGGCCGCCGAGGCGCAGCGCGGGTGAATCCGGCGATTGGCAATGCCGGTGCGGCGGCCGTCAACGGCGCACTCGCCGATCGTGTGGTGTTGATCACCGGTGCGAACGGCGCGCTTGGCGACGCGGCGGCGCGCGCATGCGCGGCGGCGGGTGCGACCGTCGTCCTGCTTGGGCGGCGGGTTCCGAAACTGCAGCGGCTGCACGACGCGCTGACTCTGGTAGGCCCGACACCGGCGATCTACCCGCTTGACCTGCTCGGCGCAACGCCGGCCGACTATGCCGAGATGGCGATGCGCATTGGCGACGAGCTTGGCCGCCTCGACGGCGTACTGCACGCGGCGGCAGAGTTCCACGGATTGACGCCGCTGCAAAATACCGAGCCTTCGGATTTCGTCAACGCCCTGCATGTCAACGTGGGTGCGCCGATGCTGCTGACACAGGCTTGCCTGCCCGTGTTGCGACGCGCTCCGGACAGCGCCGTCGTGTTCGTCATGGACGACTTGCAACGCGTCGGTCGCGCCTACTGGGGCGGCTATGGGATCGCGAAGTTCGCGCTGCAGGGATTGCTTCGCGTGCTGGCGGACGAACTCGAGAATTCACGCGTGCGCGTCTGCGCGTTGCAACCGGGGCCGATGCAGACGCCGCTGCGCGCCCGCGCCTTCATGACCGAGATGCCAGGTACGTGGCCGCAAGCCAGCGCCTACGCAGAAGCCTGCGTCCATCTGCTGTCCGCAGCCGGAGGCGTGCATCGCGGCCAGGTTTGGGCGCCCGATAGCGCTCCATCGGATCGTGTTGCATTGGATAGCGTTCCATTGGATCCGGCTCCATCGGATCGCGCTCCATCAGGTCCGGCGCCAGCGATCCCCATGTCGGCTGTGCCTTCGCGATGAGCACCTGGTCGGCAGCGCTGCTGCTGTTCCTGATCCTCGATCCGCTCGGCAACATCCCGGTGTTCCTGGGCTTGCTGCGACCGCTGCCCGCACACCGGCGGCGGATCGTGCTCGGACGCGAGCTGGTGATCGCGCTGATCGTACTCATGGCGTTCCTGTTCGGCGGCCACTACGTACTTGCGGCCATGCACCTGCGCCAGGAGTCGGTGAGCATTGGCGGCGGCATCGTGCTGTTCCTGATCGGACTGCGCATGATCTTCCCAACCGCCGAGGGCCTGTTCGGCGATGTTCCGGAAGGCGAACCGTTCATCGTGCCGATGGCGATCCCGCTCATCGCGGGTCCGTCCGGCATGGCCGCCGTGATGCTGATGAGCAACTCCAATCCGCAGCGCAATGCCGACTGGGGCACTGCACTGTTGATCGCATGGGCTGCCACGGCGGTGCTGCTGTTCGCTGCGACCTATTTGTACAAGCTGCTCGGCACCCGTGTGCTGGTCGCCGTCGAGCGGCTGATGGGCATGTTGCTGGTGACCGTTTCGGTGCAGATGCTGCTCGATGGTCTGGGCCTCTACCTGCACCTGGCGCCACGCTGAGCAGGCTTCATCGAGGTCGTGAAATCGCGTGCTACCGTTTCCGCGATGGTTGACTGGTCGCATTCCGGGTCAGGCCCGGCCCACGATGGCCTGTCAGCTGCCCGGCCTCTCCCCGGATTCGCAAGGACTTCATAGCAACGATGAATACGACCACCGCCAGCCCGATCGATACCTGCGTCCCGTCGACCTCTACCGACGCGGCCAGGCCGGTCGGTACCGTGGACGCCCTGGTTTCACCTCGCGGTGGGATGGACGTCCTGTCCCGCGCGGAAATCGTGCGCCTGCGCGATGCGTCGGCCGGCAGCAACCTGCATGATCTGTTGCGACGCTGTGCGTTGGCCGTGCTGACCACCGGCAGCCATGCCGACGATGCGCGCGCTGCGCAGTTGCTGTACCCGGACTTCGACGTGCTGATCCACCAGCACGACCGCGGGATCAAGCTCGAATTGCGCAATGCCCCGGCGCAGGCGTTCGTTGACGGGCAGATCATCCGCGGCGTCGCCGAACTGCTGTTCGCGGTGGTGCGCGACATCGTCTATACCTTCACCGAAGTCGAAGGCGACGTGAAATTCGCGACCGACAGCAGCGAAGGCATCACCAGCGCGGTGTTCGAGATCCTGCGCAACGCGCACATCCTCAGGCCGCGCATCGAGCCGAACCTGGTTGTGTGCTGGGGCGGTCACTCGATCGGGCGCGAGGAATACATCTACACCAAGTCGGTGGGCTACGAACTCGGCCTGCGTGCGCTCGACATCTGCACTGGCTGCGGGCCGGGCGCAATGAAGGGGCCGATGAAAGGCGCGACGATCGCCCATGCCAAGCAGCGCCGCCAGCAGAACCGCTACATCGGGCTCACCGAGCCGGGGATCATCGCAGCCGAGTCGCCGAACCCGATCGTCAACCACCTGGTGATCCTGCCGGATATCGAGAAACGCCTCGAAGCCTTCGTGCGGCTCGGCCACGGCATCATCGTGTTCCCGGGCGGCGTCGGCACGGCGGAGGAAATCCTCTACATGCTCGGCCTGCTCCTGCATCCGGACAATGCCAACGAGCCATTCCCGCTGGTGTTGACCGGGCCGCGCCAGTCGGCAGCCTACTTCGAACAGATCGATCGCTTCCTGCGCCTCGCCCTGGGCGAGGATGTCAGCAGGCACTACCGGATCATTGTCGACGACCCGGAAGCGGTGGCACGCGCGATGAAGGACGGCATCCGCGCTGTGCGCCAGCGCAGGATCGACACCCAGGATGCGTTTTTCTTCAACTGGACGCTGCGGCTTCCCGCCGAACTGCAACATCCTTTCGTGCCAACCCATGCCGCGATGGCTGCGCTGGATCTCCATCGGAACCAGGCGCCGCACCTGCTCGCTGCGAACCTGCGTCGGGCCTTTTCCGGCATCGTCGCCGGCAACGTCAAGGAAGAGGGCATGCGCAGGATCGAGGAAGACGGGCCGTTCGAGATCCACGGCGATCCGGACATCATGCAGGCGCTCGACGCACTGCTGCGCGCGTTCGTAGCCCAGAACCGCATGAAGATGTCCGGCGAATACCAGCCCTGCTACCGCGTGATCGCCGATCATTGACCGCATTTTTGCGCGTGAATTGATGCGGCGGTTTTGCTGCGGGCGAAGCTGCAGCTGACCCCTTCAAGGTGTGCCGGCATGCGCACCCTTGAGGCTGTGCGGCGCCAGGCGGGGGTTTTCGCGCCTGTCGGATGACGACGACCGGTCGTCCGTCAACGGTTGCGGGCTCGGCGCACAGGTCTAGACTCCTCGCTGGGTCTATCTACCGGCGCGAACGCATGTGCAGGCAACAGCCATTTAGGCATCAACGCGGATTCACACTGGTCGAACTCATGATCACCCTCGCAGTGATCGCGGTTTTGGTCGGTATCGGCTTTCCCAGCTTCCGCGGGACAATGCGTTCAAGCCGGATCGCTTCGCAAGCCAATGCGCTGCTGTCCGCGGTCAATCTTGCGCGCACCGAAGCGATCAGGACCAACCTTCGCGCTGGCGTGTGTACCGCAGACGTCAACGCCATTGCCTGCGGCGGTACCTGGAATAGCGGATACATGGTGTTCGACGACCTGAACAACAATGGCGTCTTCGATGCAGGCGAGGTCGTGCGGGTTTTCGCGACCGACAGGAATGTCACCCTGGTTGCGAACGGCGCACTGGTGGCACCCATCCTGTTCAACAACCAGGGTCTTCCGACCACTGCGATACCGGCGCCGGGCGTGCCTGCGCTAGTGCTTACGCCGAACGACTGCCCATCCGGCCAGCCGCTGGTTCGCAATTTCATGCTGAACACTGTCGGCCAGCTTCGAATCGCGACCGGTAACTGCCCATGAGCACTTTCCCCATGCAACACAACCGCAGCCCCGGCGGGTCCCGTTCGCAATCGGCGCAGGGGTTTACCCTGATCGAAGTGCTGATCTCGCTGGTGATCCTCAGCATTGGCCTGCTTGGTCTGGGCCTGCTGCAGGCAGACTCGCTCAAGGCCAGCTTCAGCGCCGATCAGCGCACCATTGCCACCAACATGGCCTACCAGATGGTGGACATGATGCGTGCGAACAGGGTGCTGGCATTCGAATACACGTACATCACCGGCGAAGAGGCGACGCAGAACCCGAACACCTGCAACCGGGCGCCAACGACAGGAAACCTCATCAACGATGATTCCTTCGGCTGGTTGTGCCAGCTGGTGCGGCAGCTGCCGAATGCCGTTCCCGTCGTCACGCTCGCGGGCGGTCAGGCTCAAGTGGCGATCACATGGGACGACAGGGGCCCGACTGGGGCCACGACACGCCCGACGTTCACTCTGGTGACCCAGCTATGACCGCGCAACGTTCCGTTTTTCCGCAGCCGACGCGCGGCTTCGGGCTGATCGAGTTGATGATCGGCATCCTGCTCGGCTCGATCCTGCTGTTGGGTTTGGCCGTTGTCTTTTCCGCTTCGCGGACCGCATACAACACCGCACAGGGGTCGGCGGAAGTACAGGAAAACGGCCGGTTCGCGCTCGACTTCCTGCAGCGCGATGCGCGCATGGTTGGTCACATGGGTTGCGTGAGCGACGAGGCCCGCTTCCTCGATCCCCATCCCGAGTTCTTCTCGCATTTCGTGGTGGAGCCGGCACCTCCCGCGCTGCAGGTCTTCACTGCGGCACCCTTCAGCGAGCGTTTCGACGTCTCGGTGCAGGGATACGAAGCCAGTGGCAGCGGCCCTGGCGTCGCGCTCGTCCTGCCGGTCGGAGGAGCTTGGAGTGGTGGGGCTCCGGCTAGCAACGCGTTGCCTGCTGGTTTTCCGGGTGCCATGCCGGCACCGCTGGCTGGCAGCGACATCCTGTTCCTGCGCTTTTTCGGCACCGATTCGGCCCCGGTCACTGCCATCAATACGGCAGCAGGAACAATCACAGCGCCTGCTTTCGCGGCGCAGGCGACGGCCCAGCCTGCCGGGATGTACGCGATCGCGAACTGCAAGAACGCCAGTGTGTTCGAGGCGACCGGTGTTGGAGGAGGCGGCGTGATCGCAGCCGCAGTTGGTGCGCAGAACCTGTCTGGGTTCAGCTCACTCAACGGCGAGTTGTACAACCCCTTCGCGCCAGAGGAACTCACCGTCTATCGCGGCGAGAGTATGGCCTACTACGTCGCCAATGGCGCCGCCGGCACCCCGTCGTTGTTCCGCGTGAAGTACACCTCCAACCCTGCCGCTCCCGTCGCCGAGGAGATCGTCGAGGGCATCGACAACATGCAGATCCTATATGGACGCGACACCGCCGGCGGCACTCCGGACGGCGCCATCGACCAATACGACACGGCGCTGACGATCAATGGGCTGGCTGCCGATCCTTCTCCGTTCTGGCGGCAGGTCGGTTCGATCCGCGTCGCATTGCTCGCGCGCAGCATCGCGCGCGGCAACGTGAATGCGAATGTGGCGGGTTCACCGACCGGCTGCACCGCGCTACCCAATTGCTATTCCATGCTGGGCCTGAACGTGACTCCACCCATCGATTCCAATTACCGCGAGGTGTATGTCAGCACCATCGCCCTGCGCAACCGCCTGTTCGGAAACTGATGCCATGACAACCGTCCGTTCCAATGCCACATCCACTCCGCGCAACCAGCAGGGCGCCGTGTTGTTTATCGCGCTCATCCTGCTTGTCGTGCTGTCGTTGATCGGCATCGCCTCGATGCAGGTCACCACCCTGCAGGAGCGCATGGCCGGTAACTACTTTACCCAGAACAGGGCGTTGGAATACGCCGAATGGATGGTGCGTTTCCAGGAAAACGCCATCCAGACCGCAGTCAATGCAGGCGGAACCCCCGTTGCCACGGAAGTGGGCTGCACCCCGAATTGGTCCGCGACTGGCAGCACCGATGCATGGGCGAATTCCAAGGTCGCCACGGCCATCGGTGGGACGTTACCGGGCAACATCGTCCCGGGCAGCTGGTACGCGCGCCGGATCGACGGCTGCGTTGCTGGGTATACCGGCAAGCATTGGCCGCTCAAGCAGAACGACAACACCAATTCGGTCTATCAGGTCGTCGGCGTCGACAACGACGGTCCGCCAGGCGGAAACGCCAACGCCTCGTCGTTGGCGGTGATCACGACCGTCTACACGCCGTAATGCCCATTTTCTCGATCCAGTTGCCACACCCAGACCATCGCCCCCCGATGGAAGCGAGCACGCCATGAATCGCACCACACCCCGTTCCTTCCTGCTCGGTCTTGCCGTAGCGCTTGTCGCAGTGGGTAACTCCCCCGCGTGGGCCGTGGCCACCCTGCCGATTTCCCAGCTGCCATTGACGTTGCCGGTCAACGGCACGCCGCAGGTCCTGTTCGCGGTCGGCAATTCGCAGTCGATGGACGGCGATCTTGGCGGCGCAATCCAGACCGGATCGGGCGCGTTGCCCGCCGCCCTCAATAGCTTGCAGAACTCCAGTTCGCCGGTGAACTACATCGTGCCGGCTGGCTTTACCGCACCCAATGGAGGCGTTTCCGGGTCCACCCAGCCTTACACCACGGTCAGCGGAGCCACCCAGACCGACAACAGCGCAAGCCGCTTGAACGTTGCCAAGCAGGGTATTTCGCAGATCATCGCGCAGTACGCGGGCAAGATGGATTTCGCGCTCGAGGACTACAACGCCGCGACCGGTTCCACTTTCACAACGTGGGTCTACCTGATGTCGGGCTCGCCCGGCTTCACCTTCAACACGTCGAATGCGGCCCCACCGGCGGGCTTCGAATATGTCGCGAACCCTTGCTTCAACTATTTGACGGCGTCGGCGACCATAAAATCCAACTGTACGTCCATCGTGACGGCTGGCCTGTATCCATCGGCGACGCTCAACAACAACAATTTCATGCTGGTTGCACAATCCAGCGACGATGCCTCGGTCGTGGACGTGCTGTATGCCAGCGGCGGCCTTTCGGCCGTGTTCGACACATTTGGCGGCCCGAACCCTCCCACGCCATTTCCACCCAATTTCAGCCTTGCCCAGTACAACAACGGCAGCATTTTCGTCCAGTACAACGCCAGCGCGCCGAACAACGGTGCGTTCGGCACCAGCCCGACCAATGCCGGTTTCGTGCCGTTTTCGCCGCAGGTGATGTACGAGGAGCGTGGCTTCGGCTACTTCTCCAACGCCAACCCCACCACCGGCACGATTCAGGTCCCGATGCAGGACGTCACGGTCGTGACGCCAGCGCTAGAAATCAGCGCCTTCGTGCCGATATTGCTTCCCGAGACGAACAACAACCCGGCCAGTACCGGGATGAAGGCCCTCGCCGTGCAGTCACCGATCGCCGGGTTGATGCGGCAGGCGAGACTTTATATGACCGGCGCAGGCGCCGCAGCCCTGCCGGTGCTGACCTGTGGTGCGCACCGTTATGTGGTCCTGCTCTCCGACGGTTTGCCCACGGAAGACCTGAACGGAAAGTCATGGCCGCCGCTGGGCAGTGCATCGTCCGCAGGCTATGGCGAAACCGCCACGTTCAATCCCGACGGGTCGCTCAACGTCACCAACGACCAGGCATTGATAGATACCATTTCGCAAATCAACGGGCTCAATGGAGCCGGTGTCCAGACCTATGTCATTGGCCTGGGTGCGGGCGTCAATCCTGCGCTCAATCCGCAAGCGGCGGCCACCCTCAAAGCGATGGCGGTCGCAGGCGGCACCACCAACTATTTCGCGGCGACCAGTGCAGCTGCTCTGACAACCGATCTGGGAGTGATCCTGGCGTCGATCCAGAACCAGACAGTGTCCAGCGGCAGCCAGCCAGTGCTCGGCGCCCGTCTGACCGGCAGTTCGCTCTCGTATCTGTCGTCGTTCAAGGCCAACGGTGCGGACTGGACCGGCAACCTCGCCGCGATCCCCCTGAATGCCGATGGCACGCCATCCACGGTCGCAGTCCCGAATCTTTTCGACGGCACTCTTTTCAATGAGATCTGGCACGCCGGCACGTTCCTGAACACCAACTACAGCACCAGCCCCGCGGCCGCCGCTTCTCGCAACGTCTTCGTCATGACCAAGCCCGGAAGCATCTCACTGGGCACCGGCACTGCGGCCTCGTTCACTGCGGGCAATATTGGCGGCACGGCGGCCCAACAGATGGCCTTCCTGGGCTTCCCGCCATTGGATCCGACCCAGTTCGGCGCACATGGCAATGCCACCGAAATTGTCAGTTACCTGCGCGGCGACCAAACGCAGACGACGTCGGCCGCCCCGACCCCCGGGCCATTCCGCAGCCGGACGTCGATCCTCGGCGATATCGTCGACTCGGTACCTGCGGTCTCCAGCTCCAATGATGATTTCGGCTTCAGTTCCCTGCCTGCAGTCGACGGTGGCACGACATACGCCACATTCGTGAGTTCCAAGGCCAGTCGTGTCCCGCAAACGATGGTTTACGTGGGCGCGAACGACGGCATGCTGCATGCGTTTGATGGCAGCGTCGGCGGCGGCGGGCAGGAAATATTTGCGTTCATTCCCAACAGCGTGACGTCCAACCTGGGCAAGCTTGCGGATCCGAACTACGCGCACCAGTTCTACGTCAATGGCCCAATCACTGTTGCCGATGCGTATCTTGGCGGCAGCTGGCAGACCGACCTTGTCGCGACGCCTGGCGCCGGAGGTTCGGGCCTGTTCGCCCTGAACGTCACATCGCCATCCGGTTTCAACGCCAGCAAGGTCCTGTGGGAGCTCACTGCGGCAAGCAGTCCGTACATGGGCTACGACCTTGGTGATGCGCAGGTCATCCTCGGCGAAGACGACAACTGGTATGCAATCGTTGGCAATGGTTACAACAGCACCAACGCCCAGCCGGCATTGTTCGTCATCGACATGGCCACCGGGGCGATCAAGACGACGCTGGTTGGCACCACCGACCCGGTTGCGGCACATGGCAATGGCATCGGCCAGATCGTTGCATTGGACAGCGACGGCGATGGCAAGGTGGATACCGTGTACGGCGGCGACTACGACGGCGATATCTGGAAGTTCGACCTGTCGGCTGCCTCGGCCGCGTCCTGGAAGGTGGGCAATGGGTTGAATCCCCTGTTCATCGCGAAGGACGCCGGTGGCAACAGGCAGCCGATCACGGGCAAGTTCGAAACCGCCGCCGGTCCGCTGGGTGGAGTGATGCTGTACTTCGGTACCGGCAGCTTCTTCCTGACCGGCGACAACGTGATTCCGGCAACGCCGCAGGTGCAGTCGATCTACGGCTTGTGGGACCAACCGGACGCTTCCGGGGCCATCGAGCCCGGCACGGTGGCCACGGTTACGCGTGCGAACCTCGTGCAACAGTCGATCCTCAGTGGAACTGCGACTTCGCGTCAGACTTCCGCCTTAGGCGTTGCGTACACGGTGAGTGGCGGCCCGCGCGGATTCTTCATGGACCTGAAGGTTGGTGCTGCCGCAGGCGACGGCGAGTTGTTCGCTGGCGTGCCCGTGGTGCAACAAGGCACCGTGTTTTTCACCACCTTCGAGCAACTTGTGGGCAGCGGCTGCGTTGCAGGCGGCAATCGCTGGCTGTATGGCTTGAGTGGGTTGACAGGCGCGAATGCCCTTGGCCAGATCAGCGACGTGGGAGGTGCTGCCTCTTGTCCAGGAGGCGGTTGCGGAGGGGTGCTGGTCGGGCAGGGTTCCCTCGTGCCCTCCACCTCGGTCGTGATCCCAGCGCCGACTTGTCTGCCAGGCCAAGTGTGCAATGCGCCGATTCCGGTGAGGCCGTGCGACTGGGCCCACGATAACGGTGGCTGCATCGATCCATCGCCGCTGCCAGGCTTCGGTTCGCTGCAGACGAAGTGCGTGTTCGTGCTGGTGGTATCAGGCGCGCCTTCGCGGCAGTTGCCACGCGCATGCGGACGCCAGTCGTGGCGGCAGGTGCGGTAATGAGGACGACCATGGCCAGGCTCAGGAATTGGAATGCGCTCAACCGCCGGCCGTTTTTCGGCCAGGAAGGCTTCACGCTCGTCGAATTGATGATCGTGGTCGCGATCATTGGCGTGCTGGCCTTGATCGCCTATCCCACCTATCAGGACAGCGTGCGCAAGGGCAGGCGTGGCGACGCTAAGAGTAACCTGGTGCAGATCGCCCAGGCGCTGGAACGGTGCCACACCGCGAACGGTTCGTATGGCCTTGCGTGTGCGGGGGTCACCACCGGACCCGACGTCCTGGCACCGGCCCTGACGCAGTCGCCGCAGACCGGCACGCCCGTCAACTATGTTATTGGGATGGCAGTTGGTGGCGGTACTGTGGCGAACAGCTATGTGCTCAATGCGGTAGCGCAGGGCGACCAGGTGAAGGACAAGTGCGGCAACCTGAGCCTCGACAGCGCCGGCGCCAAGACTCCCATCCTTGGTACCAATGGCACCAACTGCTGGTAGTGCTGCGACGCGTCCGAGGAAAAAAGCCCGCCTACAGGCGGGCTTTTTTTTGGTTCTTCCCGGATTGAAGGATTGCGAACCGGGGCGATGTTGTTTTGTGTACGCCAGCCGCGCCTTGCCAAGCTCTTCCTGCATCTTCCGCCGCAAGTGCTCGGGCTCGATCATCTCGAGCTCGTTGCCAAACGACAGCAGCCACCGCGTCAGTTGCACGTCGTCGTCGGCAGTCGCACCGATCTCGATCTTGTTGATGCCCTTGCTGTTGGCGCCATCAATCGACCGCCAGGTCTGGGACTTCGAAAGGCGTGGCTCTCGCGCAGGGGTCGGCGTTACGCGCGCGGGACCTCGTCGATCGTTCGCTGCGCTGATGTGTACTGACAAGCGGCTGCGGAGGCGGTCATGCGACGCGTGTGTGCGGGTGTCGCATGGAAGCGTGCGGACCGGAGGGTTTGCGGCGCGTCACGGATGCAAGGCGGCCAGCGTTGCGTGGCTTGCGGCGCATAGCCCCTGGATTTTCCTGCGTACACTGGTTTCCGGCTTTTACACCACGCTTTCCGCGTCGCGCATGATGTTCGCGAGGAAAAACGTCGTGGTGGGAGTCGCCGGTATCATCTTCGAAAGAAAAAAGACCGTGGTTTCGGTTTCCTCGACCACCATCGCGAAGAAAAATAGCGTGGTTTCGGGTTCCTCGACCATGATGTTTTTTCTGGACACCATGGTTCCAGTGCCGGCGACCACGGTATTTTTTCCGCCGACCATGGTGTTGGCGGCGAAGTCTGCGGTCGCTGCGGCGAAAACCACGAAAATGATCGCGCGCACCACCATTTTTATTCCGAAAACCATGGGTTTTTTTCCGCCGACCATGGTGTCGGCGGCGAAGTCTGCGATCGCTGCGGCGAAAACCACGAGGATGATCGCGCACACCACGGTGTTGATTGCGGAAACCATGGTCTTTTTTCTGTCGACCATGGTGTTGGCCACGATATCCGTGGTGTCGCAGGCGGAAACCATGAAGCCGAACCTGCGCACCCGAGTTCGACAGTTAGAAGCGTAAGTCGTTGATTTATCTATAGCGACTTTTAAAACGCTCCATTACAAGAGGGTCAATTGCTCATTGGCTGTCGGTTTTTTCGCGCCCAGTGCGGTGAGTACGGCTGCTAGATCGG
>JBBQTD010000025.1:0-41157 GCA_038234715.1 Lysobacterales bacterium | reverse complement strand
TTCCTCCCAGCCCAACCTTGGCATGCAGCCGACCACGTTCGCCAACCCGATGGGGATCGACGGTTTCGAGTTCGTCGAGTTCGCCGCGCCCGATGCAGCGCCGCTGAAAGCGCTGTTCGAGCGCATGGGCTTCTCGCCCGTGCTCAGGCACAAGACGCGGGCGATCACCGTGTATCGGCAGGCCGGCGTGAACTTCCTCGTCAACGAGGATCCGGATTCGTTCGCCTCGGATTTCGCCAAGGCGCACGGACCGTGCGCGTGCGGATTCGCGATCCGTTTCAGCAAGCCGGCTGGCGACGTGCTGCAGACGGTACTTTCCAACGGCGGCGAGGCGATCGACCACAAGGAAGCGAGCAAGGCCGTCGATGCGCCCGTCGTCAAGGGCATTGGAGACTGCATGCTGTACCTGGTCGATCGCTACGGCGACAAGGGCAGCATGTACGAGGACTATGCGCCGATCCCGGGCGCCGACCAGAACCCACGCGGATTCGGCCTGACCTTTATCGACCACCTCACCCACAACCTCCATTTCGGCAACATGCAGAAGTGGTCGGATTACTACGAGCGCCTGTTCAACTTCCGCGAAATCCGCTACTTCGACATCAAGGGCGTCAAGACCGGCCTGGTGTCCAAGGCGATGACTGCCCCGGACGGCGTCGTGCGCATCCCGCTCAACGAAAGCAACGACCCGAAGTCGCAGATCAACGAATACCTCGACGCGTACAAGGGCGAGGGCATCCAGCACATCGCGTGCTTCACCGACGACATCTACGCGACAATCGAGGCGATGCGCGCGCAGGGCGTCGAGTTCCTGGATACGCCCGACACCTATTTCGATGTCGTCGACATGCGCGTGCCGAACCACGGCGAGGACGTACCGCGCCTGCGCGCGAACAAGATCCTGATCGACGCCGACGCCGAGACCAAGCAGCGCAAGTTGCTGCAGATCTTCACCACCAACGCGATCGGCCCGATCTTCTTCGAGATCATCCAGCGCAAGGGCAATGAAGGTTTTGGCGAAGGCAACTTCCAGGCGCTGTTCGAGAGCATCGAACGCGACCAGATGAAGCGCGGCGTGCTGTAGGCGATTGCAGGGCATTTCTGAAAGCCCCTCTCCCACCGGGAGAAGGGTTGGGGTGAGGGGCAAACCTTGATCGAATATCACAGACTGCCGAGCGATCTTTTTAGCCCCTCTCCCACCGGGAGAGGGGTTGGGGTGAGGGGCAAACCTTGACCAGTCATCACCGGCCGCCAATGGCAACAGTCGCTGTGGAGCGAGCGCGCGAATTGCGCACCCGTTCGACCGATGCAGAGCGCAAGCTTTGGCTGCATCTTCGTGGCAGACAAATGGCTGGTGGGAAGTTTCGCAGACAGCATCCGGTCCCGCCCTACACGGTCGACTACTTCTGCGCCTCGGCGAACCTGGTGATTGAGCTCGATGGCTCGCAGCACAACGAGGAGATGGATGCAGCGCGCACGCGGGCGCTTGAAGCGCTTGGGCTGACGGTGCTGCGGTTCTGGGACAACGACGTGTTGATGCAAACGCATGGGGTGCTTGAGGCGATCTGGAATGCCGTCGCACCATTGCCCCTCACCCCAACCCCTCTCCCGTTGGGAGAGGGGCTCACCGAGTCGCCCCTCACCCCAACCCCTCTCCCGGTGGGAGAGGGGCTTTCGAGTGCTGAACGATGACTTCTGCAAATCAGGCATATCAATCCGGCTTCGGCAACGAATTCGCGACCGAAGCCGTCGCAGGCACCTTGCCTGTCGGGCAGAACTCGCCGCAGGTTGTTGCGCACGGCTTGTACGCCGAGCAGTTGTCGGGCACCGCGGTCACCGCGCCGCGCCACCAGAACCGGCGCAGCTGGCTGTACCGCATCCGCCCCGCCGCTTTGCAAGGCACGTTCGAACTGCTGTCTGAAGGCGTGTTCCACGATCGCTTCGACGACGCACCTGCAACGCCGAACCAGTTGCGCTGGAGCCCCCGCCCGATTCCCGTCGCACCAACCGATTTCATCGATGGCCTGTTCACGGTCGCGGGCAACGGCGGCGCGGCCGCGCAGCATGGGGTCGGCATCCATGTGTACACGGCGAACCGCGACATGCAGGGCCGCTATTTCTACAGCGCCGATGGCGAGCTGCTGATCGTGCCGCAGCAGGGCCGCTTGCGGATCGCGACGGAACTCGGCGTGCTCGCGATCGAGCCGCAGCAGATCGCGGTCGTCCCGCGTGGCGTGCGCTTCCGCGTGGAATTGCCGGATGGTCCATCGCGCGGTTACGTCTGCGAAAACTTCGGTGCGCTGATGCGCCTGCCGGACCTCGGTTCGATCGGCTCAAACGCCCTCGCGAACGCGCGCGACTTCCTCACTCCGCATGCGGCCTTCGAGGACACCGATGGCGCGTTCGAGCTCATTGCGAAATTCCAGGGCCGGCTGTGGCGCGCGCCGATCGACCACTCGCCGCTCGATGTGGTCGGTTGGCATGGCAACTACGCGCCGTACCAGTACGACCTGCGCCGCTTCAATGCGATTGGTTCGATCAGCTACGACCATCCCGATCCATCGATCTTCACCGTGCTGACCGCGCCGTCGGATACGCCCGGCACCGCGAACATGGATTTCGCCATCTTCCCGCCGCGCTGGCTGGTTGCGCAAAACACGTTCCGGCCGCCGTGGTTCCACCGCAACGTCGCGAGTGAGTTCATGGGCCTGGTGCATGGCGCCTACGACGCCAAGGCCGAGGGTTTCGCGCCCGGCGCATGCTCGCTGCACAATTGCATGAGCGGGCATGGCCCAGACGCGGCGACGTTTGACAAGGCGAGTCGAGCTGACCTGTCGAAGCCCGACGTGATCGTCAATACGATGGCCTTCATGTTCGAGACGCGCGCGGTGATTCGACCCACCGCGCAGTCGCTGCAGGCCCCCGAACTCCAGCGCGACTACCAGGATTGCTGGCGCGGGCTTGCGCGGCATTTCCAGCCGCCTGGCGCTTGAGCCTGGGTCGGCTTGCCGCGCGACTCGCACACGGTGTGCCACTTCGCGTTAATCTGCGGCATCACGAAGCTGATCCGATCGAGGACGCGACATGAGCCGAACCCTCATCCTGTTCGCGGCGCTGGCGCTGTTGCTCGCGGCGTGCGAGAAGTCCTCGCGCGAACCCGTCGCGGCGACGCCCGATCCTGCCGATAACGCAACGGCGGACGCGCAGCCCGCAGACGCTGCAGCAGCCACAAGACAAGGCGCGCCAGCGGATGACTCCACAAACAGCCTGCCACTGAAGAAACCTTCGGCCACCGACGCCACGATGCCCGGTGCCACGGCCGCACCGATCGCGACCGTCGGTGCCGCGGGTTTTGGCGCGCTGCATTTCGGCATGAGCCGCAGCGCCGCTGAAACTGTTGCCGGCGGTCCATTCGCTGGATTGACCCAGGCAGCTGCGTGCCAGCAGGTGCGCAGCCCCGGCCAGCCCGACATTGCGTTTGTGTTCAATGGCGACAAGCTGCAGCGCATCGACGTCAGGACGCCCGGGGTGATGGCCGCAGGCGGCGGGCGCATCGGCATGCAGGTCGACGAGATCCGCACGCTCTACGCCGGGCATCTCACCGAGCAGGCGCGCAAGGTCGTGCCGGCTGGCCGGGACCTGAAAGTCGTCGGCAAGGATGGCGCGGGAATCATTTTCCGGACCGACGCAGACGGCAAGGTCACCGCATTCCGTGCGGGCGTTGCACCCGCGCTGGATGCGGCCGAGGGCTGTTCCTGAGTCTGCCCGCGCCTGGCCGCGAGCATGCGGCGGGATTCAACCTGCAGCGCGTGCTGGTGTTCGGCGCAAGCGGTCAGCTTGGCGATGCGCTGCTGCCCATGCTGCGCGATGCAGGCTGCGACGTGCTGGCGGTATCGCGCTACCAGCACCCGGATTGCGACGGATTGCACTGGATCATCGGCGCACTCGATGAAGCGACTTTTCCGCCGGAAGATTGCGATGTGGTCTTCAGCCTCGGCCCGCTGGATGCATTCGCGCGCTGGCAGGAACGCGTCGGAGCGTTTGCTCCACGCGTCGTCGCGTTCGGTTCCACCAGCATTGCGACCAAGACCGGTTCGGGCGACGCCGCCGAGCGCGATGTCGCCGCGCGGCTGCGAGTCGCCGAAGATGCGTTGTTCGCGTTCGGCGCTCGCAACAAGATTGCGGTGACGGTGCTGCGACCGACGCTTGTCTACGGACGCGCGCGCGATCGCACGCTGACCCGCATCGCCGCGCTCGCACGCCGCTACGGCGTGTTTGCACTGCCGCGCAACGCGACAGGACTGCGCCAGCCGGTGCATGTCGACGATCTCGCTGCGGCAGCATTGGCGGCGTCGACCTCACCGCGCGCCGGCGGCCGCGCCTACGATCTCCCTGGTGGCGAAACACTCGCGTATCGCGAGATGGTGGCGCGCACGCTTGCCGTGCTGACACCACGACCACGCCTGCTGCGGTTGCCTTGGGTGCTGTTCCGGCTCGCGGTCGCGGGCGCGAAACGATTCGGCGCGATCGATGCGGTCGGCCCGGCAATGCTCGCGCGGCTTGATGCAGACCTCGTGTTCGATGCGTCCGAAGCACGCCGCGATCTTGGCTACGCACCGCGCGCGTTCAAGCCCGACGCGGCAATGTTCAGCGCAGGAATCTAGCGCGGCATTTCTCTTGCCAGGCAAGCCTGCCACGGACGCAGATGCTAAAATGCGGGTTCAAGGCAAATGCTCCTGCGGCACCCTGCCAATCGCACTGGCCGCGCAGTTTTTTACACGTGTCAGCGGAGTTTTATTCCGTGTCAGAGCGGAAATATTCGGTGTCAATGGAGCATTCTTCGGTGTCAGAGCAGAAATATTCGGTGTCGACGGAGCATTCTTCGGTGTCAGAGCGGGAATATTGGGTGTCGACGGAGCATTCTTCGGTGTCAGAGCGCAAATATTCGGTGTCGACGGAGCATTCTTCGGTGTCAGAGCAGCAATATTCGGTGTCAACGGAGCATTGTTCGGTGTCAGAGCGGAAAAATCAGGTGTCAATGGAGCGTTGTTCGGTGTCAGAGCGGCAATCCCTTGTGTCAGTGGATCCTTATTTGGCGTCAGAGCGGCAATTGTAGGAGCCAGCCGAGCGTTTTCACGTATCAAGACCGCGATTGCATGCGGCCAGGCGTGCTCGCGGGGCGGCCTGACTGGATTGCTTCATGCAATCGGCACGGCCCCTGTGAGGCCTGTAGACCTCCCCGGGTGACGCGGATTCAATTGGAGGAAAACATTCCCCGCGCGCCCCAGCCGCAGGCGCTCACCAGTAACACGGCAATCGCGCGTCAGTACGCGATGCCCACCTTGCGATACAACTTCGCAAGCACCCACAGCGGCCCGATCAGCAGGTAGGACAGGTCGGTCAGGAAGCTCGGCTTAGCGCCTTCAATCTTGTGGCCGACGAACTGTCCGATCCATGCGACCACGAACACGCCGATCGCGATCCACAGCAGCATTCGCATGCCCAGCGCGATGCTGATTGCGACGCTGGCGCCGCTGCATGCGACAAAAAGCAACAGCATGCCAAGCGCAAGCGGGCGCGACAGCCGCCAGTAGAAGATCAGGGTCACTGCCATCGCCAGGCCAGCCCATGCACCCGGCCGTGCCAGCGCTTCGGGCACCGGAATCGTCCACAGCAACGCGACCACCGACCACAGGATCGCCGGAACGCACCAGACATGGATTTTCTGGTTGGTCGCATTGCGATGGTCGCCGGAATAATTGTCGAACCAAGTGGTGATCGGGGTCATGGCTGTAGGCGGGGAATGGGGAATGGGGAATGGAAACAGCAAACGCCACCCAGAAGGATTTCGCAAGCGCCGCAGGTTCAAGGCTTCGCCGTTCCTATTCCCTATTCCCGGCTATTCCAACTCGATCCCTGCAAGCCTGAGCAATGCTTCGGCATATTTTGCGCGCGTGCCCTCGATGACAGCGCGCGGGACATGCGGTCCGGGAGCGGTCTTGTTCCAGTCCAGGGTTTCCAGGTAGTCGCGCACAAACTGCTTGTCGTAGCTCGGCGGACTGCTGCCGACGGCGTAGGTGTTGGCCGGCCAGAAACGCGACGAGTCCGGCGTAAGCATCTCGTCCATCACCAGCAGCCTGCCGTTCTCGTCGGTACCGAATTCGAGCTTGGTGTCGGCGATCAGGATGCCGCGCGTCGCCGCGTAGCTGGCCGCGTACTTGTAGATCGCGAGGGTCGCCGAGCGCACCTGTTCGGCGAGGTCCGCGCCGATGCTCGCGACGACCGCATCGAAGCCGATGTTCTCGTCGTGCGCTCCGGCGGCGGCCTTGGTCGATGGCGTGAAGATCGGTTCGCGCAACTGCTCGGCCTGCCGCAAGCCATCCGGCAGGGTGATCTCGCTGACGCGCCCGGTGCGCTGGTAGTCCTTCCAGCCCGAACCGATCAGGTAGCCGCGCGCGATCGCCTCGATCGGTACGGTTTTCAGTCGCTTCGCGACGACCGCGCGCTTCGCGTACACGGCAGTATCGACACCGGCCGGAAGTACCTCGGAGACGTCGCGTCCGGTCAGGTGGTTTGCGAGCAGGTGTTCGGTCTTGCGGAACCAGAAGTTGCTCATCTGGCACAGCATCTCGCCCTTGCCGGGGATCGGGTCCGGCAGCACGACGTCGAACGCCGACAGCCGGTCGCTCGCGACGATCAGCAGTTCGTTGCCCGGCAGCGCGTAAACGTCGCGCACCTTGCCCCGATGCAGCAGGGCGAGGTCGGGCAGGTCGGACTGCAGAAGGGTCGTTGGCATGCACGGACTCCGCAAAACGCCCATTGTACCGGCGCAGAGGGCGTGGCTGCGGCGTGGCGGCAGTGCGCGCGGTAGAATCCGCCTTCATTCCTGCAGCAGACGCCCGATGCCGAACTGCATCATCGCCCCGTCCATTCTGTCCGCCGACTTCGCGCGGCTTGGCGAAGAAGTCGACAACGTCCTCAAGGCCGGCGCCGACTGGATCCATTTCGACGTGATGGACAACCACTACGTGCCGAACCTCACGATCGGTCCGTTGCTGTGCGAAGCGTTGCGCAAGCACGGCGTGAGCGCGCCGATCGACGTGCACCTCATGGTGAAACCCGTGGATCGGATCGTTCCGGATTTTGCGAATGCCGGCGCGACCTCGATCAGCTTCCATCCCGAGGCGAGCGAGCACATCGACCGCACGATCCAGCTGATCCACGCATCGGGCTGCAAGGCCGGCCTGGTGTTCAATCCCGCGACGCCGCTGGATTACCTCGACTTCATGCTCGACAAGCTCGACATAGTGCTGGTGATGTCGGTGAACCCGGGCTTCGGCGGCCAGAGCTTCATCCCGATGGCGCTGGAGAAGATCCGCCGCGTGCGCGAGCGCATCGATCGCAGCGGGCGCGCTATCCGGCTGGAGGTCGATGGGGGGGTGAAGGTCGACAACATCGGCGCGATCGCTGCGGCCGGCGCGGATACCTTTGTTGCTGGTTCGGCGATCTTCGGTGCGGGCGATTACGCCGCCGAGATCAATGGGATGCGCGCTGCGGTGGCTGCCGCGCATCCCTAGGAATATTTGGGCATCCTGCCCGACTTTCGTCCTTGCGATGACCGTGCGCCATAGCGCCATCGACAGGATCGCATCATGACGTGACAGGAGGGTGACAGCCGCCGGCACTGGCATACTCGCCCATCTGCAAACACGAGCTTCGCCGTGATCGACCAGGCCACCTTCGACCAATTCGCCGCTTCCGGGCACAACCGCATACCGGTCGTGCGCGAGGTGCTGTCCGACCTGGACACCCCGCTATCGGTGTACCTCAAGCTTGCCGACGGTCCGCACACGTATCTGTTCGAGTCGGTCGAAGGCGGCGAAACCTGGGGCCGCTATTCGATCATCGGACTGCCGGCGAAGCGCATCTACACGTTTCGCGGCCACCAGCTTGAGGTGCGCGATCACGGCGAAGTCACTGAATCGCGCGCGCTCGACGATCCGTTCGCCGAGGTGGAAAAGATCCGCGCGCAATTTCGCGTGCCGCGGATGCCCGAACTTCCCGCGTTCACTGGTGGCCTGGTCGGCTATTTCGGCTTCGAGACGATCGGCTGGATCGAGCCGCGCCTTGCCGACGGCGCAACCCCGGGCGACAAGCGCAAGCCGGACCAGCTCGAAACACCCGATGCGTTGCTGATGCTCAGCGATGAGGTCGCGGTGTTCGACAACCTCAAGGGCCGGTTGTACCTGATCGTGCACGCCGATCCTGCGCAGCCGCAGGCGTATGCAAAGGCGCGCCGCCGGCTCGACGAACTCGTACACCGGCTGCGCCATTCGGGTCGCAGCTATCCGGACATGCTCGCGCCGTCGACCTTGAACGAGGATGACTTCGTGTCGGGTTTCACCGAGGACGGCTACAAGGCGGCCGTGCGCACCGCGCAGGACGCGATCCGCGCTGGCGAGGTATTCCAGGTCGTGTTGTCGCAACGGATGTCGGTGCCGTTCCATGCGCGACCGGTGGATGTGTACCGCGCGTTGCGCGCGCTCAATCCGTCGCCGTACATGTATTTTCTCGACCTTGACGGCACCCAGGTCGTCGGTTCCTCGCCGGAGATCCTGGTGCGCCTGAAAGGCGACACCGTCACCGTGCGACCGATCGCCGGGACGCGCCGGCGCGGCAAGACGCACGACGAAGACGTTGCGCTCGAAGCCGAGCTACTCGCCGATCCGAAGGAACGTGCTGAGCACCTGATGCTGATCGACCTGGGCCGCAACGACGTCGGCCGCGTCGCCATCCCGGGCAGCGTGCAGGTCGGCGAGCAGTTCGTCATCGAACGCTATTCGCACGTCATGCACATCGTCAGCGAAGTCACCGGCATGCTGCGCGAGGGGCTTAGCTACGCCGATGTGCTCAAGGCCGCGTTCCCGGCCGGCACGGTGAGCGGCGCGCCCAAGATCCGCGCACTCGAGATCATCCGCGAACTCGAACCCATCAAGCGCAACATCTACGCCGGCGCAATCGGGTACATCGGCTGGTGGGGCGACGCCGACACAGCGATCGCGATCCGCACTGCGGTGATCCACGACGGTCGCCTGCATGTGCAGGCCGGCGCCGGCATCGTCCACGACTCCGACCCGCAGACCGAATGGAACGAAACAATGAGCAAAGGTCGCGCGCTGTTCCGCGCGGTGGCGCAGGCCGCAGAGGGATTGTGAATCACGACAAGGGGAAGACGATGAGGAGGTTCCTGTTCGCCGCAATTCTTGGGGTGATATCGAATGCTGCATTTGCGCAAGTCAATGCGCTGCCGCCGACCCCGCACATTCTCGTGTATGGGCATGCCGAGGCAAGGGCAATTCCCGATCAATTCAAGATCAGCATGACCGTCAGCGTTGCCGATCCGTCTGCTGACGCCGCCCGGGAAAAAGTGCAAGCACATGTCGAACAGATTTTCGGCGGACTGAAGCAGGCCGGCATTCCTGCAAGTGAAATGACAGCCACAACGCTGAGCATCGAGCCTCATTCCCAGTACGATCAAAAGATCGGGACGTCCGTTTACAAGGGAGTACGGGTCAGCCGCGTCATTGATTCAACTTTCGACGATCTCGGCAAGCTGCAACATTTCCTGGCCAGCATTTCCACCAGCGACGAGTTGCAGGTCAGCGGAATCACCACCGGGCTGCGCGACGAAACGAAACTGCGTGAGCAATTGCGCGTCAAGGCGATGCAGTCGACCCAGCAGAAGGCGCAGTCCATCGCTCAGGCCTACTCTGCGAAACTGGGTGCGCTCTACGGCGTTTCCGACGTGGCGCCTGAAGTCAGTTACGGCGTCGCGGCAGGTGCCTGGCCTCACTACGACTACGACTCGAACAGTGGCAGGCTGTACCGCGTCGAATTCGGGGGCACGCATCGCGCGGTCGACACCGAGCCAACCCAGTCAGTGACGACTTTGACTCGCACCGACGTGGAATCGCTCAAGACCGGCTATGTCACGTTCAGGGAAAACGTGTATGCAGTGTTTCTGCTGGATGGCGATAAATAACTCACTCGATCACTACCAGGCGCGCCCCTATTGCTGCGGCGCCGCGATCTCCCCCAAGTTCCCTGGCAGCACGTCGCGGAAAGTTCGGATCGCTCTTCGATAGCCGAACATTCGCACATCGGCATGACGACGATGCGGTTGCGCAGGCCGAGACTTCCGAAGACCAGTCGATCGAGCAAATGGGGCATGCAAAGATCCGGCAGCGTGGTTGTTGGTCCCGAGGGCATGCCGACGGCGACGGCCCGCTACCGGGCCAGGGGTTGGCGGGAACGGCCATCGGCAAATACATCTGTCGTAGCAGCGTACGCTGAACGAAAATCACCAAATTCAATATTCCGTCATGTTCCGACAAGCTGCCCGCGCGGGACGAAGGCGCATCGTTGGCGCACGTCGGGACTCACCCCGGCAGCGAAACGACGCCCCGTATTGGAGTTTTGCATGAACATCCGTTACTCACTGCTCGCGCTTGCCCTGGCCGCCGTCGCTGGCACCGCGTATGCCCAGACGACACTGGCTCCGGCTCCGCTGGCTCCGGGCTCCCCGATGGGTTCCGGTACCGCCGCTCCGGCTCCGGCCCGGATGCAGCAGGACCACGCCAGTAAGCATCATCACAAGAAGCACGCAAAGCACGCGAAGTCGACGATGAAGAAAGACGACTCGATGGCAGCGCCGGCCGCTTCGTCCGCCGCGTCGGACATGGCTCCGGCCAAGTAAGCAGCTCGCATTGCAATCACGGGATATTCGCGCCGGTGCGCCGGCGCGGTATCCTGCTGGGGCCGCACGGAGGCCGCATGCGCATCCTGATCGTCGAAGACGACCCCCACACCGCAACTTTCATCGCCAAGGGACTCGCCGAAGACGGGCATACCGTCGACCAGGCCGATAACGGCAGGGATGGTCTGTTCCTCGCCACCACCGAATCCTACGATGCCATCGTGCTCGATCGCATGTTGCCGACGGTCGATGGCCTGACTGTCCTGCGCACGCTTCGCGGCGCGGGCAACGCGACACCTGTGCTGGTGCTCACTGCGCTGGGCGACGTCGATCACCGGGTCGAGGGATTGCGCGCCGGCGCGGACGATTACCTCGTCAAGCCGTTCGCGTACGCCGAACTGAGCGCACGCATCGACAGCTTGTTCCGCCGCCGCCAGTCGCCGGGTTCCGAAACCACGGAGCTGCGGGTTGGCGACCTCGAATTGAATCTGCTCACCCGCGAGGCCAGGCGCGCCGGCCGTGCGATCGAGTTGCAGCCGCGCGAATTCCGCCTGCTGGAATACCTGATGCGCCAGGCCGAACGCGTGGTGACCCGCACCATGCTGCTCGAATCGGTGTGGGACTATCACTTCGATCCGCAGACCAATGTGATCGACGTGCACATCAGCCGCTTGCGGCAGAAGATCGATCGCAACCACTCCAAGCCCCTGCTGCACACCGTGCGGGGCGCGGGCTATCGCCTCGGCGTGCGTGAATAGGCTCTTCGGGCTGCTGTCCGCGCGTTCGACCAGTACCAGCCTTGCGCTGTGGATCGGCGGACTGTTCCTGGTGGCGTATCTGCTGCTTGGCGTGGGCGTGTACTACGCGGTGTCGCAGATCTTCGCGCAGGACCTTCACGAGGTGATCCGCCTGGACAGCCAGGACCTCGTCGAGTTCTATCAGGAATCGGGCCATTCCGGCCTTGCCACGGAAATCTCCGAACGCACATCCAATCCCGACGACGACAACGCCGTGTACGAATTGATCGGGCCGCACAAACACTTGCTGGCGGGACAATTCGGGAGCCTTCCGGACTCTGTGCTCAGCGGCGACGGCTGGGTGGAGTTCCACGAGCGCAACGCCGAAGGCCTGGTGCGCGTGGTCGCGAAGCTGCAGAAGCTGACCGATGGCAGCGTGCTGCTGACTGGCCGGCGCAGTCGCAACCAGGATCGCTTCGAAGCGCTGGTGCGGCGCACGGCATTGTTCGCGTTGCTTGCGGCGGGTGGACTGGGTGGCCTGATTGGCTGGATTACCGCGCGCTGGGTTGCGCGAAGGCTCGAAAGCACCTACGACATCACGCGCCGGGTGGGCGCTGGCGAACTTGCATTGCGCATTCCCGAAGACGGCAGTGACGATGCGTTCGATCGCCTCGCCAAACGCATCAACGCGATGCTCGACCGCATCCAGGAGTTGCTGGACGCTGTACGCCACGCCACCGACCACATTGCCCACGACCTGCGTACGCCGCTCACGCGCCTGCGCAACCGGCTGGAGGACATGCGCACCGAACATGTGCGCGCGGAGCTGTTCGCAAGCAAGCAGTTCACCGCGGAACTCGATGCGGCAACCGCCGAGACCGACCAGTTGCTGGCGACGTTCAGCGCGCTGTTGCGGCTGACCCGCATCGAGGCCCAGACCGCGGGCGCCAACGACCCCGAAGTTGCAATGGAGCCGCTGGCGCTCGACGCGGTGGAACTGTATGCACCGATAGCGTCCGATCGCGGCATCGGGCTTGAAGCGCAAACGGTGCCTTGCAAGCTGGCTGGCGATACCGACCAATTGTTCCAGCTGGTGGCGAACCTGCTCGACAATGCGCTCAAGTACGCCACGCGCGGCACCCGCGTCACCCTGCATCTGTACGACGACGGCGATGCGATCTACCTGATCGTTGGCGACCACGGGGCGGGCATCCCGGCATCCGATCGCGAGCGCGTGTTCGACCGTTTCGTGCGCCTGGAGGAACACCGCGGCTCGGCCGGCAGCGGTCTTGGCCTGAGCCTGGTGCGCGCGATCGCCCATCGTCACGGCGGCAGCGTGACTCTCGAGGACAATTCGCCGGGACTGCGCGTGCGCGTGCGGCTGCCGCACGGACCTGCGCGCTGAGTGCAGCCTGGCAGCAGCGCGATATACTCGGCGCCCCTCGCCAACGGCCAACGTCTCACGCCATGCTGCTCATGATCGACAACTACGACAGCTTCACCTACAACCTCGTGCAGTATTTCGGCGAGTTGGGGCAGGAAGTGCGCGTGGTGCGCAACGATGCAATCGACATCGCCGGGATCGATTCGCTCGCGCCGTCACACATCGTGATCTCTCCGGGCCCGGGTACGCCCGACGATGCTGGCGTTTCCCTGGAAATCTACGCGAAGCTCTCCGGCCGGATTCCGATCCTCGGCGTATGCCTTGGCCATCAGGCGCTGGGGCAGGCCTTTGGCGGCAAGGTGATTCGAGCGGAGCAGATCATGCACGGCAAAACCTCGCCGATTCGCCACAATGGCGTCGGCGTATTCGCGGGGTTGCCCGATCCGTTCGTGGCCACGCGTTACCATTCGCTCGTTGTCGAACGCGATGGATTGCCCGACTGTCTGGAAGTCACCGCATGGACCGAGGATGCGAACTGCGGCATTGAAGCAGTCATGGGGATGCGGCACAGGACCTTGCGCTGCGAGGGCGTGCAGTTCCATCCGGAATCGATCCTCACCGAGCACGGGCACGCGTTGCTGAAGAATTTCCTGCACGCCTGAGGATGCCATGACGCCACAGGAAGCCCTGCAACGCACGATCGAGCACCGCGAGATTTTCCTCGACGAGATGGTCGACCTGATGAGGCAGATCATGCGCGGCGAAGTGTCGCCGACGATGACCGCGGCGATCCTCACCGGCCTTCGCGTCAAGAAGGAAACGGTGGACGAGATCGCGGGCGCCGCACTTGTATTGCGCGAGTTCTCGGCGAAAGTCGAAGCACCCGCCGACACGTCCCACTTCGTCGACATCGTCGGTACCGGCGGCGACGGAGCGCTCACGTTCAACATCTCCACCGCCGCGATGTTCGTGGTTGCTGCAGCGGGGGCTAAGGTCGCCAAGCACGGCAATCGCAGCGTGTCGTCGAAATCCGGCAGCGCCGACGTACTTGAAGCGCTGGGCGCGCGGATCGATCTTGAGCCGGCTCAGGTTGCCCGCTGCCTCGCCGACACGGGCCTTGCGTTCCTGTATGCACCCAACCACCATCCAGCGATGAAAAACGTGGCGCCGGTTCGCCGCGAAATGGGCGTGCGCACGTTGTTCAACATTCTCGGCCCGCTGACCAACCCGGCCGGTGCGCCGAACATGTTGATGGGCGTGTTCCATCCCGACCTGGTCGGCATCCAGGCACGCGTGCTGCAACGCCTCGGGGCGCGTCACGCGCTCGTGGTCTGGGGTCGCGACGGCATGGACGAGATTTCGCTCGGCGCATCCACGCTCGTCGCCGAGCTGCGCGATGGCGTCGTGCGCGAATACGAGATCCATCCCGAGGACTTCGGGATCGCCATGGCCGCCAGCCGCAACCTGCGCGTGGACGATGTCGCCGGGTCGAAGGCGATGTTGCTTGATGCAATCGCAGACCAGCCAGGGTTGCCACGCGAGATCGTCGTGCTCAATGCAGGCGCGGCGTTGTACGCTGCCGATGTGGCGGCGAGCATCGCCGATGGCATCGCGCTGGCGCGAACGACGCTCGCAAACGGCGCGGCGCAGGACAAGCTCGAGTCGTTCGTGCAAGCCACGCAGCGCCTGGGCAGTCCGCACTGAACCGTGCAGCCCTCACGATTCGCCAGGCAGCCGCGTGGTCCCGCCAGGTCGATGATGTAGCCCAGGGAAGGTGCGCAATTATCGTCCGGCAAACGCATGCAGTTCGAAACCAGGTCAACCGACAGGTGCATCGATGAGTGCAGATTCGTTCGCAAACACGCTGGAGCCGCCTTACTACGCGGTCATTTTTTCATCGCAGCGCAACGATTCCGACGAGGCCGGTTACGAAGCGGCAGCGCAGCGCATGGTCGATCTCGCCGCGCAACAGCCGGGATACCTGGGGGTCGAATGTACGCGTGGGCTCGACGGCTTCGGCATTACCGTGAGCTACTGGGACAGCGAGGAAGCGATCGCGGCGTGGAAACGCAATGGCGAGCATGCGGAAGCGCGCCGGCGCGGCAGGCTCGAATGGTACGAACACTTCGAGATTCGCGTGGCAAGGGTCGAGCGCGCCTATGCCGGGCCGCGAGCCGATCGCTGATGCCCGATATCCAGCGCCCACGCAGCGCGCCGTTCGATATCCTCGAGCGCATTCTTGCACGCAAGGTCATTGAGATTCGCGAGCGTTGCGCACGCGTCGGTATGGCTGAATTGTCGGCGCTTTGCGCCCATGCTCCGCCCACGCGCGCCTTCGCCGATGCGCTCGACGCGACGCTTGCGCGCGGCAGCGCGGCGGTGGTCGCCGAGATCAAGAAAGCGAGCCCGAGCCAGGGCGTGATCCGCCCGGATTTCGATCCGGTCGCGATCGCGCGCAGTTACCAGGACGGCGGCGCCACATGCCTGTCGGTCCTGACCGATGTGGATTTCTTCCAGGGCAGCGATGCGTACCTGCAGCAGGCACGTAGCGCATGCACGTTGCCGGTGCTGCGCAAGGATTTCGTGATCGATCCGTACCAGGTCTACGAAGCGCGCGCGCTCGGCGCGGATTGCATCTTGTTGATCGTGGCTGCGCTCGCCGACGCGGCATTGCTGGAACTGTCGTTGCTCGCGGCGGAGCTGGGCCTGGACGTCCTGGTTGAAGTGCACGACGCCGACGAATTGGAAAGGGCGCTCGCAATCCCGTCGCGGATGATTGGCATCAACAACCGCAACCTGCGCACCTTCGAAGTGTCGCTGGATACGACACTCGCACTGCGCGGTCGCGTCCCACGCGATCGCGTGCTGATCACCGAGAGCGGCATCACGACGACGGCCGATGTCGCACGCATGCGCCAGGCCGGCGTACATGCGTTCCTCGTTGGCGAGACATTGATGCGTGCACCGGATCCTGGCGTGGAGTTGCATCGCGTGTTCGCGGGGTGATTGATCCAGCCGGAGCTAGGCGTCGCCAAGGCGCTTGACGAGCCGCACCGATCCATCGCTGTAGCCACACACGCGATAAAACGCGTGCGCTTCGCTGCGATGGGCGCCACTGGTTACCTCGATGCGCGCCGCGCCGGCCTGTCGCGCCCATGCCTCGGCCGCCTGCAACAGGTCGCGGCCGATGCCTTCGCTCCGGTGCGCCGACGCGACCACCAGTGCGGTGATGCGGCAGGTGCGTGCGCCCAGTGGCAGGTAGTACATCAGGTCCAGGCTGAGCAGGCCGCACAGGCTTCCATTGCGATCGGCGACGAACAGCGTCTGGTCGTGCTCGGTGGCGACGGCGCATAGCCGTTCGCGCGCTTCATCGAGCGTGCACGGGTACCCGAGCAGGGTGATCAGTGCCGCGACCTCCGCGGCGTCTCCAGGCAACACGGTGCGAACGTGTGTCATCGCCGGATACGTTGTCCAACGCGATGCCAAGCGAGCGCCTTGTTGCGAAGGCCGGCCTGCGTCACGGTGCGACTCACTTGGGAGTGCGGTACACCACGACCGTCTTGCCGCGCGCGTGCAGCAGGCCGTCGACCTGCATCTGCTTGAGTACGCGGCCAGCCATTTCGCGCGAGCAACCCGCGATGCGCGCGAGCTCCTGCCGCGACACGCGGATCTGGGTACCCTCTGGATGGCTCAGCGCTTCGGGCTCCTCGCACAAGTCGGCAAGAGTGCGCAGGATACGTCCGCTGACGTCCATGAAGGCCAGTCGGCTTGCCTTGCGGCTGGTTTCCAGCAGGCGCTTGGCCAGTTGCGAGCCAATCGCGTACAGCAGGCGCGGGCATTCGGTCGCGAGCGGGCCATGGAACAGGGCCAGCAGGCGCTCGTAGCTGATTTCGGCAAGTTCGACCGGACTGCGCGTGCGCAGCAGCACTTCGCGGCGGTCGGTCTTCACGAACAGGCCCAGCTCGCCGATGAAATCCCCTGCGTTGAGGTACGACAGGACGAGTTCGCGACCGTCGGGTTCTTCGCTGATGATCGACAGGGTGCCGTTGATCACGTAATGCAGAGTGTCGGCGCTGTCGCCGGGACGGAACACGTCGGTCCGGTTCGGATAGCGGTGCCGATGGCAGTAGCCGAGGAAGTGCTCCATCGTCGCTGCGTCGGGCGCCAGCTCGGGCGAGATCAGCGGCCGCAGCAGGGCGTGCGGCATCAGGGAAGAGACTTTGGCCATGGGTCGGTTCATTTGGATTGAGTCGCAGGATCAGCGTGCAGCTTAGGCCGTGCGGGCGCTCAGGGCAACGCAGAGGTTTGCATGCCGGCTGGTTTGGCCGATAATCGCCGGCCTGATGTTCCTCGACCGGAGGCCTACGTGGTCAAGCCGCTGCCACGCCTGAAGCTTCAGGGTTTCAACAACCTCACCAAGTCGTTGAGTTTCAACATCTACGATCTGTGCTACGCGGTCAGCGACGAACAGCGCGACCGATACATCGAGTACATCGACGAGGTCTACAACGCCGACCGGTTGACCCAGATCCTCACAGACGTGGCCGACATCATCGGCGCGAACATCCTCAACGTCGCGCGCCAGGACTACGATCCGCAGGGCGCGTCGGTGACGATCCTGATCTCGGAGGAGCCGGTCATCGACCGCAAGGACGTGGGCCGCGAGGCTCTCAGCGGCGCGATGCGCGACTACACCGGCGAGGCCAATGTCGTAGCGCATCTCGACAAGAGCCATATCACCGTCCACACCTATCCGGAAACGCACCCGCACAACGGCATCGCGACGTTCCGCGCCGACATCGACGTGGCGACCTGCGGAGTGATCTCGCCGCTCAAGGCGCTCAACTACCTGATCGAGAGCTTCGAGTCGGACATCGTGGTGACCGACTACCGGGTGCGCGGATTCACGCGCGACATCAAGGGCAAGAAGCACTACATCGACCACAAGATCAACTCGATCCAGGACTTTCTTTCCAAGTCCAACCGCTCGCACTACGAGATGATCGACGTGAACGTGTACCAGGAGAACCTCTTCCACACCAAGATGCATGTGAAGGAGTTCGACCTGGACACCTACCTTTTCGAGGAAAAGGCCAAGAACCTCTCGTTCAAGGAGCGCCTACGCATCGAGGCGCAGCTCCGGCGCGAAATCGAGGAACTGTTCCACGGCCGAAATCTGGTGGATTGAAGCTGGGTATGTAAAGCGTGAAGCGGTTCGAGCGCTCCCTGCCTCGAACCATTCCCCATTCGCGCTTCCTAGGACTTCTGGCCCATGCAATCGCAGGCCGACCTGCTAGCGTGCAGAGTTGCCGCGGCCTGCGCCGTCCCCGTGCGCCTACGCGCGCCCCAATCAACGAGGAAACCGTATGAAACGACTGATCGGGTCTGCCATCGGACTGGGATTGCTGGCGCTGTTTGCCTGCGCGCCGGTCGGAGCCGCGCCGCTGGCGTCCGGCCTGGATCCGGCGAACATGGACACCAAAGTGCGTGCCCAGGACGATTTTTTCGAGTACATCAACGGCCATTGGCTCGCGACCACCGAGATTCCGGCCGACAAGCCCGGCTACGGCGCGTTCGATGCCTTGTACGACAAGTCGATCGAGAACCTGCGCAGCATCATCGAAGACGCGCAGAAGGCCCCGCACAACGAAGGCGAGCGCAAGGTCGGCGACCTCTACGCGAGCTTCATGGACGAGGCGCGGCTTGAAAAGCAAGGGATCGCGCCGTTGCAGCCCGAACTCGCCCGCATCGACGCATTGCAGAACAGCAGCGACATCGCAGCCCAGATCGCGCACAACGGCATGACCGGCGTCGACGCGCCGTTCGGCGGTTTCGTGCACCAGGACAACAAGGATTCGACGAAGTACCTGGTCGACTTCGGCCAGAGCGGCCTGGGGCTTCCGGATCGCGACTACTACCTCAAGGACGACGACGCCAAGCTCAAGCAGATCCGCGGCGAGTACCTGGGCCACGTCGAACGCATGCTCAAGCTCGGCGGCGACGCCGATGCGAAGACCGATGCTGCCAGCGTGCTCGCGCTCGAGACCGCGCTCGCGAAAATCCAGTGGACGAAGGTCGAGAACCGCGATCCGATCAAGGGCTACAACAAGGTCATGATCACCGACCTTGATGGAGTCGCCCCCGGGTTCGACTGGAAGACCCTGCTGGCCAATTCGCATGTCACCGGCAAGGTCGACTACGTCAACATCAGCCAGCCGAGCTACTTCAAGGGCATGGCGGCCCTGATCAACAGTACCCCGCTGCCGGTCTGGAAGGTCTATTTCCGCTGGCACCTGCTGCATGCGTCCGCGCCATACCTGAGCAAGGCGTTCGTCGATGAAAACTTCGCGTTCTATGGAACTGCGCTGCGCGGCACGCCGCAGAACCGCGCGCGCTGGAAGCGCGGCGTGCGCGTCGTCGAAGGCAGCATGGGCGAGCAGCTGGGGCAGGTTTACGTCACCCGGTATTTCCCGGCAGAGAGCAAGGCGCGCATCTACCAACTCGTGCAGAACCTGCTGGCTGCGTATCGCGAAAGCATTGGCACCCTCGACTGGATGAGCCCGGACACCAAGAAGCAGGCACTCGCGAAGCTGTCGCAGTACATGCTCAAGCTCGGCTATCCCGACAAGTGGCGCGATTATTCCGCACTGCATATCGACCGCAACGACTTGCTGGGCAATGTCCAGCGCGCAAACGAGTTCGAGTACAACCGCAACATCAACAAGCTCGGCAAGCCGATCGACCGGGCCGAGTGGGGCATGACGCCGCAGACTGTCAACGCCTACTACAACCCCGAGTTGAACGAGATCGTGTTCCCGGCCGCGATCCTGCAGCCGCCGTTCTTCGATCCCAAGGCCGACGATGCGGTGAACTACGGCGCGATCGGCGCGGTGATCGGCCATGAGATCAGCCACGGCTTCGACGACCAGGGCGCGCAGTACGACGGGGTCGGCAACCTGCACGACTGGTGGACGAAGGCCGACCACGATGCGTTCGCGGCGAAAACCAAGGCACTGGTCGCCGAGTACTCTGCGTTCGAGCCGGTCAAGGGCTACCACATCAATGGCGAACTGACACTGGGCGAGAACATCGCCGACAATTCCGGGCTCGCGATCGCCTACAAGGCCTACAAGATCTCGCTGCATGGCAAGCCGGCTCCGGTCATCGACGGCATGACCGGCGAACAGCGCTTCTACGCTGGTTTCGCCCAGGCATTCCGCGAGAAGGCGCGCGAGAACTCCATGATCGAACAGATCAAGTCGGATCCGCATTCGATCCCTATCGATCGCGTGATGGGCGCGGTCGTGAACCAGCCCGGCTTCTACGAGGCCTACGGCGTCAAGCCGGGCGACAAGATGTACGTCGCCCCTGACAAGCGCGTCATCATCTGGTGAGTGTGGTGGTGTGGTGGACGAGAAATGCCGGCCTAGCGCCGGCTTTTTTTGGCTTGTTCCCTGGCAAGTATCCAGACGGCGCATCGGGAACGGCCATCCCCGGGGCGCAATCAAATACGGTAGGCGACTGCTTTCATCAAAGCGCTGGCTGCGCGCATTGCATTCTTGACCGGTGGCGGCAGGGTGCGTGCGCCGGCTTCCTGGGCACGTTCTGCATGGCGGGCTTCGTCGGCCTTCATGACCTGCACGATCGCGCGGCTACGCGCATCGGCTGCCGGCAACGAGTGCAAGTGTTCTTCCAGATGGGCCTCGACCTGGCGTTCGGTCTCCACCACGAAACCGAGGTTCCAGCCGTCGCCGCGCAAGCCTGCGAGTGCACCGATCGCGTAGCTGCCTGCGTACCAGAGAGGATTGAGCAGGCTGGGCTTGCTGTCGAGCTGCTGGAGGCGTTCGCCGCACCAGGCGAGATGATCGGTTTCCTCGGCGGCGGCGGCGAGCAATTGGGAACGGGTGACGGGATCCCTGGCAACCGCAGCCTGTCCGTAGTACAACGCCTGCGCACACACCTCACCGACGTGGTTCACCCGCATCAGGCCTGCTGCATGCGCACGCGCGGAGGCGTCGAGGTCTGCTTCCGCAATCGCAGATGCCGGATTCGCGGTGCGTGCGGCGGGCCGCGGGTCCAGGATGCTGGCCAGGGCATGTTCGGCCTCGATGAGCAGGCGATCGAGTCGACCGTAAACGCGGTGGCCGTCGTGGGATGTTGCTTTCATGGGCGTTGATGCTCGACGAGATGCTCTGCCAGGAATTCCAGCGGATGGCGGATCGGGATGGATGTTGCGCCCATCGCCAGATGCAGCCGGCACCCGATGTTCGCCGAAAGCAGTACCGTTGCTCCACTCGCGGCAAGTGCGTCGAGGACCGGTGCGCGCAACGCGCGCGCGCGTTCAGGCTGGTCGAACATGTAGGTTCCCGCAGCACCACAGCAGCCGGTGTCGGGTAATTCAACAACATCAAGCTCCGGAATCCGCGAGAGCAAGCTGCGCAGTGCAGCATCGCTGCGGACCACCGCGCGCTGCGTGCACGGGATATGCAGCGCGATGCGCGCGCGCGCAGGACGGAAGCGCAACGTGTCCGCGTGCGGCAACAGGAATCGGCATGCATCATGGACCGGCGCATGCCCGTCCAGCGCATCGGCGAGTGCTTCGTGGCAGCCAGTTGCGGAACTCAACACAGGCACGCCGGCGGCGAACGCCGACCGATTCCGCATCGCGGCTGCCATTGCGGCAGCAGTCGCACCGGCATGCGCGTGCAGGACACCGCAGCAGGTCTGCGCGTCGGGCAAGGTGAGATGGAATCCAGCGGCGTCGCACAGCTGCGCGAGGGCGGCATGTGTGATTGCGTCGTAGCGCCGCGCGACGCAGCCACGGAACAGCGCGACGCTGGGTTGTGCGGCGTTCGCATGATGCAGGGGTTTGCCGCGGTTCTTGCGCGGAGGTCTCGGCAACGGTTTCGGCAGCAGCGCATACAACGCACGATAGACCCCAAGCATCCAATCCATCAGGGCGGGCCGGACTGCCAGCCATTCGATCAGGCGTTGACGCTGCCCGGCGCTGCGACGCTGACGCTGGTGCTTCCGGGCTTGCACGAGCAATTCGCCGTACTGCACGCCGGCCGGACACACCGCTTCGCAACGTCGGCAGCCAAGGCAATGGTCGAGATGGGCGTCGGCAACCGGGCTGGGTTGCAGCGCGCCATCTGCCAGCGCGCGCACGAGGGCGATCCGGCCACGTGGTGATTCGGTTTCCTCGCGATCCAGACGATAGGTGGGGCAAGCAGGCAGGCACAGTCCGCACTGCACGCAGCGATCGGCAAGCGCAAGCAACGGATCGGCCAATGGCCCGGGCCTTGGGACTCTGGCTGGCATGGCCGCTGGCATCACGCGATGCTAGCACGCAGGCTGGGAGCGGCTTGCCATGCCCTGCAAAGGCCGGTATCATCCTCGCTCTTTGATTCCTCAAACGTATCCGTTGGAGCTGTGATGAAGACTTTCAGCGCCAAGTCGGAGACCGTGAAGCGTGATTGGTATCTGGTGGACGCCGCGGGCAAGACCCTGGGCCGTCTCAGTTCCGAACTCGCTTCCCGCCTCCGCGGCAAGCACAAACCGGTCTACACGCCGCACGTCGACACCGGCGATTATCTCGTCGTGATCAACGCCGAAAAGATCGCCGTGACCGGCAAGAAACTCACCGACAAGATGTATTACCGGTTCACCGGCTACATCGGCAACCTGAAGTCCGAGTCGCTCGGCCAGATGCTCGATCGCAAGCCCGAGCGCGTGATTGAAATCGCGGTCAAGGGCATGCTTCCGAAGAATCCGCTGGGCCGCGCGATGTTCCGCAAGCTCAAGGTCTACGCCGGTTCGAATCACCCGCACGAAGCGCAGCAGCCCCAAGTCCTGGATTTGTAAATGACGACCACACAACATTCCTACGGCACCGGCCGTCGCAAGTCCTCCACCGCGCGCGTGTTCATGCGCAGTGGCAATGGCAGCATCACGGTCAACGAGCGTCCGCTGGACGAGTTCTTCGGCCGCGAAACTTCGCGCATGATCGTGCGCCAGCCGCTGGAGCTGACCAAGCACACCGAGACCTTCGACATCAAGGTTACGGTGGCAGGCGGCGGCAGCACCGGCCAGGCCGGCGCGATCCGCCTTGGCATCTCGCGTGCACTCGTCGTGTACGACGAAACGCTGAAGTCGGACCTGCGCAAGGCCGGTTTCATCACCCGCGATGCGCGCGAAGTCGAGCGCAAGAAGGTCGGCCTGCACAAGGCACGTCGCGCAACCCAGTTCTCCAAGCGCTAAACTGCATCGCAACGTCAGATGCTCCTCGCGGAGCAGCGATCCGTTACTTGGGGGATCGTCTAATGGTAGGACAACGGTCTCTGACACCGTTAATCTAGGTTCGAGCCCTAGTCCCCCAGCCACTCAAGACCCCCGCCATGCGGGGGTTTTTTGTTGGGATACCGACGAAACCCACGAAATCGCGTTGTACGACTCGAGCGCATTCGCGACTGGCCGCGCGCGCTCCGCTAAACTCGCGGTTTCGTTGCGGGATCGATCGATGAAACTCGGGTCACTGAAGGAAGGCGGTCGCGACGGAACCTTGATCGTCGTCTCACGAGACCTGTTGCACGCTGCCAAGGCGACCGGTATCGCCGACACCCTGCAGCGTGCGCTCGAGGACTGGTCGAACGTCGCGCCCCGGCTGAATACCCTGTCGGACCAGTTGAACGGTGGCGATTCAGCGACGGCGTTCGATCTGGACATGGCAACGTTGGCGGCGCCACTACCGCGCGCCTACGAATTTGTCGATGGCTCTGCGTACCTGCCGCATGTCGAGCGCGTACGTCGCGCCCGCGGCGCCGAGGTGCCCGCCAGTTTTTACACCGATCCGCTGATGTACCAGGCGGTCAGCGCTGGGTTCTACGGACCGCGTGATCCCGTACTGGTCCACGACGCCGCCTACGGTATCGACCTGGAAGCGGAAGTCGTTGTGGTCACCGACGACGTGCCGATGGCCGTCTCCGCCGCGGACGCTGGCGCGCACATCCGGTTGGTCGGCCTGGTCAACGACGTGAGCCTGCGCAACCTCATTCCGAACGAGCTCGCGAAGGGTTTTGGATTCCTGCAATCCAAGCCGCGCTCGGCGCTGTCGCCGGTGTTCGTGACCCCGGACGAGCTTGGCGACGCGTGGCGGGACAACAGGGTGCACCTGCCGCTGCTGACCCATGTCAATGACGCATGGTTCGGCGCGCCCGAAGCCGGCGTGGACATGCAGTTCGATTTCGCGCAGCTCATCGCTCACGCCGCGAAGACGAGACCGCTGGGCGCCGGCGCGATCGTCGGCTCGGGTACCGTCGCGAACCAGGACACCGCGCTGGGTGCGTCCTGTTATGCCGAGCGGCGCACCGTGGAAACCCTCGAAACAGGCGCGCCGATCAGTCCTTTCATGGCGTTTGGCGATGTGGTGCGCATCGAGATGTTCGGGCACGACGGCCATAGCGTCTTCGGTGCGATAGAACAGGTGATCCAACGCGCAATCTGAGCAATGATTCCGGGGCGCGGTATGGCGGAATGCCGGCCACCGCACGTCGGCTTGGACGGCTCATCTGCAGCCGGGTGCTTTTCATCGGCGTCCGCAAGGGCTAGCCTGCGCTAGGGAACAGCCGCATGGTCGGCGGAGAAATCATGATCCACGATACGTTGCGGCTGTACAGCTATTGGCGTTCAAGCGCGGCCTATCGCGTCCGTATCGCGCTGAACCTGAAGCGCCTGCACTACGACATCGTGCCCGTGCACCTGCTTGAAAACGGTGGCCAACAGCGCATGCCGGAATACCGCGCGATCCATCCGCAGGGGCTGGTACCGGCGCTGCTGCACGGCCATCGCATGTTGCGGCAGTCGATGGCGATTATCGAGTACCTCGACGAGACCTGGCCAGATCCGCCATTGTTGCCGGCCACCGCGCGCGATCGCGCGCGCGCGCGCGCGCTTGCCCAGGCGATCGCCTGCGACATCCATCCATTGAACAACCTGCGGGTATTGCAATATTTCGAGACCGTGTGGAGCGTGCCGTCGCCCGAGCGCGACGAATGGGTGCGTCACTGGCTTCGCGAAGGCTTGGCCGCGATCGAGGAGATGCTGGCCGAACACCATTCCACCGGAACATTTTGCGACGGCGAAATGCCAGGGCTCGCAGATTGTTGCCTGATTCCCCAGGTGTTCAATGCGCGTCGATTCAGCATCGACCTCGGCCCGTATCGAACCATCCGCCGCATCTATGACAGCTGCATGGCGTTACCCGCTTTCGATACAGCGCGCCCGGAACTTCAGCCGGACGCACCTGCGGCGTCCTGACCTGCTCACCGAAGCCGCGTGGACCGGCGAAGCAGGCTTGCAGGATCTGCCTTGGTCGCGACGCTAGTATCCGCCGCCCTGGGTGACACTCGGGTTGGCGTCGAACACCTCCGCATAGGGGTCGTGTTCCCCGGTTGCGCCCTCGGACAGGCGGATCTTCAGCGCGAGCCCATCGCGCGAGTCGGCCTTGCGCAACACTTCTTCCAGCTCCGCCTTGCCTTCCTTGTACATCCTGTACAGCGACTGGTCGAAGCTGTGCATGCCTTCCTGCAGCGATTCCTCCATCGCCTGCTTGACCTCGTGGACTTCTCCGCGACGGATCAGGTCGCGGATCATCGGGGTGTTGATCAGGATTTCGCTGGCAGGAATGCGCTTGCCGTCGATGCCGATCACCAGGCGTTGCGAAATGACCGCCTTGAGGTTCAGCGCAAGGTTCATGAGGATGTTCTTGTGGGCCGATTCCGGGAAGAAGTTGAGGATGCGTTCGAGGGTCTGGTCGGCGTTGTTGGAGTGCAGCGTCGCAAGGCACAGATGGCCGGTTTCGGCGAAGGCGATCGCCGCCTCCATCGTGGTGGCGTCGAGGATTTCGCCGATCAGGATCAGGTCGGGCGCCTCGCGCATCGCATTCTTCAGAGCGTTGTGGAAGGCGTGCGTATCCAGCCCGACTTCGCGCTGGTTGACGATGGACTTCTTGTGCCTATGCAGGAACTCGATCGGATCTTCGATCGTGAGGATGTGGCCGGTCACGTTGTTGTTGCGATGGTCGATCATCGAGGCGAGCGTGGTGGACTTGCCCGAACCCGTCGAACCGACCAGCAGCACGAGCCCGCGCGGTTCGAGCACGATGTCCTTGAGGATCGAGGGCAGCTTGAGGTCCTCGATGGTCGGGATGTCGCTCTTGATCGCGCGGATCACCATGCCGATCTCGCCGCGCTGCTTGAATACATTGACGCGGAACCGGCCAGCGTCGGTGACGGAGATCGCCATGTTCATCTCAAGATCGCGCTCGAAGACCGGGACCTGGATCTCGTCCATCAACGAATATGCGATCTTCTTGACCAGCCCCGGCGGCAACCCGGTGTTGCCAAGGGCGTACAGTTTGCCCTCGACCTTCATGTTGACCGGTGCGCCGGTCGTGAGGAACAGGTCCGAGGCGTTTTTCTCGGCCATCAGCTTCAGGAAGTATTCGATGTCCATCTTTTCATTCCCCAGAACGGTTGGCGCGGTCATTGCAAGCGCGCTGGCAGCTTCGGACAATAGCCGTTACGGCCACCGTCTCCGCGGATTTCTTATGACACCATCGCGACGAAAAATCCATCGTACCGCGGCTGCGGCCTGCTTGCTCGTCGCGCTGGCCGGTTGCGCGAGCATGCCGCCCCCGACCGCCGAAGTCGGTGCAGCGGATTTGGCGATCGCCTTGGCAGCGACTCCCGACGGCCAGCGCTACGCAGCCGAAGAACTCGCTGCAGCGCACAACGAGTTGACCGCTGCCCAGGCCGCGATGTCCACGCAGGACTACGTGCGGGCCGAGCAGCTTGCCGCTGCTGCGCTGGCAGATGCCGAACTTGCGCATGCCAAGGGCCGCGCGCTCGCCGCCCAATCCGCAGTGGCAGCCAAGACCGAGGACAATGCGACTCTGCGCCGTCGCCTGCTTGACCAGGAGCCGTTGCGATGAGTCGTCTGCCGTCCTGCGCAACCTTGCTGCTCGCCTTGCTGCTGGCGGGGCCGTCCATCGCGGCCGAGCCACCGAAGGATCCGGACCTGCTGCGTTTGTCGGGTCAGCTGGCCCAGCTTGATGCCGACCCGTCGCTCGGCGCGCTTGGGGGTACGGACCGGCTCAAGGCACACCAGGCCCTGGATGTGCTTGCCCAAACCAATTCGCGCTCAAGCGAACGCCCGCAAGCCCTCTACATCGCTGAACGTCGCATCGCGGCCGCGCAATTCGCGGCGCAGGCCGATCTGGCGGAACGCCAACTCGACCAGCTCGATCGTGAGCACGACCGCATCTTGCTGGAGGCCAGCCGTCGCGACGCCGACCAGGCTCGCCAGGAAGCAGAGCGGCTGCGCCTGCAGAATACTGCGCGAGAGGAAGAAACCCAGCGCGCGGACGCGTTGCGGCAAGAGCAGACGCAGCAGGCCGCAGGCATTGCGAACGACGAATCCGAACAGGCACGCGCACTTGCAGAAGCTCGTGCGAAAGAGGCCACCTTGGCACAGCAGGAAGCAATGCTGACGTCGGGTGCGAAGTCTGGCGCCCTGCCGCCGAAGCCCCCCGTGCCGGGTGCGACTGAGCCCCGTGGGCCTTCGATGCTCCTGTCTGGCGCCGCGTTTGTGCCGGGCCGCGGCACACTTCGGGGCGACGCGCGTACCAAGGCACAGGTCAAGGCGATGATAGCGTTCGTGCAGGCGACTCCTGGTGCAGCGATCCGGGTCGAGGCGCATACCGACAACCAGGGCAGTCCGCAAGCGAATCTGACTCTTTCACAGCAGCGTGCCGATGCGATCAAGGACGTGTTGCGTGCGGCCGGAATTTCGGGGAATCGAGTGCAGGCGGTCGGGCTGGGGGCCGAGCAGCCAATTGCGTCAAATGCAACGCCAGCTGGCCGGGAGCGCAATCGCAGGGTCGAGGTCATCGTCCTGCACAACTTCAATCATTAGGTATATCAACAGGTTGAGCAAGATTGTGAGCAATTCGAAAGGCAATCTGGCCAGCCACGCTGCCGTCAGCGCCCTGGCGCTAACACGTGCATTCAATGACTTGCGATGTCACTTGCGGCGTTACGCTCGCAGGAGTAGCGTCATATCCCCATGCGTCCTCAACGCATGGAGAACTGGACCTGGCCCATGAGTGCAGTCGAGTTTCCGGAGCAGCGTGCCGTCTGGAGCATCCGGATTCAAGCAATGGGTTCCGAAGTTTCGACAGCCGCATGCAACGCCGAGTCCGCAAGCCAGAGCGCCCCGCATCATTGTTGATCGGGGCGTTCGCATGTCTGAACAATGGTTTTCCGATGCAGAAGGAGGTCAAGCGCCATGTTCGAAGGTCAATCGCGGGATGAGCTGGATGCACTACTAAAATCCGATATCGAATTCCGCCAGCTCTACCACCGCCATCGGGAGTTGGACAAGCAGGTCCTGGACGCCGAACTCGGCGTACTTCCCCTTGATGACGCAACGCTCGCGCAGATGAAGCGCGAAAAGCTGCATGCCAAGGACCGGTTGACTCACCTGTTCGAAGCCAAGGCCCACTAAGCCACCCGTCGCGGGCACGGCCGGCCACTTTCCCTGGTCGGCAGTGCTCGCCGGTCTCGTGGACCATGTGCCGCGCAACTGCGAAGCAGCGGACAGGTCGCCTGATATAATCGTGAGTCCGGCCCATCGCGGCCCAATCCCCGCGTCGCCATGACGATCCACGACAGCGTCCTTGAACTCATCGGCGAAACACCCATCGTCCGGGCGCGCAACTTGGATACGGGTTGCTGCGAGTTGTTCCTGAAGCTGGAATCGTCGAACCCCGGCGGATCGATCAAGGACCGCATCGGCATGTCAATGATCGGCGCGGCCGAAAAAGCCGGCCGCATCAAGCCCGGGGACACGCTCGTCGAGGGAACGGCCGGCAACACCGGCATCGGATTGGCGCTCGTCGCGCAGCAGAAGGGCTATCGCCTCGTGCTGGTTGTTCCCGACAAGATGAGCCGCGAGAAAATCTTCAACCTCAAGGCCATGGGCGCGGAAGTCGTGCTCACGCGTTCGGACGTCGCGAAAGGCCATCCGGAGTATTACCAGGATCTCGCGGCGAAGATCGCGGGCGAGATTCCCGGTGCGTATTTCATCAACCAGTTCGGCAATCCGGACAACCCGCGCGCGCACGAGGAAGGCACCGCCCCGGAAATCTGGAGGCAGATGGGCGCGAACATGGACGCGATCGTGTTCGGCTGCGGCAGCTCCGGAACGATGACCGGGTTGTCACGTTTTTTTGCGAAAGTCGCGCCGCACGTGGAATTGGTGCTGGCCGATCCGGTCGGCTCGATTCTCGCGCAATACATCAACGAAGGGACGCTCAGCGAGAAGTCGGCAAGTTGGATGGTTGAGGGCATCGGCGAGGATTTCCTGCCGTCGATCTCGGATTTCTCTCGGGTCAAGAAGGCTTACGCAGTCACCGACAAGGAGAGCTTTCTTGCCGGGCGGGAGCTGCTCGCGAAGGAAGGGATTCTTGGCGGCTCCTCGACCGGGACCTTGCTTACCGCCGCGCTGAAGTATTGCTGCGAACAAACCACGCCGAAACGCGTCGTGATGTTTGTCTGCGACACCGGCAACAAATATCTGTCGAAGATGTACAACGACTACTGGATGCTCGACAACGGATTCCTCGAGCGCGACCCTAGCGGCGATTTGCGCGATCTGATCCTGCGCCCGTATTCGCAGCGCGACACCGTGGTGATCGGGCCGAACGACCTGCTGGTCACCGCATACCAGCGCATGAAGCTGTACGAGATTTCGCAGTTACCGGTGATGGACGCGGAGGAACTTATCGGCATCGTCGACGAATCCGACGTATTGCTGCACGTCTATGGGGACGAGACGCGCTTCCGCGATCCGGTCTCGACCGCGATGGTGACCAAGCTCGACGTGCTCGATGTGAAATCGCCGATCGAGTCGCTGTTGCCGGTGTTCGACCGTGGCCAAGTCGCGATCGTCAAGGATGGTGCGCGCTTCCTAGGCCTGATCACGCGCATCGATCTGCTGAACTATTTGCGTCGGCGCGTACAGTAACTTTTACGGTCGTCCATGACCGCGAAGATCAATCAGCGACACTCATTTCTGCAGTCCTCCATGACCGCGAAGATCAAGTATTGACATCCATGTCGCACTTTCCAACAGAAGCGAAACCATGACGACAGATTCACGAAAGCAAGGCCTCGGCACCCGCGCGATCCATGCCGGCCAGTCGCCCGACCCGTCCACCGGGGCGATCATGACGCCGATCTATGCGACCTCGACCTACGTCCAGCAGAGCCCGGGCGTGCACCAGGGCTTCGAGTATTCGCGCTCGCACAATCCGACGCGTTTCGCCTGGGAGCGCTGCATCGCCGACCTCGAAGGCGGCACGCGCGGCTTCGCGTTCGCGTCGGGACTCGCGGCGACGTCGACGATCCTCGAACTGCTCGACAGCGGTAGCCACGTGGTCGTCATGGACGACGTCTATGGCGGCACGTATAGGCTGTTCGAGCGCGTGCGCAAGCGTTCGGCCGGACTGGATTTCAGCTTCATCGATCTCAATGATGAGGCGGCGCTCACGGCGGCGCTCAAGCCGAACACGAAGATGATCTGGGCCGAGACGCCGACCAATCCGATGCTGAAAGTCGTCGACCTCGCGAAGCTCGGCGCGTTCGCGCGGAAGCACGGACTGATCCTCGTCGTCGACAACACGTTCTGCTCGCCGATGCTGCAGCGCCCGCTCGAGCACGGTGCGAGTATCGTGATGCATTCGGCGACGAAATACCTCAACGGCCATTCCGATATGGTCGGCGGCGTCGCGATCGTCGGCGACAACGCCGAACTCGCCGAGCAGATGACGTTCTTGCAGAACGCTATCGGCAGCATCCAGGGGCCGTTCGACAGCTTCCTCGCGTTGCGCGGATTGAAGACCTTGCACCTGCGCATGCGCGCGCATTGCGCCAACGCGCTCGAACTTGCCCAGTGGCTGGATACGCATCCGGCAATCAGGAAGGTCATCTATCCGGGTCTACCGTCACATCCGCAGCACGAGCTCGCGAAGCGGCAGATGGATGGTTTCGGCGGATTGATCTCGGTCCATGTGCGCGGTGGACTACCGGCGGCAACGCGAATGATGGAGCAGTGCAAGCTGTTCGGACTCGCCGAATCGCTCGGCGGCGTGGAGAGCTTGATCAACCATCCGGCGATCATGACCCATGCATCAGTTCCGGCCGCGCGCCGCGCGGCCCTTGGAATCGATGACGACCTCGTCCGCTTGTCGGTCGGCGTCGAGGACGTCGCCGACCTTCGCGACGAACTGCAACGAATTCTCGCCTGAATTCGATGACCTGCAGCGTCACCCGTAACAACTTGAGGTACGGAATGAGCCGGTCTGGCCAAAGCTCTGTCGCAGTCATGGGCAGGAATTGTCGTCGATGAACCCGCATGCGCCAGTCCCTGCAGGCTTCGGAGAGATGTACCTAAGCCTCTGGCGCAACCGGCAGCTCATCGTTCAGATGACACGACGGGAAGTGCTCGGTCGCTATCGAGGATCGCTGTTTGGCCTGGCCTGGTCGTTTTTCAATCCATTGTTGATGCTGGCGGTCTACACGTTCGTGTTTTCGGTCGTATTCAAGGCACGCTGGGGGCCCGGCGTGCCGACGACGCGGATCCAGTTCGCCCTGGGGCTGTTCGCCGGCGTCATCGTGCATGCCCTGCTGGCAGAGGGCATCAACAAGGCGCCGGGCCTGATCCTGGGCAACGCCAACTACGTCAAGAAAGTTGTGTTTCCGCTGGAAATTCTGCCGTGGATCGTCATCGGATCCGCATTGTTCCATGCGGCTGTCAGCCTTGCGATCCTGTTGCTGGCACAAATGCTATTTGGTGGGGGCGTTCCGCTGACCGCATTGTGGCTGCCGATAGTGTTGTTGCCATTGGTGCCGCTGACGATGGGATTCGCCTGGGTACTTGCGGCCACCGGAGTCTTCATCCGCGACGTTGCGCAGGTCACTGGGATCTTCACGACGGTCCTGATGTACATGGCGCCAGTGTTCTATCCGATCACGGCACTGCCAGAACCCTACCGCAGATGGCTGTACATCAACCCATTGACCTTCATAATCGAACAGGCGCGTGGGGTATTGTTTGCCGGCGAAATGCCGGATTGGCCCGGGTTGGCGTTGTACAGCGCAGTGGCCCTGCTGGTGGCCGGCATCGGGTTCAGATGGTTCCAGTTAACGCGCAAGGGGTTCGCCGATGTCCTCTGACGCGGCATCTCGCGACGCATCGTCGAGTCTCGTCGGCCCATCTGATGCGAGCGCAATCCGGGTTGCGAATCTCTCGAAGTGCTTTCAGATCTACGGTCGTCCGGAAGATCGTCTGAAACAGTCGATCCTGCCGCGCGTCCAACGCCTGTTGGGTCGACCGGAGAGCCGCCATTACCGCGAGTTCTGGGCGTTGCACGACATCTCCCTGGATGTCCGAAAGGGCGGGACCCTCGGTGTGATAGGCCGCAACGGCTCCGGGAAATCCACCCTGTTGCAGATCATTTGCGGGACCTTGACTCCCACCAGCGGAACTGTCGAGGTCAATGGGCGGGTCGCTGCCCTGCTCGAACTTGGCAGTGGTTTCAATCCCGAGTTCACCGGTCGCGAAAACATCTACATGAGCGGTGCGGTCCTTGGCCTGAGCCGCGAGGAGGTCGACGCTCGCTACGACGACATCGTCGCTTTCGCCGAAATCGGTGACTTCATCGAACAGCCCATCAAGACCTATTCGAGCGGCATGTACCTGCGCCTGGCATTTGCAGTGATCGCTCATGCCGATGCGGAAATCCTTGTCATCGACGAGGCATTGGCGGTCGGCGACGCCGTTTTCACCCAGAAGTGCATGCGTTTCCTGCGCACTTTCATGCGGAACGGGACCTTGTTGTTCGTAAGCCACGACGTGGGAAGTGTGTTGAACCTGTGCGAGTCTGCCGTATGGCTCGACAAGGGCATCATCCGGATGTACGGAAATGCCAGGGAAATCACCGACGCCTACAATCGTGAATGCATGCAGATAGCAGTTGGAGAATCCATCCGTATCGAGACGGTGGGCGTCGACAAGACCAATCCGGAATGGGTGGTCTCGCCGACGCTCGATCCGGCAGTCCAGGTATCGTTTTTCGACAACATCGTGAATTCGGAAGGATGGACAACCAACCTGGCGAAGCTGGTCTCGGTCGGTATCACCGATGGCAATGGACAGGTTTATGCATCCTTTGTCGGTGGCGAACATATTGAACTGAAGGTCACGGCGATTGCTTACTCGCCGTTGCACAGCCCGATCATCGGTTTCCTAGTGAAAGACCGACTCGGACAGGCGTTGTTCGGGGAAAATACGTTTGATGCCGCCGGCGCGGTGCCGGCCGCATCGGGGCAGTCGATTACGGCCAGATTTGTGTTTTCGTTGCCGATGCTGTCCAACGGCGACTATACGATGACGGTTGCGATCGCCGATGGCACTCCGGAAGTGCACGTTCAACACCACTGGCTGCATGATGCGATCGTCATCCGCGTGTCTACCAAGAGACCAGGTCACGGGCTGGTTGGCATTCCCTTCAAGAAAGTAAGTCTTAAGGTCGACTGATCCGAGGTGCTTCATGGCCGCTTGCGAAACACTTTGCTGAGCGACCCGCACCCAAAGCCGGCCGTTGCACTTTCGTTGGGCGTCGCGACGAGCGCCTCGCTGGCGTAACGGGTCGAGCCGCCGGCGGACCAGGAAACAGCGATCGAATCCCTGCCCTGAGCCCGCTCAGTGAACGAAGTCCGGGTTGGGGGATTCCTGCGCCGACACGCATGGGAATTTTGAATATCCCATCTCCAGTCGCGGTGCGAATATAGCGGCGGGAGTACCGTAGGCCAAGATGATGCCGACGGGATGATCTGCAAATGCCACTCAATGTGACGTATCGGATGGAGTATCGCTCGCCTTTGTCCACGGCGTTCCCTCCAGCTTGGTCCTGAAGGCGCGTAATATGCAAATGTTGCTCGCCCCGTTGACGTGCCCCGGCAACCTGTCGTCGACGTGCTATCGGATGTTGCGCTTGAAAAATAAACGGCCGGCACACTGGAGAATTTGTTCCAGGCTAGGAAAATAATGCGAAATGTTTGACGACAAGCTCCAGCAGTTGCGGAAAGAGTATCTCGACCTCATGGAATCATGCCTGACCGGGGTGATCTTCCGCGATGTGGCGCGCGCGCCATTCGGCGCCAACACCTTCGATTCCCACCTACGCGAACACGGGCTGGACTGGCCGGCACATGCGCTGACCATGATCGGTTCAAAACGCATGGCCAATCTGCGGACCCTGACCGAGACAGCCCTGGCCGAGGACGTTCCAGGCGATTTCATGGAGACCGGCGTATGGCGAGGCGGCGCGTGCATCATGATGCGGGCAATTCTGTATGCGCACGGCGACGCCGATCGACGGGTGTGGGTCGCCGATTCCTTTGCGGGGCTGCCGGCGCCCAATGACCAGGAATACCCGGCCGATGCGGGATCGGATTTTCACGTCTACGAGCAACTTGCAATATCGTTTGAACAAGTCCAGCAAAACTTTCGCAGCTTCGGCTTGCTGGATGATCAGACAAAATTCCTGAAGGGTTGGTTCAAGGACACATTGCCGACCGCGCCTGCCGAGCGACTGGCATTGCTGCGGCTGGACGGCGACATGTACGAATCGACGATGGACGCGCTAGTCAGCCTCTACCCCAAGCTGTCCCATCGCGGTTACGTGATCATCGATGATTACCATGTGGTGCCTGCCTGCAAGGCAGCCGTAAAGGACTATTGCAATGGCATTGGCATTCAGCCGGAAGTAATCGAAATTGATGGAGTCGGTGTTTACTGGCGAAAATCGGACGCAGCGATGCAGGAAGGCGCAAGGTTGGATAAGGGCTCGAAGGTTGCGTCGCCTGAAATGCAAATGGTTCGTCTCAAGCAGGCCTTGATCGATCTGAACCGGAATGTCATCGCCGTTCTAAGTCGGTCATTGACGGAGCGCGACGGCACAGTGGTATTGCTCAATCAGTCGCTGGCAGAGCGCGATGCCGCGGTGCAGGCGTTCGAGCGGTCACTCGCGGAGCGGGACAGCGCGATGCGCGGGCTGAGCCATTCTCTGATGGAACGGGATGGTGCAATCGAAGCGCTCAATCGTTCGCTGGCGGAGCGCGATAGGACCGTGGAAGAACTCAATCTTTCACTGGCTGTGCAAGCCGCGCATGCGGGCGAGCTCAGCGACGCCTTAATCGAGAGGCGCAGTGCCGTGGAAGCGCTCGACCAGACCCTGACGGAGCGCAACAGCGAAGTGGACGTGCTCAAGCAGGTCATCGCAGGCCTGTACGCGTCTTCCAGTTGGCGCATCACCAAGCCGCTGCGTTCCATAAAGACTTTTTTCAATGGCAAGCAGGCGCCGACCGGCAGCGCCGGGAGAAAAGCCACTTAAAGAGCGGCCAGATCATTTTTTTCAGCGTGTTTCAAAGAAAAGACCGTCGTGTTTTAAAGAAAAACCGTAGTGAAGTTCTTGCGCACAGGATGAGTGATGTTCCCGCTGCTGCATTGATTCAAGAGTTGACTACCTAAAAAAGGTTTGCAAGATGGACGAACGCCACAACTACGAATACGACGTCGATGCCGGCGCACAGACGGCACCTGCTCACGTGGTGCGCATGGTGGGTAACGGCAAGCGCGTCCTTGAAGTCGGCTGCGGACCCGGCTCGATCACCAGGATCCTTGCGCAACAGAACGGCTGCCTGATGACGGGCATGGAGCTCGATCCCTCGGCCATCAAGAAGGTAGGGCCTTTTTGCGTTCAGGTAATCCAGGCCGATCTCAATTCCAGCGATTGGCCCAGCCTGTTGGAAGGCTCCCAGACATTCGACGTGGTGGTGGCAGCCGATGTGCTTGAACACCTTTACGATCCGTGGAATACGTTGCGGCGGATGGCTCCGCTGATCAACCAGGATGGCTACCTGGTGATTTCATTGCCCCATGTTGGCCATGCGGCAGTGATGTCCTGCCTCATCAACGGGGACTTTGAGTATCGCGACTGGGGTTTGCTCGATCGTACGCATATCCGTTTCTTTGGGCTCAAGAATATCGAGGCGCTGTTTGCCCAGGCCGGCCTGAAGATTGTCGAAGCCAAGTACGTCATCACGGCGCCGAAGGATACCGAGTTTGCGGCGGGCTGGTCGATGCTTTCAGCGCCGGTGCAGGAGGCGCTGATGAGCAGCAATCATTCCGAGGTATACCAGGTGGTCGTCAAGGCGATTCCGCTGGATCGCGCAGGGGATGCGGTGCCGCTTGCACCGGTGAGGCGGGAATATCATCCCCCTCTTTTTACTGGTGTGTCGTGGAAGTCGCGAATTGGCGCGCGCCTGAGCCCACAGCTCAAACAACGCATCCGCAAGGGCTTCAAACGGCTGGGTATAAAGCTGTGACGATGCCTCAGGCAAAGCCGGGAAACGGCGATTTGCAGCCAGGTTCGAACGAGCGCCAGAACCCCAGGCTGATCGCCTTCTACCTGACCCAGTTTCATCCGACGTCGGAGAACGATCTCTGGTGGGGCAAGGGCTTCACCGAATGGACGAATGTAACCAAGGCCGAGCCTTTGTTCGAATGCCATCGCCAACCCCACCTGCCCAGTGATTTCGGTTTTTATGATCTGCGCGTGCGCGAAACCAGGCACGATCAGATCGAGATGGCCAAGAAGTATGGAGTGGACGGCTTCTGCTACCACTACTACTGGTTTTCCGGCAAGCGCATCCTGAATGCTCCGCTGGACGACATGCTGGCCGATCCTGACAGCGACATGCCGTTTTGCCTGAGCTGGGCCAATGAGAACTGGACGCGTCGATGGGATGCCGCCGAGCACGAAGTCTTGATTGCACAGCAGTACCTGCCTGATGACGACCTGAATTTCATAAAATCCCTGGTGCCATTTTTCAAGGACCCGCGGTATATCCGCGTCGATGGCAGGCTTTACCTGATTGTCTATCGACCGCAGCACCTGCCCGATGCACGAAAGACGCTTGAAACCTGGCGTAGTTACTGCCGCGAGAACGGCCTGGGAGAACTTCACGTCTCGGCTTCGTTGACCCATGGCAATCGGGACCACGAACAGTTCGGCTTCGATAGCGGAGTCGAGTTTCCACCACACAATCTTCAGTCTGCCAACGTCAATCCGCAGATGAAATTCCACAATGAATTTCGCGGCCACGTGATGCAATTCGACCAAATCGCACAGTCGTACATCGATCGCACCTACGGCGATGCATGGGTTTTCAAGGGCGTATTCCCCTCCTGGGACAATACCGCCCGCACCAAGGAGCGTGCGCTGGTCGTGCTCAATGGGGTGCCCGACAACTATGAATATTGGCTTGCCTCCACCATCGATCTCGTGAAGCAATCCGGAAGGCCCGATGAGTTGATCTTCATCAATGCATGGAACGAGTGGGCCGAGGGCTGCCATCTCGAGCCCGACCGGTGGTTTGGACATGGGTTTCTGCAAGCAACTCTGAATGCCAGGAATGGCTTGCGCAGGTTTGCAGGTTTCCCGGAAATCGGCCTGCCCCACGATGAGGAAGTGCCTCACCGGACGTTTTGGAAGGATTTGCGCGACGTCGTGAGGTTCCACGCACATTTGAAAGCTGAGGATCTCAGGCCGGCGGTGAATCGGCGGCCGTGGCTGCGGGCGCTGATGCTTCCGCTCGTCAAGACGGCGCGAGCGCTAGGAGCGCCGATCTGATTGTTTCGTGGGATCGATGCAGGGCGTACGCGCGAATGAATGCCCGTGCCACCGATCTTGCAAGCCACAGCCACAGCGCTACTGGTTCCGTCCCTCGCAATCCCAACACCTGAAGATTCGCCCGCGCTCAGGCAGAGATCCAGCCCCTTGCGGAAGCTCAAGCGCGGTTTTGCCCACATGCTATGTTTGCTGTTTCGCGGGGAGTTTCCATATGGCCCAGATCGGTGCCGCGTCGCGCAGCCAGTCCACCTCGAAGAACAAGCTCTACGCCAGCGCCGATGAGGCACTGCGCGGCTTGGTTGCCGACAACCAGACGCTTGCAGTCGGCGGCTTCGGCCTGTGCGGAATCCCCGAGGCGTTGATCCTGGCGCTGCACGATTCGGGCGTGAAGGGCCTGACCGTGATCTCCAACAACGCCGGCGTCGATGGTTTCGGTCTCGGACAGTTGCTCGGAACGCGGCAGATCAAGAAGATGATTTCGTCGTATGTCGGCGAGAACAAGGAATTCGAACGCCAATATCTCAGCGGGGAACTGGAACTCGAATTCAATCCGCAGGGCACGCTCGCCGAGCGCATGCGTGCGGGTGGCGCGGGCATTCCGGCGTTCTTCACGCGCACCGGCTACGGGACGATCGTCGCCGAAGGCAAGGAGACGCGCGAGTTCGACGGGCACCACTACGTGCTCGAGACCGCATTGCGCTCGGACGTGTCGCTGGTCAAGGCGTGGAAGGCCGACCGTTCCGGCAACCTGCTGTTCCGCAAGACCGCGCGCAATTTCAATCCGGCCGTGGCGATGTGCGCCAAGGTCTGCGTGGTGGAAGTCGAGGAGCTTGTCGAGCTTGGTGCGATCGATCCGGATCACGTGCATTTACCCGGCATCTACGTGGATCGCATCGTGGTCAATGCAACTCCCGAAAAGCGCATCGAACAGCGCACCGTGCGTGCGGCTTCCGCGTAAGACAACGAAGGATCGAACCCCATGCCCTGGACCCGCGACCAAATGGCGCAACGCGCCGCGCTCGAACTCACTGACGGCGCCTACGTCAATCTCGGCATCGGCTTGCCGACGCTGGTCGCCAACTTCATCCCCGACGGGATGGACGTGTGGCTGCAGTCGGAGAACGGCCTGCTCGGCATCGGCCCGTTTCCCACTGACGAGGAAGTCGATGCGGATCTCATCAATGCCGGAAAACAGACCGTCACCGCGCGCCTCGGCGCGAGTTATTTCGGCAGCCACGACAGCTTCGCGATGATCCGCGGCGGCCACATTGACCTCGCGATCCTCGGTGCGATGCAGGTCACCGACCAGGGCGACCTCGCGAACTGGATGGTCCCGGGCAAGATGGTCAAGGGCATGGGCGGCGCGATGGACCTGGTCGCTGGCGTCAAGCGCGTCGTCGTGCTGATGGAGCACACCGCCAAGAGCGGCGAACACAAGATCCTCCCCCAATGCACGCTGCCCCTGACCGGCGTCGGCGTGGTGAACCGCATCATCACCGAGCTTGCCGTGTTCGATGTCGGGCCGCAGGGCCTGGTGCTGCTCGAGAAGGCGGATGGAGTGACCGAAGACGAGCTGCGTACGAAGACGGGCTGTCCCTTCACGACGCTGTAGGATCCCGGCCGATCATTCGGGAAAGCGTTGCGTGTGGTGGGGAAGGATCCGCGCCCAAAGTTGCCTCGGCGAAGTGCACGAACCCTTCGCAACCCGCATCAAGCCCTCGAACAACCGCACATCGGTCACGTCCGATCGCAAGATTCCCTTGATCGACTCCAAGTCGGCAAGGACCGACTGCAAGGATGCCTCGTCCGACTGCAGGTCGGTCTGGACCGACAGGTAGGATGCCTTGATCGACTGGCAGTCTGGGAAGGCCGTCTGGGCAGCATGCCTTGACCGACTTGCAGTCGGAGAAGGCCGTGTGGGCAGCTTGCCTTGAGCGACTTGTTGTTGGAGAAGGCCGTCCGGGCAGCTTGCGTTGACCGACTTGCTGTCGGAGAAGGCCGTCTGGGCAATTTGCCTGGACCAACCTCGCGGGCGGCACAGACGGGTTGGGCACCATGCCTTGATTGACTTGAAGTCGGAGACGGCCGTCTGCGCAGCTTGCCTGGACCAGCTTGCGGATGCTTGCACTGTCTGGCTGTGATCACGATTCCGCCAACCCATTGTCAGCGCGCCGGTGGTGGCAGCTGCTTTCGACCCATAGTTGCCGGTCTCAAGCGACAGCTTTCGGGTGCGGCTTCAGTGGCGATTGGTACACAAATTCGCTGTTGGACGCGCTGGCATTCGACTAACGTCTGGCCCAACGCTCGCGAACTGTCTCGCGATAGCGGCGGCTCACGCGCAATTCCTGGCCATCCAGCAGCTGCAGTGTTGCATCCCCATTGGTGAGAGGCTTCATCTCCCGGATGCGATCGACGGCGACGATGACCCGCCTGTGGATTCGAACGAACCGGCCTGCATCGAGTGCTGCCTCGAAGTCGGTCAGGGTGCGGCGGATCAACTGCGTGTTGGGGCCCGTATGCAGTGCCAAATAGTTTCCCTGCGACTCCATCCAGTCGATGTTGGCCTGTTCCACAAAGCGCAGGCGGCCCCCAGTCTTGATCGGAACCCGCGTCGCGCGTTCGGATTCGACAGGTGGGATCTTCACGTCTTCCACGGGTTGAAAAAGCCCGACCAGATGCGCGATGGCGGTGAATGCGCACAGGGCGAAAACGAGCAGCGTCCAATTGGAAACGAGCTGTCCCCACACCTCGGCCAGCGACGGCAGCAAGCGTCCCTCGAATCCCCATGCGGCGAGGAAGCAACTGGCGACGATCAATGCGAACGCCAGGCTTGCATTGCCGGCCAGGTGGATCAAGGCATGAGGCCAGCGAGGTGGGCGGAGCAAGGGAAAATTGCGGGTCAGCCACCATTGAGCAGGCGCTGCCATTGTTGCACCGAGCAACGCAGCGCCGGAAATACGCGTCACCTCACGTCCCAATGGCAACAGGTATCCCGCCTGCCAGGAGCGCAGCAGGTTGTCGGGTTCCAGCACCAGCAGGAAGACCAGCCAGTAGGCGAATCCGTACAGGACCGGCTGGAGCCAGCCGGGCATCGGACGGGTGCGCCGTCGAATTTCGGAAGTGATGGAGGCGATCACGATCGGGTTAGTTTGCGACGACGGATGCGGGCTGTCCACGAAATGCACCGGTTCGTCACATTTGTGACGAGTGGGACGTGGTGCGGGACGGACAGGTCTGTTGCCTGCCGCCGTTGCCGGACAGACTGTGTCTCATCGTCGACGACGGGAGAGTGGGAGTGCAGAGGTTAATGCGTCATCGCTCCAGCTCTGTTTCAGGGATGTTCCGCAGATTCGATAGTCTTCGTCTGGTTGTTCAGGCTATGGCCTTCTTGCTCGCGGGTCTAGCTGGGCTCACATCAACGGCATCAGCCATGCCTGTGCAGACCGAAAGCGGTCTGGTCGAG